>NZ_AP022575.1:643431-1286862 GCF_010730055.1 Mycobacterium shinjukuense | reverse complement strand
ACACGCACGTTGGTGGTGCTGTCCCCCGGCGCCGACCCGTCCGCACCCGCCAGCATCAGCGTGTTCGACGATGCCCGGGCCGCGCCGCGGGTGATCGCCCTGCCGGGACCGGCGTCCGCGATCACCTGCGACGGCCGCGGCACGGCCTACTTGGCCACCCGGGGGGGCTTCTTCACCGTCGACCTGTCCGCCGGCCACATCGCCCGGGTCGACGTCGCCGACGCCGTCGAATACACCGCCATCGCGCGCCGGGCCGACGGCAAGCTGGTGCTGGGTAGCGCCGACGGCGCCGTGTCCACGCTCGCCGCGGACGCCACGATCACCAACCGGATCACGATCTTCGCACGCGTCGATGCCCTGGTCACGCACGGAAATACCGCCGTGGTGCTGGATCGTGGCCAGACGTCGGTGACCACGATCGGCGCCGACGGGGCTGCCCGGCAGGCGCTGCGCGCCGGCCAGGGCGCGACCGCCATGGCCGCCGATCCGCTGGGCCGGGTGCTGGTCGCCGACACCCGCGGCGACCAGCTGCTCGTGTACGGCGTCGACCCGTTGATCCTGCGCCAGGCCTACCCGGTGCGGCAGGCCCCCCACGGGCTGGCCGGATCCCGCGAGTTGGCCTGGGTATCCCAAACCGCGTCCAACGTCGTCATTGGTTACGATCTGTCCACCGGAATACCCGTGGAAAAGGTGCGTTACCCGACCGTGCAGCAACCCAACTCGCTGGCCTTTGACGAAACCTCGGACACCCTGTACGTGGTGTCGGGGTCCGGCGCCGGAGTCCAGGTCATCGAGCACGCGGCGGGTTCGCGTTGACCGCGCCGCGTCGCAGCCGGTTGCCCGCGGGCTGGGACACCGAGATGTCCGACGAGTACGAGTGGGCGCCGCTGCGCCTGCCGCCGGAGGTGACCCGGGTCAGCGCGACCACCCGGTTGTCCATCGAGGCCGAGTACCGCGGCTGGGAGCTGACGCGGGTGCGCCTCTACACCGACGGCAGCAGACGGGTGCTGTTGCGCCGCAAGAAATCTCGTCTAGACAACGCGGACACCAACCGCCGTCCCGACCAGCCGGCGCTGTGACCTTGGGCGACGGTCATCGGATGTATCGCCTGCTGCGCCGGCTGCTGTTTTTGGTTCCGCCCGAACGTGTCCACACGCTGGTTTTCGCGGTGCTGCGCGGCCTGACCGCCATCGCGGCGGCGCGCCGACTGCTGCGAGGGCTGCTGGGCCCCACCGATCCGGTGCTGGCCAGCACGGTGTTCGGGGTGCGCTTCCCGGGACCGCTCGGTCTGGCGGCCGGGTTCGACAAGGACGGCGCCGGCCTGACCACCTGGGGTGCGTTGGGTTTCGGCTACGCCGAGATCGGCACCGTCACCGCGCACCCCCAGCCCGGCAACCCGGCGCCGCGCCTGTTCCGCCTGCCCGGCGACCGCGCGCTGCTGAACCGGATGGGATTCAACAACCACGGCGCCGGCGCGCTGGCGATCCGGCTCGCGCGGCACCGGCCCGACATACCGATCGGGGTGAACATCGGCAAGAGCAAGACCACCCCGGCCGCCGACGCCGTCGACGACTACCGGGCCAGCGCGCGGCTGGTGGCCCCACTGGCGTCGTATCTGGTGGTCAACGTCAGCTCCCCGAACACGCCGGGGCTGCGTGACCTGCAGGCGGTCGAATCGCTGCGGCCCATCCTGTCGGCCGTGCAGGCCGAGGCCTCCAGAACCTCCACGCCGGTGCTGGTGAAGATCGCACCGGACCTCTGCGATTCCGACATCGACGACATCGCCGACCTGGCCGTCGAGCTGGGGCTGGCCGGCGTGGTGGCAACCAACACCACGGTGTCGCGCGCGGGACTGGTCACCCCGGGAGTCGCGGAGCTGGGCGACGGTGGCATCTCCGGACCGCCGTTGGCGCGCCGCGCCATCGAGGTGCTGCGCCGGCTGCATGCCCGCGTCGGCGATCGGCTGGCGCTGATCAGCGTGGGCGGTATCGAGAACGCCGACGACGCCTGGGACCGCATCACCGCGGGCGCGTCGCTGCTGCAGGGCTATACCGGGTTCATCTACGGCGGGGGCTTGTGGGCCAAGCACGTTCACGACGGGATCGCCCGCCGGCTGCATGACGGCGGGTTCGCCTCGCTGGGTCAGGCGGTCGGGTCGGCGGCTCGAACGTGACGCCGCGTGAGCTTTACTTCTGCTGGTAGGTCCCGTGGATCACCGCCCGGGCGATCGCGTGCTGGAACAGGTTGAACCCCAGATACGCGGGGCTGGCGTCGGCGGGGAGGTCGAGCCTGTCCAGCCGCACGGCGTGCACCGCGACGTAGTAGCGGTGCACGCCGTGGCCGGGCGGCGGCGCGGCGCCGACGTAGCGGCGTAGGCCGGCGTCGTTGACCAGCGTCAGCGCGCCGCCGGGCAGCTCCCGGCCGTCGCCCGCACCCTCGGGCAACTCGGTGACCTCGGCGGGCAGGTTGGCCACCGCCCAGTGCCAGAACCCGGACAGGGTCGGGGCGTCCGGGTCGTAGACCGTGACCGCGAAACTGCGCGTCTCCCCGGGAAATCCCGACCAGCTCAGCTGCGGACTGGCATCCCGTCCGCCCGCGCCCATGATTCCGCTGACCTGGGCTGTGGCCAGCGGCTGCCCGTCGGCGATCGAGTCCGAGGTCAGGATGAACGACGGGAGTTTGGGCAGCGCGTCGTAGGGGTCCGGCTTCGATGTCATGGTCAGTCCTCTCGTGTGATGGCGACTCGCCTCAATTTTTCCGACTACCTCGAACTAGCAGTGTGTCAACAGGTGGGTCAGCACCTCGGTGCCGAACCGCAGCGCGCCGACGGGTACCCGTTCGTCGACCCCGTGGAACAGCGAGGCGAAATCCAATTCCGGCGGTAACCGCAGCGGGCTGAAGCCAAAGCAGCGAATCCCCAAGCGCGCGAAGGCCTTCGCATCCGTCCCGCCGGAGAGCATGTAGGGCACGGTCCGGCCGTCGGGATCGACCGCGAGCACCGCGGCGGTCATCGCATCGACCAGATCCCCGTCGAAGCTGGTCTCATAGGACGGCAAGTCCGCGATCCACTCCCGGCTCACGTCGGGGCCGATCAACTCGTCGACCTCGGCTTCGAAAGCCGCCTGCCGGCCGGGCAGCACCCGGCAATCCACCACCGCTTCCGCGGTCGCCGGCACCACGTTGGCCTTGTACCCGGCTTTGAGCATCGTCGGGTTGGCGGTGTCGTGCAGCACGGCCTGCAGCATGCGCGCCATCGGGCCCAGCTTGTCGATCGCCCCCTCCAGGTCGGGCGATTCGGGGTCGAAGGTGAAGCCGGTCTCCTCGCTGACCGCGGCCAGGAACTGGGCGACGGTGTCGGTGCACACCAGCGGAAACCGGTGACGGCCCAGCCGGGCGACCGCTTCGGCGACGGCGGTGACCGCGTTGTGGTCGTGCACCATCGAGCCGTGTCCGGCCCGGCCCCGGGCGGTCAGCCGCATCCACTGGATGCCCTTCTCGGCCGTCTCGATCAGGTAGAGGCGGCGCTCACCGCCGTCGCGTCGGGGAACCGTCAGGGAAAAACCGCCGACCTCGCCGATCGCCTCGGTGACACCGTCGAACAAATCGGGCCGATTGTCGACCAGCCACTGCGAGCCATACCTGCCGCCGTGCTCCTCGTCGGCGAGGAAGGCGAACACCACGTCACGCGGCGGCACGATGCCGGCCTTGCGGAGCCTGCGGGCGACCACGACCATCATGCCGACCATGTCCTTCATGTCGACCGCGCCGCGGCCCCACACGTAGTCGTCTTCGATCGCACCGGAAAACGGGTGCACGCTCCATTCGGCCGGCTCGGCCGGCACCACGTCGAGGTGCCCGTGGACCAGCAGCGCCCCGCGGGAGCCGGCTTCGCCTTGGGCACCCGCCAACCGGGCGAACACGTTGCCCCGGCCGGGCGCACCGGATTCGACATATTCGGTCTGGTAGCCGACCTCGGCGAGCCGCTCGGCGATCCACTGCGCGCACTCGGCCTCGCCCTTGGTCGTCGCGGGTTCGCCGGTGTTGGTGGTGTCGAAGCGGATCAACCGGCTGACAACCTCGACAACATCGTCGCTCGGCTCGGTTGCCGCCGTGGTCTCGACCATCACAGTCACCTTTCCTATCACTCGCGGCGCCGCCCAGCCCCGGCCCATCCATGCCGAGCCCGGTTGGGCTGACGCTAGCCAATCCGATAGCCTTAGCTGCTACCCCGGGTGGGTCTTGTCCGAGTGGCGGAATGGCAGACGCGCTAGCTTGAGGTGCTAGTGCCCTACTCATGGGCGTGGGGGTTCAAGTCCCCCCTCGGACACGCTTTCGGCCCGCCGACGGGCGCTACCTGGTGCCCTCGTCGCCGCTGTGGTCGGCGGACACCGGTGACTCCTCGGTCGCTTCGGAACCGGTGTCGTCGGCGGCGCCAGCCTCCCCGGCGTCGGCCTCGTCCGGGTAATCGACGGCCTCCTCGACCTCCGCGGGCTCGTCGGACTCGGCGTGATCGCCGGCCGCATGGTGCTGACGCTCCCGGATCGCATCGACGATCAGCAGCACCACACCCAGCGCGCTGGCCCCGATGCACACCCAGGCCACCAACTCGTTGCTGGTGACGACCGCGAATACCAACGCGACGAGCCCGATCAGGGCCAGCACGAGCGCAATGATCAGCACGGGTCATCCTCCAGCCGGCGAGCAGCGACTGCCAAACCTACCAGGGCCCTGGAGCCGACCCGGAGTCTGACGCGCGACCGCCGATCTAGTTATTACCCCGATTGAACTGATCGAACCCACCGGCATCCGCGCTGGAATCGACCGGCGCCGCCGAGCCGCGCTGGCCGAGCTCCTCCAGCTGGGATTCCAGGTAGGTCTTGAGCCGGGTGCGGTACTCACGTTCGAACGTGCGCAGTTGCTCGAGACGGCCTTCCAGCACCGTGCGCTGCTGGTTGATGGTCCCCATGATCTCGGAGTGTTTGCGTTCGGCGTCGGCCTGCAGGGCGTCGGCCTTCTCTTGTGCCTGACGCAACTGAGCCTCGGACCGGCTTTGAGCATCGGCCAACATCGCGTCGGCGCGTTGCCGGGCCTCGGCGACCGTGACCTCCGCGGTGTGCCGGGCCTCGCTGAGGATCTGGTCGGCGTTGGCGCGGGCATCGGCCAACATCTTGTCCGACTCGGCCTTGGCCGTGCCGGTGAGCCGGTCAGCGGTGTCTTGCGCCAGGCTCAGGACGCGAGCCGCCTTCAGGGCCTGTTCCTCGGTCGTCCCCACCGCGGCCGGTTTGGCTTCCGGTTCGTAGACCGGAACTGCCTGAGCAACGGTGGGAGCGGCGCCGGGGCCACCGGCCGCGGCCAGCTCCTGGTCTAGCTCATGGATTCGTTGACGCAGATCGGAGTTCTCCTCGATGAGCCGCGTCAACTCGTTTTCCACCAGGTCAAGGAAGGCGTCAACCTCATCTTCGTTGTACCCGCGCTTGCCGATGGGCGGCTTACTGAACGCCACATTGTGGACGTCGGCAGGTGTCAGCGGCATTCTTTGTCCCCTCGAGTTCCTGGACGGTCAAACAATCTGGAAAGTGTAGAACGGTGCGGTAGCCGTCGTGCAACTACCGTCCATCCTGTCACACCAGACTCGGCGGTTGCCGATTGGACGAATAAATAAGGACCAATTTCAATCTCTAAGGCAAATAAATCACATTCCTTAGATTCGAAAATCGCACGCGCCAAACTTGTCGCCGAATCGTGGCCGAACCGTCGCCCAAACCCCAGCCCGGCGGCCTGCGGCTCACGTTGCGGCGCCGAACGCCAGCTGCATGCCGATGAATGCGATCAGCAGCAGCACCATGATGGACAGGTCGAAGCGGACCGCGCCGATGGTGAGTTGCGGGATCAGCCGGCGTAGCAGTTTCACCGGCGGATCGGTGACCGACATGATGAGCTCCAGTATTACCACGGTGATACCGGTGGGCCGCCAGTCACGGCTGAACGAGCGGATGAACTCGACGACCACCCGAGCGATCAGCAGCAGCCAGAAGACGAAGAGCCCAAACCCGAGGATCTGAAAAAACAGCGCCAACGAAAGCCCGACCTTACCGATGAGGATGTCAATATGCCGCCCGTGCGGGCGGCATGGGCAAGCCTACCGACTCACCGGACCAGGTGGACTCGCAACCCGGTGACCGCCGAGACCGCCAACCGGCGGTCGCGGCTATTGGTAAGCGTAGAAGCCGGTTTCGGCGATCCGGCGGCGCTCCTCGGGGGACACGTCGATGTCCGCGGGCGACAGCAGGAATACCTTGGTGGCGACCTTGTCGAACGAGCCGCGCAGCGCGAAGGCCAAGCCGGCCGCAAAGTCGACCAGCCGTTTGGCATCGGCGTTGTCCATCGAGACCAGATCCATGATGACCGGGGTGCCGTCGCGGAACCGCTCGCCGATGGTGCGGGCCTCGCTGTAATCCTTGGGCCGCAGCGTGGTGATCTTCGACAGCGGATGGCCTTCCTCGAACATCATCGCCATCCGGCGCGGGTCCATCGCCAGCGCACCGCGGGTGGAGCCGCGCAACCACGACCCGAACCGGGGCCGGGCCATCTCGGTGCGGTCGAACTCGCGGGGCGCAAAACGGGGTTCGTCGGGGTAGCCGCCGCGATAGCTGCTGGGCGGCGGATAGTCGGCGGGTTCGCGGAGGTCGCCACGCGGGTCCCGGCGGGGATCGTCGTAGTCGCGGCGTTCGTAGCGGCCGTAATCGTCGTCGAATCGGGACCGCGAATAGCCCCGCGAGGGCGCGCGGTCGTCGTAATAGTCGTCGTCGTAGTCCTCCATCGGAGCCATACCGAAGTAAGCCTTGACCTTGTGCAGTGTGCTCATCGTGTGACCCCTTCTAACCCTGGGAGAGTTGTTGCCTGTGATGAAGGTGTGACTACAGTGACTACTTACGGTGACCGTAACCGCCGAGGACCCATGAGTGCGGTACCGACACGCACACACGTCGAACCATGTTTGACGGCGATTTCCAGGTCCCCGGACATGCCGGCGGACAATCCGACCGCCGTCGGGAACGATTCGAGCACCCTGGCGTGCTCGCATTGCAGCCGGTCATAGGCCCGGTCGGGGTCCCAGTCCAGCGGCGGAATGCCCATCAGGCCAACCAGTTCCAGGCTCTGCGACTGCTGGACCTGCGCGCAGATCCGGTCAACGGCGCCAGGCTTGTTTAGGTCCACGCCGCCCCGGGACGGGTCGCCGTCCAGGCTGACCTGGACGTAGACCCGCAGCCGACCGTCGCGCCGACGCTCGGCCTGCGCCGCGGCAACCGCCCTCTCCAGCGCGGTCACTAGCCGCGCGCTGTCCACCGAGTGCGCGGTGTGCGCCCAGCGGGCCAGCGACCGGACCTTGTTCCGCTGAATCCTGCCCACCATGTGCCACTGGATGCCGCCGGAGCCCGCTCGCAGGGGAACCGCACACAGCCGCGCGAGTTCGACAACCTTTGCCGCGGCCTCCTGCTCTCGCGATTCGCCAACGGCCCGACAACCCAGCCGGGACAAAATCGCCACATCGGTTGCTGGAAAGAATTTGGTAATCGGCAGCAGTTGAATTTCTCCCACGTTCCGGCCCGCCGCCTCTGCGGCCGCGACGAGCCGCGATCGCACCGCCGCCAACGCGTGCATCAATTCCGATTGGCGCTCGCCCTCCGTGCCGGCGGCCGGCATCTCCACCACCATCGCGGTCATTCCATCCACACCAACGACGCCAGCCGCCCGGTGGGATTGCTGCGCCGATGACTGAAAAGGGTCGGGTCGGCCACCGTGCAGCGCGGGTCGACCTCGATGGACGTCACACCCAAATCCCTGAGTTGGCAAGCGATTCCGGCGCGAATGTCGAGAGCGGCGGTTCCGGCGGAGGTGGTGGCGCGGCTGCCCGGCAACGCCGCCTCGACGTCGTCGGCCATCTCCGGCGGCACTTCGTAGTTGCGGCCACTGACCGCCGGGCCCAAAAGCGCCGACATGTCGCCGGCGTGTGCACCCAGCTCCAGCATGGCCGCCACCGCCCGGGCCACCACACCGCGCTGCGCGCCCACCCGACCGGCGTGCACCGCCCCCACGACACCGGCGCGCGCGTCGGCCAGCAGAACCGGCACACAGTCCGCGGTCAACACGGCCAGCGCCAGTCGGGGCGTGCCGGTCACCAACGCGTCGGTGTCGCCCACCGCCGCCTCGCGCGGCCCGTCGACCACCGCCACCCGGACGCCGTGCACCTGGTTCATCCACAGCACGCGATCCCCGGTCAGGCCGATGGCCGCGGCCAGCCGGGCGCGGTTGGCCGCCACCGCCGCCGGGTCGTCGCCGACGTGATCGGCCAGGTTGAAGGTGTCGAACGGCGGCACCGACACGCCGCCGGCCCGGGTGGTCACCACCCGGCGGATGCGAACGCTCACCTGTTCAGTATCCGGAGTCCGTGGCCGGCCCCTCAGCGGCGCATGAAGGGTGGCACGTCGACGTCGTCGTCGTCGCCGCCGATGCTCAGGGTGGAGCCGTTGGTGTGGATCGGCACGCTCACCGCGTCGACCGGCTCGAACAGCGTCGAGCTGAGCTTGCCCGCCTTGGCCGACTCGATGCGGTGAGCGCCGCCGGTCTCGCCCAGCAACGGCTTGCGACCCGCGCCGTTGGCGTCGAAGCCGGCCGCGATGACGGTGACCCGCACCTCGTCGCCGAGCGAGTCGTCGATCACGGTCCCGAAGATGATGTTCGCGTCTTGGTGGGCGGCGTCCTGCACCAGCGAGGCCGCCTCGTTGATCTCGAAAAGGCCCAGGTCGCTGCCGCCCGCGATGGACATCAGCACCCCCCGCGCGCCCTCCATCGAGGCCTCCAGCAGCGGCGAGTTGATGGCGATCTCGGCGGCCTTGAGCGACCGGCCCTCTCCGCGGGCCGAACCGATGCCCATCAGCGCGGTGCCGGCACCGGACATGATGCCCTTGACGTCGGCGAAGTCGACGTTGATCAGGCCGGGGGTGGTGATCAGATCGGTGATCCCCTGCACGCCGTTGAGCAGCACCTCGTCGGCGCTGCGGAAGGCGTCCATCAGGGACACCGCGGCGTCGCCCATCTGCAGCAACCGGTCGTTGGGGATCACGATGAGGGTGTCGCAACTCTCGCGCAGCGCCGCGATGCCGGCTTCGGCCTGATTGCCGCGGCGCTTGCCCTCGAACGAGAACGGTCGGGTGACCACCCCGACCGTCAACGCACCCAGCTTGCGGGCGATGCTGGCGACGACGGGCGCCCCGCCGGTGCCGGTGCCGCCGCCTTCACCGGCGGTGACGAACACCATGTCGGCGCCGCGCAGCAGCTCCTCGATCTCGTCCTTGGCGTCCTCGGCGGCCTTGCGTCCGACCTCGGGATCGGCGCCGGCGCCCAGCCCGCGGGTGGAATCGCGGCCGACGTCGAGTTTGACGTCGGCGTCGCTCATCAACAGCGCCTGCGCATCGGTGTTGATCGCGATGAACTCCACACCCTTGAGGCCCTGTTCGATCATCCGGTTGACGGCGTTGACGCCGCCGCCACCGATGCCCACGACCTTGATCACGGCCAGGTAGTTGTGCGGGGGGGTCATCATTCGTCTTCCTCCCTGGTGGGGCGGTTCTCCGGCGGTGTGTCTGCTTGCAAAACTCTCAACCTCAACCATAGAGTTAGAGTTATGTCAAGTAGCTCCGTGTAACCAGAACCGTATGGTGATGACGCGGGCTAGCCGTGCAGGCGCGCCGAGGTGCGGCACGCATTTTTTGTGGGCGCGACCGGCTCTACGGCGCTATTTCACGGTCGGCAGATCGGGGCTGGACACGTCGTAGGTCCGCCCGGGCTGCGTCAACAGCGCCGCCAGCTTCTCGGCCTTTTCCTCGCAGCGATCGGTGGTCCCCCAGATCACCATCCGCCCGTCGGACAGCGTGAGGGTGATCGCGGACACCGACGGGGCCGCGATCCGGCCTACCTGGCCGGCGACCTCCGGACGCAGCAGGCTCAACACCTTGAGTGCGGCCAGGGTGGCCGGATCACTGGGACCGGGATCGGCGACATCGAGGTAGGGCAGCGCCGCGGGTGGCTGATCGGTCGCGAAGTCCACGCCGTCGCGGTCGAACAGGTGGGGGCCGTCGGGATAGTCCTTCACCACCACCGGAAGTCGCTCGACGATCGTGATCCGCAGCGCCGACGGGTACTGGCGCTGGACCCGCGCGCTGGCCACCCGCCGGATCGCGGCCACCCGGTCGGCGACGACGTTCGTGTCGATCTGCAGCAACGGCGTCCCGGGCCGTACCCGCGCCACGTCGATGACCTCCTCCCGGGTCACCGCCCCGGTTCCGGTGACCACGATCTCGCGAGCCGACATCACCGGGGTGAAATACAGCACCAGCGCGAGCGCGATCCCCACGATGACCGCCACCATCGTCGTCAGCAGCATTGTCAACCCGCGAACCACCCCGCGGGCAGCGGGTTTGGGGGGGGTGGGCTCGGTGGCGACCCGCCCGCGGCCTCGCCGCTTGGCCGCGCGACGAGCCTGCTCGATCGCGGCGGCACGAGCCTGGGCTGCGCGGCGCTCCGCCCGTTCGCGACGAGCCCGCCGGCGCGGGCCCTCGAATTCGGAGGAGGGCTCGGTCGGGCAGCCGTCGTCCGGCCCGGTCACCGCAACACCCCCGGCCGGCCGGGCGCGCCGCGATTGGCCCGCGCCCGCAGCGCGGTCAGGATCTCCGGCCCCAGCAAGGTCACGTCTCCGGCGCCCATGGTGACGATCACATCGCCCGGGCCGGCGGCCGCGGCCACCTGCTCGGCGACCGCCGAGAAGTCCGGGACATAGCGCACCGGGACGCCGACGTGCTCGGCGACGCTGGCGCCGCTGACACCGGCCAGCGGCTGCTCTCTGGCGCCGTACACGTCGAGGACGAACACCTGGTCGGCCGCGTCCAGCGCGCGGCCGAACTCGGCAGCGAAAGCCTTTGTCCGCGAATACAAATGGGGCTGGAAGACGACCAGCAGACGACCGCCGTCACTGTGCTCGAGCACGGTACGCACCGCCACCAGCGTCGCGCTGATCTCGGTGGGGTGGTGGGCGTAGTCGTCGAACACCCGCACCGCTGCGTGGCCGTCCCCAACGGCCCCCACCAGGTCGAACCGCCGGCGCACCCCCTCGAAACCGGCCAGGCCGTCGAGCACCACGTCGACCGGGGCGCCCACCTGCATCGCCGCCAGCAGCGCACCCAGCGCGTTGAGCGCCATGTGCCGGCCGGGAACCGAGAGCCGCATCACCCGCGGGTGCGGTTCGCCGGCCAGCTGGATGTGCGCGACCGCGTCGACACCCTGTTGCTCCCAGGACACCAACGTGGCCGCCAAGGTCTCCCCCCCGACCGGCGTGGAGCCGTAGCGCAGCACCCGAATACCCAGCTCGGCGGTGCGCTGGGCCAGCGCGGCTGCGCCGGGATCGTCGGTGCACACCACCAGCGCGCCCCCGGGCGCCAGCCGCTCCACGAACGAGTCGAACACCGCGACATAGGCCTGGGCGCTGCCGTAGAAGTCCAGGTGATCGGACTCGATGTTGGTGACCACCGCGACGTCGGGCGTGTATTCCAACAGCGAGCCGTCGCTTTCGTCGGCTTCGGCGACGAAGCAGTCGCCACTGCCGTGGTGGGCGTTGGTGCCGGCCTCGCCGAGTTCACCGCCGACGGCGAACGACGGGTCCCGCCCACAGTGCTGCAGGGCAACGATGAGCATCGACGTCGTCGTCGTCTTGCCGTGGGTGCCGGTGACCATCAACGCGGTCCGGCCGGCCATCAGCTTGGCAAGCACGACCGGGCGCAACATCACCGGGATGCCGCGGCGGCGGGCCTCGACCAGCTCGGGGTTGGTTTTCGGGATGGCGGCGCGGGTGGTGATGACCGCGGTCGCCCCGCCCGGCAGCAGGTCCAGCGCCGACGGGTCGTGACCGATGCGGATCAGCGCCCCCCGGGCGCGCAGCGCGTGCACCCCCCGCGACTCCTTGGCGTCCGACCCGGACACCAGCGCGCCGCGGTCGAGCAGGATGCGGGCGATGCCGGACATGCCGGCCCCGCCGACGCCGACCATGTGCACCCGCCGCAGCTCGGGCGGCAACGGCCCGCCGGTCACCGCCGTCTCCCGGCGGTGACCTCCCCGGCACGCGACCGCCGGGCCACATCCAGCGCCGCCCGGGCCACCTGGTGGGCGGCGTCGGGATGGCCCACCCGGGCGGCGGCCGCCGTCATGCCGGCCAGCCGCGCCGAGTCGGTGAGCAGCCCGACCACCTCCCGGGCCACCAGTCCCGGCGTCAGGTCGGCATCGGCGACCAGCATCCCGCCGCCGGCGTTGACCACCGGCAGCGCGTTGAGCCGTTGCTCCCCGTTGCCGATCGGCAGCGGCACGTAGATGGCCGGCAAACCGACCGCGGACACCTCCGCCACCGTCATCGCCCCGGACCGACAGATCACCAAGTCCGCGGCGGCGTAGGCCAGATCCATCCGGTCCAGGTAGGGCAACGCCACGTACGGCGGCTCACCCCGGGCAGGCTGGCGCAGCTGCAGGACGTTCTTGGGCCCGTGGGCGTGCAGCACCGAAACACCGGCGGCGGCCAGGTCGGCGGCGGCCGCGCAGACCGCCCGGTTCAGCGAGGCCGCGCCCTGCGAGCCGCCGAACACCAGCAACACCCGCGCGTCGGCGGCGAAGCCGAAGTGGGCCCGCGCCTGGGCCCGCAGCGCCGCGCGGTCCAGCGTGGTGATCGCCGCCCGCACCGGCACGCCGACCACCTCGGCGCGCCGCAGCCCCGAGTCCGGCACCGCGGCCAGCACCCGGTCGGCGGTGCGGGCGCCGACCCGGTTGGCCAGCCCCGCCCTGGCATTGGCCTCGTGGATCACCACCGGGATGCGCCGCCTGCGCCCGGGGATGCCGGGGACACCCCGTGCGGCCAGGTAGGCCGGCAGCGCCACATACCCGCCGAAGCCGACGACGACGTCGGCGTCCACCTGGTCAAGCACCGCCCTGGTCTCCCGGACGGCGCGCCACACCCGCGGTGGCAGCCGGGCCAGGTCGCCGCCGAGCTTACGCGGCAGCGGCACCGCGGTGATCAGCTCGAGGTGATAGCCCCGCTCGGGCACCAACCGCGTCTCCAGCCCCCGCGGGGTGCCCAGCGCGGTGATCCGGACCCGCGCACGCAGGGCGCTCAACGCGTCGGCGACGGCCATCGCGGGCTCCACGTGGCCGGCGGTGCCGCCGCCGGCCAGCACGACCGACAGCGATGGGCCGCCGGCCGGCTCCCTGACCGAGTCGTTCACCCGTAACGCTGACCTTCCAACGCGCGAACGCGCCGTGTATGACGCTGGCCGGCCCCCTGACTGACGCGGTGTCGGCCAGATCCATGATGCTCCCCCGCACGCGGGTGGGGCCCCCAGGCCGGCATCCGGGCGGTCCGGCCAGATCGGCGCGCACCCAAAGCGGCCGCTCGAGGTGCCGACGGCCGCCGGGGCTTGGCGACCGCCGGCCTCGAGTGCGGCCACGTGCGGTCGCGGAACGCCTCCAGCCGGGTCGGCACATACGGTTCCGGTGGCGGCAGCCGCAACAGCCGGTTCACCTTGTCGTCGCGTCCGGCCCGCAGCGCGGCCACCGCCTCCGGCTCGTGGCGGGCCGCGTTGGCGAGGATCCCGATCAGTGAAAGTGTTGCGGCCGTGGAGGTTCCTCCCGCCGAGATCAGCGGCAGCTGCAGGCCGGTGACCGGCAACAGCCCGATCACATAGCCGATGTTGATGAACGCCTGCCCGAGCACCCACAGCGTCGTGGTGGCGGTCAGCAGCCGCAGGAATGGGTCGGCCGATCGACGCGCGATCCGCATGCCGGTGTAGGCGAACAATCCGAACAGCCCCAGCAGCCCGAGCGCACCGACCAGGCCCAGCTCCTCGCCGATGATCGCGAAGATGAAGTCGTTGTGCGCGTTGGGCAGATAGTTCCACTTGGCCACGCCCTGGCCCAGGCCATCGCCGAAGATGCCGCCGTGGGCCAGCGCGAACTTCGCCTGCCGGGCCTGGTAACCGGAGTCCTGCGGGTCGTTGTCGGGGTTCAGCCAGGACCGCACCCGGTCGGACCGGTAACCCGCGGACACCGCCAGGATCGCCGCGGAGATCACGACCGCCGCCAGCGAGCTGAGGAACACCCGCAGCGGCAGTCCGCCGTACCACAGCAAGCCCAACAAGATGATGCCCATCGACACCGTCTGCCCCAGGTCGGGCTGCGCCACGATCAGCGCCAGCGCGACGACGGCCGCCGGCACCAGCGGGATCAGCATCTCGCGCAGCGACGCCCGCTCCATCCGCCGGGCGGCCAGCAGGTGCGCACCCCAGATGGCGAACGCGATCTTGGTCAGCTCGGACGGCTGCATCGACAACCCGGCGAACACGAACCACCCGCGAGAGCCGTTGGCCTCCTTGCCAATTCCGGGAACAAGCACCAGCACCAACAACACGATGGTGATCGCGAAGCCGGCGAACGCGATGCGGCGCATGAACCGCACCGACATCCGCAACGCGACATAGCACCCGAGCAGCCCAACGATGGTCCACAGCAGCTGTTTGCCGAAGATCACCCACGCCGAACCGTCGTCGTCGTAGGAGCGCACCCCCGAAGCCGACAGCACCATGATCAGGCCCAGGCTCGTCAGCAACGCGGCAACGGCGATGATCAGGTGAAACGAGGTCAGGGGTCGACCCAGCCAGGCGCCGAATCGGGTGCGCGGCTCGGCCCCTGGGGGTTGGGAACCGTCGGTGTCGTTGGTGCCCCGGCGCCACGGCCGGGTCAGCGCGCGACCCACACCGGCCTACCGGATCGCCGCGCGCACGGCGGCCGCAAACGCCTCGCCACGCTCGGCGTAGTCGCCGAACTGGTCGAATGACGCGCCGGCGGGCGCCAGCAGCACCGTGTCGCCGGGGGTGGCCATGTCCCGGGCGGCGGCCACGGCCGCGGTCATCACCCGGGCGCCCACGGAATCGCCGGAATCATTAACTTTTGTCACGCAAGCAACATCAGTCCCATACATATCAGCATCCTCGCCTGTCACAACCTGGACGACGGGGACCTTGGGCGCGTGTCGCGATAACGCCTCGGCAACCACCGCGCGATCTCGGCCGATCAGCACCGCACCGACCAGCCGGGACGCCATCCCGGCGACCTCGGCGTCCAGGGACGCGCCCTTGAGCAGACCACCGGCCAGCCACACCACCCGCGGGTAGGCCAGCACCGAAGCCAGCGCGGCGTGCGGGTTGGTGGCCTTGGAGTCGTCGACGTAGGTGATGCCGTCGGCGACGGCCACCACCTCGGACCGATGCCGGCCCACCCGAAACGACGCGATCGCTTCGGCGATCGCACCGGCGGGCACCCCGACCGAGCGGGCCAGCGCCGCCGCGGCCAGCGCATCCAGCACCCCGACCGGGCCCGGCACCGGTATCGACGCGACCGGGGCCAGCGCCAGATCGTCGGCGAACGCCCGGTCCACCAGGTGGCCGTCGCGCACCCCGAGCTCCCCGGCGGCCGGTTGACCCAGCCGGAATCCGACCCGCACCCGCGCCGGCGCGGCGTTCAGCAGGGCGGCCGCCCGGCGGTCGTCCAGCCCGGCCACCGCCACCCGGCCGGTCAGCACCCGGGCCTTGGCCGCGCTGTACTCGGCCATCGTGGGATGCCAGTCCAAATGGTCCTCGGCGATGTTGAGCACCGCGCCCGCCTCCGGGCGCAGCGAGGGCGCCCAGTACAGCTGGAAACTGGACAACTCCACGGCCAGCAGATCGGCGGGCTCATCGAGCATGTCCAGCACCGGACTGCCGATGTTGCCGCACAGCACGCTGCGGCGCCGGTCCGCGGTCAGCATGGCGTGCAGCATCGACGTCGTGGTGGTCTTGCCGTTGGTGCCGGTCACCACCAGCCAGCGCCGCGGCCGCCCGTAGCGGCCCGCCGCGTCCAGCCGCCAGGCCAACTCCACGTCGCCCCAGATGGGCACGCCCGCCGCCGCGGCCGCGGCCAGCACCGGCGCCTCGGGGCGGTATCCGGGACTGGCGACCACCAGGGCATACCGGGCGATCCGCGGGATCGCCTCGGAGGGGTGCGCGGTGGCCACCCCGCGTACGGCGTAGGGCCGCAGCATGGCCGGATCGTCGTCACACACCGTCGGCGTCGCACCCCAGCGCGCCAGCGCGGATTGCACCGCCTGACCGGTCACCCGCCCACCGGCCACCAGCACGGGCGCCCCCGGCGCCAGCGGATCGAGCATGTCAGGCACCGATGCCGGCCAGCCACTCGCCGTAAAACAGGGCCACGCCCAGACCGCAGGTGATCGCGGTGAGCAGCCAGAATCGGATGATCACCGTGGTTTCGGCCCAGCCGAGCAGCTCGAAGTGGTGGTGAAACGGCGCCATGCGGAACACCCGGCGGCCGGTGGTTCGAAAGGCCAGGATCTGCACCACCACCGAGGTGATTTCGGCGACGAACAGCGCGCCCAGCACCACCGCGAGGATCTCGGTCCGGCTGGTGATCGACAACCCGGCGATGACCCCGCCCAGCGCCAGCGACCCGGTGTCGCCCATGAAGATCTTGGCGGGTGCGGCGTTCCACCACAGAAAGCCGATGCAGGCACCGGCGGTCGCGGCCGCGATGAGCGCCAGGTCCAGCGGATCGCGCACGTTGTAACAACCCAGGCCGGGCGCGGTGACGCAGGCGTTGCGGTACTGCCAGAAGGTGATCAGCACGTAGGCGGCGGTGACCATCGCCATGCAGCCCGCGGCCAGCCCGTCCAGGCCGTCGGTGAAGTTGACCGCGTTGGACCAGGCGCTCACCACCACCACGCAGAACAGCACGAACAGCGCCGGAGCCAGCGTGACGGTGGCGATCTCGCGCACGTAGGACAAGTCCGCGCTGCCCGGTGTCAGGCCGGCGGGGTTGCGGAATTGCAACACCAACACCGCGAACAGCACCGCGGAGGTGATCTGCCCGACCGTCTTGGCGGTCTTGTTCAACCCCAGGTTGCGCGACCGGCGGATCTTGATCAGATCGTCGATGACCCCGACGCCGCCCAGCGCGGTGGCCAGGCCCAGCACCAGCAGACCCGACGCGGAGATGCCTTCGCCGTCGAACGCCAGCCCGGCCAGGTGGGTACCGACGTAGCCCGCCCACATGCCGGCCAGGATCGCCACCCCGCCCATCGATGGCGTACCGCGTTTGGTGTGGTGGCTGGGTGGGCCATCGTCGCGGATCTGGTGGCCGAATCCCTGCTTGGTGAACAACCGGATCAGCGCCGGGGTCAGCAGGATGGACACCGTCAACGCGATGGCGACGGCGATGAGGATCTGCCTCATGGACTTGCCGTCCGCTCACCGGCGCCGTCGGCGATCAGCGCGTCGGCCAGCGCCCCGAGCCCGGCCGCGTTGGACGCCTTGACCAGCACCACATCCCCGGGCCGCAGCTCGGCCCGCAGCAGGGTCAGCGCGGCGTCGGCGTCGGCCACGGTGACGGCCCCTCGGTCGGCCCCCCACGAACCCTCCATGACCGCTCCGTGGTGCATGGCGCTCATCGACCTCCCGGTTCCCACGACAACGAGTCGAGACACATCTAAGCGCACCGCGAGCCGGCCGATGCGATCGTGCTCGGTGATCGCGTCGTCGCCGAGCTCGGCCATCTCGCCCAGCACCGCCCAGCTGCGCCGGGCTCCCCGGGCGATCCAGGCCAGGGCCTGCAGCCCGGCCCGCATCGAGTCGGGGTTGGCGTTGTAGGAGTCGTCGATCACCGTCACCCCGTCGCCGCGGGTGAACACCTGCATCCGGTGTCGCGACACCGGCCCGGCGGCGGCAAGCGCGGCCGCCACCTGGTGGAGGCTGGCGCCGCACTCCAGGGCGGCCGCACCCGCGCACAGGGCGTTGGTGACCTGGTGGTCGCCGTATACCGCGAGCCGGACCTGGGCGTGGGCATTGTTGGCGTGCAGCGTGAAGCGCGGCCGGGCCAGCGCATCCAGGGACACCGGGCCGGCCCAGACGTCGGCGCCCCCCGCGCCGGTGCTCGGGGCGCGGCTGACCCGTACCACCCGGGCCGCGGTCACCTCGGCCATCGCCGCCACCGCCGGGTCGTCGACATTGAGGATGACCACACCGGATCGCGGAACCGCTTGCGGCAGTTCGGCTTTGGTTCGTGCGATGACCTCACGGGAGCCGAACTCCCCCAGATGGGCGGTGCCGACGTTGAGCACCACCCCGATCGACGGCGGCGCGATCCGGGCCAGCGCGGCGATGTTGCCGGGATGCCGTGCCGACATCTCCACGACCAGGTAGTCGGTGTCACGGGTGGCGCGCAACACCGTCCACGGATGACCCAGCTCGTTGTTGAAGGATCCGGGCGGGGCCACCACCTCGCCCAGCGGACGCAGCACCGCGGCCACCAGGTCCTTGGTCGACGTCTTGCCCGACGAGCCGGTGATCCCGACGATCCTCAGGCCCCCCGCGGCCAACTCCGCGGCCACCGCCTCGGCCAGCCTGGCCAGCGCGGCTAGCACCGCCGCGCCCGACCCGTCGGCGTCGTGGTCAAGCACCCCGGCCCCCGACCGCACGGCCGCGTCGGGCGGCACCACGATCGCCGGCACCCCGACCGGCCGGGCGGCCAGTACGGCGACCGCCCCGGCCGCGACCGCTGCCGCCGCGTGGTGGTGACCGTCGGTGCGCGCCCCCGGCAGCGCCACGAACAACCCGCCCGGGCCGACGGCGCGCGAGTCGAACTCGACGGTTCCGGTGACGCGCCGGTGCGCCGCGTCCTGGCCGGAGATATCGGCCAGCGTGCCGCCCACGATGTCGGCGATCTGGGCGACGGACAAGTCGATCATGCGCGCGCCTCCAGGGCCCGGGCCAGCTCCACCCGGTCGTCGAACGGGCGGACCCGTCCGCCGCCGTGTTGCCCGGTCTCGTGACCTTTGCCGGCGACGAGCACCACGTCACCGGGTCCGGCCCAGGCGACCGCGTGCCGGATCGCGGCCCGCCGGTCGGCGATCTCGACCAGCTGCGCCGCACCGCCGCCGGCGGCCGCCCCTTCCAGGATGTCGCGGCGGATCGCCGCCGGATCCTCGTCGCGCGGGTTGTCGTCGGTGACGACGACCAAATCGGCCAACCGCGCGGCGATCCGGCCCATGGGCGCCCGCTTACCGGGGTCGCGGTCGCCGCCGGCGCCGAACACCACGGCCAGCCGGCGGTCCGGGTGCCGCAGGGCGGTCAGCACCGCCCGCAGGGCTTCCGGCTTGTGGGCGTAATCGACCAGCGCAACAAAGTCCTGGCCGCGGTCGATTTCCTGCAGGCGCCCCGGTACCCGGGTCTCGCGTAGGCCCGGCGCCGCCTGTTCCGGGCTGACCCCGACCTCGTCCAGAATCGCCAGGGCGACAAGGCAGTTGGTGACGTTGTAGCGGCCCGGTAGCCGGATTCCGATGCGGTGGTGCACGCCGGCGGGGTCGACGGCGGTGAACTCGCCGCCCATGGGCGCCACGTCGCCGACGCGCCAGCGCGCGGGCCGGTCGGCGGCGCTGACGGTGATCGCGTCGCCGGCCCGCGCCGCCATCGCGCGGCCGGCCTCGTCGTCGACGCATACCACGACGGTGCGGGCGCGCAGCGTCGACGCCGGGTCGAACAGCGCCGCCTTGGCTTCGAAGTAGTCGGCCATGCTGGGGTGAAAGTCCAGGTGGTCGCGGGAGAGGTTGGTAAAGCCGGCGACCGCGAACCGGGTGCCGTCCACCCGGCCCAGTGTCAGCGCGTGACTGGACACCTCCATGACGACGGTGTCCACCCCACGTTCGGACATCGCCGCCAGCATCGCCTGCAGCGCGGGCGCCTCCGGCGTGGTCAGGGCGCTGGGAATGTCGACGCCGTCGATGCGAACGCCGATCGTGCCGATCAGCCCGGCGATGCGCCCGGCGGCGCGCAGGCCGGCCTCGACCAGATAGCTGGTGGTGGTCTTGCCCGATGTCCCGGTGATGCCGACGACCGTCATCCGCTGCGACGGATGCCCATAGACCGCGGCGGCCAGGCCGCCGAGCACGCGGCGCGGCGCGGGATGCACCAGCACCGGCACGGCCGCGAGCCGCCCGGCCATCTCGGCGACCCCGGCCGCGTCGGTGAGCACCGCGACCGCGCCGCGTTGGATCGCGTCCCCGGCGTAGCGCGCGCCGTGGGTGGTCGAGCCGGCCAGCGCGGCGAACAGGTCACCGGGCCGCACGTCCTGGGCGCGCAGCGTCACGCCGGTGACCGACACCTCGGGGGCGGTGGCCGGGTGATCGCGGCGATCGGCCGGCGCCGCGCCGGCCTGGGCCGCCAACGCGGCCAGCCGCACGCCGGTGACGGCCTTGGGGCGCAACCCAGTGGGCACCGACTCCACTTCCGACTCCACCTCCATCCATCGCCGAGCGCCGGGACCGGCCATGACACCCTACCTAGACACCGGGCGGGGCTACCGGCGACAACAGCGGCCATCAGCACAACCGCGTAGCACCGGCCGACACACCCTGAGTAGTGTGCGACCCCCACGGCTCAGATATACGTCGTTTGGCCGATGACTCTGGTCGGCGCGCGTCGCAGACTCGAAGCCCAGCGCGTCGTTCAAAGGAAAGCGAGCATTGAACGTCACCGCGGGGCAACGCTGCCTGCGCCGCCACCGTCGGGCAATCCCGTCATGACCACCATCGCGAACGAGGTTGTCCTCGACAGCTCGCCCCGCTAGATCGCAATCGGCTGCCGTTCGCACAGGGTCATCGCGTGATCCGTCGAACACCAGGCAGACCCCAAGGAGTTCTGCGCGATGAACAACCTCCGTCGCAACGCCGTGGAGACGTTGCTGGCCGACCGGCTCGCCATGGCGAGCCCCGACTTGCTGCGCGATCTGCTCTCGACGTTCATCCAAGCGTTGATGAGTGCAGAGGCCGACGCACTCTGCCACGCCGGTTACGGTCAGCGCACCCAGGTGCGCGCCAACAGCCGCAACGGCTATCGGCGTCGCGAGTTCGACACCCGCGTGGGCACGATCGAGCTGGCCATTCCCAAGCTCCGTGTCGGCAGCTATTTCCCGGACTGGCTCCTGGCGCGCCACCGCCGCGCCGAGCGGGCGCTCACCGATGTCGTCGCCGCCTGCTACCTGCTGGGTGTCTCCACCCGGCGGGTGGAGCGGCTGGCCGACGCCCTTGGGGTCATGGGCCTGTCCAGGTCGCAGCTTGCGGCGGTGGCTGCCGAACTCGACGAGACCGTGACGGCGCTGCGTAGCCGCCCGCTCGACCACGGCCGGTACCCGTTCATCGCCGTCGACGCGCTGGGCATCACGGTGCGCAGGCAAACACGCATCTGCGAGGCGCAGTTGTTGCTGGCCACTGGAGTCAACACCGGCGGCCACCGGGAGATGCTGGGCGCGCACCTCTCATCGGCCGACGGCGAGTCCGGTTGGCTAAGCTTGTTCCATGCGCTGATCACCCGCGGCCTGTCCGGGGTGGCCCTGGTGACCGGCGACTCCCATGCCGGCCTGCTGGCCGCTATCGACGCCACAATGCCAGGTGCGGTATGGCAACGCTGCATCACGCACTACACGACCAATCTGGTGTCGATCACCCCAACGTCGTCGCGGCCGTGGGTGCATGCCCTGCTGCACAGCATTTTCGACCAGCCAGACGCTGAATCCGTTGCGGCCCAATATGACCGGGTGATCGATGCGCTGGGCGAAAGGTTACCCGAGGTGGCCGGGCAGCTCACCGCGGCGCGCCCTGAGCTGCTGGCGTACACGGCGTTTCCCCGTGAGCTCTGGCGCCAGATTTGGTCCACCAACGGGTGGGGGGGCCGGACGCTCGAAACCCATCGCACGCCCCGCGGCGTTCGGTCGGCGAACTCAATCAGTGGACACTAGCGGTGCCGACCCCTGTGGCCCCGGCGGCCGCGCCGCAATACACCTCAGGCACGGCGTGCGATATCTCGGTGCGGTTAGCCGCCGCTTGGACGAGCTGGACGCGAGAGCTGAAGCCGAGTTTGGTGTAGATGTGGGTCAGGTGGGTTTGCACCGTCCGAGGTGAGACGAAAAGCCGGGTGGCAATGTCCTTGTTGGCCAATCCTTCCGTCACCAGTCGCACGACGTCGATCTCGGTGGGCGTAAGTGACTCCCAACCGGTGGCCGGCCGTTTTCGCCAGGAGCGGCCACGCTGCGCATACCCGATCGCCTCGTCGGTGGACAACGCCTCACCGGCCGCCCAGCAGCTGTCGAAGTCGCTCGCACCCATCGCATCCCGGAGCGCCGCCACCGACTCCTCATATCCGGCCTGGTGAATCGCGAAGCGGACCAAGCCGAATCGCCGCCGGATGGCCTCGGCCGCGCCGAAAAGCCTGGCCGCTTCCCGGTGATTGCCCGCGTCGCCGGCCAAACCGGCAAGGCATTCGAACACATCCGGCAGATCCACGTGCGCCCCGCTGTCGGCCGCGCAGGCGAGCGCCTTGTGTGCGTCACGTTCCGCTTCTGCCCGCTTGCCTTCGGCGATCGCGATCCTGGCGCGCGCCGTCAACGCCACCGTCAAATGCCGGCCGGTCATCGACTGCACGGCATCGTCGCACCAGCGTCGGGCCGCGACGAGATCCCCGTCGGCCAACGCAACCTCGGCATTGAACGCGCGCTGAGCCGCCGCCGTCTGGGGCATGGCCACGCTCAGGTTCTGCCAGGCCGCCTGGCTGGCATGCTTCGCCGTTTCCACGTCGCCCGACGCCAGCGCGGTGGTGGCCAACGCCGAATAGCCCATGCCCGCGAAGTACTCGCCCAGATCGGCAGCGGTGAGGGCCGCATCCGCTGCCGCCCGAGCCGCACTCGGCTCCCCCCGTAAGGAAAGGGCAAAGGACAGGCCCTGCAGGCTATTCGCCTTGTGCATGACTTCGTGAGCCGCCTCGGCCTCGGCGACGACCTCGCGGAATTGTGCTGCGGCCTGGGCCAGATCCCCCCGCATCAGTTGTGCGAACCCGAGACACCATCGGCACCACAGCGAATCGGATCGATCGCCGATGGCATCCGCCAGTTTGCGTCCCTCCTCGGCGGACGTGCGCGCCGCGATCGGGCAACCGGCCACCACCGCGTCGATTGCCTGAAACGTGAGGATTTGGGCCAGCCGCCACCGATCGTCAAGGGCGCGGGCGAGCTCGATCGCCTCGGCGAAGTACGGTGCGGCCACCTCGGCGCGGGCCACCGCCACGGCGACCAGCCCACAGGCCGTGAGCGTGCGGGACAGCAGCGTCGGGTCGTCGACCTCGCGCGCGATCGCCAGTGCCCGTTGGGCCTGCTCCATGCCCGCGGCGGCGTCGACGAAGATATCCAGCAGCGCCCTGTCGGCAAGCGCCCGCGCGCGCACCGCAGGCGCCACCTCGGTCCGGACGGTGCTCTCGTCGGCTTTCTCGGCGCCGAGGATGGCATCAAACCAGGCCCGCCCCTCCCGGATGCGGCCCCGGGTCATCCACACCGGCAGCAGCGCGGACGCCAGCGCCAAGGCCGGTTCGGCATCGGAATTCTCCCGGCTCCACCCGAAGGCGGCCCGCAGGTTGTCGATCTCGATCTCAGCCTGGTCGAGACGCTGGGCATAGTCCACCCGGCCCGGGTCGTCGAGCAGGGCCGCCAGCGCGGTGTAGTGGTCGCGGTGGCGCGCCCGGACGCCGTCGACCTCGCCGGCCTCATCGAGCCTTTCCAGCGCGTATTCGCGCATCGTCTCCAGCAGCCGGTAGTAGGTTCGCCCGCCCCTTTCCTCGGCCATCACCAGCGACTTATCGACCAGCAGGGTGAGCTCGTCGAGGACCTGATAGCGCTGAACATCACCACAACCGGCGACCGCTTGCGCGTCATCGAGAACAAAGCACCCTGCAAACACCCCTAGCCTGCGGAACAAGACGCGTTCGGGTTCGGTCAACAGCGCATACGACCAATCCACCGAGGCCCACAGCGTCTGATGGCGCCGCGACAAGGTACGCGCACCACCGGTCAACAGCTGAAATCGGTCACGCAGCCCATCGAGGATATCGGGCAGCGACAACGCCCGCACCCGCGCCGCAGCCAGCTCGATCGCCAGCGGCAAACCGTCGAGGCGCTGACAAATCTGGGTCACCAACGCACAGTTGTCATCGGAGAGACGGAAATCAGGCCGAACCCGCCGGGCCCGAAAGCTGAACATCTGGATGGCCTCATCAGCCAGCGACAGCGGCGGCACCCGGTAGCTCACCTCACCCGAAACGCGGATCGGCTCACGACTGGTCGCCAACAGCCGCACCCCCGGACACGCCCCCACCAGGGCCACCACCAAGACCGCGACCGCCTCGATCAGGTGCTCGCAGTTGTCCAGCACCAGCAACGCGCGCCGCCGACCAAGGAATCGCAGCACGGTGTCCGTCGTGGAACGGCCCGGCTGATCGTGCAGGCCCAGCGTGCGCGCCACCGTGATCGGCACCAGATCGGGGTCGGTGATCGGCGCCAGGTCCACGAACCACGCACCGCCAAACTCCCCGGCGACCTGGGCCGCGACCGTGGCCGCCAACCGGGTCTTGCCCACCCCGCCCGGGCCGGTCAGGGTGACCAGCCGGTTGTCGGCCACCAGCTGATGGACCTCACTGATCTGCGCGGTGCGTCCCACGAAACGCGTCAAGTGCACCGGGAGGCCATGAGCCGGCACGTCATCGGTGGCCCGCAACGGCGGAAAATCGACACACAGATCGGGATGGCATAGCTGGACCACCCGCTCCGGCCGCGGCAGATCACCCAGCCGATGAGTCCCCAGGTCAACCAGCCATGCCCCGTCGGGCAGCCGATCGAGGACCAGGCTCTCGGCGGTACCCGACAACACCGTCTGGCCCCCATGCGCCAGATCACGCAGGCGCGCCGTCCGGATCATGGTCGGACCGGCGTAGTTGCCCGGGTCGCGCGGCCGCACCTCTCCGGTGTGAATGCCGATGCGCAATCGAATCGGGGCCAGCGGCGCCCGCTGCAGGTCCACAGCTGCGGCCACCGCATCGGAGACGCGCGTGAACGCGATCACAAAACTGTCACCCGCACCCTGCTCGACCGGCCGTACTCCGTCATACGCGGCGGTCACGCCGGCCAACACTGCATCGAGGCGCTCGACCGCGGCGCTCATCTCCTCGGGGTGGGCATCCCACAGCCCCGTCGACCCCTCCACATCGGCTACCAGCAACGTCACCGTGCCCTGCGGCAGCGATTCACTCACGCCCAACATCGCGCTCCTCGGTCGCCCTAATGCTAGCTACCTCCACCAGGGCGTCGGGAGCCGTTTTGTCGAGTCGGTCGCGGGTGCGGCAGGCCCGACGTGCAGCCAATGACGGCGCACGGCAGGGCGCACCCGGCTCAGCTGGCCTGCAACACCAGCGGCGGTCCCGGGTCGGGTGACAGCGGGACGTTCTCGCGCTGCATCAGCCAGGCCGCGATGTTGTGGAACAGCGGGGCCGCCGAGTGGCCCGGCGAACCGTCGGAGTTGCGCTCCGGGTTGTCCATCATCAGGCCGATCACGTAGCGGGGATTGTCCACGGTGGCCATACCGGCGAAGGTGATCCAGTAGACGTTGTCGAAATAGCAGCCACAGCCGGGGTTGATCTGCTGTGCGGTCCCGGTCTTGCCGGCCATCTGATAGCCGGGAACCGCGGCCGCCGGCCCGGTGCCCTGCTGGTAGCCCATCGGGTCGTGCTGCACGACGGCGCGCAGCATCTGACGCACCGTCTGCGCGGTGTGCGCCGACACCACCCGGACCCCGTCGGGTCGCGGCTCTTCGGTCCGGGTGCCGTCGGGTGCGATGGTGGCCTTGAGGATCCGTGGGGGGATCCGCACCCCGTCGTTGGCGATCGCCTGGTACATGGCCGTCATCTGCAGCAAGGTCATCGAAAGCCCTTGGCCGATAGGCAGGTTCGAGAATGTGCTGCCCGACCACTGGTCGATCGGCGGCACCACTCCCGCGCTCTCACCCGGTAGCCCCACCCCGGTGCGCTGACCCAGCCCGAACCTGCGGACCATGTCGTAATAGCGCTCCGGGCCGACCCGCTGCGCCAGCATCAGCGTGCCGACGTTGGAGGACTTGCCGAACACACCGGTGGTGGTGTACGGCATCACGCCGTGCTCCCAAGCGTCGTGCACGGCGACGCCACCCATCTGGATCGAGCCGGGCACCTGCAGCACCTCGTCGGGGTGGGAGAGCCCGTACTCGATCACCGAGGACGCGGTGATGATCTTGTTCACCGACCCCGGCTCGAACGGCGAAGACACCGCCAAATTGCCCAGCTGCTTGTCGCCCTGCCGCCCGATGTCTTGCGACGGGTCGAACGTGTTGTCGTTGGCCATGGCGAGCACTTCGCCGGTCTTGGCGTCGAGCACGACGGCCGAGACGTTGCGGGCACCCGACAGGTTCTTTGCCTGCTGCACCTGCTGCTGCACATAGAACTGGACGTCGCTGTCGAGGGTGAGCTGGACGGTCGACCCGTGCACCGCCTTGTGCCGATTGCGGTAACTGCCGGGAATGACCACACCGTCTGACCCGCGGTCGTAGGTGACCGAGCCGTCGGTTCCGGCCAGCACGGCATCCAGGGCGTCCTCCAGGCCCAGCAGCCCATGGCCGTCCCAGTCGATGCCGCCAATCACGTTGGCCGCCAGCGAGCCGCCCGGATATTGGCGCAGATCCTGCCGCTCGGAACCGACTTCGGGATACTTCTCGGTTATCGCGGCGGCGATGGCGGGGTCGACGGCACGCGCCAGGTAGACAAAGGACTCGTTGCTGTGCAGCTTCTTCAGCAAGGTCGCGGCGTCGGGCTTGTTGTTCAGCTTTCCGGCGATCTCCTTGGCGATGTCGGTCAGCCGCTGCTGCGGGTCCGGTGCGCGCGCGGATTTCTGCCTGGCCTCCTCCAGTTGCTGGCGGATTCGCTTGGGCTGGAACGTCAATGCGCGTGCCTCGATGGTGAACGCCAGCCGGTCGTTGTGGCGGTCGACGATGGCGCCGCGTACCGCCCGTTCGACGTCGGTGACCTTGAGCTGGCCGGCGGCCTGGGCCCGCAGGTCGGCGGCGTGTGACACCTGCAGGAAGAACAGCTGCGTCGCGGCCACCATCAGCAACACGACAATCACCGCGTTGCCGGCCCGATGCCGGAACACGAACGACGCACCGCGGGTGGCCACGTCCACCGCCTGGCGGGTGCGCCGCTGCCGCGCCGAGCGACCCGCCGGGACCGGTTCGGCGGACCCGCGCGCGGGACGCCTGGACCGCCCCGGACGCGCCCGGCGGGTGTCGCCGCGACTCACCTGGGGATCCCTGGCGCGGTGGTGGCGACCGGGCCGAACTGCTCGCCGTTGACCGGCAGCGGCGCGGGGACCTGGAGCCCGCCCGGGGCCGGAGATGGTTGCGGCGTGGGCACTTCCGCCGGCCCCGGACCGGGGGGCTGCGGCAGCTGAGTCGGCCACGGCGCGGTGCCCAGCGTCGACGCACCGTCTGGAGCGCGCAGCAGGAGCTGCGGGCCGGGCCGCGCCGGCGGCGGGGGGTCACCCGGACCCGGTGACAGCCGGACGGGAACCTCGGGGGGGACGGCCGGCGGCTTGGGGGGCGGCGGCCCCTCGTCGGGCAGCTTGGTGTTCAGCGGCGGCGGCGGAACGCCGTCGGCCGGTTTGGGAGTGCCGACCACCACCCAACCACCGTCGGGGGCCGGCACCAGATGGGCGGTGTCCCTGGTCGGGATCATGCCCTGGTTGCGGGCCGCCTCGGCCAACGCCGGCGCGGATTCTGCCGCACGCACGTCGCGTTCCAGCGCCTCCTTCTGCTGTTGCAGCATCCGGGTCCGTTCCCGGGCGTGGCCCAGCTGGTAGGAGCGCTCGGCGGCGTCGGTGGACAACCACAGCGTCAGACCCAGTCCAACCCCGAGTGAACCGATGACCAGCACGACGAAGGGAACCCTGCTCGCCAACGTGCGCGGTCGCAGGTCGATCGCTGCCAGCCGCGCGGCCCATCGCTCAATCGGCTTGGGCCGGATGACTTTTGGTGCCTTGGCCTGGCGTGCCTTGGCTCGTGCCTTTGCCTGGACGGTGTTCTTGGGCCGGGCCGGCCGCTCGACCGGGCGCGGCAGCGGGCTGGTGTGCGGCCCCGACGTGGGCACCCGCGCCTCTCGATTCGGCGCGGTGGGCTTGCCGGCTCGGGCGCGACGCGATGACGCCGAGTCGGCCGCGGAGCGCCTGCCCGTTCGGACGGCGCCGTCGAGTCGGCTGCGACGATCGCCGTTGCGGCGTCTGGGCGCCTCGCGCTTGGCCTTCATCAACCGCCCTTCCCTATTCGTTGCAGTGCCCGCAACCGCACGGCGGCGCTGCGGGGGTTGCGCTCCACCTCGGCCGCGTCCGCTCGTTCAGCGCCGCGCGTCAGTGACCGGAATCGCGGCCCGTGGCCGGGAAGTTCGACCGGGAGTCCGGGCGGCGTTCGGGAGGCGACCGCCTCGGCGAACACCCGCTTGACCATCCGGTCCTCCAGCGATTGGTAGGCCAGCACCACGATGCGCCCGGCGACGGTAAGGGCCGCCAGCGCCGCGGGCAGGGCGCGGCTCAGCGACTCCAGCTCGTCGTTGACCGCGATGCGCAGCGCCTGGAACGTTCGTTTGGCCGGATGCCCGCCGGTGCGCCGGGCCCCAGCCGGAATCGCCTTGTAGAGCAGGGCAACCAGCTCGGCGGTCGAGGTGAGCGGGGCTCGTGCGCGCTGGCGGACGATCTGGGCGGCAATGCGGTGCGCGAATCGTTCCTCACCGTAGCGGCGCAAAATGTCAGCCAGTTCGGCCTCGTCGTAGGTGTTGACGATGTCGGCCGCCGTCAGCGCTGCGGACGGGTCCATCCGCATGTCCAGCGGCGCGTCCTTGGCGTAGGCGAATCCTCGCTCGGCGCGGTCGAGCTGCATCGACGAGACACCCAGATCGAATAACACGCCATCCACCGATTCCATTGCGCTGTAACCGGATTCGGTCAGCGCCGCGGCGAGGTCGTCATAGCGCGCGTGCACCAGCGTGAGCCGGCCGGCGAAACGCGCCAACCGAGCCCGGGCGATGTCCAAAGCGCTCGGGTCCCGGTCGAGTCCGATCAGCCGCAGGCCCGGCAGGGATGACAGAAACCGCTCCGCGTGCCCGCCCGCGCCCACGGTGGCGTCGACCAGGACCGCCTTCGATCCCGCCGGGTCGTATCGGGTCAGTGCCGGGGTGAGCAACTCGACGCAACGGTGCGCCAGCACCGGCACGTGGCCGAAATCAGCTGACCCGGAGCCAGATTCGTCAGCCATTGGGACACCTCCCCGGGTCTGGCGGTACCTGACGCGTGGCGTCCGTGCACCCTGGTCCCTGTCCGAAGGCACGAACCTGGCGTTGGGGAAGTACGCCAGGGTCGGTTCGGGCAGAGACCACGGTGCAGGGGCATGCACCTCAGAAGATGTCGCCGAGTGCTTCATCGCTGGCCGCGGAGAAGTTCTCTTCATGGATTTGCTGGTAGTTGTGCCAGGCCTGGGCATCCCAGATCTCGAGGTAATCGACCGCGCCGATCACCACGCAATCCTTAGACAGGCCCGCGTAGCGCCGATGGTCGGCCGACAGCGTGATCCGGCCCTGGCCGTCGGGATGTTGTTCGTCGGTGCCCGCTGCGAGGTGACGCAAAAACGCTCGGGCTTCCGGGTTGCTTCGCGGCGCCTTGCTCGCCCGGCGCGCCAGCAGCTCGAACTCCGCACGCGGGTAGACGGCCAGGCTGTGATCTTGGCTCTTGGTGACCATCAACCCCCCTGCCAATGCGTCGCGAAACTTGGCCGGCAACGTCAGCCGACCCTTGTCGTCGAGTTTGGGCGTGTAGGTGCCGAGAAACACCAGGCCACCTCCACCCAGGGTCGCTCCGACCTACCCGAACGCTTCAGCCACCATACCCCACAATCCCCCACTTTGCCCCATTAATGGGGTGTCGTGGCCGTGTTTCGCGGCCGATCCGTCACCCCACATCGGGTGCGGGCCAGTTCCAGCGCCCACCCAACACGCCAGCGATGTCAAGAAAACAGCATTTCAGAAGGCACTGACCGGTAGACGGGGTGGAAGTGGGGCCGAGTGGGGCCAATTTCGGGTGACGGCGCGTCACAACTGCGGCTCAGTACGGTCAACCCGGTGTGACAATGGGGCAGCCCAGACTGGTGACAATGGGGCAGCCTAGGCTGCCCGCCACATCGTGGCGCGTTCGGCTACTCGTCGAAGCGACGCCGGAACCGGTCCTCCATCCGGCTGGTGAACGAGCCACCGGCACCCTTGCCGCGACGTTGGCGCCCTGACCCGGACCCCGATCCCGGTCCGCCGTGGTCCGCCCTACCCGGCAGCCGGGGACCGGTGATGGCAAACACCACACCGGCGAACATCGCCACGAAGCCGAAAACACTGAGAATGGGGAAGCTTCCGATCATCGTGGCCTTGAACGCCACACCGGAAACCAGCATCCCCAGGCCGATGACGAACAACGCCGCGCCCTGCAGACGCCGCCGTGCGGTCGGCGCCCGAAAGCCCCCGCCACGGACCGTCGAGGCGAACTTGGGGTCCTCGGCGTAGAGAGCGCTCTCGATCTGGTCGAGCATCCTCTGCTCATGATCGGAGAGTGGCATACGTCCCTCCTTGCCGACAGACCGTCACGTAACTACCGATAGCATGCCGATGCCCGTTGTGGGGGCAACTAACTCAGATGATACGAGGTCGATCTGCGCCGTACCACTGGTTCGCGGGCGATTCTATCCGTCCGCGCACCGGTGACGCCGCAGGGACGCGTTGGGCCGCAATGGCCCTGCGGCCCCACACAGCGACCGCTCGTCGAGCCGCCCGCGCCACATCCGATACTGGTGGAGACGCACCGCGCCGGGTCAGTGTTTGAGGAGGACACCGCGAGTTGGCGATATTCCTCATCGATCTGGCGCCCAACGATATGGAACGCCGCCTCGGCGACGCGCTGCGTGTGTATGTCGACGCGATGCGCTACCCCAGGGGCACCGAGAACCAGCGCGCCGCCATGTGGCGGGAACATACCCAGCGGCGCGGCTGGCAGGCGGTCGCGGCCGTCGAGATAGCTTGCGACCACGCCACCGACGCGGTCGATCCAACGGCGGCAACGCGAGCCGGCGAGCGCGCCGGTCCCACGCCCGCCGAATTGCGCGGCGCGCCCATGCTCGGCGTTGCCTACGGCTACCCCGGGGCACCGGGTCAGTGGTGGCAACAGCAGGTCATCCTGGGCCTGCAACGCAGCGGCTTCCCACCCCAGGCGATCGACCGGTTGATGTCCAGCTACTTCGAGTTGACCGAATTGCACATTCATCCCCGTGCCCAAGGCCGTGGCCTCGGCGAGGCATTGACCCGCCGACTGCTCGCCGGTCGCCGGGAGCACCACGTCCTGCTCTCCACGCCGGAGACCATCGGTGAAGCCAACCGGGCGTGGCGGTTGTACCGGCGGCTGGGTTTCACCGACGTCATCCGCGGCTACTACTTCTCCGGTGACCCACGGGCGTTCGCGATCCTGGGCCGCGCGCTACCTCTATAACCCCCGCGCTACCGGTAGTACCCGCGTCCGCGACGGCGCGCCGACGCGGCCACACCGGGTCTGGCACGATGACCTGGTGCCTGCCAGCTCTGCCCCAATTCCAGCCCGAGGATCCCGGGCACTCAGTGCCCGGCCGCGCCGGGTGCTGGCCATCGCGATGCTGCTGATGCTGGTACCCCTGGCGACCGGGTGCTTGCGGGTCCGAGCATCGATCACCATCTCGCCCGATGACCTGGTGTCCGGGGAGATCGTCGCCGCGGCCAAACCCAAAACCAGCAAAGACATCGGTCCGCAGCTCGACAGCAACAACGTGGCGTTCGGCCAGAAGGTTGCCGTCTCGAACTACGACAGCGATGGCTACGTGGGGTCGCAGGCGGTGTTTTCCGATCTGACCTTCGCCGAGCTGCCGCAGCTGGCCAACATGAACTCCGACGCCGCCGGAGTCAGTCTGTCGCTGCGCCGAAACGGCAACCTGGTGATCCTGGAGGGCCGGGTCGATCTGACGTCACTGACCGATCCGGACGCCGACGTCGTGTTGACCGTCGCCTTCCCGGGACCGGTGACCTCCACCAACGGTGACCGGATCGAGCCCGAGGTGGTGCAGTGGAAGCTCAAGCCGGGCGTGGTCAGCACCATGACCGCGCAGGCCCGCTACACCGATCCCAACACCCGCTCGTTCACCGGGGCGGGCATCTGGCTGGGAATCGCGTCGTTCACCGCCGCCGGGGTGGTGGCCCTGCTGGCCTGGCTCGGCCGGGACCGCTCCCCCCGGTTCACCGCATCGGGCGACCAGCCGCCCAGCTAGAAATGGCTACCCCCGTTGTCGGGCGCCCAGTAGGCAAGCATCTCCGCGAAGGTCTCGAAAGCCGGACCGGAAACGCCATACGTTGCCTCGAGATGGACGCTGAGCGGAAAGCCCAGGTCGGCCACGCCGTCTATTACGCGCTGGTACAGCTCGACCATCAGCCGGCGCTTCTGAGCGGGTTCGCTAGCCGCCAACTTCTTCACGAATGCCTGCTCATCGGCCACCGCGGCGTTGCCCGGATCCTGGATCAGCCAACGGATCAGGCCGACACGGTCCTCGACCGCAGGCACGAAGCCGAACGACAGCAGGATTTCGGGCCGATGATCGGTGCTCTTGGCGAACTCGGTCAGGAAATCCACGATCGCGTCGGAATACAGCAACTGGGTCATGCCGTAGGTGGCGCCCCGCTGGCACTTGAAATCGAACCGGCCCTGTTCGCCGTCTCGGGTGGGGATCACGATCACGCCGCGGTTGGGCACCAACTCGCGATAGATCGACAAGGCGTCGGTCGGCGCCACGCCGCAGCCCTCGCCGTCGTTCATCGTGCGCGGCACGCCGACGAAGACCACGCCCTCCAGGCCAGCGGCGGACAGGTCGGTGAGTCGCTGGCGCAGGGATGACTCGTCCATGAATGCGGTGACCTGCGTGCACAGGCCGGCCAGGCCCGGCAACTCCGGCTTGATGATGGACCAGAAGTCCAGCACGTCCAGCTTGTGCCGCATCGGGACGGGACGATCGTCGTCCTCGGCGATCATCCCCGGAATCATCACGTGTCGGATCCGGCCGTCCAGGCCGGACTCGGCCGAGTACCGCAGCACTTTGCTTGCATCTTCCAGTGCCCGTTCTTTGCCACCGTCCACATTCGGTGGCACCAGCTCGAGCGCGATGGTGTTCAGCGTCACACGGCTCCTCTTCGTTCGATTCCTCATTCCCCGACCGCGCCACGCCGCGCATACCCTGTGGTGCTGGGCGGGCCAGCCACCCCAGGCCACCACGCCAGCATAGGGGCGCGGGGATACCACCCGCTTGCCGGCGAACAGCAAGTCGGCCTCAACAAAGTCTCGCCCACGTCGGGCACAAGCCGCCACCTAAGCCCAGGCAGAATACACTGTCGGGCCAGAGTAGATGCCGACCGGAAAGGGGCGCCGCGCTGAGCCACAATGCGCCGGCAGCACCGGCAACCGCCGAGTTGGCCAGCGCAATCACCGACCAACTGCGACGTTACCTGCGCGTGCGTCGCAGGGAGGCCGCCTACATTGCCGTTCCGGGGGGCGCCGACTACGACGTCTTGACGGCCTGGCTGGAAAGCTTCGCACTGCGCAGCGGCAAACGGCTGCGGCCGATCTTCGCTTACTGGGGCTGGCGCGCCGTGGCACCCGAGGAGCCCGCTGCCGATGTGCTGCTGCTGTTTTCCGCGCTGGAACTGCTGCACGCCTGGGCGCTGGTGCACGACGACGTCATCGACGCCTCGGCCACCCGCCGCGGCGGGCCGACGGCCCATATGCACTTCGCGTCGCTGCACCGCGAGCGGAACTGGCGAGGCCCGGCCGAGCAGTTCGGGATCTCGGCGGCCATCTTGCTCGGTGGCGTGGCGCAGGCCTGGGCCGATGACATCGTCTCCGAGGTCTGCCAGGCCGCCCTGTCACCCGACGCGGCGCGGCGGGTCCACCGCGTCTGGTCCGACATCCGCACCGAGGTGCTGGGCGGGCAATACCTCGACATCGTCGCCGAGGCCAGCGCGGCCGAGTCGATAGCCTCGGCGATGACCGTGGCCACCTTCAAGACCGCCGGCTACACGGTCTCCCGACCGCTGCAACTCGGGGTGGCGGCCGCCGCCGACCGACCCCACGTGGCGGCCATCTTCGGCCAGTTCGGCAACGACCTCGGGGTGGCCTTCCAGCTGCGCGACGACGTGCTCGGGGTGTTCGGGGATCCGGCGGTGACCGGCAAGCCGTCCGGCGACGACCTGAGGTCCGGAAAGCGCACCGTGCTGCTGGCCGAGGCCGCCGCCTTGGCGGAGGAGTCGGATCCGGCGGCGGCCCAGCTGTTACGGACCTCGATCGGCACGAAGCTGACCGACGCGCAGGTGCGCGAGCTGTGCGCGGTGATCGAGGGCGTGGGCGCACTGGCCGCAGCCGAGAGCCGCATCGCCGCGCTCACCCAACGGGCGCTGACCACGCTGGCGTCGGCACCCATCAACGCGGCAGCCAAGGCCGGGTTGTCCGAGCTGGCCAGGATGGCCACCGACCGGTCCGCTTGAGCGATGATTCCCAGTCCCACCCCGGAAGCCGACACTGCGGCTAAAGTATCTGTTGGTCAACGCCTTTCGCAATTCTGCGGGTTCGCGACGGCCCCGGAGGCCGGGCCGGCGCGGCTGGGTTTGCTGGCAGCGGCGCTGATCACCGCGGGCGGGCTGGGCGCGGGCAGCACCCGCCAGCATGACCCGCTGCTGGAATCGTTTCACCTGTCCTGGCTGCGCTTTGGCCACGGGCTGGTGCTGTCGTCGATGCTGTTGTGGCTGGGTGTGGCGCTCATGCTGATCGCGTGGCTGAGGTTGGGTCAACGTGTTTTGGCCCGGGCGGCCACCGAGTTCACCATGCGGGCCACCACCGCCTTCTGGTTGGCGCCGTTGCTGCTGTCGGTCCCCGTCTTCAGCCGCGACACCTACTCGTACCTGGCCCAGGGGGCGCTGCTGCGCGACGGCCTGGACCCCTACGCCGTCGGTCCGGTGGGTAACCCGAATCCGCTGCTGGACGATGTCAGCCCGATCTGGACGATCACCACCGCGCCCTATGGTCCGGCGTTCATCCTGGTCGCCAAGCTGGTCACGGTGATCACCGGCAACAACGTCGTCGCCGGAACCATGCTGCTGCGGTTGTGCATGCTGCCCGGGCTGGCGCTGCTGATCTGGGCCGCTCCCCGGCTGGCTCGCCAGCTGGGCGCCGACGGCCCCACCGCGCTGTGGATCTGCGTTCTCAACCCCCTGGTGCTCATCCATCTGATGGGCGGGGTGCACAACGAGATGCTCATGGTGGGCCTGATGGCCGCCGGCATCGCGCTGACCCTGCAGCGCCACCATGTCGCGGGCGTCACGCTGCTGACGGTCGCCACCGCGGTCAAAGCCACCGCCGGGCTGGCGTTGCCGTTCCTGTTTTGGGTATGGGCGCGTCATCTGCGCGCCGACCGCGGATACCGGCAGGTCCCGGCGTTCCTGGCGGCCGCCTTGTCATCCCTGGTGATCTGCGCGGTGGTGTTCGCGGTGTTGTCCGCGTTGGCCGGTGTCGGCCTGGGCTGGCTGTCCGCGCTGGCCGGGTCGGTGAAGATCATCAACTGGCTGACCGCGCCGACCGCGGCGGCCAACCTCATCCACGCCTTTGGCAGCGGGTTCTTCGCGGTCGACTTCTACCCGTTGCTGCGGGTCACCCGGCTCATCGGCATCACGATCATCGCGGTGTCGCTGCCGGTGTTGTGGTGGCGGTTCCGACGCGACGACCGGGCCGTGCTGACCGGCATCGTGTGGGCGATGCTGATCGTGGTGTTGTTCGTGCCCGCCGCCTTGCCGTGGTACTACTCCTGGCCGCTGGCGGTGCTGGCTCCGCTGGCCCAGTCACGGCGCTGGATGGCGGCGATCGCCGGGGTCTCGACGTGGGTCATGGTGATCTTCAAACCCGACGGCTCGCACGGCATGTATTCCTGGCTGCACGTCGGCCTGGCGACCGCGTCGGCGCTGCTGGCCTGGTATTCGCTGTACCGGGCACCGGAGCCGCGGGTCGCTAGTATGCCATAGCCTGCGCCCGGCGCACGACCTCGCGGGCCTGGTGGGCGTGCAGCGCATCCACCGGGCGGGCGTTGCTGATGGCGTCGCGCGATCCGTCGCGGGTGATGGTCAGCGACGGATCACGGGTAAACAGCCAGCGCACGATCTCGGTCTCGTGATAACCGCCGTCGTGCAGGATCGTCAGCAGCCCGGGCAGGCTCTTGACCACCTCACCGGAGGGGGTGAAGAACACCTGCGGCACGACCACACCGCCTGCGCGCCGCACCCCGACCAGCTGACCTTCCCGCAGCTGCTGGTGCACCTTGCTGAGCGGTACCCCGAGCAGCTCGGCCACCCGGGCCAAATCGTAGGTTGGTTCGTCGGGGTCGAGAACATCGTCGCCGGCCGGAATGCTGCCCACCGCGTCAGTGTAGAACCTGGTGGGTAGCCAAGTCCCCGATTGAGCCGAGGTTCTCCCCACCTACCATGGCCCAGTGGCTGCAGCAAGGACAGGCGACCCGTTGGTCGGCGCCATGCTGGATGGGCGTTACCTGGTCCAGGCCAGGATCGCCAGTGGCGGCACCTCCACGGTCTATCGGGGCCACGACGTCCGGCTGGACCGCCCCGTCGCGCTGAAGGTGATGGACCCGCGCTACGCCGGCGACCAGCAATTTCTCACCCGCTTCCACCTCGAGGCCCGCACGGTCGCCCGCCTGAAGGATCCCGGGTTGGTCGCGGTCTACGACCAGGGCCAGGATGGCCGACACACGTTTCTGGTGATGGAGCTCATCGACGGTGGCACGCTGCGAGAGCTGTTGGCCGAACGCGGTCCGATGCCCCCGCACGCCGTGGTGGCGGTGCTGCGCCCGGTGCTGGGCGGGCTGGCCGCCGCCCATCGGGCCGGCCTGATCCATCGCGACATCAAACCCGAGAATGTGCTGATCTCCGACGACGGCGACGTCAAACTCGCCGACTTCGGGCTGGTCCGCGCCCTCGCCGCCGCCGGAATCACCTCCACCAGTGTCATTTTGGGTACCGCGGCCTACCTGTCCCCCGAGCAGGTGCGCGACGGCAACGCCGATCCCCGCAGCGATGTCTACTCGACCGGGATTCTCACCTACGAATTGCTGACCGGGCGCACACCGTTCGCCGGCGACTCAGCGCTATCGATCGCCTACCAACGGCTGGATCACGATGTGCCGTGCGCCAGCACTGTCATCGATGGCGTACCAACCCAATTCGATGAATTTGTGGCGTGCGCAACCGCCCGCGACCCCACCGATAGATACGCCGACGCCAGCGAGATGGCCACGGATCTGAACGCCATCGCCGCGGAACTGGGGCTGCCCGACTTCCGGGTGCCCGCGCCGCGCGACTCCGCCCAGCATCGATCGGCGGCGGTGCACCACGGCCAGGTCGGCCAGCACCGGGGTGCCCGGGCGCCAGCCACCGCGCCGGGGCGCCAGCCGACCCGCCAGTTCACCCGCCCACCGGACGACTGGCCCGGGCCGGTCCCATCGGCGCACCCCGCGGTCGAGCCCGGCTCCCCCGACCGACACGGACACGACCGCGCACCGGCGGCAGAACGATTCGCCGGCATCGCCCTAGACGAATTCGTCTGGGCGCGACAGCACGCCCGACGCATGGTGCTGGTCTGGATCGCGGTCGTGCTGGCGCTCACCGGGCTGGTCGCGACCGCGGCATGGTCGATCGGCGGCAACCTCGGCGGCCTGCTCCAACTCTAACCTCGCAACACCGTCTTCAGAAGCGCACTTCGAGGTGGCACGTGACCGTGTAGGGGTAGCCGGCGCGCCCCCTGGTCTCGGTGAGGTCGAGGCGGTAGACGCCGTCGGGGCCCGTCGGGATCCGGCTCACCGACTGGTCGAATCCATCGATGCCCGATGCCGTCGTCTCACCGAGAAGCGCGGGCAGCCCACCGCTGGGGCACGGCCGAACCTGGGGGCGCCGCCACGACGCACCCACCACCTTCAGCTCGAGCGCTTCACCGGTCAGGCTGCCTTCGGCCGCGACGGTGGTCTTGCCGTCCGTCACGGTGTCCAGCGGACGGGACGGCTGGGTCAGCCGTTGGCGCGTCGGGCCGGGTCAGTCGCGCAACATCTCGGCGACCAGGAACGCCAACTCCAGCGACTGTTGGGTGTTCAGTCGCGGGTCGCACGCCGTCTCGTAGCGGCCGGCCAAGTCGTGGTCGGAAATGTCTTGCGCGCCACCGAGGCATTCGGTGACGTTCTCCCCGGTGATCTCGACATGGATGCCGCCCGGGTGGGTTCCCAGGGCTCGATGCACCTCGAAGAAGCCCTGCACCTCGTCGACAATGCGATCGAAGTGCCGGGTCTTGTACCCGGTGGATGATTCGTGGGTGTTGCCGTGCATCGGATCGCACTGCCAGATCACCTGGTGACCGGTGGCCTGCACCTTTTCCACGATGGGCGGCAGCAGATCACGGACTTTGGTGTTGCCCAGCCTGCTGACCAGCGTCAGCCGGCCCGGCTTGCTGTTCGGGTCGAGTCGTTCGACGTACTCGACGGCCAGCTCCGGGGTCATCGTCGGGCCCATTTTGACGCCGATCGGGTTGGCGATCACCTCGGCGAACGCGATGTGCGCACCATCGAGTTGCCGGGTCCGCTCACCGATCCACACGGTGTGCGCCGACAGGTCATACAGTTGCGGTTGCCCGTTTTCATCCTCCGACAGACGCAGCATGGCCCGCTCGTAGTCGAGCACCAACGCCTCATGGCTGGCATAGATCTCGGCGGTTTGCAGATTGCGGTCGGCCACACCGCAAGCGCTCATGAACCGCAACCCCCGATCGATCTCGGTGGCCAGCGCCTCGTAGCGGGCACCGGCCGGCGAGGTACGGACGAACTCCCGGTTCCAGTCGTGGACCAAGTGCAGCGACGCCAGACCCGACGAGGTCAACGCGCGCACCAAGTTCATCGCGGCGCTGGCGTTGGCGTAGGCCCGAACCAGCCGGGACGGATCGTGCTCGCGCGCCGCGGGGTCGGGGGCGAAGCCGTTGATCATGTCACCGCGGTAGGACTTCAGGCCCAACGCGTCGATCTCGGCCGACCGCGGTTTGGCGTACTGGCCGGCGATGCGGGCAACCTTCACCACCGGCAGGCTGGCACCGTAGGTGAGCACCACCGCCATCTGCAACAGGGCGCGGATATTGCCCCGGATGTGGGGTTCGGTGTTGTCGACGAACGTCTCGGCGCAGTCGCCCCCCTGCAGCAAGAACGCCTCACCCTGGGCAACCTGGGCAAGCAGCTCCTGCAGCCGGACGATCTCGGACGGCACCGTCACCGGCGGCACGCTTTCGAGCACCGTGCGCATCGGTATCGCCTGGTCGGCGGGCCAGCTGGGTTGCTGGGCGGCCGGCTTGGCCAGCGCCGCGTCCAACCGGGCCCGCAGGTCGGCGGGCAGCGGCGGCAACGTCGGCAGCTGGTCGATCGGGATGTCGACGGTCCAGTTCATCGGTCCATGGTAACCGTGGCCCGATGCCCGAGGCCGCCGGCTGATCAGCACGAACTCGCCATCAACTCTGGCTCGCACGGTCACCGGCCGCCGCCGGCGGAGGTGATGATTTGGTATCGGCGCAGCTGGTCCCGAGCGTCGACCAGCGCGTCGTGGACATCGCGGGGCCGCGGCGGCAGCGGCGGGCACCCGCGGTCCTCCCACAGCTGCCGCAGTTCCCGGGTGAAGCGGGGCAACGCGCGCGGCAGGCCGGTCATCGAGCCCCACAACTGGCACAGGGCCACGTGGTCGTAGGCCCCCACCCAAGCCCACAACTCGATGGGATCGGCGTCGTGCACGCCGAAGAACTCCTCGAGGTCCTGGCGGATCTGACTGCGCGAACGCCACACCGGCGAGGCCGGTGGCGGCAATTTGGGTAGCACATGGGCGCGCACCCAGCTGCCGGCGCGCTCGGGATCGAATTCGGTGGACACCGCGTAGTATTCGCGGCCATCCTCGGCGACCACCCCGATCGAGATCAGGTCGATGACGCGACCGTCCTCGATGAATTCGGTGTCATAGAAGTACCGCACGCAGGCAACGTAGTCCTCGGCCCCACCCGTGCGTCACGCTGCACGACGCGGCGCGCGCAACGCACCGATTAGGCTGTCGGGCGACATGACGAAATGGCAGGCGCCCGACGGGGGCGGTCGACTGGGGCGAGTCGGGGCGTGGGGCCTACTCGGGCTGGTGGCCGCCGCCGCCCTGGGCCACCTGGCCGGGCGACTGTTTGGGCACACGCCGTACCGCATCGACATCGACATCTATCAGATGGGCGGTCAGGCCTGGCTGGACGGGCGCCCGCTCTACGGCGGCGTGTTGTTCCACACACCCATCGTGGACCTGCCCTTCACCTATCCCCCGCTGGCGGCCATCGCGTTCAGCCCGTTCGCCTGGTTGCGGATGCCGGCCGCCAGCGTCGCGATCACGCTGGTGACGTTGGTTCTGCTGATCGTGTCGACCGTGGTGGTGTTGACCCGCCTCGACGTGTGGACCGCCTCCAAGCTGCTGGCCGGTCCGGCGTGGCTGCGCCGGTTGTGGCTGGCCGTGGTCATCGTGGTGCCGGCGTCGATCTGGCTGGAGCCGATCGACTCGAACTTCGCCTTCGGTCAGATCAATGTCGTGCTGATGACCCTGGTGCTCATCGACTGCTTTCCCCGCCACACGCCCTGGCCGCGCGGGCTGGCGCTCGGGTTGGGGATAGCGCTGAAGCTGACCCCGGCGGTGTTTCTGCTGTACTTCCTGCTGCGTCGGGACCACCGGGCGGCGCTGCGGGCGGTGGCGACGTTCACGGCCGCGACGCTGCTCGGCTTCGTCCTGGCCTGGCGCGATTCCTGGGAGTACTGGACCCGCACGCTGCACCACACCGACCGCATCGGTGAGGCGGCGCTGAACACCGATCAGAACATCGCGGGTGCACTGGCTCGGCTGGGACTCGGGGAGCACGAACGCTTCCCGCTGTGGGCGCTGGCCTGCCTGTTGGTGCTGGCGGCCACCGTTTGGGCGATGCGGCGGGTGCTGCGGGCGGGCGAACCGACGTTGGCCGTGATCTGCGTCGCCTTGTTCGGGTTGGTGGTTTCACCGGTTTCGTGGTCTCACCACTGGGTCTGGATGCTGCCGGCGGTGCTGGTGACGGGTGTGCTGGCCTGGCGGCGGCGAAACGTCGCGCTGGCCGTGGTCACCGCGGCCGGGCTGGCGTTGATGAGGTGGACACCCATCGACCTGCTTCCCAAACACCGCGAAACCACCGCGGCCTGGTGGCGTCAACTGGCCGGGATGTCCTACGTGTGGTGGGCGTTGGCGGTGATCCTGGTCGCCGGACTCACCGTTGCCGCCCGACTGACGACGAAGAGCCCACCGGCGCCCAGGCCGACCCCGGTCCCGGCCGCCAGCTGCTAACCGGCCGCGGTCTCCGGAATCCGCGCGGCCTCCGTGGAACCGGGATTGGCGCCGGCACGGGCCGCGCTGGCGCCGCCTTTGACGCTCGCGGCGTAGATGTCGACGTACTCCTGCCCCGACAACCCCATCAGCTCGTACATCACCTCGTCGGTGACCGCCCGCTCGATGAAGTGGTTACCGGCCAACCCCTCGAACCGGGAGAAGTCCATCGGCTTGCCGAAACGAACGGTGACCCGGCCGAACCGCAGCATCTTGCGACCCGGCGGATTGACGACGTTGGTGCCGATCATCGCCACCGGAATCACCGGAACCCCGGTCTGCAAGGCGAGTCTGGCCAGTCCGGTCTTGCCCTTGTACAGCCGACCGTCGGGCGACCGAGTTCCCTCGGGGTACAGGCCCAACAGCTTGCCCTGACCCAGCAGCCGCTCGGCGGCCTCCAACGCGGCCTGCGCGGAGTCGGCGTTGGTGCGGTCGATGGGGACCTGCCCGGAAACGCTGTAGAACCAGCGGTTGATCCAGCCCTTCAGGCCGGTGCCGGTGAAGTATTCCGCCTTGGCCAAGAACCAGATCCGGCGGCGCACGACCAACGGAAGGTAGAAGCTGTCCGCCACGGCGAGGTGGTTACTGGCGAGGATGGCCGGCCCGGAACTCGGGATGTGTTCCAGTCCTTCGACTTTCGGCCGACCGAGCAGGGTGAAGAGGGGGCCCATGAAAATGTACTTGAACAGGTAGTACCACATGGCCCTCCCTCTCGCCCACACCGGATGGCGTCTGGGCCAACTGTACCCATCCGCGATGGCTGCGACCACCTCGCGAGGTGGCGGCTCACTCGTGGAGGATCACCGGGATCGGCTGGTAACGCGGTTGTGCGGCGCCGTCACCGTTTCTGGTCTCACCGCCCGGGTCGCTGGTGAGACCGCCGCCCGGCGGGCCGTCCGGCGGCGGTTTCGCCGATTTGTCGATGTCGTCGACTATGGCGCGAATCACATCGAGCAAGGCGACACTGTGGTCGGCGATGACGGTCAGCAACGGGTGCTGCTCGCCGTTGACCAACGCGGCCAGCGCGCACACCGGACACCACACCTGCTGGCATTTGCCGGTCCCGACCCCGGCACCCGATGCGATCGTGGCCGCCGCCCGCACCGCCGGGTCGATCCCGTCCAGGATTGCCTGCGCAAGCCGGCGCAGCTCGGGCACGACATCGGTATGAACCCCGCTCATCGTGGCCATACCTCCGGATCCGGTCGAAAACGAACTGTCAGCTCACTGCCCCGCAGATGTGCGTCCAGCACCGTACACCGCCGCAGCACGGACGCCAACCGAATCCGGCGCCGCACACCGCCGGCGCTGATGATCAGGTCATCCTCGGATCGGCCCAGTGTCAGCGATCCGGGGTCGAGCTGGGGCAACGCTAACCGCAGTCGGTACACCGACGCCAGCCCCGACCCGGATTCCAGGTCGACGACGGGACGCAGCGGACCCGGTGGCGCGCCTCCGCGGCGTCGACGCGCGCTGTCGAGCAGTCCGGCCAGCGCCTTGGGGCCGATCGGCTCGCTGGCTACGTGGGGAACCAGCAACAGCGCCACGTCCCCGATGGTGGCGCCGAGTTCGTCAAGCACCCCGCGTTGCTCGGCGATGCGTTCGGCATACCAGTAGAACGCCGGATGATCGGGCAGGCTGCGGTACTCGTAGATCTCGTCTCGCACGAGAACCTGGTTGACCAGCAGCTCCTGGACCCGCACCCCCATCAACGCCAAAGATCCCAGCGTGCGGGCCGCCTCGGCGGCGACCACCCGCTCGGGGGTCAACACCAGGTGCGCACAGACCCGGTCGCCGTCGGTGAGCAACGCGCTGAGCCGCTCGACGCCGGCGCTGGTACGCTCCAGCAGTTCCACGACCGCGGCCGACCGAACGTCGTCGGCCGCGATGGCCAGCCGGCGGTGTCGTGGCCACGCGCGTTCCACGTACAGCGCGAACGCGGCGGGCAGCGTCAGCATCCGCAGCGCGTCCGCGGTCGAGGCGCAGTCGACCACGATCCGATCCCATCGTCCGGCCGCCGCCAGCTCACCCACGGCGTGCAGCCCGAGCACGTCCTGAACACCGGGCAACGCCGAAAGCTCCTCGGGGGCAATGCTGCTCAGCTCGGAGTCGGGAAATCGCCGGTCCAGGGCGTCGACCACGCCACGCCACCGGCCCTCGAGCAGGGCCAAGGTATCCAGTGCCAGCGCATCGAGAAATCCGCCGCCGGCGTCGGGGTCATCGGTGTCGAGATCGGCCACTACCCGCACGGGATCTGCGCGACCGGTCGGCGCCACCTCGATGCCCAGCACGTCGCCCAGCGAGTGGGCTTGATCGGTGGAAACCAGCAGCACCCGCTGACCGGCGCTGGCATCACAGACCGCGGTGGCAGCCGCCAGGGTGGACTTTCCTACCCCGCCTTTGCCGACGAAGAGACTGATCCGGGCCGGGCTGGGCGGCGCAACGGACTCCCTCAGCCCTCGACTCGCTTCTTCAGGTCCTTCAAGGCACCGTCGATCAACCTGCGTTCGGCCTTGCGCTTGAGCATCCCGATCATCGGGACGGCCAGGTCGACCGCGAGCTCGTAGGTCACCTCGGTCCCAGAACCCTTGGGCGCCAGCCGATATGAGCCTTCGAGCGACTTGAGCAGCGAGCTGGATTCCAGTGTCCAGCTCAGCGATTGGCGATCCGCCGGCCACTCGTAGGACATGATCAGGGTGTCTTTGAAGATGGTTGCGTCCATCAGCATCCGCGCCCGCTTGGGGTAGCCCTCGTCGTCAGCCTCCAGGACTTCGACTTCCTTGTACTCCGAAATCCATTCCGGGTAGGCCGCGATGTCGGCGATCGCCTTCATCACCTCGCCCGGACTCGCGTCGATGTAGATGGTCTGCGTCGTCTTGTCCGCCACTGGTTATTCCCTTTCCCCGCCATGCGGGTTGGCCCCCGGCTATCTGCGGGAGAACTGCGCCCTCCCGGCAGAAACGGTACTCTCCTGTGCCAACCCTGACCCGGTTAAACTACCGGAGAAACACCGATTGGGCGTGAGCTCTCCAGTGTCGTCTTCACCTCGAACGCCATTTTCTTGGCGGCTACCCGGCGACGGTGCGTCATTTTGGCCAGGTTCATCCTGGCCAGCTGCCAAGCCGCCACCCCGGACGGCTCGGCGTGCAAGAAGTAGTGCAGCACCACCCCGTCGAACGAGGGCTCCAGCCAGACCTCCATGCTGCCGGTCAGGGCGCCGGTAACGGCCCACCTGATGCCCTTCTCGGCGCGGTCCTCGATGACCTGCAGCCCCAGATCCGGCCACCACCGGCGCCAGCTTTGCCGATCGGCAATCGCGGCGCCCACCCGTGCTCCGTCAGCGGCGACATAGGTGTCGTCGGCGATTTGGATGCTGTACATCCCAACAGCTTCACACATACATTTCGGAGTTCATCGCACACCCCGGGGTAAACCCTCCGGCCCACCGCAACCGGGTCCCGCCCCGAACACGCGTCTTCATCTGAGCGAACCGCCGGATTAGGCTAGGCGACAGCAAGCCGGCCCGAGCAAACGTACGTCACAGCAGGTAAAGCGAGGTAAAAACGGTGCGTAAATTGAGCATTCCTGCGCAATTCTCCGTGGGCGAGCACGACAATGTCGCGGCGGTAGTTTTCCAGCATGAGCGCGATGATCCTGACCATGTCATCTACCAGCGCCTGGTCGACGGCGTCTGGACCGATGTCACCTGCGCTGAGGCGGCCAACCAGATTCGCTCGGCGGCACTGGGTTTGATCGCGCTGGGGGTGCAGGCCGGCGACCGGGTGGTCATCTTCTCGGCCACCCGCTACGAGTGGCCGATCCTCGATTTCGCGATCCTGGCTGTGGGCGCGGTCACCGTACCGATTTACGAGACGTCGTCGGCGGAGCAGGTTCGCTGGGTTCTGCAGGATTCCGAAGCGGTGGTGGCGTTCGCCGAGACCGACGCACACGCGGCAATGGTCACCGAACTCTCCGGCGACGCGCCCGCCCTGCGGGAAGTGTTGCAAATCGCTGGTTCGGGTCCGCACGTGCTCGACCGGCTCGCGGAGGCGGGCGCGTCAGTCGATCCGGCCGAGCTAACCGCCCGACTCGAGGCACTGCGGTCGCAGGATCCGGCGACGCTCATCTACACCTCGGGCACCACCGGACGACCCAAGGGTTGCCAGTTGACCCATTCCAACCTGGTCTACGAGATCAACGGCGCCAAGGCGTACCACCCGACGCTGCTGCGCAAGGGTGAGCGGCTGCTGGTCTTCCTGCCACTGGCCCACGTGCTGGCACGCGCGATCAGCATGGCCGCCTTTCACAGCAAAGTCACCGTGGGATTCACCAGTGACATCAAGAATCTGCTGCCGATGCTGGCCGTGTTCAAGCCGACGGTCGTGGTGTCGGTGCCGAGGGTGTTCGAGAAGGTGTACAACACCGCCGAGCAGAACGCCGCCAACGCCGGCAAGGGGCGGGTCTTCGCGATCGCCGCGCAGACCGCGGTCGACTGGAGTGAGGCATGTGACCGCGGAAGGCCGGGGCTGCTGCTGAGCGCCAAGCATGCGGTGTTCGACCGGCTGGTTTACCGCAAACTGCGCGCCGCACTGGGCGGCGACTGCCGCGCCGCCGTCTCGGGCGGGGCGCCGCTGGGTGCGCGGCTTGGGCACTTCTACCGTGGCGCCGGACTCACCGTCTACGAGGGCTACGGCCTGAGCGAGACCAGTGGGGGCGTCGCCATCAGCCAGTTCAATGATCTGAAGATCGGTACTGTTGGAAAGCCGTTGCCCGGCAACAGTCTTCGCATCGCCGACGACGGCGAGCTGTTGGTCCGCGGCGGCGTGGTGTTCAGCGGTTACTGGCACAACGAGCAGGCCACCGCCGAGGCATTCACCGACGGCTGGTTCAAGACGGGTGATCTTGGGGCCATCGACGAGGATGGCTTCCTCACCATCACCGGCCGCAAGAAGGAGCTCATCGTCACCGCGGGCGGAAAGAATGTCGCCCCGGCGGTGCTGGAGGACCAGCTGCGCGCGCACCCGCTGATCAGCCAGGCGATGGTCGTCGGGGACGCCAAACCCTTTATCGGGGCGCTGATCACCATCGACCCCGAGGCGTTCGTCGGCTGGAAACAGCGCAACAATAAGGCGGCCGACGCGTCGGTGGGCGATCTGGCCACCGACCCCGATCTGGTCGCCGAGGTGGACACGGCGATCAAAAAGGCCAACCTGGCGGTGTCGCACGCCGAGTCGATCCGCAAGTTCCGCATACTGGGGGTCGACTTCACCGAGGCCACGGGTGAGCTGACACCGACACTGAAGGTCAAGCGCAAGGTGGTGGCCGAGAAGTTCGCCGCCGAGATCGAGGCGATCTACGCCAAGGACTGATTGGGTGAGCAGACGCGAAAACCCCCGAAAGTAGGTCATTTCGGGGGCTTTCGCGTCTGCTCGCCATCCTTAGCCGCGTAACAGGCCGGCCAGCCGCTCGGCCAGCGTGTCCCAGCGCCACTGGGCCGTCACCCACCGCCGGCCGGCGGCGCCCATGGCGGCCGCCCGGTCGCGATCGATCAGCAACTCGGTGACGGCGTTGGCCACGGTGTCCACCGAGTTGCCGTCGACCACCAGCCCAGTCTTGTTGTGCTGCACCGTTTCCGGAGCTCCTCCGGAGTCGCCGGCGATCACCGGCACACCGGCCGCCGAGGCCTCGAGGAACACGATACCCAGACCCTCGACGTCCATTCCGGCGCCGCGGGTGCGGCACGGCATCGCGAACACGTCGGCCAGTGCGTGGTGGGCCGGCAGTTCGTCGGCCGGTATCCCGCCGGTGAACGTGACGTGGTCAGCCACCCCGCAGCCCCGGGCCAGCCTGCGCAGGGTGTCCAGGTAGGGGCCGCCCCCGACCACCAGCAACGCCGCCCCGTCGACCCGGTGGCGGATCGCGGGCAGCGCCTTGATCAGCATGTCCTGGCCCTTGCGCGGCACCAGCCGCGACAGGCAGAGCACCGTGGGGCGCTCGCCCAGCCGGTACCGCCGACGCAGCTCGGCCCGCGCGGCCGGATCGGGGCGGAACCGGTCGGTGTCCACGCCGGGAGGCAGGTATTCCAGCGACGCCACGGGCCCGAACGCGGACGCGAATCGGGACCGGGTGTAGCGGCTGACATAGGTGACGACATCGGTGCCCTCGCCGATCCGACGCAGCACCGACCGCGCGACCGGCAGCATCGACCAGCCCACCTCGTGGCCGTGCGTGCTGGCCAACACTCGGGCCACCCCGGCCTGCCGGGCACGCGGCGCCAGCAGCGCCAGCGGCGCTGCCGCGCCGAACCAGACGGTGTCGATGCCGTGCTCGGCGATCAGCCGGCGCATTCGGCTGTCAACCGTCGGGCCGGGCAGCATCAGCGCGCCGGGATGACGCACCACCCGATAGCCGGCGGCGCGGGCGGCGTCGTCGAACGCCTCGGCGCCCTTCCATGTCGGCGCGTACACCGTGACGGTATGCGATCCGGCGGACACCAGCCGCCCGACGAACTCCCCGAGGTAGGACTGGATGCCGCCACGCCGGGGCGGAAAGTCGTTGGTTACCAGCAGCACCCGGCTCACCTGGGTCAGGCTAGCGGGTCTGGGTCGAGCAGCCATGGCGGCTCTAGCGGGTCAGCCACCGCTGCCAGCGCGCCAGCAGGTCGGCCGGGTCGGCGCCGAGCACGCCGCGGAGCGCGGTGGGCAGATCGGGATGCCCGATTCCGCAGCTCGCCAGATAGAGCCGGCGCAACGTCGCGATCCCGTAGGTGTCTGCGACGAACCTGGCGAACAACCACGCTCGATCGTATGCCAGCCAACGCTGCGGCCCCGGGGTGTCAAGGTCGTCGTCCGACGGCAGCGACACCGGCTCGGCCACCGTCTCGGTGGGCACTTCGGTGTGCGGCCGGGCCACGAAATCGGCAACCCCCTCGGTCAGCCAGCGAGGCGCATCCAGGGCTGTGTCGGCCCGGGCCGCATAGTGAAAAAGCTCGTGGGTCAACACTATTCGTAACGCGCCTGCGCTCATGGCGGCCGCGCCGGGTGCTAACACGATGCGTTGATTGACCACCAGCCGACGGTCGGGATCGACGCGGTCGACCACGGTCACCGCCGCGATGTCGGCCCACTGCGACGCCGGGTCGCCGCCGGCGGCGACCCGAAACTGGTCGTCGGAGGCGACCGCCGCCACCGAGATGTCGTGGGACCAATCGTCGCCCCAGAACGCCGCCACCTCGTCGATCGCGACGCCGATGTCGGCCGCAACCCGCGCCAGCAGTCCATCGGTGAGCGGTCCGCCGAGGCCGAGCAACCGAACGGTGCGGCCGCCGACCACCAGCGGCGCCACCGCTCCGCCGTGCGCCGGCGCGACCGCCGGCCCGGCCGGGGGCACGGGTACCGACACACCCGCGATCAGCTCGATGAGAAAGACCCCGGCCAGCAGCATCCGAAACCGCCGGCGCCGCCCGTGCGGCCCGCGGGGACCGCGGGGGCCGTCAATAGCGACGAGCGTCGTAGATCGGGCCCGAGGAGTCCATCGGCACCACCCGCACCGGCTGGCCGAAGGTGGAGGAATGGACCATCAGGCCGTCACCGATGTAAATGCCGGCATGTGACGCGTCGGAGTAGAAGGTCAGCACGTCGCCGGGCTGCAGGTCCGACAGCGCAACCGGCTGCCCGCCGTGGGCCAGCGCCTGGCTGGAGTGCGGCAGCGCGATGCCAGCCTGCTGGAACGCCCACATCACCAACCCGGAACAATCGAACCCGCCCGGCCCGGCGCCACCCCAGGCGTACGGCGCCCCCACCTGTGTCAACGCGGCCTGCACCACGATCGCACGGTCGCCGCCGCCCCCGGGCGCGGCGAAGGGCCATCCGGGCATCATTCCGCTGAACGGTGGCGCCTCACCGGGGGCCGGCGCCCCGGCCGGCACGCCGGGCGCCCCTGCGTCGGGCGCCGGCCCGGGGACACCCGGAAGTCCCGCCGGGATCGGCCCGGGATCGGCCAGCGCCTCCCGCTGCCCAGGGCTCAGCGCCTGGTACTGCGACTTCACCACGGCGATCTGAACCTGCAGCTGACTCTGCTTGTGCTGCAGGCTCGCCCGCACCGCGGCGGCCTGTTCGGCGGCGGACATGGCATCGGCGGCCGACTTGGCGGACGCTCGCTCGGCCTTGGCGGCCTGCTCTCCGGCGGCCCGGAAACTCGCCATCTGGGTGGACATTTGATGCGCCATCACGCGCTGCACGGTGAGCCTGTCGATGAGCAGCTGCGGCGACTCGGCCGTCAAGATGGCGTCCATGCCGTCGGTGCGACCACCCATGTACATCGCGGCCGCGATCTTGTTGACCGAGGTCTGGAATGCGGCCAGGCGCGCCTTGGCGGCATCCAGCGCGGCTTGATCGTCGGCGTGCTTTTTCTCCGCGGCCTGCAACGCGGTCAACTTGGCGTTGAGGTCGAGCTCGGCGCTGTGCATCGCCTCGGTGGTCTGCTCGGCCTGCCGCGACAGCTCGTTGAGCTTGGCTAGCGCGTCATCGGCCGGATCGGCCATCGCGGCGGCGGCCCACACGCCGGACCAGACGGTGAAGCTCGCTAACGAACCGATGGTGCACCGCTTGATGGCGCGCGCGATCCAATGGCTGCAGAGCCTCAAGATTTGCTTCCTTAAACGGCCGTTCGACGCCTCGACGCCGAGCTGGGTTTAGGTCTCAAACAGGTTACGAAACGATATCGACGTTTGTCCAAAGGGGGGAGTTAAGAAAATGGCAAGATTTCTGTGATTATCTTGTGAACTTGGTTGGGCACGCCGCCACGCTAGGCGGCCCCGGACCCGCGGTCGCGGCGGATCGGCACCAGACGCAACCTGGGGGCCAATCCGGCCTCGGCCAGCACCTTCAGCGCCGCGTGCTCGTCGTGCGACAGGGTTTCCGGCGCCCCCAGCAGCACGCTGACCACGCAGTCGCGGCAGGCGGGCCCGCGCGCCGCGCACTCGTCGCAGTCGATAACCACGGGCGCCTCCGCATCGGGCGACGTGCCGCCCTGGCTCGCCGAACGGCTGCTCGCTGCCATCTGTCGGTCCTCTCGGTTTGGGGTCGGGCTTCGGTCGGGTCATCCGAACGCTAACCACCGGCACCGACACACCGCGCCCAGGCGGCGTGGCAACGCCCGACTGTCGGTGGGCATGCCTAACGTCGCGGCCATGGGTGCAACCGGCGCGACTCAGCTGAGCTTCGCCGAGCTGGCGGAGGCCCGGTCGGCGGCCTGGGATCCCGCCGACGAGATCCCGTTGCGCGAGACCACGTTCGTGGTGGTCGACCTGGAAACCACCGGTGGACGCGCGAGGGGCAGCACGGCAACTCCCCCCGACGCCATCACCGAGATCGGGGCGGTCAAGGTGCGCGGCGGCGCCGTTCTCGGTGAATTCGCCACCCTGGTCGACCCGCAGCGCGCCATCCCCGCCCCGGTGGTGCAGCTGACCGGCATCACCACGTCGATGGTGCGTGACGCCCCGACCATCGACGCGGTGCTGCCGATGTTTTTCGAGTTCGCCGGTGGCGCGGTGCTCGTCGCCCACAACGCCAGGTTCGACATCGGGTTCCTGCGTGCCGCGGCGCAGCACTGCGGTATCCCATGGCCGCGGCCCACGGTGCTGTGCACGGTCCGATTGGCGCGGCGGGTGCTCAGCCGAGAGGAGGCCCCCAGCGTGCGGCTGGCCGCGTTGGCACGCCTGTTCGCCCTCGCCGGCCAGCCCACCCACCGTGCCCTCGACGATGCCCGCGCCACCGTCGACGTGCTGCACGCCCTGATCGAGCGGGTGGGCAACCAGGGCGTGCACACCCTGGCCGATCTGCGCGGGTATCGGTCCGAGGTCACCGCGGCGCAGCGCCGCAAGCGGGTGCTGGCCGACGGCCTGCCGCACCGGCCGGGGATCTACCTCTTCCGCGGACCCTCGGGTGAGGTGCTCTACGTGGGCACCGCGGTCGACCTGCGGCGCCGGGTCGGCCAGTACTTCACCGGGGCCGACCCGCGTGGCCGGATGAGGGAGATGGTCGCCCTGGCCGATGCGGTCGACCACGTCGAGTGCGCGCATCCCCTGGAAGCCGGCGTCCGTGAGCTGCGGATGCTGGCCGCGCACGCCCCGCCGTACAACCGCCGGTCGAGGTTCCCGCACCGGTGGTGGTGGGTGCAGCTCACCGAGGAAGCGTTCCCCCGGCTGGCGGTGGTCCGTGCCCCGCGACACGACCGCGTCGTCGGCCCTTTTCGGTCCCGCGCGGACGCGGCCGAAACGGCGGACCTGCTGGCCCGGTTCAGCGGGCTCCGAACTTGCACCCAGCGGCTGGCACGCTCGGCCCTGCACGGGCCGGCGTGCCCCGAGTCGGACGTGGCGCCCTGCCCCGCCGGCCGTAACGTCACCGCCGAGCGGTACGCCGAGGCCACCAAGCGCGCGGCCGACTTGATCGACGGGCGCGACGACGACGCGCTGGCCGCGGCCGTGGACCAGATCACCGCGCTCGCCGAACGCCGGCGCTACGAGAGCGCCGCACGACTGCGTGACCGGGTCGCCGCCGCCGTCGAGGCGCTGTGGCGTGCCCAGCGGTTGCGTGCGCTGGCCGCCGTGGCCGAGCTGATCGCCGCCGCGCCCGACGGCCCCAATGCCCAGGGCGGCTGGCAGCTCGTGGTCATCCGCCACGGCCGGCTCGCCGCGGCCGGTAACGCCCCACGGGGGGTGCCGCCCATGCCGGTGGTCGAGGCCATCCGGGCCGGCGCACAGGCGGTGCTGCCGGCGGCTGGTCCACTCGGTGGCGCGCTGGTCGAGGAGACCGCGCTGATCGCCCGGTGGCTGGCCGCGCCGGGGGTGCGCCTGGTGCGGGTCACCGGCGCCAGTGGTGCCGAAGCCGACGCGGGGTGGGCCTCGCCCGTGCGCTCGGCGGGGGCCTGGGCGCGGTGGGCGGCGTCGGCGCGGTCGGCGCGGCTGGCCGCCGAACAGACCGGGGCGGGCTGCCATCGCTGGCGCTCAGACCTGCTGGCTGAACCGCACCCACCGCGCGAGCAGCTGTTCGGCCGCCCCGCTGTCGATCGCGGCGCCGGCCCGGCGCAAGCCGTCCTCCCAGGCCGGCAGCCACTCAGCGCGGCTGGATAGCCCGGCATGGGCCACCAGTGCACCGGCGGCGTTGAGCACCACGGCGTCGCGCACCGGCCCGCTGGCGCCGGCCAGCACGGCGCGCACTTGGGCGGCGTTGGTGTGCGCGTCGCCACCCCGCAGCTCGTCGAGCCCGGCGCGGGCGAACCCGAATCCCGCGGGATCCAATGTCAGCTTGTCCACGCTGCCCGCCTGCACCCGCCAGATCGTGCTCGTGGTGGTGGTGGTCAACTCGTCGAGCCCGTCGTCGCCGTGCACCACCAACACGCTGGACCGGCGCGCAGCGAACACGCCGGCCATCACCTCGGCGAGCTTGGCGAACGCGCAGCCGATCAAGCCGGCCCGCGGCTGGGCCGGATTGGTCAACGGCCCAAGCAGATTGAACACGGTGGGCACCCCGATCTCGCGGCGCACCGCCGACGCGTGCCGGTAGGAAGGATGAAACCGCGGGGCGAAGCAGAACCCGATCCCGACTTCGGCGAGGCTGCGGGCGACCTGGTCGGGTCCCATGTCGATGCGCACCCCGAGCGCCTCCAGCGTGTCGGCTCCCCCGGACAACGACGACGCCGCCCGGTTGCCGTGTTTGATCACCGGGACACCCGCGGCCGCCACCACGATCGCCGCCATCGTGGACAGGTTGGCCGTGTTGGCACCGTCGCCACCGGTACCCACCACGTCGACGGCGTCGTCGGGAACCGCTTCGACCGGCATCGGGCGCGCGTGGCCGAGCATGACGCCGGCTAGCTCACCGACCTCGTCGGCGGTGGGAACCTTCATCTTCATCGCCACGGCGAAGGCGGCGATTTGGCTGGGTCGGGCGTTGCCGGCCATGATCTGCTCCATCGCCCAGCCGGCCTGCCCGCGCGCCAGGTCTCGACCATCGGTCAACCGACGCAGGATCAGCGGCCACGACGGCACCGACTCGGCCGCCGCGCCGGGGGCCCGCCGGGACGCGGCGGCCTCGGATGACAGAGCCACCCGCCGATGGTCCCACGCGGACCGACCGTCTCCCAACCGCCGTTCGGCGGCCCGGCGGCGGCGACCCGGGAACCCCGCGAACACAACGGCGGGCACGACTCGCCGAACCGAATTACGGCCCCGGGTAGAGTTCGACAACTACAAAGCGTCATACTTGCGGATGTGACCAGCGCTGTGGGGACCTCGGGTACTGCGATCACGGCACGAATACATTCGCTGAATCGGCCCAACATGGTCAGTGTGGGCACCATAGTCTGGCTTTCCAGCGAGCTGATGTTCTTTGCTGGCCTGTTCGCGTTCTACTTCTCGGCGCGCGCCCAGGCCGGTGGCAACTGGCCGCCGCCGCCCACCGAGCTGAACCTGTACCAGGCCGTGCCGGTGACGCTGGTGCTGATCGCCTCGTCGTTCACCTGCCAGATGGGGGTGTTCGCGGCCGAGCGCGGCGACATTTTCGGGCTGCGCCGGTGGTATGTGATCACGTTCCTGATGGGCCTGTTCTTCATCCTCGGCCAGGCCTACGAGTACGTCCACCTGACGACTCACGGCACCACCATCCCCGGCAGCGCCTACGGCACCGTCTTCTACCTGGCCACCGGCTTCCACGGGTTACACGTCACCGGCGGCCTGATCGCGTTCATTTTCCTGCTGGTCCGCACCACGATGAGCAAGTTCACCCCGGCGCAGGCCACCGCCAGCATCGTTGTCTCGTACTACTGGCATTTCGTCGACATCGTCTGGATCGCGCTGTTCACCGTGATCTATTTCATTCGATGAAAGCCGGCGCCCGCCAAACGGTCCCGAGAATTAGGAGTGCTCGGTTGAACAAACTGAGGTTCGCCCGATCCGGTGACAGCACGTGGTCTGACCGTGCCCGGTCGCGCCGGCGTCTTCGTCGCCGGCTGTCGGGTGGACTGCTGCTGCTGATAGCACTGACCATCGCCGGCGGCCTGGCGGCCGTGCTGACCCCGACGCCGCAGGTGGCGGTCGCCGACGAGTCGACCTCGGCGCTGTTGCGTACCGGCAAGCAGCTGTTCGACACCTCCTGCGTGTCCTGCCACGGCGCCAACCTGCAGGGCGTGCCCGACCACGGGCCAAGTCTGATCGGCGTCGGTGAGGCGGCCGTCTACTTCCAGGTGTCCACCGGGCGGATGCCGGCCATGCGGGGTGAGGCGCAGGCGGCCCGCAAGGAGCCGATCTTCGATGAGGCCCAGATCGATGCGATCGGCGCCTACGTGCAAGCCAATGGCGGTGGCCCCACCGTGGTGCGCAATCCCGACGGCAGCATCGCGATGCGCTCGTTGCGCGGCGAGGATCTGGGTCGCGGCGGCGATTTGTTCCGCCTCAACTGCGCCTCGTGCCACAACTTCACCGGCAAGGGCGGGGCGCTGTCGTCGGGCAAGTTCGCGCCCGACCTGGGCCCCGCCAACGAGCAGCAAATCCTCACCGCGATGCTGACCGGTCCGCAGAACATGCCGAAGTTCTCCGATCGTCAGCTCTCCTTCGATGCAAAGAAGGACATCATCGCCTACGTGCGGACCGCCGCCGAGGAACGTTCCCCGGGTGGTTATGGGCTCGGTGGATTCGGCCCCGCCCCCGAGGGCATGGCGATGTGGATCATCGGGATGGTCGCCGCCATCGGGCTGGCACTGTGGATTGGGGCGCGGTCATGAGCGACGGTTCAATCGCGAAAGACATTGACCAGACCGGTGGTTCCGGCGAACCCGATGAGGGTGCGCTGGCCGCGATGTCGCATCAGGAGCTGCTGGAGCTGGGCGGCAAGCTGGACGGCGTCAAGATCGCCTACAAGGAAGCTCGCTGGCCGGTCGAGGGCACCAAGGCCGAGAAACGCGCCGCGCGGGGAGTGGCGCTGTGGCTTGTGCTAGGCGGCGTGTTCGGGCTGGCCCTGCTGCTGGTTTTTGTGTTCTGGCCGTGGGAGTACAAACCCAAGGACGCCGCGGGGAGCTTCGTGTACTCGCTGGCCACCCCGCTGTACGGGGTGACCTTCGGGCTGTCCATCCTGTCGATCGCCATCGGCGCGGTGCTATTCCAGAAACGGTTTATCCCAGAAGAGATTTCGATTCAGGAGCGCCATGACGGCGCGTCTCGCGAGATCGACCGCAAGACCGTGGTCGCGAACCTGACCGACGCCTTCGAAGGCTCGACGATCAAACGCCGCAAGCTGATCGGGCTGTCCTTCGGGCTGGGCCTGGGCGCGTTCGGCCTGGGCACGCTGGTCGCGTTCATCGGTGGCCTCATCAAGAACCCCTGGAAGCCGGTGGTGCCCACGGCCGAGGGGAAGAAGGCCGTGCTGTGGACGTCTGGCTGGACCCCGCGCTACCCCGGCGAAACCATCTACCTGGCGCGGGCCACCGGCGCGCACGGCGGACCACCGTTCGTCAAAATGCGCCCCGAAGACGTCGACGCCGGCGGCATGGAGACCGTCTTCCCGTGGCGGGAATCCGACGGCGACGGCACCACCGTGGAATCCCACGAAAGGCTCACCGCGATCTCGTTGGGCATCCGCAACCCGGTGATGCTCATCCGCATCAAACCCACCGATATGGGCCGCGTGGTCAAACGCCAGGGTCAGGAGAGCTTCAACTTCGGCGAGTTCTTCGCGTTCACCAAGGTTTGCTCGCATCTGGGTTGCCCTTCCTCGCTGTACGAGCAACAGACCTACCGGATCCTGTGCCCGTGTCACCAGTCGCAGTTCGACGCGTTGCACTTCGCCAAGCCGATCTTCGGCCCGGCGGCCCGCGCGTTGGCGCAACTGCCCATCACGATCGACGCCGACGGGTATCTGGTCGCCAACGGCGACTTCATCGAGCCCGTGGGACCGGCATTTTGGGAGCGCACCACAACATGAGTCCGAAACTGAGTCCTCCACTGAGTAACATTCCCCGGGTCGGCGATGTCTTGGCCCGGCAGGCCGAGGACGTCGACACCCGATACCACCCGTCGGCGGCGTTACGGCGTCAGCTCAACAAGGTATTCCCGACCCACTGGTCGTTCCTGCTCGGCGAGATCGCGCTGTACAGCTTCGTCATTCTGCTGATCACCGGCGTGTACCTGACGCTGTTCTTCGACCCGTCCATGGTCGATGTCACCTACAACGGCGTCTACCAACCCCTACGCGGGGTCGAGATGTCACGCGCCTACCAGTCGGCGCTGGAAATCTCGTTCGAGGTCCGCGGCGGCCTGTTCGTCCGCCAGATCCACCACTGGGCGGCGTTGATGTTCGCCGCGGCGATCATGGTGCACCTGGCGCGCATCTTCTTCACCGGGGCGTTTCGGCGGCCCCGGGAGGCCAACTGGGTGATCGGTTCACTGCTGCTGATCCTGGCCATGTTCGAGGGTTACTTCGGCTACTCGTTGCCCGACGACCTGCTGTCGGGTCTGGGCCTGCGCGCCGCGCTGTCGTCGATCACGCTGGGCATACCGGTGATCGGTACGTGGATGCACTGGGCGCTGTTCGGCGGCGACTTCCCCGGCAACATCTTGATCCCGCGCCTGTACGCGCTGCACATTCTGCTGCTGCCGGGGATCATCCTGGCGCTGATCGGGCTGCACCTGGCGTTGGTGTGGTTTCAGAAGCACACCCAGTTCCCCGGCCCGGGCCGTACCGAGCACAACGTCATCGGCGTGCGGGTGATGCCGGTGTTCGCGTTCAAGTCCGGCGCGTTTTTCGCCGCCATCGCCGGCGTGCTGGGCCTGATGGGCGGCCTGCTGCAGATCAACCCGATCTGGAACCTGGGGCCCTACAAGCCGTCACAGGTGTCGGCCGGCTCGCAGCCAGACTTCTACATGATGTGGACCGAGGGCCTGGCCCGGATTTGGCCGCCATGGGAGTTCTACTTCTGGCATCACACCATCCCGGCCCCGGTCTGGGTCGCGGTGATCATGGGCGTGGTGTTCATCCTGCTGATCGTCTACCCCTTCCTGGAGAAGCGGTTCACCGGCGACTACGCGCACCACAACCTGCTGCAGCGGCCCCGCGACGTGCCGGTGCGCACCGCGGTCGGTGCCATGGCGATCAGCTTCTACATGGTGCTCACGCTGGCGGCGATGAACGACATCATCGCGTTCAAGTTCCACATCTCGCTCAACGCGACCACGTGGATCGGGCGCATCGGCATGGTGGTCCTTCCGCCGTTGGTCTACTTCATCACCTACCGGTGGTGCATCGGGCTGCAGCGCAGCGACCGGGCGGTGCTCGAGCACGGCGTCGAGACCGGCATCATCAAGCGCCTGCCACACGGCGCCTACATCGAGCTGCACCAGCCGCTCGGCCCGGTCGATGACCACGGCCACCCGATACCGCTGGAGTACCAGGGCGCGCCCCTGCCCAAGCGGATGAACAAGCTGGGGTCGGCCGGGTCGCCGGGCAGCGGCAGCTTCCTGTTCGCCGATCCGATATCCGAGGATGCGGCGCTGCGTGCGGCGGCGCATGCCGCCGAACAACGTGCCCTGACCGCATTGCGCGAGCACCAGGACAGCATCCTCGGTTCACCCGACGGCGAGCACGGCTAACCCGATGTTGCCAACAGGCGGCGCAGCTGCCGAACGTGAAGCCACTCGAGCACCGGCAGTCCCGCGGTGATGACCCCGGCCAGCCCGTAGCTGACCCAAGACGCGCCGTCGTGACCGACGGCCATCAGATAGCTCGCCGCGGCCACTGCGATCAGAGCGGCACCGATGGTGCCCGTCAGCGCGACCGTCCCGCGTAACCAGACCCGGTCCACCGCCTCGCCGGACCACTCGGCGGCCGCCCCGTACGGGTTGACCGCGGCCGGCCGGGCCGGCCCGGCCGCGGTGCGCGGGGCGGGCCGGCCCGCCCCGCGGGACGCCACGACCGCCGTCCGGGCGACCGGCTCGGCCTCCCGGGCCATGCGGCGCGCCCGCAGCAACATTGGGATGGCGCCGGCGATGATCAGCGCGGAAACTCCGATGACGGCGTACAAGATCCAGGTGGTATGCGAGTTCCTGGCCATGCCGTGGAAACCCCGCCCCAGGTCCGCCAGGGCGACGGCGGCGGCCACGCTGACGCCCACCAAAAGCAGCCAAACCGCGGCGCAGGCCCCGATCAGGATGCGGTCGATGACGTCCGGCGGGACGATCGGGTCCGGCCCCCGCCGGTATGCGGAATACCTGCCGACCATCAGCAGCTCGTCTGCGGTGCGTCGTTGGTGTTCGACGACAGCACCGTTCCGTCGCTTGTGATGATGGAGCAGTTGAGCCTGCTGACCCGGAAGAGGCTGGACGCCTCCACCGAGCCCACCTCGGACTGCGAGATCGGTGTGACGGTCATCGACCACGGGATGTAGACGTTGTGCTGCGTTCGCCGCCGACCGGAGGCGTCGACGTAGGTCACCGAGATGATGTCACCCGGCGCCTTGGTGCCCGTGACCGAGTAGGTGACCTGCCGGGGACCGGCCAGCGTCGTGGTGGTGGCCGGTGGCGCAGCCGCCGGTGTCGTTGCGGTGCCGGTCACCGGCGGCGGCGCCGTCGTGGTGGCGGCGGTTGTTGGCGGGGGTGGCGGCGGGGGCGTCACGGTCACCGTCTGCGTCTCCGTCGCGGTCGGGATCTCGCTGGTCGGCGGTGGCGGGGGCACAGGTGAGGGCGGAGGTGGCGATGGCTTGGTGGTGATGATCTCGTCCTGCAAGGGCGGCGCCGACGAGGTGGTCATCGTGGTCGGACTGGCCAGCTTGCCGGAGCCGGTCCGGGTGACCAGTAGAGAGACCGAAACCACCAGCGCGACCGCGGCCAGGATGGCCGCCACTCCGACCACCCAGGGCCAGCGCGGAACGGTGGGCTCGTCATCGTCATCGGAGCCGTGGTAGCCGTCGTAGTCATAGAGCCCGAGATCGACCGGCACGTACGGGGCGCTGATGAATTGCTCGGACTCCGGCGCCGAGTAGGCGCGCGAATATGCGCCGGTCTCTCCGGGGACCGCGTCGGCGCTGTCGCCAAGGGGTACCAGCTCCGCGGCGTGCTCCGAGCCGTCCTCCCGGCCGGGCCGGTGGTCGTCACCGATGGCGTCCGGGTCGGCGCCGCGCCCACCGGCGGAGTCGAGTTCGTCCGGTTCCGGTTCTGGAGGTTTCGGCCCACTCATGTTCGCCTGCCCTGTCCAACTGCCTCAGCAGCGCGCGAAGCCCCGCGGCTGCATCCTTGCGCGCTCGGTGGATTCTCATGTGCCTGAAAAACCCTACCCAACCGGACGGGCCAGAGAAATCTCGGCAAACTGGCCACCGATCAACTGATGCCCCGATTGTGACCTTGTCGGGTCCGATCAGTGCTTCTCGGGGCCAACGTAGTATTCGAAGACCAGTCCGGCCGCCGAGGCGAGGATGAACACGACGCCGGCAACGATCAGCCACGGCAGCCATAACGCGATACCCGTCGCCGCCACCGAACCGGACAAGGCGACCAGGATCGGCCACCAACTGTGCGGGCTGAAGAACCCCAATTCGCCTGCGCCATCACTGATCTCAGCGCCTTCATAGTCCTCGGGACGGATATCCAGCCGGCGAGCCACGAACCGGAAGAAGGTCGCCACGATCAGCGCCATGCCGCCCGTCAGCGCCAGCGCGGTGGTGCCGGCCCACTCCACACCGCCGGTGGCGAACATCGAAGTCAGCACCCCGTACAACACCGCCGTCAAGACGAAGAAGACGGCGATAAACTCAAATAGTCTGGCCTCGATATGCATTCCGGTGTCCTAACCTATTGGCTCGGCGCTAATTCACCGCGGCGGGTGTCGAACGGATGGGTGGTCACCGCGAAGGGTGCCTGGTTGATCGCCTGCAGGGCCTCGGCGTTGGTCTTGCCGTCGATGCGTTGCTGCAGGAAAGCCTTGAAGTCGTTGGGGGACACCACCCGAACCTCGAAGTTCATCATGGAGTGATAGGTGCCGCACAGCTCGGCGCAGTGCCCGACGAACGCCCCGGTCTTGGTGATCTCTTCGATCTGGAAAACGTTGACGGAGTGGTTCGCTTCCGGGTTGGGCATCACGTCGCGCTTGAACAAGAACTCCGGCACCCAAAACGCGTGGATCACATCGGCGGAGGCCATCTGGAACTCGATGCGTTTGCCGGCGGGAAGTACCAGAACCGGGATCTCGGTGCTGGTTCCCAGGATCTCGACCTTGTCGAAGTTCAGGTACGTCCGGTCCTCGGTGTTGAGCCCGCGGACCGGCCCGACGCGTTCCTCACCGTGCTCGTCCTTGCCCTCCGGCTTGGATTCCATGGCACGTTTGCGGGTCTCATCGGCGCCGTCGTAGGTCAGGGTGCCGTCTTTGAAGTTCACCCTCTGATAGCCAAACTTCCAATTCCATTGGAAGGACGTAATGTCGATCACCACCTCGGGGTCCTTGGCCAGGTGCAGCATCTTCTCCTGCACCACCACGGTGAAATAGAACAACACCGAAATGACGAGAAACGGTATGACGGTGAGCACCAGCTCCAGCGGCATGTTGTAGCCGAATTGGCGGGGCAACTCGGTGTCGGATCTTTTCTTCCGGTGAAAGGCTGCGGACCAGAAGATGAGACCCCACACGATGAACCCGACGACCAGGGAGGCGATCACCGCCCCGATCCACAGTTCCCGGTTGATAGTTGCCTCCGGGGTGATGCCCTTCGGCCAGCCCAGGGCGAAAACCTCCGACCAGCTGCAGCCGCTCAGGGTGACGGCCAGCGCACCCAGCGTCCCGGCCAGCGCCACCAGGCGAAGTCGACGGGGCAGACGGCGGCCGGCCCGCACGCCGGGCGCGGGGCCGGCGGAACCGCGCTGAGACCTGCACTGCGACAAGCGTTGCGAACGACCTGGCTGGCGAGGTGTCACGTTGGCGCCTCCTGCTCGGATGTCGAATACTACGCAGCGTAGACCACGCCGATCCCGCGGGCGACGAGGCGGGCCCCAACGGGCCCGGTATTGGGGGCACCGGCATCCCACCAGCACCGCCGGGTGCGGCATACTGGGGCGCCGTGTGTGGTCTGCTGGCCTTCGTCGCGGCCCCGGCCGACGCTGCCGAGACCGACGGCCCCGATGCTGCCGGCCAGGTCGCCCTGGTGGCCCGAGCCGACGACGCGATCGCCCGCTCGTCGCACCTGATGCGCCACCGCGGCCCCGACGAGTCCGGCACGTGGACCGACCCGGGGGCCGCCGGCTCCCGGGGGGGCGCAGTGTTCGGGTTCAACCGGTTGTCCATCATCGACATCGCGCATTCGCATCAGCCGCTGCGGTGGGGACCGCCGGAGGCGCCCGACCGCTACGTGCTGGTGTTCAACGGCGAGATCTACAACTACCTGGAGCTGCGCGAGGAGCTCAGCGGCCGCCACGGCGCGGTGTTCGCCACCGACGGTGACGGTGAGGCGATCGTCGCCGGCTACCACTACTGGGGCGCCGACGCGTTGCATCGACTGCGCGGCATGTTCGCGTTCGCGTTGTGGGACACCGTCACCCGCGAACTGTTCTGCGCGCGCGACCCCTTCGGCATCAAGCCGCTGTTCATGGCCACCGGCGCCGGCGGCACCGCGGTGGCCAGCGAGAAAAAATGCCTGCTGGATCTGGCCGAGCTGGTGGGGTTGGACACGTCCCTCGATCACCGCGCGCTGCAGCACTACATCGTGCTGCAGTACGTGCCCGAGCCCGAGACGCTGCACCGTGGCGTGCGCCGGTTGGAATCGGGCTGCTATGCCCGCATCCGTCCCGGAGCGGCCCCGGAGGTCATCCGGTACTTCGTGCCCCGCTTTGCCGCCACTGCGATCACCGGCGACACCGAGCAAGCCCGCTACGACGAGATCACCGCGGTGCTGCAGGACTCGGTGGCCAAACACATGCGCGCCGACGTCACCGTCGGCGCGTTCTTATCGGGTGGCATCGACTCCACCGCCATCGCGGCGCTGGCCATCCGGCACAACCCGCGTCTGATCACGTTCACCACCGGTTTCGAGCGCGAGGGGTTCTCCGAGATCGACGTCGCGGTGGCCTCGGCCGAGGCCATCGGGGCGCGCCACATCGCCAAGGTGGTCAGCGCCGACGAGTTCGTCGGCGCCCTGCCCGAGATCGTCTGGTACCTCGACGAACCGGTCGCCGACCCGGCGCTGGTGCCGCTGTTCTTCGTCGCCCGTGAGGCCCGAAAGCACGTCAAGGTGGTGCTCTCCGGCGAAGGCGCGGACGAATTGTTCGGCGGCTACACGATCTACCGGGAGCCGCTCTCGCTCAAGCCGTTCGACTACCTGCCCGGCCCGCTTCGGCGGTCGATGGGCAAGGTGTCCAAGCCGTTGCCGGAGGGCATGCGCGGCAAGAGTCTGCTGCACCGCGGATCCCTGACCCTGGAGGAGCGTTACTACGGCAATGCGCGCAGTTTCTCCGACGCGCAGCTGCGCGATGTGCTGCCGGGGTTTCGGGCCGACTGGACGCACACCGACGTGACGGCGCCGGTGTATGCCGAATCGGTCGGCTGGGACCCGGTCGCCCGGATGCAGCACGTCGACCTGTTCACCTGGCTGCGCGGCGACATTCTGGTCAAGGCCGACAAGATGACGATGGCCAACTCGCTAGAGCTTCGGGTGCCGTTCCTGGACCCTCAGGTGTTCGCCGTCGCCTCCCGGTTGCCGCTGGGCGCCAAGATCACCCGCACCACCACCAAGTACGCGCTGCGCCGCGCGCTGGAGCCCATCGTGCCTTCCCATGTGCTGCACCGGCCCAAGCTGGGGTTCCCGGTGCCGATTCGGCATTGGCTACGCGCCGGCGAGCTGCTGGAGTGGGCGTATTCCCTCGTGGGCTTGTCGCAGGCCGGCGACCTCGTCGACTTAGCCGCCATACGACGCATGCTCGACGAGCACCGCACCGGCGCCAGCGATCACAGTCGCCGGCTCTGGACCATGCTGATCTTCATGCTGTGGCACGCGATCTTCGTCGAGGGCAGCGTGGTGCCGCAGATCAGCGAGCCCGAGTATCCGGTCCAGTTATGACCGCGAGCAGACGTAAAAGCCCCGAAAACCGTGGTTTTCGGGGGCTTTTACGTCTGCTCGGCAGCACTAGCCGAGCACGGCAGCGATCTCGGCGGCCGCGTCCTCACCGTAGGCGCCGGCCAACCGGGCCGACGCGACCTGACGGTCCCACTGCCACTGCTGGGTTCCGGTGGACTCCAGCACCAGCACCGCGACCAGTGAGCCCAGCTGAGCCGAGCGCTCCAGGCTCAGACCCGCGCTGCGCCCGGTCAGGAAACCGGCCCGGAAGGCGTCTCCGACGCCGGTCGGGTCGGTCTGGCTAAGCTCAGGCACCACACCGACGTGGATGGTGGTGCCGTCGGGCTCGACGATGTCCACGCCCTTGGGACCCAGCGTGGTCACCCGCAGCTGGATCTGCGACCTCACGTCGGCCTCCGACCAGCCGGTCTTGGACAGCAGCAGGTCCCACTCGTAGTCGTTGGTGAACAGGTAGGTGGCACCGTCGACAAGCTTGCGGATCTCCTCGCCGGACAGCCGGGCCAACTGCTGGGAGGGATCGGCGGCGAACGGCAGCCCGAGGTCGCGGCACTCCTCGGTGTGCACCAGCATCGCGGTCGGATCGTTGGGCGCGACGATCACCATTTCCGGTGTTCCGATCGCCGACACCACCTCGGCCAGCGAGATGTTGCGCGCCTCCGACATCGCGCCGGGGTAGAACGACGCGATCTGGGCCATCTCGGTATCGGTGGTGCAGACGAAACGCGCGGTGTGCGCGGTTTTTGAGATCAGCACGTGGTCGCAGTTGACCCCGTGGGATTGCAGCCAGGTGCGATAGTCGGCGAAGTCGGCACCGGCCGCACCGATCAACGCGACCTCACCGCCCAGCACACCGATGGCGAAGGCCATATTCCCGGCCACGCCGCCGCGGTGCACCACCAGGTCGTCGACTAGGAAGCTCAGCGACACCTTGTGCAGATGATCGGCCAGCAACTGCTCGGAGAACCGGCCAGGAAACCGCATCAGATGATCTGTCGCAATAGAACCCGTCACCGCGATGGTCACAAGTACTTCCGCCCTTCGTTCGTAAGGTCGTCTAGCCTACCCAGGGATCTCGGCCTGGCGCGCGGCACGGGCGCATCCGCGGCCGCCTCCAGCCGTTGCGCTAGCCTGCCTAGGGAGCTGACCCGGGTGCCGGCAGCCCCCGCTCGTCGTCTTGAGCCCACAACCGTAGGAGAAAACGATGGCCGGTCCGAACCCGCCGAACCACGTTGTCGGCGCCGACGGACCTCGCGAGATGCCGCCCTACCCCAAGTCCGAACCCTACCAGCCTCAGGCCCTGGAATTCCCGGACGAGCCGGGCGGCGACGCGGCCGCACCCCCGGCCGGCGGCTCGGCGCCGCCGCCCGCCAACTATCCCGGCCGGCTGCCACCGATGGCACGGCCCAGGCGGCGGCCCAAGCAGCTGTTGATCGGCATCCTGGCGGCCATCACACTGGTGGCCGGGCTCACCGCGGCGATCGTCTACGGGGTGCGCACCAACGGGGCCAACACCGGAGGCACGTTCTCGGAAGGCGCGGCCAAAACCGCGATTCAGGGTTACCTGAACGCGCTGGTGCGCCGGGATGTGGACGTCATTGTCCGCAACGCACTGTGCGGCATCTACGACGGCGTGAAAGACAAGCGGTCCGACCAAGCCTTGGCCAAGCTCAGCAGCGACGCGTTCCGCAAGCAGTTCTCCCAGGCCAACGTGACCTCGATCGATAAAATCGTCTACTGGTCGCAATATCAGGCCCAGGTGCTGTTCAGTATGCAGGTGACGCCGGCCACCGGCGGCCCGCCCAAAGGTGAGGTGCAGGGCGTGGCGCAGCTGCTTTTCCAGCGGGGCCAGATCCTGGTGTGCTCGTATGTGCTGCGCACCGCGGGACAGTACTGACCCGGCCGGCCCACGCGGCGCGGCTACCTGGTCAGTTGAAGGAATCCCCGCAGGCGCAGGAGCCGGTGGCGTTGGGGTTGTCGATGGTAAAGCCCTGCTTCTCGATGGTGTCCACGAAATCGATGGACGCGCCTTCCAGGTAGGGGGCGCTCATGCGGTCCACCGTCAATGTCACGCCACCGAATTCCGCGGTCAGGTCACCGTCGAGCGTGCGGTCGTCGAAGAAGAGGTTGTAGCGTAGCCCCGCACAGCCGCCCGGCTGGACCGCGATCCGCAGCATCAGATCGTCGCGTCCCTCCTGGTCCAGCAGGGACTTCGCCTTGGCGGCGGCGGCCTGGGTCAGGATCACGCCGTGGGTCTTGGCGTCTGACTCGTTCTGCACCGTCATTGCTTCTCCTACATGCCTCATCGTTTGGGGTGGGCCCGACCGTCGGGAATCCGGTCTGCCGGTGCTATCAACGGTACCCTGCGGAGCCGGGATTCCCGAGTCGCGCGGCAACCTCAGACGCCAAACCCATCAGCTGATTGGCCGCGTCGGCCAGCGCTAACCGCACCGAGCCCGCGTAATCGGCGATGGACAGCGCAGACATGATGCCCGATGACCGTATCGCGGACTTGTCCAGGTCCACCTGCCCGGCCAGCACAATCACCGGAATTCCCAACGGGCGGGCCCGCGCGGCGATCTCACCGACCACCTTTCCGTGCAGTGACTGCTCGTCGAAGCGGCCCTCCCCGGTGACGATCATGTCGGCTTCGGCCAAATCGTCGGCAAAACGGGTGTGCTCGGCGATGATCGCCGCGCCAGACTGGCATCGGCCACCGAGCGCCAGCAGACCGGCGCCGATGCCACCGGCCGCACCCGCACCCGGCTCGGCGCTGACATCCCGGCCGGCGGCCGCGTCCAGTTCCAGCGCCCACGCCTCGAGGCGGACTTCCAGTCTCGCCACGGTGGCCGTGTCGGCGCCCTTCTGCGGCGCGAACACCCTGGCCGCCCCCCATGGCCCGAGCAGCGGGTACTCGACGTCCGACGCGGCGATCAGCTCGACACCGGCCAACCGTCGACGAGCGGCGTCCAGGCCGCCGAGCTCGGCGATCATCCCCTGCCCGCCGTCGGTGCACGCGCTGCCTCCCAGCCCCACCACGATGCGCCGGGCCCCTTCCCGCAGCGCCGCGGCGATGAGCTGGCCCACACCCCTGCTGTGGGCCGCCAGCGCGGTCTCCGGCGTTGGCGGGCCGCCCAACAGCGACAGCCCGCACGCCTGCGCACATTCCAGGTAGGCCGTCGCCGAGACCGGGTCGTACACCCACTGGGCGGTCACCTCGGCGTCCAGCGGCCCGCACACCCGCAGCCGCCGCAATCCCCCTATCCGGCTGGCCAGCACCTCGACGAAACCGGGGCCGCCGTCGGACTGCGGGGCGACGATGAACGTGTCGCCCGGGCGTGACCGGGTCCAGCCGGTCGCGATGACCGCGGCGGCGTCCACCGCGGACAGGCTGTCGCCGTAGCAATCCGGGGCCACCAGGACCCGCATCGCGGGCAGCTGAAGCCGGCCGGGCGCGAGGCCGTCGGCAGCAGCATCCGAGACCAGCGAGCCGTCCATTACCAGCAAGAGTAGGACCAATGCGCCTGCGACGTTGCGGAACACCGGCACAATTCCGGGCGCGGGCCACCCGCGAAGTAACCTGGCCGTGTGAAGCTGCTGGGCCGCAAGAAGGGTCATCAACGAGGTGCCGGCGCACCCACCCAAGCCGGCGACGGTTCCAGTCCGGAGCCGGGGTCAGGGGTCGCGCGCGAGACACCCCGCGGATCGCGGACGACGGGCCCCAAGGGACGGCCGACACCCAAACGCAGCGAAGCCCAGCGCAGCGCGAGAAAGGGCCCGGTGGCGCCGGCGCCGATGACCGCCGCCGAGGCCCGGGCGCGGCGCAAGGCGCTGGCCGGTCCCAAACTCAGCCGCGCAGAACGCCGGGCCGAGCGGGCCGCGAGCCGGGCCCGGATGGCGCAGCGACGGGAACGCATGATGGCCGGCGAGGAGGCCTATCTGCTGCCGCGCGACCAGGGCCCGATCCGGCGTTACGTCCGCGACGTGGTGGATTCCCGGCGCAACCTGCTCGGCCTGTTCATGCCGTCGGCGTTGGCGCTGCTGTTCGTCATGTTCGCGGTCCCTCAGCTGCAGTACTACATGTCGCCGGCGATGCTGGTGCTGATGGCTCTGATGACGATCGACGGGATCATCTTGGGCCGCAAGGTCGCCACGCTGGTCGACGCGAAGTTCCCGAGCAACACCGAAAGCCGCTGGAAGCTGGGGCTTTACGCCGCCGGCCGGGCTTCGCAGGTGCGTCGGATGCGGGTGCCTCGCCCCCAAGTCGAGCGCGGCAGCCGTGTCGGTTGATGGTCGTCGGGAAGCCGCCTGACCCGGTGCGCACGCTGGTGCTCGGCGGAATCCGGTCGGGGAAGTCCCGGTGGGCGGAGCGGGCCGTCGCCGCGTCACTGCCGCCCGGCCAGCCGGTCCGCTATCTGGCGGCCGGGCCGGCCAGCCAGGACGACACGGAGTGGGCGCGACGGGTTGCCGGGCACCGCAACCGCCGGCCCGGGCACTGGTTGACCGTCGAAACCGACGACATCGTCACCCAATTGCGGGAGTCACCGCACACCCCGACGCTGGTTGACGACCTGGGCGCCTGGCTGACCCGCACGCTGGACCGCCACCACGCCTGGGACCACGGATCGCAGGACGTTGTCATCCAGCACACGATCGAGGACATGCTCGACGCGGTCGGCGGGTTTGCGGCAACCCTGGTGCTGGTCAGCCCGGAGGTCGGGCTGACCGTGGTCCCGGCCACCGCGTCCGGGCGCCGATTCGCCGACCAGCTCGGCGGCCTCAACCAGCGACTGGCCGCGCTGTGTGACCGGGTGGTGCTGGTGGTGGCCGGGCAGGCCGTACCGATCAAGCCGGCGTCGCCATGATCGGATTCGCACCGGTGTCACCGCCGGATCCGGCCGCCGAGGCCGCCGCCCGCGCCCGTCAGGACGCCCTGACCAAACCGCGGGGTGCGCTGGGTCGCCTCGAAGACCTGTCGGTCTGGATAGCGGCCTGCCAGGGTCGGTGTCCGCCGCGCCAGTTCGAGCGCGCCCGGGTGGTGGTGTTCGCCGGCGACCATGGCGTCGCCCGCTGCGGGGTGTCGGCCTACCCGCCCGAGGTGACCGCCCAGATGGTGGCCAACATCGACGCCGGCGGGGCGGCGATCAACGCGCTGGCCGGTGTCGCCGGGGCGACGGTGCGGGTCGCCGACCTGGCCGTGGACGCCGCTGCGCTGTCGGAGCGGATCGGCGCGCACAAGGTGCGCCGCGGCAGCGGCGATATCAGCGCAACCGACGCGTTGACCGACGAGGAGACCGCCCGCGCGATCGCGGCCGGCCAGCAGATCGCCGACGAAGAGGTCGACGCCGGCGCCGATCTGCTCATCGCCGGCGACATGGGCATCGGAAACACCACCGCGGCCGCGGTCTTGGTGGCGGCGTTGACGGACGCCGAGCCGGTGGCGGTGGTCGGATACGGCACCGGCATCGACGACGCCGGCTGGGCACGCAAGACGGCCGCGGTGCGCGATGCGCTGTTTCGGGTGCGGCCGGTGCTGCCCGATCCGGTTGCGTTGCTGCGCTGCTGCGGCGGTGCGGACCTGGCGGCGATCGCGGGCTTTTGCGCACAGGCCGCCGTTCGGCGCACCCCGCTGCTGCTCGATGGCCTGGCGGTGACGGCCGCGGCCCTGGTCGCCGAACGCCTCGCCCCCGGCTGCCGGCTGTGGTGGCGGGCCGGTCACCGATCCACCGAACCGGGTCATGGGCTGGCATTGTCGGCGTTGCGGCTGGAACCGATTCTGGACCTGCGGATGCGGCTGGGCGAAGGCACCGGCGCCACCGCGGCCCTGCCGTTGCTGCGCGCCGCGGTGGCGGCGCTGTCGACGATGGCGACCTTCGCCGAGGCCGGCGTCTCGACCCCTTCGCCCTCGTGATCCGTTCGCTGGCGGCCGCTTTCGCGTTCGCGACGGTGATGCCGGTGCCCGCGCGGTGGGCCATGGCGATGGGCCGTGGCCCCATGACCGCGTTGCCGGTGGTCGGCGCCGCCCTGGGCGCCCTGGCCGCGGCCGTCACCTGGGCCGGGGCCTGGGCGTTCGGCCCATCCAGCCCGCTGCCGGGCCTGCTCGCGGTGGCGGTCCTGCTGGTCGTCACCCGCGGCCTGCACATCGACGGCCTCGCCGATACGGCCGACGGGCTGGGTTGCTACGGGCCACCGCGGCGTGGGCTGGCGGTGATGCGTTCCGGGTCGACCGGGCCGTTCGGGGTGGCGGCCGTCGTCGTGGTCATCACGCTGCAGGGTCTGGCCTTCTCGGCGTTGAGCGCGGCCGGCAGCCTCGGAATCCTCGTGGCCGTCCTTGCCGGGCGGGTCGGCGCGGTGCTGGCCTGTCGCCGGTCGGTGCCGGCGGCCGAGGGCAGCGCCCTGGGCGCCCGGGTGGCCGGTACCCAGCCCGCGCCGGTGCTGGTGGGCTGGCTGGCGGTGCTGGTTGTGGTGTCGCTGCTGGCAGGTCCCCGGCCCTGGCACGGACCGGTGGCGGTCCTGGTGGCGGTGTCGTGCGGGGCTGCCCTGGCGGGGCACTGCGTACGCCGGTTCGGCGGCCTCACCGGTGACGTGCTGGGCGGCGTGATCGAGTTGACCACGACGGTCAGCGCCGTGACGTTTGCTGGCGTGGCTCGGTTTTAGCCGGCGGGTAGGCCGGGTGGGTGTCCCCCGATCGGGGGACAGACGAGTCGACGTTTGATGTCCGATTGGGGGATGGTTGTGGCCGCACAACACCGATAGCGTCTTCGCCATGCCCGCATCATGGCTGGTCAGGCAGGTATCCGCCGGCTCTGGCCCGCGCAACCCGTTTGGGCGGCTGGTTACCCAGGGGAGCTTCTACACCGCCGGGATGCAGCTGGGCAGCGGTGCCGTGGTGCTGCCGGTCATCTGCGCACATCAGGGCCTCAGCTGGGTGGCTGGGCTGTTGTTCCCGGCGTTCAGCATCGGCGCGATTCTCGGAAATTCGGTGTCACCGCTGGTGCTGCAGCGCGCCGGCCGGCTCCGGCACCTGCTCTTATCGGTGTTGACGGCGGCGGCGGCGGCCTTGGTTCTGCTGAACGCCGCGGTTCCCTGGAGTGGCGCGGTCGTCGCGGCGGTTTTCCTGGTGACGGCATCGGTCAGTGGCGCGCTGAGCGGGGTGTCCGGTGTCGCGTACACCGACATGATCTCCAGCAAGCTGTCCGCGTTGCGGCGGGGCGAGCTGCTGCTGACCCAGGGGGCCATTGGGTCGGTGTTGGCCACCGCCGTCACGCTGGTCATCGTGCCGATGCTGGCCCGTGGCGACGATATGGCGCGTTACCACGACCTGCTCCGGCTGGGCGCCGCCGGCCTGGGTTGCGCCGCCGTCGCGGCGCTGTTCGTTGGCCCGATGCGGCAGGCGTCGCCCACCGCCGCCCGCAGGCCGCTGCGAGACGTTTACCGTCAAGGCGTCGCGATAGCCCGCACGCAGCCGTGGTTTCGCCGGTATGTGATCACCTACCTGTTGTTCGCTCCGATCACCCTGGGCACCACGTTTTACAGCCTGCGCGCCGCGCAGACGAGCGGCAGCCTGCATGTGCTGGTGGTGCTGTCCAGCATCGGCTTGGTGGTCGGCTCGCAGGTGTGGCGGCAGGTGTACCGGGTGTTCGGCGTGCGCGGCATGCTGCTGGGCAGCGCGCTGCTCAGCATGGCCTCCGCGCTGCTGTGCATCGTGGCCGAGTGCTGCGGTCAATGGCACCACATGTGGGCCTACGGCACGGCGTTCCTGCTGGCGACGGTTGCCGCGCAAACGGTGGTTGCCGCGTCGATATCGTGGATCAGCGTGTTCGCCGCCGAGCGGCATCGCGCGACGCTGATCTGCTTCGGGTCGACGTTGGTCGCCGTCGAATCCACGGTGCTGGGAGCCGTACTCGGCGAGATCGCGCAGAAGCACACGACGATCTGGCCGGCTGTCGTCGTACTCACCCTGGCCGTCGTTGCCGCCGCCGCGGCTTGGCACGCACCGGCCCGAGGCGAGGTGCCGGCGCGCACCAGTCCGCCGGCCGCTATCGGGCAACCGCGTCATCCAAGCCGATCCCGGGTCGGCGAACACCGCATAGCCGGCTTCGCCGGCGTCGGGCATCGCGCTCACCGCAAGAACTTCCGCCGGGCATGCCAATGCCGCCGGCCCACGCCCTGCCCCACCGGGCCATGCTGCCGCTCAACCGCCCGCCGTCCAGACCCCGGCAAGCGCATCAGCGCGCTAGCCCAGCCGCGACATCCAGCCGTGGGTGTCAGCGAACGTTCCGTGCTGGATCCCGGTGAGCGTGTCGCGTAAGGCCATCGTCACTTCACCGGGTTGACCGTCGGCGATGGTGAACTCGCTGTCGCCGTACTTCACCCGTGCGACCGGGGTGATGACGGCGGCGGTGCCGCAGGCGAACACCTCGGTGATCTCGCCGGCGGCGGCTTTCTTCTGCCACTCGGCGAGGTCGATCTTGCGCTCCTCGACCGCGAACCCGGCGTCACTGGCCAACTGCAGCAAGGAATCCCGGGTGATACCGGGCAGCAGTGAGCCGGACAGCTCCGGGGTGACCAGGCGCGCCGAGCCGCCACTGCCGAGCACGAAGAAGATGTTCATGCCGCCCATCTCTTCGACGTAGCGGCGTTCGACGGCGTCCAGCCACACCACCTGATCGCAACCGTTCTGGGCGGCCTCGGCCTGCGCCAGTAGCGAGGCGGCGTAGTTGCCGCCGAACTTAGCCGCACCGGTGCCGCCCGGGCAGGCCCGCACATACTCGGTCGACACCCAGACGCTGACCGGCGTGATGCCGCCCTTGAAGTACGCACCGGCCGGCGAGGCGATCAACAGGTAGCGGTACTCCTTGGCCGGGCGCACCCCAAGACCGGGCTCGGTGGCGAAGATGAACGGCCGCAAATACAACGCCTCTTCACCGCCGGCGCGCGGCACCCAGGCGTTGTCGACGGCGATCAGCTGGCGCAGGGATTCGATGAACAGCTCGCTGGGCATTTCGGGAATGGCCAGCCGCCGAGCCGACGAGCGTAACCTGGCGGCGTTGGCCTCGGCGCGAAACGACACGATCGACCCGTCCGCCCAGCGGTAAGCCTTGAGCCCCTCAAACACCTGTTGGGCGTAGTGCAGCACGATCGCGGACGGATCCAGCTCGATCGGGCCGTAGCCGATGACCCGCGCGTGGTGCCAACCGGTGCCATCGGCGTAGTCGATCGACACCATGTGGTCGGTGTGGTATTTGCCGAAGCCAGGGTCGGCCAAGATGGCCGCACGCTCGGCCTCGGTCGCCGGGTGCTCCGCGCGGGAAACCGTGAACTCGAGGCAGCCGCTGGCCATTGGTAGTCAGGGGCGCGGTGTCCGCAAAGCGGATCCGTTTCCCCATCCCCCTTTCAATCCGTGCGTGCGGTTTTCCCGCACACGGCTTACCGATGATCTTCTGAACATGGTTACGCTGCCTTCGGGTAGCGGATGGTGCCACGCAAGCGGTGCAGGCCGTGCCCGTTGAACCACGCTTCGGTCCACTGATCGGCTTGTCCAGCACACAGATTGCGGCCCCGCTTCTTGACCATCAAGCGGAACAGCCGCCGCACCACGTACCGGTCGATCTGGCCGAATTTCTGGGCGGCGTTGCCGGTGCGAAAGTAGTTACCCCAGCCGCGCAGGATCGGATTCAATTCCGCAATCACGTCACGGATATCCAGCCCAACCCGATTGCGGCCGGTGCGATCACCCACCTTGGCCCGTAATCGGACCATCGCGCGCTGCGAGGGCCAGCGCTGCAGGTAGTAGCGCACAATACGGCGCTGCTCCCACAGCCGTCCCGACATGCGAGCCCGGAAGTGACAGCCCAGAAAATCCAGACCGTCGCGACCCTCCCTCAGATCGACCACCTTCGTCTTATCCGGATGCAGCCGCAACCCCAACGACGCCAGGATTTCCCCGACCGCCGCCAAGGCGTGCTCGGCTTGCGCCGCGCTGCGGCACAACACCACCCCGTCATCGGCGTAGCGCACCAACTCACCCACCCCACGGGCGGCCAGTTCGGTGTCGAGCAGATGCAGATAGATGTTGGCCAACAGCGGCGAGATCACCCCGCCCTGCGGTGTGCCCGCGACCGTCCGCTGGATCACCCCTTCGACCATCACTCCTGCCTGCAGCCACAAGCGCAGCAGTTTGAGCACCCGCCGATCCGAGACCCGCCTACCCACCTCAGCAAGTAGACGCTCATGGTCGATCTCGCCGAAGAAATTAGCGATATCGAACTCGACCACGAACTGGTAACCCTCGATGAACCCGGTCCGCAAGCGTTCCTTGGCCATCGTCGCCGACCTCCTCGGCCGAAACCCATACGAGCACGACAAAAAATCCGCCTCGAAAATCGGTTCCAACACAATCTTGGCCGCCGCCTGGACCACCCGGTCTCGCACCGTGGGAATCCCCAACGGCCGCAAACCACCCTGTGGTTTCGGGATCTCCACCCGACGCGCCGGCGCCGGACGGTAACGACCCGTGCGAAGGTCACAGCGCAACTCACGCAACATGCGGTCCACGCCGTAGTCCTCCACCGCAACCAGGGTGATCCGATCCACCCCGGCGCCTTTGTTGTTGCGCACCCGTTCCCACGCCTCCCACAGGACGTCACCCTGTAGATACGGTCATATAGGGCATGGAAACGCCGACCCTCAGACTGCTTGGCCGCAGCCCATAGCGCCCGTTGCAGTTGTCGCACTTTCACCGGCGAGACCACCAACGGCTCCTCGTCGGCTACGGCAAGCGATGGCTTGCCGGGGGAATTGGACCGAGCAAACCCGGTCATGCCCTTGCGCTTACCCGCTCCGCGCGCGTGATCAAAGCAGGGGCCCTTCCCTCCCGACGTGTCTCTCACGCCGATCAGCGGTACTACGACCCCCTCGGACTCCCGCTGCTCTCCAAGGGATTTCACCATCGGCTTATACCCCTGGTCTTTGCCCGACGCAGGCTGAGCAGACGGGCCTCTCCTGTTCCCGACTGAACTGTGTGCACGTGCCGCCCCGTACCCGGAAGGACCCGCCGAGCTAACCCCGGACCAGGGCTCGACGAACATAGGCCTTCGCCGTGACATGAGCGGCTCGGCTCCTCCGTTGTAAATCTGACGAGGCTGCAGGACTCGCACCTAACGGCACTACGGCCCGCGCACTTGCTCCCTCCAAAGAGGCTCTTGACACCCCGCTTAGCCCGCCGCCTCTCAACGACGAACCGGGGCCTGCTACCCGGCGCTCCGGTGCCTACCGGGACGGGACTCACACCCGCTAGTTCAGTCCAACTTGCAGGACGCAACATGGGCCGATTCTATCGGTGTGCGAACCGGATTTTGCTACCGCAGCCACCCGGCTGTCCTGCTAGCGGGTTTTCACCTCAACAAACGGGGGACGCACCACGTCGCAGTCGACCGCGCGGCCGCGCACGTCGACGGTGACGTGCTGTCCGTCCTGCACACCGGCATCGGTGTCGATCAGCGCCAGCGCGATGCCGCGCTGCAACGTCGGCGAGAACGTGCCCGAGGTGGTGACCCCGACGGCACGGTCCCCGTCCAGCACCGTGAGCCCAGGCCGCAACACACCCCGGCCGACCGTACGCAGCCCCCGCAGCAGTCGCCGTGGCCCCACCTCCTTCTCCGCGAGCAGCGCGTTGCGGCCGAAGAACGCATCCTTCTGCCAGCCGATCGCCCAGCCGCATCGGGCCTGCAGCGGGGAGATGTCCAGCGAAAGCTCGTGCCCGTGCAACGGGTAGCCCATCTCGGTGCGCAGCGTGTCGCGAGCACCCAGGCCGGCGGGCTCGCCGCCGGCCTGAAACACCGCCGCCACCAGCGCGTCGAACACCGCCGGGGCCGACTCCCAGGGGGGCAGCAGTTCGTACCCGTACTCGCCGGTGTAGCCGGTGCGGCAAACACGCACCGGAACCCCCGAGCACACCGAATCGGCGTAGCCCATGTAATCCATGTCGGTGGGCAGTCCCAGTGCGGCAAGCACCCGGTTGGATCGCGGCCCCTGCACCGCCAGCACCGCATAGTCGCGGTGCAGGTTGGTGATCGTCACCTCAGCCGGCGCGGCGGCCCGCAGCGCGTCGACCACGGCGGCGGTGTTGGCGGCGTTGGGCACCAGAAAAATCTCGTCGTCAGCGACGTAGTAGGCGATCAAGTCGTCGATGACACCGCCGGATTCGGTGCAGCACAACGTGTATTGCGCCTTGCCCGGTCCGATGCGACGCAGGTCGTTGGTGAGCGCGGAGTTGACGAACCGGGCCGCGCCGGGTCCCCGAACCAGCGCTTTGCCCAGGTGGCTGACGTCGAACAGGCCGACGGCGTTGCGGGTGGCGTTGTGTTCGCTGACGGTTCCGGCATACGACACGGGCATCAACCAGCCGCCGAACTCCGCGAAACTCGCGCCCAGCGCACGGTGGCGGTCTTCCAACGGTCCATGCTGCAATTCCGGCGCATCGGTCACGGCGTCCCACCCTAGTCAGCACGGCTGCTGGCACACTGGGGCAGGTGTCCGATTCCCTCGACTTCGACGCCCTGGCGGCTGCCGGGATCGCCAATCCGCGTGACCGGGCCGACCTGATCAAGTATCTGGACGAGCTTGGCTTCACGGTTGACGAGATGGTTGAAGCCGAGCGCCGCGGCCGGCTCTTCGGGCTGGCCGGTGACGTCTTGCAGTGGTCGGGACGCCCGATCTACACCCTGGTGACCGCGGCCGAACGGCTCGGGTTGTCCGCCGACGAAGTGGCACACGCCTGGGCGCTGCTGGGCCTGACCGTCGCCGGCCCGGATGTTCCCGCGCTGAGCCAGGCCGACGTCGACGCCCTGCAGACGTGGGTCGCGCTCAAGGCGGTGGTGGGTGAGGACGGCGCGTATGGCCTGTTGCGGGTGCTCGGCGCCGCCATGGCCCGACTTGCCGAGGCCGAGTCAACCATCATCCGCGCCGGGATGCCGGACATCCAGATGACCCATACCCACGATGAGCTCGCCACGGCGCAGGCCTACCGCGCGGCCGCCGAGTTCGTCCCGCGGATGGGGGCACTGATCGACACCGTCCACCGCCACCATCTGACCAGCGCCCGCACCTATTTTGAGGATGTCATCCAAGACACCTCGGCGAGCGTGACGTGCGGTGTCGGTTTCGCCGATCTGTCCGGATTCACCGCGTTGACCCAGACGCTCACGCCCGCACAGCTGTCGGAGTTGCTCAACGAGTTCGGCGCCACCGTGACAGATGTGGTGCACACCGACGGCGGCAGGGTGGTGAAGTTCATCGGCGATGCGGTGATGTGGGTAAGTCCGCAGCCCGAGCGGCTGGTGCAGGCCGCCGTGGATCTTGTCGGCCACCCCAAGGCGCGTGCGGCTCACCTGCAGGTCCGCGCCGGTCTTGCCTACGGCACGGTGCTGGCCATCAACGGGGACTACTTCGGCAACCCGGTAAACCTGGCCGCCCGACTGGTGGCGGTCGCGGCGCCGGGGCAGATCCTGGCCGCACCGGCCCTGCGGGACAAGCTGCCGGGCTGGCCCGCGATCGCCCGTGACCCGTTGACGCTGAAGGGTTTTGACGACCCGGTGACCGCCTTCGAATTGCGCGCATCGTCGCCCGACTAGGGTGGTTGGCCGTGGCCACCGCATTGGGTTACCAATCCCCCGCTGTCAACATCGCCACATCGCTGCCGAAACGCGGTGTGAGTTCTTCGGTATTGCTGGTGCCGGTCGTTTCGACCGGCGAAGAAGATCAGCCGGGCGCGGCCGTTGTGTCGGCCGAGCCGTTCCTGTCCGCGGACTCGGTGGCCGACATCGAGGCCGGTCTGCGGGCGCTGGAGGCCACCGGCGCCAGTGAGCAGGTGCACCGGCTGGTGGTGTCGTCGCTGCCGGTGGCCAGCGTGCTGACGGTTGGCCTGGGCAAACCCCGGCAGCAATGGCCGACCGATGCGATCCGGCGGGCCGCCGGTGTGGCGGCCCGGGCCCTTGGCAGTTCCGGTGCGGTGATCACCACGCTGGCCGAGCTGCCCGGCGACGGCTGCTGCTCGGCCGTCGTCGAGGGGCTCATCCTGGGCAGCTACCGGTTCAGCGCCTTCCGCAGCGCCAAGACCGCGCCCAAAGACGCCGGGCTGCGCAAGATCACCGTGCTATCCACCGCGCGAGACGCCAAGCCGCAGGGCGCGCACGCCGTGGCCGTCGCGACCGCGGTCGGCACCGCCCGCGACCTGGTCAACACCCCGCCCAGCCATTTGTTTCCCGCCGAATTCGCTAGGCGTGCACGAGAATTGGGAGAATCCGCGGGTCTGGAGGTGGAGCTGCTCGACGACAAGGCGCTGCGCAGGGCCGGCTACGGCGGGGTGATCGGTGTCGGCCAGGGCTCGTCGCGACCGCCGCGGCTGGTGCGGTTGACCCATCGGGGATCGCAGCTGGCCAAGAACCCGAAGCTAGCCAAGAGGGTGGCCCTGGTCGGCAAGGGCATCACCTTCGACACCGGCGGGATCTCGATCAAACCCGCCGCATCCATGCACCACATGACCTCGGACATGGGCGGGGCCGCCGCGGTGATCGCGACCATCACGCTGGCCGCCCGGCAGCGGCTGCCGATCGACGTGATCGCCACCGTGCCGATGGCCGAGAACATGCCGTCGGCCACGGCGCAACGCCCCGGGGACGTGCTGACCCAGTACGGCGGGACCACGGTCGAGGTGCTCAACACCGACGCGGAGGGCCGGCTCATCCTGGCCGACGCCATCGTTCGCGCCTGCGAGGACAACCCGGACTACCTGATCGAAACGTCCACCCTGACCGGCGCGCAAACGGTGGCACTGGGTGCCCGCATCCCCGGCGTCATGGGCAGCGACGAGTTCCGTGACCGGGTCGCCGCGATCTCGCAGCGGGTGGGCGAGAACGGTTGGCCGATGCCGCTGCCCGACGAACTCAAGGACGACCTGAAGTCCACGGTGGCCGACCTGGCCAATGTCAGTGGGCAACGGTTCGCCGGCATGCTGGTGGCCGGGGTGTTCCTGCGGGAATTCGTTTCCGATTCGGTGGATTGGGCGCACATCGACGTGGCCGGCCCGGCCTACAACACCGGCAACGCGTGGGGCTACACGCCCAAGGGGGCCACCGGTGTGCCGACCCGGACCATGTTTGCGGTGCTCGAGGACATCGCCGACAACGGGTAGCGGTCAGATGACCCGCAGGCGCGCGGTGCTGCGCAGCGCCTGCGGCAGCACCCGCGAAAGGCCGTAGAGCGCATAGGCTTCGGGCGCGACCGGCCGGATCGGCTTGTTCTTCTTGACCGCGGACACGATGGCGTTGGCGACCTTGTCCGGACCGTAGCGGCGCAGCGCGAACATCGTGTCGATCCGCCCCTGCCGGTCGGACACGCGCTCGCCGTCGCCGGCCGGCGCGTCGAACCGGGTGGCCCGGACGATGTTGGTGTTGATGACGCCGGGGCAGATGGTGGTCAAACCGACACCGGCGGCGTCGAGTTCGGCCCGCAGGCAGTCGGAGAACATGTTGGTCGCCGCCTTGGAGGTGCAGTAGGCGCTCAACGACTGGTTCGGGGCATAGGCGGCCATCGACGACACGTTGACGATGTGGCCGCCGGTGCCGCGCTCGACCAGGCGCCGGCCAAACGCCCGGCAGCCGTTGACCACGCCACCGAGGTTGACGGCCAGCACCCGGTCGAACTGTTCGGCCGGGGTGTCCAGGAAGCCCCCCGCCTGCCCGATACCGGCGTTGTTGACCACGATGTCGGGCACGCCGTGCTCGGCGCTGACCCGCTCGGCGAAGGCCTCGACCGCGTCGGCGTCGGACACGTCGACCACGTAGGCGTGCGCGACGCCGCCGCGCGCGGCGATTTCAGCGGCCGTCTCCTTGACGGTGGCCTCGTCGACGTCGCTGACCACCACCTCGGCGCCCTCCCGGGCGAAGGCGAGCGCGGTCTCCCGACCGATCCCGCTGCCGGCCCCGGTGACCGAGACCAAGGTGTCGCCGAAGCTCGCGCGCGCACGCCCGACCTGCGCGCGCAGCAGCGCGCGGCTGGGTGGTTTGCCTTCGACCAGGTCGGCGAGGTCAGCCACCGCGGCCGCCATCACCTGCGGGTGCGACATCGGCGAGAAGTGACCGGCTTTGATGTCGCGCCGCCACAGCCGTGGCACAAAGCGGGCCGTTTCGTCGTACCCGTGGGGCCGCACGTACGGATCGTTCGTGTTGACGATCAGCTGCACCGGAACGTCCACGACCGGAATGGCACGGGCGCGGCGGCTACCGGAAAACGCGCGAAAGTAGTTGGCGGGGTAGGTTTTCACCGAGCGAGCCGCGTCGCGGGCCAGCGTGGCGGAGTGGTGGATACGGTCGGCGGGGATGTTGTCGACCATATTGCGCCGGATGGCCGCGCTCGACAACGCCACCCGAAGCAGCAGCGGCGCCAGCACGGGCACCGAAAACAGCGCCATGTAGCTTAGGCGCAGCAACTGGCTCAGCGCCCGAAAGAAGGTCCGCGGGCGCCAGGGCCGGCGCAGACCGCCCACCAGGTAGCTGACCAGATGGTCCTGGCTGGGACCGGACACCGAGGTGAACGAGGCGACCCGATCCCGCGACCCCGGCCTGCCCAGGTACTCCCAGACGCCCACCGAACCCCAGTCGTGGGCCAGCACGTGCACCGGCTGGCCCGGGCTCAGCGCGGCGACGACCGCGGCGAAGTCGTCGGCGAAACGGGCCATGGTGTAGCCGGCCACGGGTTTGGGCGCCGACGACAACCCCACCCCGCGGTTGTCGTAACGGATGATGCGGAACCGCTTTGCCAGCAGCGGAACAACCCCGTCCCACAGCACGTGCGAGTCCGGGAAGCCATGCACCAGCACGGCCGTGGGACCCTGGGGGTTGCCGTCCTCGTACACCGCGATGCGGACCCCGTCCGCGCTGTCCACGAATCGTTGGGGGGCCTGTGAAATTGCTGGCATCGGACCTCCGTAACAAGGATGTTCGACGCGCCGCGCGGTCGAAGTCCCCTGGCTGTGTGCCTCATCCGGCACAGTGACAGGATAGTTTCGACATCCAGTTGGGTTTCCTACCCAGGTCGACCTGCGACCGACGACGATCGAGGAGTCAACAGCAATGGCGTTCTCAGTCCAGATGCCGGCACTTGGTGAGAGCGTTACCGAAGGGACGGTCACCCGTTGGCTCAAGCAAGAGGGCGACACGGTCGAACTGGACGAGCCGATCGTCGAGGTGTCCACCGACAAGGTCGACACCGAAATCCCGGCACCGGCCGCTGGTGTGCTGACCAAGATCATCGCCCAGGAGGACGACACCGTCGAGGTGGGCGGTGAACTGGCCATCATCGGCGGCCCCGACGAAGCCGCCGCGGAGGAAGAAGCGCCGCCCACACCCCGGCCCACGGTCGAGGCGGCACCCGCGGCCCAACCGCAACCGGAGGCCCGGCCCGAACCTGAACCCGAAGCGGCGCCGGCCCAGGCGGCCCCGCCGGCCCGCGGCGACGCGCGGCCGGTGCTGATGCCCGAACTCGGCGAATCGGTGACCGAGGGCACGGTGACCCGCTGGCTGAAGAAGGTCGGCGATTCGGTTCAGGTCGACGAGCCGCTGGTGGAGGTGTCCACCGACAAGGTCGACACCGAGATCCCATCGCCGGTGGCCGGCGTCCTCGTCAGCATCACCGCGCACGAGGACGACACCGTGCAGGTGGGCGGCGAGTTGGCGTGGATCGGAACCGCTGTGGGCAGCGTTATCGCGCCCGCGCCGGTTGCCGAGCCCGCGCTCGCGCCCGCGCCCGCGCCGGCGCCCGCGCCCGCGCCGGTTGCCGAGCCCGCGCCCGCGCCCGCGCCGGTTGCCGCGCCGGTACAGCCGCCACCGGTTGCCCGGCCGGAAGGCGGCGCCGAGGGTGCGCCGTATGTGACCCCGCTCGTGCGAAAACTGGCCGCCGAGAACAACATCGACCTCGCCACCGTGACCGGCACCGGCGTGGGCGGGCGGATCCGCAAGCAGGACGTGCTGGCCGCGGTTGAGCGGACAAAGGAAGCCGCCAAGGCACCCGCGGCCGCCCCGGCCGCACCCTCGGCGCCGGCGGCGAAAGCGGCGCCGGGGCCGGCACCAGCGCTGGCGCATCTGCGCGGCACCACACAGAAGGCCAGCCGCATCCGCCAGATCACCGCCAACAAGACCCGCGAATCCCTGCAAGCCACCGCCCAGCTCACCCAAACCCACGAAGTCGACATGACCAAGATCGTGGGGTTGCGCGCCCGGGCCAAGGCCGCGTTCGCCGAGCGTGAGGGGGTGAACCTGACGTACCTGCCGTTCATTGCCAAGGCGGTGATCGACGCCCTCAAGATTCATCCCAACATCAACGCCAGCTACAACGAGGACACCAAGGAGATCACCTACTACGACGCCGAACACCTCGGCTTCGCCGTCGACACCGAGCAGGGTCTGCTGTCCCCGGTCATTCACAATGCCGGCGACTTGTCACTGGCCGGCCTGGCCCGAGCGATCGCCGACATCGCTGCCCGCGCGCGCTCGGGCAACTTGAAGCCCGACGAGTTGTCCGGCGGCACCTTCACCATCACCAACATCGGCAGCCAGGGCGCCTTGTTCGACACCCCGATCCTGGTCCCGCCGCAGGCCGCCATGCTCGGCACCGGGGCCATTGTCAAACGACCGCGGGTGATCGTCGACAGCTTCGGCAACGAGTCGATCGGCATCCGTTCAATCTGCTATCTGCCGCTGACCTATGACCACCGGCTGATCGACGGCGCCGATGCCGGACGGTTCCTCACCACGATCAAGCACCGGCTCGAAGAGGCAGCGTTCGAGGCCGATCTGGGGCTGTGAGAACGTGGCCAAAGCCGTTGTCGCGATAGCGGGTTCGTCTGGCCTGATCGGCTCGGCGCTGACCGCGGCGCTGCGCGCAGCCGACCACCCGGTGCTTCGCATCGTGCGCCGGACGCCAGCGAATTCCGAAGAGCTGCACTGGAATCCGGAGAGCGGCGAGTTCGACGCCGACGCGCTCGCCGATGTCGACGTGGTGGTCAACCTGTGCGGGGTCAACATCGGTGCGCGCCGGTGGTCGGGGGCGTTCAAACAGAGCCTGCGCGACAGCCGGATCACCCCGACCGAGGTGCTGTCCGCCGCGGTCGCCGACGCCGGCGTGGGCACCCTGATCAACGCTAGCGCGGTGGGCTACTACGGAAACACCAGGGACCGGGTAGTCGACGAAAATGCCCCAGCGGGAACGGGTTTCTTGGCCCGGCTGTGTGTGGACTGGGAAGCCGCGACGCTGCCCGCCCAATACGCCGGCACCCGGGTGGTGCTGGCCCGCACCGGCCTGGTGCTGGCCCCGGCCGGCGGTGCGCTGCGGATGATGCGGCCGCTGTTCTCGGTGGGTCTGGGCGCCCGGCTGGGCAGCGGCCGGCAATACATGTCATGGATCAGCCTGGAGGATGAGGTGCGCGCGCTGCTGTTTGCCATCTCGCACCCCACGCTGTCCGGGCCGGTGAACATGACCGGGCCGGCGCCGGTCACCAACGCCGAGTTCACCACCGCATTCGGCCGCGCGCTCAACCGCCCGACCCCGTTGATGCTGCCCGGTTTCGCGGTGCGCGCCGCGCTTGGCGAATTCGCCGATGAAGGGCTGCTGATCGGCCAGCGCGTCATCCCCAGCGCGCTCGAGCAGGCCGGTTTTCGGTTCCACCACAACACGATTGGGGAGGCACTGAGCTACGCCATGGCGCGCCGTGACCCGGACTAGCAGGGACTAGCACCGCTGATCAGCGGGCCGGCCGCCGACTTCACCGCACCTGGCCCGCCGATCCCGGGTAGCCTCGTCGTTGTGACTGGCTCCATCCGGTCCAGCTCGGACGCGATCGACGTTCGCCAGCTCGGCACCGTCGACTACCGGGTCGCCTGGCAGCTGCAGCGCGACCTGGCCGACGCCCGGGTCGCGGGCGGCCCCGACACGCTGCTGCTGCTGGAGCACCCCGCGGTGTACACCGCCGGACGACGCACCCAGCCACACGAGCGGCCCGTCGACGGCACGCCCGGCATCGATGTCGTAGACACCGATCGTGGCGGCAAGATTACCTGGCACGGTCCGGGACAACTGGTCGGCTATCCGATCATCGGGCTGGCCGAACCGCTCGATGTGGTCGATTACGTTCGGCGCCTTGAGGAATCGCTGATCAAGGTGTGCGGCGATCTGGGTCTGGACGCGGTCCGGGTCGACGGGCGCTCCGGGGTGTGGCTACCGGGGCGCCCCGCTCGCAAGGTCGCCGCCATCGGCGTGCGGGTGTCGCGCGCGACGACACTGCACGGGTTTGCGCTCAACTGTGATTGCGACTTGGCCGCGTTTGCCACCATTGTGCCGTGCGGCATTACCGATGCGGGCGTGACGTCGTTGTCGGTCGAGCTTGGACACCGGGTCGGTGTCGACGAGGTTCGGTCGACGGTCGCCGACGCGGTTTGTGACGCCCTGGACGGCGTGCTGCCGGTCCGAGACCACGTGCCCGGCTCCTCAGCCCGCCGTTCCGGCGCGCATCGTCGTCAGGCGGGCCACATCGGCGCCCGCGTACCATCGGCGATGTGACTGTCACTCCGGACGGCCGCCGATTGTTGCGGCTGGAGGTGCGCAACGCCGCCACCCCGATCGAGCGCAAGCCGCCGTGGATCAAGACACGCGCCCGGATGGGACCGGAGTATGCCGCGCTGAAAAGCCTGGTCCGGCGCGAGGGCCTGCACACGGTCTGCGAGGAGGCCGGCTGCCCCAACATCTTCGAATGCTGGGAGGACCGGGAAGCCACCTTCCTGATCGGCGGTGACCAGTGCACCCGCCGGTGCGACTTCTGCCAGATCGACACCGGAAAGCCGGCCGCGCTGGACCGCGACGAGCCGCGACGGGTCGCCGAGAGTGTGCACGCGATGGGGCTGCGCTACGCCACCGTGACCGGTGTGGCCCGCGACGACCTGCCCGACGGCGGGGCCTGGCTGTATGCGGCCACGGTGCGTGCCATCAAAGAGCGCAACCCGCAGACCGGGGTGGAACTGCTGATCCCCGACTTCAACGGCGAGTCCCACCGGCTTGCGGAGGTCTTCGACTCCCGACCGGAAGTGTTGGCGCACAACGTGGAAACCGTGCCCCGCCTCTTCAAACGGATCCGGCCCGCGTTCAGCTACCGGCGCAGCCTGGACGTGCTGACCGCGGCGCGCGACGTCGGGCTGGTCACCAAGAGCAATCTCATCCTCGGCCTGGGCGAAAGCCCCGACGAGGTGCGCACCGCGCTGGCCGATCTGCGGGACGCCGGCTGCGACATCGTCACCATCACCCAGTACCTGCGCCCCTCGGCCCGCCACCACCCGGTCGAGCGCTGGGTCACACCGGACGAATTCAACGAGTTCGCACGCTTCGCGCAGGGGCTGGGCTTCGCCGGGGTGCTGGCCGGGCCGCTGGTGCGATCGTCATACCGGGCGGGCCGGCTCTACCGGCAGGCACTGGGCGCCGGACTCACCGCATCCGGTTGACCCGGTGGTTACGTATTCTTGATGACTATGGCCAAACCCCGAAACGCCGCGGAAAACAAGGCCGCCAAGGCCGCGGCAAAGGCCGCCCGCAAGGCCGCCGCTCGGCAGCGCCGCAGCCAGCTGTGGCAGGCGTTCACCATGCAGCGCAAGGAGGACCAGCGCCTGCTGCCGTACATGATCGGCGCCTTCCTGCTGATCGTGGGCGCGTCGGTGGCGGTCGGGGTGTGGGCCGGCGGCTTCACCATGTTCACGTTGATCCCGCTCGGGGTGCTGCTGGGCGCGCTGGTCGCGTTCATCATTTTCGGGCGCCGAGCCCAGCGAACGGTCTACCGCAAAGCCGAGGGTCAAACCGGCGCGGCGGCCTGGGCGCTGGAAAACCTGCGCGGCAAGTGGCGGGTGACCCCCGGCGTGGCGGCCACCGGCCACTTCGACGCCGTCCACCGGGTGATCGGCCGGCCCGGCGTCATCTTCGTCGGCGAGGGCTCGGCGGCCCGGGTCAAACCGCTGCTGGCCCAGGAAAAGAAACGCACCGCGCGGCTGGTCGGTAACGTGCCGATCTACGACGTCATCGTCGGGAACGGCGACGGAGAGGTTCCGCTGGCCAAGTTAGAGCGTCACCTGACCCGCCTGCCGGCCAACATCACCGTCAAGCAAATCGACACGCTGGAGTCGCGACTCGTCGCGCTGGGGTCGCGGACCGGCGCCGCGGTCCTGCCGAAGGGACCACTGCCCAGCACCGGCAGGATGCGCAACGTCGCGCGCACCGTGCGCCGCAAGTAGGCCGCGCCCGACTCAGCGCCGCACCACCGCCGTGCCGGTCAACCGGTCGTGTAACCCCCGCCCGTCCGCATCGGTGAACAACGGCGGAATCACCAACCCGATCAGCAGTCCTCGCGCGGCGAGCCGGCCCACCCCGACGGGCAGCCGGCCGTCCACCGACACCACCTGAAGGCCCAGCGTCAACTGCCCCGGGGTGAACCCGAACAGCCGCACGGCCAGCACGCCGAGGGCGAGCCAGACGAGCAGGATTCCCGTCGGCAGCATGGCCCGGGCGACCACGCCGACGCCGATCGCGAGCAATACCAGGCCGTAGGCGATCAGCCAGTCGATCAGCAGCGCCGCCAGCCGGCGACCCGTTGGGGCCAGTGAACCCGGCCCGGCCTGCGGCAAGCCGAGCGTCTGGCCCGGGTATCCGCCGGGCGATCGCGACGTCATCGACCCGGTCCGGTGAGCGGGGACCCCCGGTGCCGGTACGGCCCGCGCGCCCCGCGGAACGGACCAGATACGATCTTGCCGGCCATGGCTTCACAATAGGTCCCGGGGGCAGCCCGAGTTCTACCGTGGGCGCCGTGGTCAGTAACGTCTGCGCAACACGGGGTTGACTGGCGGGCAATATCGGCTCCATAGCGTCGGCCGCGGATTACCAAGTAAAGGAGCATTCTGTGACGGAAAAGACGCCCGACGACGTCTTCAAACTCGCCAAGGACGAGAAGGTCGAATACGTCGACGTCCGGTTCTGCGACCTCCCCGGAGTGATGCAGCATTTCACGATTCCGGCTTCGGCGTTCGACGAGAGCCTGTTCGAGAACGGCGTGGCCTTCGACGGCTCGTCGATTCGCGGCTTCCAGGCCATTCACGAGTCCGACATGCTGCTGCTGCCCGACCCGGAAACCGCGCGCATCGACCCGTTCCGCGAGGCCAAGACGCTCAACCTCAACTTCTTCGTGCACGACCCGTTCACCCTGGAGCCCTACTCGCGCGATCCGCGCAACATCGCCCGCAAGGCCGAGAGCTACCTGGCCAGCACCGGCATCGCCGACACCGCATATTTCGGCGCCGAGGCCGAGTTCTACATCTTCGACTCGGTCAGCTTCGACTCCCGCGTCAACGGCGCGTTCTACGAGGTGGACGCGATCTCGGGGTGGTGGAACACCGGCAACGCGACCGAGACCGACGGCAGCCCCAACCGCGGCTACAAGGTCCGCCCCAAGGGCGGCTATTTCCCGGTGGCGCCCAACGACCAGTACGTCGACCTGCGCGACAAGATGCTGACCAACCTGATCAACGCCGGCTTCATCTTGGAGAAGGGCCACCACGAGGTGGGTAGCGGCGGGCAGGCCGAGATCAACTATCGGTTCAACTCGCTGCTGCATGCCGCCGACGACATGCAGCTGTACAAGTACATCATCAAAAACACCGCGTGGCAGGCCGGCAAGACCGTGACGTTCATGCCCAAGCCACTCTTCGGCGACAACGGCTCCGGCATGCACACCCACCAGTCGTTGTGGAAGGACGGCAGCCCGCTGATGTACGACGAGACCGGGTATGCCGGTCTGTCGGACACCGCCCGGTACTACATCGGCGGCCTGCTGCACCACGCGCCGTCGCTGCTGGCGTTCACCAACCCGACGGTCAACTCCTATAAGCGGCTGGTTCCCGGCTACGAGGCCCCGATCAACCTGGTCTACAGTCAGCGGAATCGGAGCGCATGCGTCCGTATTCCAATCACCGGCAGCAACCCGAAGGCCAAGCGGCTGGAGTTCCGCAGCCCCGACTCCTCGGGCAACCCGTATCTGGCGTTCTCGGCCATGCTGATGGCCGGCCTGGACGGCATCAAGAACAAGATCGAGCCGCAGGCGCCGGTCGACAAGGACCTCTACGAGCTGCCGCCGGAAGAGGCCGCCAGCATCCCGCAGACCCCGACCCAACTGTCCGACGTGATCGATCGGCTCGAGGAAGACCACGAATACCTCACCGAGGGCGGCGTGTTCACGCCCGACCTGATCGAGACGTGGATCGCCTTCAAGCGGGAGAACGAGATCGAGCCGGTCAACATTCGCCCGCACCCCTACGAGTTCGCCCTCTACTTCGACGTGTAGGCCACCGACCGCGAGCAGACGCACAAGCCCCTACTTCGACCCCGAAATAGGGGCTTGTGCGTCCTGCTCGCGCTAGTCCAGCGCCAGCTCCTGGCGGAACCGCCGCATGCCGTCGATCTTTTCGGTCAGGCTGGCACCCGGCCCGGCGTAGAACATCCACGGCATGGTGATGACGCCGGTGATGCCACCATCTTCGGCCCGCCGATAGTCGGCCGCGGTGACGGCATCGGTGAGCGGCGTCAAAATGGTGAAATCGTCGAGTGGCAAACCATTTTCGCTGCGCAGTTGCCGCAGTCGGCCCGCCGCCTCGAGGGCGCGGTCGGTTTTGATCAGATCCCCGATCCAGCCGTCGTGGCGGGCGGCACGGCGCAACGCGGCCCCACTGAGCCCGCCGACGTAGATCGGTATCGGCGGTGGGGTCGGGCACATCTCCAGCCGCGGCGCCCGGTAGAACTGGCCGTCGAATTCGGTCCAGCCCGGCTTCCACAGCTCGCGCATCAGCTCGAGCATTTCGTCGGTGCGTTGGCCGCGACCCGCGAAGGGCTCGCCCATCAAGGTAAACTCCTCCTCGCACCAGCCCACCCCGATGCCCAGCTCCACTCGTCCGGACGCCAAAAGCGCTGCGGTGCCAATGGCTTTGGCGGCCGAGTAGGGATTGCGCATCGCCGGAATGTAGACCGTGGTGACGAACTTCAGCCGGGTGGTGAGCTGTGCAAGCGCGCCGACCAGCACCCAGGGATCGGGCCAGTCGGTGAACGGCTGCCACCGTCGCTGCCCGTCTTTGGTGTACGGGTACGGGGTGGCCAGCGTTTCCAGGTTGATGACATGATCCGGGATACCGATGCCGTGGTAGCCGAGTTCGTCGGCGGCCTTGGCGATCTCGACGATCTCCGCGGTGTTCAGAAAGGCGCTGCTGATATAGAACTTCATTCAGTTTCCCTGGCCCAGGCGGCGACTTCGAACGTCACGTCCAACTCCGACCAGCCTCCCCGGCTCAGCTTCCGAACACCTTGCGCACGACCGCTTTTGCGCGCCGCGTCACCCGCAGATAGTTGTCCAGGAACTCCCCGCCGTCGTCGTTGCGCCAGCCCGCGGCGACCGCGACCGCATTGAGCTGGCGTCCCGGTCCCGGCAGCTGATCGGTGGGCTTGCCGCGAACCAGCACCAGGGCGTTGCGGGCCCGGGTGGCGGTCAGCCAGGCCTGCCGCAACAGCGCCACCTCCTCGGCGGGGACCAGGCCAGCCGTGGCGATCACATCCAGGGACTCCAGCGTGGAGGTGTTGTGCAGGGCCGGGACCTGGTGGGCGTGCCGCAGCTGCAGCAACTGCACGGTCCATTCGATATCGGCCAGTCCCCCGCGCCCCAGCTTGGTGTGCGTGTTCGGGTCGGCGCCGCGCGGCAACCGCTCCGACTCGACGCGGGCCTTGATCCGGCGGATCTCGCGGACCGCCTCGGCTGACACGCCGTCAGGCGGATAGCGCGTCTTGTCGGCCATCAGCAGGAAGCGTTGGCCCAACTCCGCGTCCCCGGCGATCGCGTGCGCGCGCAGCAGCGCCTGGATCTCCCAGGGCCGCGCCCACTGGGTGTAGTAGGCCTCGTAGGAGGCCAGCGTGCGCACCAGCGGACCGTTGCGGCCCTCCGGACGCAGGTTGGCGTCGACCTCAAGCGGCGGGTCCACGCTGGGCGTCCCCAGCCCGGCACGGACCTGCTCGGCGATCGACGTCGACCACTTCACCGCCTGCGCGTCGGTGAAACCGTTGGCCGGCTCACAGACATACATGACGTCGGCATCCGACCCGTAGCCCAGTTCGGCCCCGCCCAGCCGTCCCATGCCGATCACCGCGATGGTCGCCGGGGCGCGGCCGTCCTCGGTCAGGTTGGCCCGGATCACCGCGTCCAGCGCGGCCTGCAGCACGGCCACCCACACCGAGGTGAGCGCGCGGCACACGTCGATGACGTCAAGCATGCCGAGCAGATCCGCCGAACCGATCCGGGCCAGCTCGCGACGCCGCAGGGAGCGCGCGGCCGCGATCGCCCGTGTCGGGTCGGGATGACGGCCCGCCGAGGCGATCAGCGCGCGAGCAACCGCGGCGGGCTCGGTCTCGAGCAGCTTGGGTCCGGACGGACCGTCGCCGTAGCTTTGGATCACCTCGGGGGCTCGCATCAGAAGATCCGGCACGTAGGTCGACGTGCCCAGAATGTGCATGAGCCGCTTGCCCACCGTGGGCTTGTCGCGCAACGTCGCCAGGTACCAACTCTGGGTGGCCAGCGCCTCACTGAGCCGCCGATAGGCCAGCAGCCCGCCGTCTGGGTCCGGGGCATACGACAGCCAGTCCAGCAGCCTGGGCAGCAGCACCGACTGCACCCGACCGCGCCGGCCGCTCTGATTGACCAGGGCCGACATGTGCTTCAACGCGGTCTGCGGGCCCTCGTAGCCCAGCGCCGCCAGCTGCCGCTCGGCGGCCTCCGAGGTCATGCCGCGGCCGGCGATTTCCAGGCCGGCCGGCCCGATCGACTCCAGCAGCGGCCGATAGAACAGCTTGGCGTGCAGCCGAGACACCCGCACGTTGTGGTGCTTGAGCTCCTCGCGCAGCACCCCCGCCGCGTCGTGCCGGCCGTCGGGGCGGATGTGCGCCGCCCGCGCCAGCCAGCGCATCGCCTCTTCGTCGTCGGCTTCGGGCAGCAGATGGGTGCGCTTGAGTCGCTGCAGCTGCAGTCGATGCTCGAGCAACCGCAGGAATTCGTAGGAGGCGATCATGTTCGCCGCGTCCTCGCGGCCGATGTAGCCGCCGGCACCCAACGCCGACAACGCATCCACCGTGGAGGCGACGTGCAGCGACTCGTCGCTGCGACCGTGCACCAGCTGCAGCAGCTGCGCGGTGAACTCCACGTCCCGCAATCCGCCACTGCCGAGTTTGAGCTCGCGGCCCCGGATTTCGGCGGGCACCAGCTGCTCCACCCGGCGCCGCATGGCCTGCACCTCGGCCACGAAGTCGTCCCGCTCACACGCCGTCCACACCATCGGCATCAACGCGTGCCGGTAGCGCTCGCCGAGTTCGGCGTCACCGGCCGCCGGGCGGGCCTTCAGCAACGCCTGGAACTCCCAGGTCTTGGCCCAACGCCGATAGTAGGCGGTGTGCGATTCGACGGTGCGGACCAGCTCCCCGCTGCGGCCCTCCGGGCGCAGCCCGGCATCCACAGCAAAAAACGTCGCCGACGCCAGCCGCATCATCTCGCCGGCCACCCGTGTGCTGACCGGGTCGGCGCGCTCGGCGACGAAGATGACGTCGACGTCGCTGACGTAGTTCAGTTCGCGGGCACCGCATTTGCCCATCGCGATCACCGCCAGCCGCGGCGGCGTGCGGTCGCCGCACACCTTCAGCTCGGCCAACCGCAACGCCGCCGCCAGCGCGGCGTCCGCGATGTCGGCCAGGTGGGCGGCCACCACGGTGAACGGCAGCACCGGTTCGTCCTCGACCGTCGCCGCCAGATCCAGTGCGGCCAGCACCAGCAGGTGGTGGCGGTACAGGGCGCGCAAGCGGTGCCCAACCAAGCCCGGCGCACCCGAGGCCTCCTCGACGCAGTCGTGAAACGCTTGGCGCATCCGGTCGGCCGACGGCAGTCCGATCTTGCCCCGCAACAGCTTCCAAGCCCGCGGGTGGGCGATCAGGTGATCGCCCAATGCCAGCGACGCACCCAGCACGGCGAACAACCGCCCGCGCAGGCTGCGGTCGGCCAGCAGCGCGTCGTTCAGCTCGTCCCAGTCACTGTCCGGGCTCTCGGACAACCGGACGAGCGCTCGAAGCGCCACGTCGGCATCCGGTGCGCGCGACAGCGCCCACAGCAGATCGATGTGTGCTCGGTCGTCGCGATCCCACCGCAGCTGCGCCAGGCGGGCGCCCGCGCGGGGGTCGACCAATCCGAGCCGGCCAACACTGGGCAGCCGCGGTCGCTGCGTCGCAGGCTTGGTCACGACCACGACGGTAGCGCACGACGCTGCCGCCCCGATGTGGGTTACAGCGACAGGTACGTCTTCAGTTCGTACGGCGTGACATGGCTGCGGTAGGTGGCCCATTCGGTGCGCTTGTTGCGCAGGAAGAAGTCAAAAACGTGCTCCCCCAAGGTCTCTGCGACCAGCTCGGATGCCTCCATCGCTTGCAGCGCGCTGTCCAGACTGGACGGCAACTCGCGGTAGCCCATCGCGCGACGCTCCTCGGGTGTCAGATCCCACACGTTGTCCTCGGCCTGCGGGCCCAGCACATAGCCCTTCTCCACGCCGCGCAGTCCGGCGGCCAGCAGCACCGCGAACGTCAGGTAGGGGTTGCACGCCGAGTCGGGGCTGCGAACCTCGATCCGCCGTGACGAGGTCTTGTGCGGCGTGTACATCGGAACCCGCACCAGCGCCGACCGGTTGGCCGCCCCCCACGAGGCGGCCGTGGGCGCCTCACCACCGTGCACCAGCCGCTTGTAGGAGTTGACCCACTGATTGGTCACGGCGCTGATCTCCGAGGCGTGCTCGAGGATGCCGGCGATGAACGACTTGCCCACATCCGAGAGCTGCAGCGGGTCGTCGTCGCTGTGGAAGGCGTTCACGTCGCCCTCGAACAGGCTCATGTGGGTGTGCATCGCCGAGCCGGGGTGCTGCCCGAACGGCTTGGGCATGAACGAGGCCCGCGCGCCCTCCTCCAGCGCGACTTCCTTGATGACGTAACGGAAGGTCATCACGTTGTCGGCCATCGACAGCGCGTCGGCGAAGCGCAGGTCGATCTCCTGCTGGCCGGGCGCGCCCTCATGGTGGCTGAACTCCACCGAGATGCCCATGAATTCCAGCGCCTCGATCGCGTGCCGGCGAAAGTTCAGGGCGGAATCGTGCACCGCTTGGTCGAAGTAGCCCGCGGTGTCGACCGGCACCGGCACCGAGCCGTCCTCCGGGCCGGGCTTGAGCAGAAAGAACTCGATTTCGGGATGCACGTAGCAGGAGAAGCCAAGCTCGTTGGCCTTGGTCAGCTGCCGGCGCAGCACGTGCCGGGGGTCGGCCCACGACGGCGAACCGTCCGGCATGGTGATGTCGCAGAAAATCCGTGCCGAGTGGTGGTGGCCGGAGCTGGTGGTCCAGGGCAGCACCTGAAAGGTCGACGGGTCGGGGTGGGCCACGGTGTCGGATTCCGAGACCCGCGCGAAACCCTCGATCGAGGATCCGTCGAAGCCGATGCCTTCCTCGAAGGCGCCTTCGAGCTCGGCTGGGGCGATCGCGACCGACTTGAGGAAACCGAGCACGTCTGTGAACCAGAGCCGGACGAAGCGGATGTCACGTTCTTCCAGGGTGCGGAGAACGAATTCCTTCTGTCGATCCATACCTCGAACACTATGCACGTTCTGTTAATTCCGTGTTACCGGTGCCCGGCCAGACACGTTGCGTGACCCGCCGCCAACGGGTGCCCGAGCTGACGATTTGGCCGTCAGCGGCGTTCGCCAGGCTCGCGGCGAGCGGTGTCAACACCGCAGGTTCGCCGGTGGCGCGGTCAGATCCAGGAAGTACCGCAGCGCCGCGGTGTCCACGCAGTCGTTGCCGGCGAACACCGCGGTGTGCTGGGTTCCGTCGAAGGTGATCAGCGGGGCGCCCAGTTGACGGGCCAGGTCCACCCCGGCCTGATAAGGCGTGGCCGGGTCGTGGGTGGTGGAGACGACGACGACCTTGCCCGGTGGGGCCGGCGGGGCGGGGTGCGGGGTCGAGGTTGCCGGCACCGGCCAGAGCGCGCACAGATCGCGAGGGGCGTTGCCGGTGAACTGCCCGTAGCTCAGGAACGCAGCGACCTCGCGGATCTTGCGATCGGCGGCCACCCAGGGCGCCGGATCCGTCGGCGTCGGCGTGTCGACGCAGCGGATCGCGTGGAACGCGTCCTGGTCGTTGTCGTAGTGCCCGTCGCGGTGGCGGCCTTCGTAGTCGTCGGCCAGCAACAGCAGGTCGCCGGCGTCGGTGCCGCGCTGCAACCCGAGCAGGCCGCTGGTCAAGTACTTCCAGTGTTGCGGGGTGTAGAGCGCGTTGATGGTGCCCGTGATCGCGTCGGCGTAGCTCAGGCCACGCGGGTCCGAGGTCGTGCCCGGCTTGGCGACCAGCGGATCGACCAGCGCGTGGTAGCGGTTGACCCACTGGGCCGGGTCGGTGCCCAGCGGGCAGGCGGCCGAGCGAGCGCAATCGGCCGCGTAGTCGTTGAAAGCGGTCTGGAATCCGGCCATTTGGTTGATGGTTTCCTCGATCGGGCCGATGGTCGGGTCGATCGCCCCGTCCAGCACCATCGCCCGCACATGGGTGCCGAACCGCTCCAGGTAGGCGGTGCCCAGCTCGGTGCCGTAGCTGTACCCGAGGTAGCTGATCTGCTCGTCGCCCAGCGCCTTGCGGACCATGTCCATATCGCCCGCGGCCGACGCGGTGCCGACGTTTGCCAGGAATTCCTGGCCCATCCGCTCGACACAGTGTTGGGCCAGCTCGCGGTAGACCTGCTCGATGTGGGCCACACCGGGCGGGCTGTAATCGACCATCGGGTCCTGCCGGAAGGCGTCGAACTCGGCGTCGGTGCGGCAGCGCAGTGCGGGGGTGGAGTGGCCCACTCCTTTAGGGTCAAAACCCACCAGGTCGAAGTGCCGGGCGATCTCGGTGTCCTTCAGTTCGGGTGCCAGTCCGGCGACCATGTCCACCGCGGACGCCCCCGGCCCCCCCGGGTTGACCAACAGCGATCCGATCCGCCGGCCGGTCGCCGGAATGCGGATCACCGCCAGCTTGGCTTGTGTCCCAGTGGGTTTGGCGTAGTCGACGGGCACGGGCACCGTCGTGCATTGCGCGCTGGGGATGTCGGTGGTGTCGCCGATCACCCCTCGGCACGATCCCCAGTTCTGTTGGGGTGCCGCGAGCGGCACCCCCTGGCCCTGGGTCTGACCGGTGTCGGGTTCCGGCGTCGCGCCGGCCAACGGCACCGCCGGCGGTGACCCGCCGAGCAGCAGTCCGAACGACAGCAGCGCCAAGCTCATCGGTCTCAGGCGCCACATGGCCGTCAATCGTCGCACCCACGAATACCTGTGACGCTGCGAAATGGTCACGCCTTGATCTCGTACCCCCACTAATGGCGGCCAACGTGGGCTTCGGCGCGCATCCGCGGCACCATGTGCGGATAGTGCAGTTCGAACGCCGGCCGCTCGGAACGGATGCGGGGCAGTTCGGTGAAGTTGTGCCGTGGCGGCGGGCAGCTCGTGGCCCATTCCAGCGAGTTGCCGTGGCCCCAGGGATCGTCGACCAGCACGGGTTCGCCGAAGCGCCAGCTCTTGAACACGTTCCACACGAAGGGCAGCACCGAGACGCCCAGGATGAATGCCCCCACCGTGGAGATGACATTCAGCGTTTGGTAGCCATCGGTGGGCAGGTAGTCCGCGTAGCGACGCGGCATTCCCGAATCACCCAGCCAATGCTGGACAAGAAACGTGGTGTGGAAGCCGACGAGGGTCAGCCAGAAATGCAGCTTGGCCAGCCGCTCGTCGAGCAGGCGTCCGGTCATCTTCGGAAACCAGAAGTAGACCCCCGCGTAGGTGGCGAACACGATGGTGCCGAACAGCGTGTAATGGAAGTGCGCCACGACGAAATAGGTATCGCTGATGTGAAAGTCCAGCGGCGGGCTGGCCAGCAGTACGCCCGACAGGCCGCCGAGTAGGAAGGTGACGAGGAAACCGATCGAGAACAGCATCGGCGACTCGAACGTTAACTGGCCCCGCCACATCGTGCCGATCCAGTTGAAGAATTTCAGCCCGGTCGGCACCGCGATCAAAAACGTCATGAACGAGAAGAACGGCAACAGCACGGCACCGGTGGCGTACATGTGGTGGGCCCACACCGCCACCGACAGCGCGGCGATCGACAGCGTCGCATACACCAGCGTGGTGTAGCCGAAGATGGGCTTACGGGAAAACACCGGGAAGATTTCGGACACGATGCCAAAGAACGGCAGGGCGATGACGTACACCTCGGGGTGTCCGAAGAACCAGAACAGATGTTGGAACAGGATCGCCCCGCCATTAGCAGGGTCATAGACATGTGCCCCGAGGTGGCGGTCGGCGGCCAAGCCGAACAGGGCCGCAGTCAGCAGCGGAAAGATCAGCAGCACAAGCACACTGGTGACCATGATGTTCCACGTGAAGATCGGCATGCGGAACATGGTCATCCCTGGGGCCCGCAGGCACACCACGGTGGTGAGCATGTTCACCGCCCCCAGGATGGTGCCCAGACCACCGACACCGAGGCCCAGAATCCACAGGTCTCCTCCCGCGCCGGGAGTGTGGGCCGCGTTCGATAACGGGGTGTAGGCGGTCCACCCGAAGTCTGCCGCCCCGCCCGGCATGATGAAGCCGCTCAAGGCGATCAACGCACCGAAGACGAACAGCCAAAACGACAGCGCGTTCAGGCGCGGGAACGCCACATCCGGCGCGCCGATCTGTAGCGGCAGCACCAGGTTGGCGAACCCGAAAACGACTGGGGTGGCGTAAAACAGCAGCATGGCGGTGCCATGCATGGTGAACATCTGGTTGTACTGCTCGTTGGACAGGAATTGCAATCCCGGCGCCGCGAGTTCGGCGCGGATGAACAACGCCATCAGCCCGCCGATGAAGAAGAAAACGTAGCAGGCGACCATGTACATCATGCCGATCATCTTGTGGTCGGTCGTGCTGATGATCTGGTAAATGAGATTGCCCTTCGGGCCGACCCGGGCCGGAAAGGGCCGCCGGGCCTGTAGGTCTGTGACGGACGGCGCTTCAGCGGTCATGGGTGAACTCCTAGGGGATCCGACGAGCGCCCTAGTATTTCCAGTCGGCGCCGCACGTACCTAGGGCCAAAGGTCCCCAAGAATCAGCGGTCCGACGGTCACTGCCGCGGACCTCGGATCCTCGGTCGGGTGCTAACAGGCCGCCCAGGGCGACCGCATGCTCTCACCAAACGTGTTGTCCGGGCGCTAAACCCGCCGAAATTTCGCCCTGCCGTCACGCTCGGCGAGGGTTCGCCGGGTCAGCACGTCGCGCCGGGCGGCGGCGTCGTGCCGGTGATCAAATACGCCGTCGCGTAGTCGTCGACGCAGGATTCGCCCTGAAACACCACGGTGTGCTGGGTTCCATTGAAGGTCAGCAACGCGGCGTGCAGCTGGTTGGCCAGGTCGACCCCGGCCTGGTACGGCGTCGCCGGATCGTGGGTGGTGGAAACCACCACGGTCGACACCAGCCCGGGCGCCGAGACCACATGCGGCCTGCTGGTCGGCGGTACCGGCCAGAACGCGCAGGTGCCCAGCGGCGCGTAGCCGGTGAACTTCCCGTAGCTCATGAACGGGGCGATTTCGCGTGAGCGGCGGTCTTCGTCAACGACTTTGGCACGGTCGGTAACCGGCGGCTGGTCAACACAATTGATCGCCACCCGGGCGTCGGTGGAATTGTTGTAGTGGCCGTGCGAGTCGCGACGCATGTACATGTCGGCCAGGGTCAGCATGGTGTCTCCGCGATGGTCGGCCAGCTCCGAGAGCCCGTCGGTGAGGTGATCCCACAGGTTCGGCGAGTACAGCGCCATGATGGTGCCCACGATGGCGTCGCTGTAGCTCAGCCCGCGCGGGTCGTTGGTTTTCGCCGGTCGGCTCACCGCGAGGTCGTTGGGGTCGACCAACGGATCGACCAGGCTGTGGTAGACCTCGACGGCTTTGGCCGGGTCCGTGCCCAACGGGCAGTTGGCTTCCTTGGCGCAGTCGGCGGCATAGTCGTCGAACGCGTCCTGGAAGCCCTTGGCCTGTCGCAAGTCGGCCTCGACGGGATCGGCGTTGGGGTCGACGGCACCGTCGAGGATCATCGCCCGCACCCGCTGCGGGTAGGCCTCGGCGTAGGCGGAGCCGATCCGGGTGCCGTACGAGTAGCCTAGGTAGCTCAGTTTGTCGTCGCCCAGGGCCGCGCGGATGGCGTCGAGATCCTTGGCGACGTTGACCGTGCCGACATTGGCCAGGAACGTCGTGCCCATCTTGTCAACGCAGCGACCGACGAACTGCTTGGTCTCGTTCTCCATGCGCGCCACGCCCGCCTGGCTGTAGTCCACCTGCGGCTCGGCCCGCAGCCGGTCGTTGTCCGCATCGGAGTTGCACCAGATCGCCGGCCGCGAGGACGCCACGCCACGCGGGTCGAAGCCAACCAGGTCGAACCGTTCGTGGACGCGCTTCGGCAACGTCTGGAACAGGCCCAACGCGGCCTCGATGCCGGATTCGCCGGGGCCACCGGGGTTGATCACCAGCGAACCGATCTTGTCCCCGGTCGCCGGGAAGCGAATCATCGCCAGCGTCACCACGTCGCCGTCGGGATGGTCGTAGTCGACGGGCACGGCGAGCTTGCCACACAGCGCGTTGCCGGGGATCTTCACCCCCGGCTTAGAGGAACGGCACAAGGTCCACTCCACCGGCTGGCCCAGCCCCGGCTCGGCCATCCGGGCACGCCCGCCGACCACCCGGACGCAGCCCGCAACCACCAGGGCCACGGCGAACAGCGCGGTCCCGAGCAGCAGCGTGCGCGCGAGTTGGCCGCGGCAACACAGGCACATGGCACCCTATGGTGCCAGAGCAGACCGCAGATCCTGGTCAGCGGCCGTCGGCGGGATCGGGCAGCGGCTTGCGGCACAGCTGGCGGGCCTCTTCGGCGGGCAACCCGAACATCGTCAACAAGTCCTCGGCGACTCGGTCGGTGGTTTGCGCCTCGTCCCGTTCCGGTTGTTGGTGCAGCAGCTGGCCGAGGCCTAGCAGCGCGCCCCCGGCGACCGCCATCGCCAGTTCCGGGTCCGCCACCTGGAATCTGCCGGCCGCGGCTGCCGCGGCGATGTCGCGTTGGGCGCGCGGCGCCAACCCGCGGTCGGCGGTGATCATGCCCAGCCCGTGACGGAGCACGACAAGGCTGTCAGGCCGGCGGAGCATCCGCCCGGTCAGCCGGAAGCTGAGGGCGAACGCTTCCGCCGGATCGTCGAGCGGCTCCGTCAGCGCGTCCAGCAGCGCGCCGTGGGCGTCCAGGGCTTCGTTGATGGCCGCCTCGAAGAGCTGTTCCTTGCTGTCGAAGTGGTTGTAGAAGGAGCCGACACCGACATCGGCGGCTTGGCTGATGTCTTGCACCGGTGCGTTGAACTTGCCGGCCACGATGAAGCTCTGCGCGGCCTTGATCAGGGCGGCGCGGGTGCGCTGCTTGCGCCGTTCGAGCCGGTTGAGCGGCTGGTCCCGGTCGTCCACGGGCGGCCTCCTCGGTCTGCGACGAACCTGATCGAGGATACCTCAATTATGAACGTTTCTTCAGAACTTATTGACTGACGATATCGTCGAGAGTGATGATATCTTCACTAGACCACGGAGGAGTGCCCATGACAACGCCGGTTGACCTGTCCTACACCGAACCGCCGCGACGGGCGATCGAACAGTTCGAGGTGGGGCTGGCGCAGGCCCTGCGATCCGCCGAGCAACTCATCGCCGCCCTCGGCGACGCCGCACCCGCCCAACCCAATCACGACGGTGATACCGAGCGGCTCGGCTCGGTCACCGCCGTCCATCGGTTCGTCGACGCGCCGGGCGACAGCGAAACCGTCCAATGGCATGTCGTGGAATCCGGCGCCCCCGCCAACCACACCGTGGTGTTCCTGCATGGGGTGCCGGACTCGTGGTGGCAGTGGCACTACGCCCTGGAAGGCCTCGGCCAGCGCTACCACTGCGTGGCGATCGATCTGAAAGGTTATGGTCAGTCCGACAAACGCAGCGGCGACTATCGCCAGGCCGGGGTCGCCGAACAGCTCGGCGCCCTGCTCGACGAGCTGGGGATCGGCGAATTCACGCTCGTCACCCACGATCGCGGCAGCCCGGTCGGTGACCACCTGGTCGCGGCGATGGGTGACCGGGTCCGCGGGTATGGCCGTGGCCAGCAACATCTTTGGCATCTGCACCCCCGCCTGCACCCGCAGGAGCAGCTGATGCAGGCCGCGGAGGCGCCCGCCATGCTGGGCGACGCCCGGCGGTTCGTCGCCACCGCCTACGCATGGCTCACCGAACGACCCGTCGCCCGGCACGACCTGCTGCGCACCATCGAGGAGTTCAGCCACCCCGGGATTGCCACCGCGGTGCCGCGCTACTTCCACTCCTCATCGTTTCGGCAGGAGTGGGTGGACCGTCGGACGCGACTCGTCCGATCCTGGACGGCTCCGGTGCTGCTGCTGCAGGGCGCCCACGACCCGCTGCAGCCGCGTGAGTTCTACGAGGATCCGGAGCTGGTGGCCATGCTGCCGCCGGGAAGCGACGTGCATCTGTTCGACACCGGTCACTTCTGGCCGTTCGAGGCGCCGCAGGCGACGGTCACCGTGCTGGCCGACTTCTGTGATCGCGTGACCAAGTCGTCACCGCGCGAGACGACGGTCGCCAGGCGCCACGAGTAGCCTTTCGCTATTTCGCGGCCGCGAGCAGTTCTTCCATCCCGACGGGGAATTCATCGGCCATCTCCCACAGGTCCGCAAGCAGATCCGGGCAGGAGATCAGCCCGACGTGCAGCTTGCCGTTCAACGACAGCACGGTGATGTTCAGACCCGAGCCGTGAAAGATCGGCCCCAGCGGATACATCGCCTTGACCTCACAGCCCAGCATGTACAGCGGTATCTGTGGACCCGGCACATTGGAGACCACCAGGTTGTGCACCGGCAAGCTCTCGGTCAGCCGGGTCCTGGCATAAACCCGCATGGCGACACCGAACACCGCCGGCGCGGCGAACTGTGACCAATCCTGCAATAGCGTGGCGCCGATGGCCGAACTGTGTTGTTTGGCAATCGAATTCGCGTCCGCGATGGCCCGCAGGCGCTCCGCCGGGTCGGCGATGTGGGTATGCAGGCTGGCGAACATGGCCGTGACTTGGTTGCGGCCGGGCCGATCGGATCTGCCGCGCACCGAGACCGGCACCGAGGCCACCAGCGAGGATTCCGGCAAGGCGTTTCGCTCCGCCAGGTATTGCCGAAGCACCCCGGCCACCAGCGCCATCACCACGTCGTTGACCTTGACACCGAAGCCGTCCTTGACCGTCTTGACGTCCTCGAGGTCCAGCTGGGCATAGGCGATGTTGCGCCGGCAGCTGATGCTGGCGTTGAACACCGTCCGCGGTGCCGCGAACGGACGCGCCATGGTCAGGCCTTCCCGGGCCCGCAGCACGGTCGAGACGACCGACGCCATGGTCTCGGGCACCATGTTGACCAGCTGAAGCGGCCGGGTGGCGAACCTGATCAGGCCGCCCGCGGCGATCTGCCAGCCACTGCCGCCGCCGACGCCGCGCACCGGATCCGGCGGCGGCGCGTCCGCTTCGGTGGTGCACAGCTGCGACAGCAGGTTGGCGCCGGTCACGCCGTCCACGCCGGCATGGTGCACCTTGGTCATCACCCCCAGTCGGCCCCGACGGTGGCAATCGGTGCCGGCCACGCCTTCGATGACCCACATCTCCCACAGCGGCCGCCTGCGATCCAACGGCAATGACGCGATGTGGCCGCAGACTTCCGATACTTCCGCCCGACCGCCCGGTGCGGGCAACCCGATGCGATGCACGTGGCGATCGATGTGGAAGTTCTCGTCTTCCACCCAGACCGGGTGGTCGAGGTTCAGCGGGGTGTTGGCAAGCTTCTCGCGGAACTGCGGCATGGCCCTGATCCGCAGCGACAACGCCTCGCGCAGCCTGTCGAACGTGTAGCCGCCCGGCATGGTCGCGGTGTCCAGCTCCATGATCGAGCAAACATGCATGGGTTGGGAGGAGGTTTCCAGGTACAGAAAGCTGGCATCGAGTCCACTGAGCCGCTGCATCCGCAGATGGTATGTCGATTGGGGGGGCCGGCGCTGCATCGGAACGCACCGGATGGCAGACTGTCAGGGTCAGACGAACCCGGGGACCCAGCGGGGCCACGAGGATCGACCCGACCACCACTAGGGACAGCAATGTCTGAACAGAACATCTATGGGGCCAACGCCTCCGACGCCGCCGCGCCTTCGACCAAGATCCGGATCCACCACCTGCAGAGATGGAAGGCCGAGGGGCACAAGTGGGCCATGCTCACGGCCTACGACTACTCGACCGCACGAGTCTTCGACGAGGCCGGCATCCCCGTGCTGCTGGTCGGCGACTCGGCCGCCAACGTCGTGTACGGCTACGACACCACGGTGCCGGTCTCCATCGACGAGCTGATTCCGCTGGTCCGGGGCGTGGCGCGGGGCGCCCGACACGCGTTGGTCGTCGCCGACCTGCCGTTCGGCAGCTACGAGGCGGGCCCCCCCGCGGCGCTGGCCGCCGCCACGCGTTTCATGAAGGAGGGCGGCGCGCACGCCGTGAAGCTGGAGGGCGGTGAGCGGGTCAGCGGGCAGATCGCATGCCTGACCGCCGCGGGCATACCGGTGATGGCCCACGTCGGATTCACCCCACAGAGCGTCAACACCCTCGGCGGCTTCCGCGTACAGGGCCGCGGCGACGCCGCCGAGCAGACCGTCGCCGACGCGATCGCCGTCGCCGAAGCCGGCGCGTTTGCCGTTGTGCTGGAGATGGTGCCCGCCGAGTTGGCCACCCTGATCACCGGCAAGCTCACCATTCCGACCGTCGGGATCGGGGCGGGTCCCAATTGCGACGGCCAGGTTCTGGTTTGGCAGGACATGGCCGGGATGAGCGGCGGCAAGACCGCCCGCTTCGTCAAACGCTATGCCGACGTCGGCGGCGAATTACGCCGAGCGGCCAGGCAATACGCCGAGGAGGTGGCCGGCGGGATGTTCCCGGCGCAGGAGCACTGCTTCTAGAGCTGGCATCGCTCCCGGAAGTCGGTCAGCCGCCGGCGACCACGCCAGCCGGGGCACGCTCGAAAACCAACATCGACCGCTCCTTTGCCAAGTACTCGAACAGCCATACCCGAAGCCGTCGCCCGCGCACACGATAGGCGGTTGAGGTGAACCGCATCGACTCAACATGCCACGAAGCCGCCCGGCCGGCCGGCAACCCCGATGTGGCAGTCTATGGGGGCCTGGCCATGCATATCGAGGATCCACGACCGCGGTGACGCGCTCTTACCGGAGGCGAAAATGCCTGCACAAGCGCCAAAGCCGGCGCGCCAACTGGAGGTCGAGCGCAAGTTCGACGTCGTCGACTCGACGGTGTCTCCATCGTTCGAGGGCATCGCGGCGGTGGCGCGCGTCGAAAGGTCGCCGGCCCAACGGCTGGACGCGGTGTACTTCGACACCCCAACCCAGGACCTGGCAGGCCATCGGATCACCCTGCGGCGGCGCACCGGCGGCCCGGACGCCGGCTGGCACCTGAAGTTGCCGGCCGGACCCGACGCCCGCACCGAGATCCGCGCGCCGATCGCCACCCCCGGGGGCGCCACCGCAGACGCCGCGCCCGCCGAGTTGCTGGACGTGGTGTTGGCGATCGTTCGCGACCGCCCGCTCGGCCCGGTGGCACGGATCACCACCCAACGGGAGAGCCAGATCCTGTACAGCGCCGAAGGTGTCGCGCTTGCGGAGTTCTGCGATGACCAGGTCACCGCGTGGTCGGCCGGAGCGTCCGACCGCCCCGACGCCGCCCTCGCCGAACAACGGTGGCGCGAGTGGGAACTGGAGCTGCTCGCCGCGAATGGGACCGCCGACCGGGACCTGTTGACCCGGCTGAGCAACCGGCTGCAGGATGCCGGCGCCGTGCCCGCCGGCCACAGCTCCAAGCTGGCGCGGGTGCTGGGCGCGACGTCGCCGAAAGCCGACACCCCACCGACCGACCCGGTGCATCGCGCCGTGGCCCAGCACGTCGAGGAGCTGCTGGTGTGGGATCGTGCCGTGCGTGCCGATGTACCCGACGCCGTGCACCAGATGCGGGTGACCACCCGCAAGATCCGCAGCCTGCTGCGCGAACCCGTGAATTCGTTGGGGATGTCCGACCGCGCGTGGGTTCTCGATGAACTGCGTGAGCTCGCCGCCGTGTTGGGGGTGGCGCGGGACGCCGAGGTGCTCGGCGAGCGCTACCGGCGCGAGCTGGACCGGCTGGCGCCCGAGCTGGTGCGTGGACCCGTTCGCGAACGCCTCATCGACGGCGCGCGGCGTCGTTACCAAACCGGGTTGCGGCGGTCGCTGATCGCCATGCGGTCGACGCGATATTTCCGTCTGCTCGACGCCCTCGACGCGATGGTGACCGAAAATCCGGTCGCCACGGTCGGCCAGAACCCGGCACCGGTGACCATCGACGCGGCTTACAAACGCGTCCGCAAGGCCGCCCAGGCCGCAACCGAGGGCGATCACGAGAGCGCACCCACCCCCGATGAGGCGCTGCACCGGATCCGCAAGCGCGCCAAGCGATTGCGCTACACCGCGGCGGCCACCGGCGCCGACGACGTGTCGCAGCAGGCCAAGGCCATCCAGACGTTGCTCGGTGATCATCAAGACAGCGTGGTCAGCCGGGAACATCTGCTGCGTCAGGCCCAAGCCGCGCACTCCGCGGGCGAGGACACCTTCACCTACGGTGTGCTCTATCAGCGGGAGGCCGAGCTAGCCGAAAGTTGTCGCCGGCGGCTCGGTTCCGCGTTGCGCATGCTCGACAGATCGGTTCGCAAAGCCCGGCGCTGAGCAAGCGGGCCATCCGGCGGTGGCGGACGAGTTGGCCTGTAAGCCGGATTCTGTTCCGCGCCGCCGCTGCTCGAGCAACGGCGGCGCGGCGGCGACCATCCATCTGGACACACCGTCACCGGGTGCCTCAAGCGGCCTACCCGCAGACTCGGGCGAGCAACCCTCGAACGTCTGCGCGACCGCACTGTTGATGCGGTCTTCTTGGCCTTGCTTCGGGTGGGGTTTGCCGAGCCATTCCGGTCACCCGGGATGCTGGTGCGCTCTTACCGCACCGTTTCACCCTTACCACCACGAGGGCGGCGGTTTGTTTTCTGTGGCACTTTCCCGCGAGTCACCTCGGATTGCCGTTAGCAATCACCCTGCTCTGTGAAGTCCGGACTTTCCTCGACCCGGCGCAGGCCCTCACGGGCCAACCCGGGCCGCGGCCGCCCGGCCAACTCGTCCGCCAGGAACACGGTACTCGCTGTGCGCCGTCGCGGCCAGCGGTCACCGCGGACCCTATCGTGGACACAGCGACGACAGGAAGTGAGGTCTGCCCATGCCCCGGTGGGAACGGCGGGTCGACTCCGCCGATTGGGACGAGATCACCGCCCGGGTCAACGAGTACGGCGGCGCGCTGTTGCCGCAACTGGTCACGCCCATCGAGGCGGCGCGGCTGCGCAAGCTCTACTCCGACGACAGCCTGTTCCGCTCGACCATCGACATGGCGCCCAAACGATACGGCGCGGGCCAGTACCGCTACTTCCACGCGCCCTATCCCGAGCCGATCGAGCGGCTCAAGCAGGCGCTCTACCCCAGGCTGCTGCCGATCGCCCGCGACTGGTGGGCCAAGCTGGGCCGGGCCACCCCCTGGCCGGACAGCCTGGACGAGTGGTTGGCCGCCTGCCACGCCGCCGGCCAGACCAGATCCACCGCCCTGCTGTTGAAGTACGGCGCCAACGACTGGAATGCGCTGCACCAGGACCTCTACGGGGAGTTGGTGTTTCCGCTGCAGGTGGTGATCAACCTGAGCGATCCCCACGCTGACTACACCGGCGGCGAGTTTCTGCTCGTCGAGCAGCGTCCGCGGGCGCAATCCCGGGGTACCGCAACACAATTGCCTCAGGGGCATGGCTATGTGTTCACCACCCGTGATCGCCCGGTGGCCTCGACGCGCGGTTGGACGGCCGTACCGGTGCGTCACGGTCTGTCGACCGTTCGTTCCGGAGAACGCTACGCGATGGGACTGATCTTTCACGACGCGGCGTAAACGGTACCGCGGGGGCGTTGCCCGGGCCGCCGGGTGCCCTACCCGCAGATGATGCCCAGCCAGGAAACCACGCCCGCCCGCGGCATTCCCAGCGGCGTCTGCTGATGTCGCGAAACTGCTTGTCCCGCATCGTCGCTGGGTCACAGATAGCCGGTTTGGTTGACCAGCCGCACCGACGAGCCGCCATCGGAATAGAACTCGGCGATGCTCAATGACGCCAGATCAAGATGCAGCCGGTACAGCACGCCCGCCCCGGCGTCCAACGCCAGTCGCAGCAGCATCTTGATCGGGGTGACATGGGAGACCACCAGCACCGTCCGGCCTTGATGCCCGGCGATGATCCGGTCGCGTCCCCGGCGAACCCGCCGCAGCACCTCGTCGAAGCTTTCACCGCCGGGGGGCTTTGCGCTGCTGTCGCGCAACCATCGCCGATGGAGCTCGGGATCGCGTGCGGAGGCCTCACCGAAGGTCAACCCCTCCCAGGCACCGAAATCGGTTTCGATCACGTCTTCATCGACGGTCACGTCCAGACCCAGAGCCCGGGCGGCGGTGGCGGCGGTGTCGTAGGCGCGTTGCAGTGGCGAGGAGATTATCGCCGAGATCCCGCCGCGCTGCGCCAGATAGCGTGCCGCCAAACCAGCCTGACGCCAACCGACTTCGTTCAGCGCCGGGTTGCCGCGTCCGGAATAGCGGCGTTGCGCCGACAGCTCGGTCTGCCCGTGCCGCAGCAGCAGCAGCCGGGTGGGCGCGTCACGGACGCCGGTCCATCCCGGTGCCGTCGGGGGTTCGGCGGTCTTGGGGGATTCGGCGACCGCTACCACCGATTTCTCGCCCCTGCGATCGGCGCGAGCCGCGGCGTCCATCGCCTCATTGGCCAACCGGTCGGCATAGGTGTTGCGGTCCCGCGGAACCCAGACATAGGTGATCCGGTGAAACCGCGACGCGAGCGCCTGAGCCTGGGCGTACAACTCCACCAGGTCGGGGTGTTTGACTTTCCACCGCCCCGCCATCTGCTCCACCACGAGCTTGGAGTCCATCACCACCGTCGCGTCGGTGGCGCCCATCTTGACGGCATCGTCCAAACCGGCGATCAGGCCCCGGTACTCGGCGACGTTGTTGGTCGCCCGGCCGATCGCCTGCTTGCTCTCGGCCAGCACCGTGGAGTGGTCGGCGGTCCATACCACCGCGCCGTATCCGGCCGGTCCGGGGTTCCCGCGCGACCCACCGTCGGCTTCGATGACCACCTTCACCGCTCAAATCCTTTGACCCGCAGCAAGATAGCGCCACACTCCGGGCAGCGGACCACGTCGTCCTCGGCGGCCGCCGAGATGCGGGCCAACTCGCCGCGGCCGATCTCGATGCGGCAGGCGCCGCACCGATGTCCCTGCAACGCTGCAGCGCCCGGCCCTCCCCCGGCACGCTGTCGTTCGTAGAGCGTCGACAGGTCGGGATCCAGCGCGGCGGCCAGCGCGTCACGTCGCGACGAACGCTCGTCCTTGGCCTGGTCGATCTCGGCGAGCGCGGCATCCAGGGCCTGCCCGGCGCTGCCCAGGTCGGTCTGCAACCTCTCGATGGTCGCCGACTCCGCGGTCTGCCGGGCCGCCAGCTCCTCGCGGCGCTCCATCACGTCCAGCAGCGAATCCTCCAAGCTGGCCTGACGACGGTGCAGGGTTTCGATCTCGTGTTGCAGGTCGGCCAATTGCTTGGCGTCAATCGCCCCCGCCGTCAGCAACGACCGGTCCCGGTCGGCGCGCCGGCACACCGCGTCGATTTCGGACTCAAAGCGCGACACCTGGGCGTCCAAGTCCTCCAACGCGATTCGTATGGCCGCCAGCCGGTCACTGGCTGCGGCGTGTTCGGCGAGCACCCGCTCGTAGGCCTCCCGCTGGGGCAGATGGGCGGCCCGGTGGGCAATCTGGGATAGCTCAGCATCCAGTTTCGCCAACTCCAGCAGCGAACGTTGCTGTGCTACTTCGGCTTTCATGAGTGATCACTCCCGGTCTCAGTGGCCGGGTGCACATTCCACGGGTCGGTGCAGATGGTGCACACCCGCACCGGCAACGATGCGCCGAAGTGGGACCGCAGCACCTCGGCCGCCTGGCCGCACCAGGGGAATTCGCTGGCCCAATGCGCGACGTCGATCAAGGACACCCGGGAGGCGCGGCGATGCTCGTCGGCGGGATGGTGGCGCAAGTCGGCGGTGACATAGGCGTGCACGTCCGCGGCCGCGGCGGCGCCCAGCAACGAGTCCCCGGCGCCCCCACAGACGGCAACCCGCGACACCGGCCCATCGGGATCGCCCGCGGCGCGCACTCCCCACGACGTCGGCGGCAACCCGGCCTGCACGCGAGAGACGAAGGCGCGCAACGGTTCAGGATGCGCCAGCGTGCCGATGCGACCAAACCCGGTGCCGGTCGGTGGTGGCACCAGCGCGAAGATGTCGAACGCCGGCTCCTCGTAAGGGTGCGCGGCGCGCATCGCCGCGAACACCTGCGCCCGCGTCCGCGCGGGCGCCACCACCTCGACCCGGTCCTCGGGCACCCGTTCGACGGCGCCGATGCCGCCGATGGCGGGTGATGCCCCGTCGTGGGCCAGGAACTGTCCGGTACCGGTGACGCTCCAGCTGCAGTGCGAATAGTCACCGATGTTCCCGGCGCCGGCCGCAAACACCGCCGCCCGTACCGCTTCTGAGTTCTCGGTGGGCACGTAGATCACCCACTTGTCTAGGCCGGCCGCGGCGGGCATCGGGTCGAGCACCGCTTCGACGCGCAGGCCAAGGGCGTCTGCCAGCGCGTCGGAAACGCCGGGCGCCGCCGCGTCGGCGTTGGTGTGCGCGGTGAACAGGGCACGCCCGGTTCGGATCATGCGGTGCACCAGCGCGCCCTTGGGCGTGCTGGCCGCGACCGTGTCCACCCCGCGCAACAGCAGCGGATGATGGGCCAGCAGCAGGCCCGCCTCGGGGACCTGGTCCACCACCGCGGGGGTGGCGTCCACCGCGACGGTCACCGAGTGCACCGCCTGCTCCGGGTCGCCGCACACCAGGCCCACCGAATCCCACTCCTGGGCCAGCCGCGGCGGGTAGGCCTGGTCCAGCACGTCGATGACGTCGCGCAGCCGCACACTCACCACAGCGCCTCGGCGATCGTCTCCGCTAGCCGCGGCGCCTGCGCCCGCACCGCCGCCGGCTGCCGGCGGCCCACCGGCCAGTGCGGGCGCCGCGCCGCCCGAAGCGGGCTCATGTCCAGAGTCGCCACAGCGTCAAACAGTAGTGGGCCGGTTCGCTGGCCAGGAATCCAGAGCACCGCCGCCGGCATCGCCCGGTGGGCCGTCTCGATCGGAATTCAGCGTAACCGCGACGCGCTCGCGATGCCGCCGGCCTTGGGGCGCTCCGAGCAAATCCTCACCACCGCCCTGGTTGCCGTCGAAACCTGGACGTTTTTGCCCCGCAAGACGGCCACCGCACGGCGCGGCACGACGAGCGGGTGTACTCCGTTGTCGACGCGACGAGTCTGCGGGTGCTGCGCGAGGGGCGCCTGCACGCGGCTTTGGCGCTCGACCGGGACTTCGCGGCGGCCGGGTTCGCGGAGGTCCGGACCAGCCGGTAGACCGGGCCGCGTTGTCTAGGCGGCGACGACCGCGACATCGTAGGCAGATAACTGGTCGTCCGCGCTGATGATCGTCAGATCCAGCAGCTGCGCCTGAGCGATGAGGACACGGTCGAACGGATCCCGATGGTGATCGGGAAGCTCGGCGGTGCGCAGCGCGTGCGCATGGTCGACCGGCAGCGGGGACGTGCCGGAGCGGCGCATTCGATCGGGCACGTAGCAGCCCGGTGGTTCGGGTAACGGGAGCTTGCCGAGGCGATACTTGATCGCGATCTCCCAGGCGCTGGCAGCCGACAGCAGAATGTTGTTGCGGGTGTCCGCAACGATTGCTCGTGTCCGGTCGCACAACCGGTTTGGGTCTGACTGCATCCATAGCCAAACATGGGTGTCGATGAGGTAGCGCTTCACCGATGAAAGCTTTCCACAACATCGTCTGGCAACGGAGCGTCGAAATCATCGGGGACGGTATACACGCCGTGATCGATGCCTAAGCGGCGAGTCTGTTGGGGATGGAACGGCACAAGCTTTGCCACCGGTACACCGCCGCGGGCAATCTCAACCTCTTGTCCGCCGTCGACCAGCCGCAGCAGCTCCGACAGGCGTGTCTTGGCCTCGTGAACGCCGACCCTGAGCGCAGTGGACTTAGTCATGAACTAAGTTTACCGGCAGGCAGACCGGTGTCAGGAAATGAGGCCCTCGATGTCGCTGATATTCGCTGCCAACGCCCGCCCGATGGCCAGCCCGCCCAGGACGCCTGCCATCGGCAGCAACGTCACGGTAGCGGTGAACGGATACCCGATCGCGTTAACCAGGCTGCCCTCCGCAAGCCCGCGCGCGAACTGGGTGGCGTCATATGCGGGCAAACCGACGACGGCCGACAAGGCCAGATCCGCCATCGGAAGCAGCAAGGCGTAGTCGGTCGAGACGATCGACGCAACCGCACCGGCTACGTCGTTGGGCGTCGGGACGACCAGACCCGTCGCCGGCGACGTCACACCCGGTGTCGACAAGGGCGGCACGGAGATCGGCGCCGAGGAAAGCTGCTGCAGGTCAGCCGCGAAGTCCCGGATGCCTTGTTGGCTGCCCGCCGCCAGCGCATCCACCACGGTGTCGAGGCTGACCGGCGGAAACAGCCCAAACGGTGTGGGCACATTCGCCGGGCCGGTCGAATAGCCATAGGCCGGGTCGCCGTAGCCCAAATTGACGATGACCCTCAGGTCCGGCTCGATCAGGCTCGCCAACGGCTTTCCCAGGATGGGGATCGCGCGCAGGGGAGCCAGCAACGGCAGATCCTCGGTGGGAATCATCTTGTAGGTGGTCATCGTCGGCCCCTGCGTCGGCAGGGTGACAGCCGAATCGATCTGCTCGGGCGTGAGCTGCGCATATCCGAAGTGCACGAAGCCGACACCCGCGTAAGCGTTGAGGACGGAGACGAAGTTCAGTGGGTACTGCGGGAAATCCGCGAAGCCATCGTATTCGCGGGTATAGATCGTCGTCGGGTACAGGTTATCCGGGGTCGCCCCGGCGAACGTCAGACCCAACGCCGGGAACGTCAACCCGGCGAAGCGTTGGAAGATGCCGCCGTTCGGGTTCATCAGATTACCGATCAGCACAAAATCGAGCTCTGCAGGGCTCGGAGCGTTGGGACCCAAGGCGGCAAGTTGCCGCATCTCCAGAGAGGCTATGACGGCGCTTTGGGAGTAGCCGAAGACGGTGACGTGGTTGCCGGCGGCGAGTTGCGCGTTGATCGCGGTGTCGAGAACGCTGACGCCATTCCGCACCGACATGTCGAAAACCAAATCCCTGACACCGGTCACCGGGTACAGCGCTGCCGGCGTGGCGAGGGCTTGCGGAATGGCGCCGGGCGCGCTGCGTTGGATGAACAGCGAGTTGACCGCGTCGACGTAGGCGGTTGTGGGCGTCGGGTTTGCGGTCCCACCCATGGCCAGCGCCACCAGCGGCTGGGCCGCTGCCGGCGACGTCACCGCGCTCACGGCGCCGCCGGCGTTCACCGCCCCCACGTTTGCCACCTCCGCCGCCAGGTAGGCACCCTGGGTGGCCAGCAGTGCGCGGGCGAACTCGCGATGAAAATCCGCCGCCTGCGCCAGCACCACCTGACACTCCCGGGCAAAGGTGTTGAACAGCCTTGCGGTGGCCGCGGACACGTCATCGGCGGCGGCCGCCGCCACACCGGTGGTCGTGCTGGCCGCGGCCGCGGTGGCCTCGTCGATCGCCGAACCGATGCCCGCGACCTCCGCGGCCGCCGCAGCCATCAGGTGCGGTTGCGCGCTCAGATACGTCATCGGCGGATCCCTTCGTCGGCCGGGCCATCGGGTGATGGCTCGCCGGCCGAGGTCGGCGGCGACTCGCTGACCACGAAAATACCTGGTGCGGGCCGCGGGTCAGCGCAGTTCGCCGCGATTGGCCGGTGGGCCGACAGGTACCCGTCGCCTGGGAGTTCGCACCAGCGCCGCATCAACGACAATGGCATCGTGACCGACACGACCGAGCACGCAGCCGATTGCCCTCGCCCTCCCGACGCGCGGGGGCGGGCGGCATCGGGTGCCGCCGATCGCCCGCCTCAGCTGGTGATTTTCGATCTCGACGGCACCCTCACGGATTCGGCCGACGGGATCGTCGCCAGCTTCTGCCACGCACTTGGCCGCATCGGGGTGCCCGTGCCCGACGGTGACCTGGCCGCACAGATCGTCGGCCCGCCGATGGACGAAACATTCCATGCGCTGCGGCTCGGCGAGCACACCGACGCCGCGATCGCGGCCTTCCGCGCCGACTACGGCACCCGGGGCTGGGCGATGAACAGCCTGTACGACGGGATCGGGCCACTGCTGGATGATCTGCGAGCGGCCGGCGTCCGGCTGGCGGTGGCGACCTCCAAGCTAGAGCCGACCGCACGGCGCATCCTCGCCCACTTCGGCCTGGAGCAGCATTTCGACGTCATCGCCGGGGCCGCCCCCGACGGCTCACGGCACAGCAAGACCGACGTGCTGGCCCACGCGCTCGCGCAGCTGCAGCCGCTGCCCGAGCGCGTGCTGATGGTCGGTGACCGCAGCCACGACGTCGACGGCGCGGCCGCGCACGGCATCGACGCGGTCGTCGTCGGCTGGGGCTACGGGCAGGCCGACTTTACCGGCTCGGGTCACGTCAGCGGCGTGACGCATGTCGCGACGGTCGATGAGCTGCGGAGGGCACTGGGTGTGTAGCTCGAAAACGCTGCATGTCACGTTCGTCTGCACCGGCAACATCTGTCGCTCGCCGATGGCCGAGAAGATGTTCGCCGACCAGCTGCGCCGGCGTGGTCTGTCCGACCGGGTGCGGGTGAGCAGTGCGGGCACCGGCAACTGGCATGTGGGCAACGGCGCCGACCCGCGGGCTACCCGGGTGCTGCGCGCCCACGGCTACCCCACCGAGCACCGGGCCGCACAGCTGGCCGCCGATCACCTGACGGCCGATCTGGTGGTGGCGCTGGGCCGCAACCATGTGTGGATGTTGCGCCAGCTCGGGGTCGAGGACGCCCGGATCCGGATGCTGCGCTCCTTCGATCCGCGTTGCGGTGCGCATCCCCTCGACGTCGCGGATCCCTATGACGGCGATCACGAGGACTTCGAGGAGGTTTTCGCCGTCATCGAGGCCGCCCTGCCCGGCCTACACGACTGGGTCGACCAACAACTGGCGCGAAGCGGCGACGGCTGATGCGTCGGCTGGGATTTTTGCTGCGGCCGGGCTGGCTGGCGCTGGGCCTGGTCGTCGTCGCGTTCAGCTACCTGTGCCTCACGGTGCTGGCGCCGTGGCAGCTGGGAAAGAGCACCAAGACCTCGCGGGAGAACCAGCAGATCCAACAGTCGCTCAACAGCCCGCCGGTGCCGCTGACAACACTGTTGCCGCAACAGGATTCGTCCGCTCCCCAGGCGCAGTGGCGCAGGGTCACCGCTACCGGGCGCTACCTGCCGGACGTGCAGGTGCTGGCCCGGCTGCGCGTCGTCGAGGGCGAGCAGGCGTTCGAGGTGCTGGCACCATTCGTCGTCGACGACGGACCCACCGTGCTGGTCGACCGCGGCTACCTGCGCCCGGAGCCGGGCTCGCGGGTACCGCCGATCCCCCGCCCGCCGGATCAGACCGTGACCATCACGGCGCGGCTCCGCGACTCCGAACCCGGGGGCAAGCAATCATTCTCCAGGGACGGCGTCCAGCAGGTCTATTCGATCAACACCGGACAGATCGCGGCGTTGATGCGCGTCCCGCTGGCCGGCTCCTACCTGCAATTGGTCGAAGGCCAACCCGGGGGGCTGCGACCGATCGGCCTGCCGCACCTGGATGCCGGGCCGTTTCTGTCCTACGGCATCCAGTGGATCTCGTTCGGCATCCTGGCGCCGATCGGATTGGCCTATTTCGGCTATTCCGAGCTGCGTGTACGCCGCCGGCACAGGCCGGCGCCGCAGCAGCCGATGACCGTCGAAGAAAGGCTCGCCGACCGCTACGGCCGCCGGCGGTAACGGCCAGCCCAACCGGCAGGGGCCGCCGTGTCGACGCAAACACCCCGGCAGCGTCTCAAACGTGGTGTACTCGAACCCGTGGGGCAGGATCCGCGATGAAGCGGCCCGCAACCCGGGTCGTCGACTTGGTGAACCCGGCCGGGTTGTTGTTGCCGGCCGCGAACGTGATCATGCAGCTGTCGCTGCCCGGCGTCGGCTATGGCGTGCTGGAAAGCCCGGTGGACAGCGGCAACGTCTACCGGCATCCGTTCAAACGGGCCCGCACCACCGGCACCTACCTGGCGGCGGCGACCATCGGGACGGCGACCGATCGCTCGCTGATCCGCGGCGCCGTCGACCTGGTGCACCGGCAAGTTCGGTCGACCCCGTCAAGCCCGGTGTCCTACAACGCGTTTGATCCCAAGCTGCAACTGTGGGTGGCCGCCTGTCTGTACCGCTACTTCGTGGAGCAGCACGAGTTCCTGTATGGCCCACTCGACGACGCCAGCGCCGACGCGGTCTACCGGGACGCCAGACGGTTGGGCACCACGCTGCAGGTGCCGGAGCGGATGTGGCCGCCGGATCGGGTCGCCTTCGACGACTACTGGAAGCGTTCGCTTGATGAGCTGCGGATCGACCCGCCGGTGCGCGAGCATCTTCGCGGGGTCGCCTCGGTGGCGTTTCTGCCGTGGCCGTTGCGGGCGCTGGCCGGGCCATTCAACCTGTTCGCGACGACGGGGTTCCTGGCACCGGAGTTCCGCGCGATGATGCGGCTGGACTGGTCGCGGACCCAGCAGCGCCGGTTCGACCGGCTGCTGGCGGTGTTGCGGCTGGCCGACCGGCTGATTCCGCACGGGGCGTGGATCCTCACCTACCGACTGTACTTGTGGGACATGCGGTTTCGCGCGCGACGGGGCTGGCGGATCGTCTAGGCCGCGGGCGCCAGCCTACTTCTGGGTCGCCTCCTGGATCAGCGCGCTGATCTTCTCGAGTAGTTCACGCATGTCGGCGCGCATCGCATCCACCGCGGCATACAGGTCCGCCTTGGTCGCTGGCTGCTGGTCCGACGACAGTGGCCGCACCGGCGGTGCCGACCGTCCCGCCGCGCTCTCGCTCTGAAAGCCGGGTACCTCGCCCACGCCCACGACACTGCCATATCCGCTCGTCACCGACAAAGCGGGCGCCCGCATAGCCGGTGGGCGCGGACGGGATCGAACCGCCGACCGCTGGTGTGTAAGACCAGAGCTCTACCACTGAGCTACGCGCCCCATGCCCGCCGCAGGCTACACGCCCGCGGACCAAGCACCCAAACGGGCCCGCTCAGCCTCTCAGGGCCGCCAACGCGTCCGTCCACAGCCGCTGATCTCGGGCCTCACCCGGCTGCTTCATTTCGGCGAACCTGATGATCCCCGAACGATCGACCACGAAGGTCCCGCGGTTGGAATAGCCCGCCTGGTCGTTGAACACGCCGTAGGCCTGGCTGACCGCGCCGTGCGGCCAGAAGTCCGATAACACCGGAAACAGGAACCCGCTCTGGGTCGCCCAGATCTTGTGGGTCGGCGGCGGGCCCACCGAAATGGCCAACACCGCGCTGTCGTCGTTGTCGAACTCGGGCAGGTGATCGCGCACCCGGTCCAACTCGCCCTGGCAGATCCCGGTGAACGCCAGCGGAAAAAACACCAGCAGCACGTTTTTGGCACCGCGGTAGCCGCGCAGCGTGATGGGCTGCTGATTCTGGTCGCGCAGCGTGAAGTCGGGAGCGACCGCTCCGACGTCCAGCATCAGCGCTTCCCGGCTCGAGACTTCGGCTGCACCAACCGACTGGCGCTCCAGTCGCCGAGGTTGACCGAGGAGGTCGGCATCAGGCCAGCGGTCGGGGCCGCCTCGGCGATCTCGGCGGGCAGCACGTGGCCTGGCCGGCCGGTCTTGGGCGTCAGCACCCAGATCACACCGTCTTCGGCGAGCGGGCCGATCGCGTCCATCAGGGTGTCCACCAGGTCCCCGTCGCCGTCACGCCACCACAGCAGCACGACGTCGATGACCTCGTCGGCGTCTTCGTCGAGCAGTTCGCCGCCGCAGGCTTCCTCCACGGATGCGCGGATGTCGTCGTCGGTGTCCTCGTCCCAGCCCCACTCCTGGACAACTTGGTCTCGTTGGATGCCCAGCTTGCGCGCGTAGCTGGGGCCGTGATCCGCCGCGACCACCGTTGAACCTCCCTTACGCAACCACACGACGTGCGATGGCAATTATCGTCGCACAACCACAACCGGGCCCGTCGCGCCGGCTCAGTAGTAGGGCATGCACAGTTTCAGCGCTTTTGTCTTGGTGTCGTTGAGCCGATCGACCCGCCTGTTGAACTCCCCGGTCGACGCGTGCGTGCCGATGGCGTTGGCCACCGCGCGGGCCGCGTCGGTGTACGCGTTGAGCGCGTCGCGCAACGGTGCCGATAGCGCTTCGTTGAGGCTGCCGGCAACCGCCGACGCGCTGTTGGTGAGCGCCTCGATGGCCGGGCCTTCGGTCGGGCCGGTGTTACGGCCCGCGTTGAACGCCGCGACGAAGGTGTTCACCTTGTCGATGGCGTCCTTGCTGGTGGTGGCAAGCGAGTCACAGGAGCCGCGAATCGCCTTGGTGGTCAGCGATTGTTGCCGCTGGGACTCCCGGACGCGCGACGTCGCCGACGAAGCCGACACCGACGCCGACACCGACGACCGGTAGGCGGGGGCGACGTTGGTGTCCGGCGTGGCCGTGCCTTCGGTGACGGCGGTGCACCCCACGATCACCATGAACAGCACCGCACTACAGCCCAGCGCCAGGGCACCTCGCCTGGGGAACTCCCCCCCGTGCCGGCGAGCGACGGCGCGCCATCCGATGAGCACGGCTCATGACGTTACCGGGTCGCGGCACCGATTTCGGCGGGCGGTCCGGACCCGCGAACGTCGGTAGCGACCGGACGGCGGCTATCCGCCCGGGTCATCGGTGCGGCACGATAGGAGACGACCACCCGCCGGATCGCCCGCCAACTACAGGAGCAGTGCGTTGACCACCCAGTTCGCGCGCCAGAGTCAGGCCAAAAACCCAAGCAGCGCAAGCGAACCCGACCGTGTTCGGGTGATCCGCGAAGGTGTGGCGTCCTATTTGCCCGACATCGATCCCGAGGAGACGTCGGAGTGGCTGGAGTCGTTTGACGAGCTGCTGGCGCGCTCCGGGCCGTCGCGCGCGCGCTACCTGATGCTGCGGCTGCTGGAACGCGCGGGCGAGCAGCGGGTGGCGCTGCCGGCGCTGACCTCGACCGACTACGTCAACACCATCCCGACCGAGCTGGAGCCCTGGTTCCCCGGCGACGAGGAAGTCGAACGTCGCTTCCGGACGTGGATCAGGTGGAACGCGGCGATCATGGTGCACCGCGCGCAACGACCGGGTGCCGGCGTGGGTGGCCATATTTCCACCTACGCATCGTCTGCGGCGCTCTACGAGGTCGGTTTCAACCACTTCTTCCGCGGCAAGTCGCATCCGGGCGGCGGCGATCAGGTGTTCATTCAGGGCCACGCCTCACCGGGGATCTACGCCCGCGCCTTTCTCGAGGGCCGGCTCACCGCCGACCAACTCGACGGCTTCCGCCAAGAACGCAGCCACGCCGGCGGCGGGTTGCCGTCCTATCCGCACCCGCGGCTGATGCCCGACTTCTGGGAATTCCCCACCGTGTCGATGGGTTTGGGCCCGATGAACGCCATCTACCAGGCGCGGTTCAACCACTACCTGCATGACCGCGGTATCAAGGACACCTCCGACCAACACGTGTGGTGTTTCCTGGGCGACGGCGAGATGGACGAGCCGGAGAGCCGCGGCCTGGCGCACATCGGGGCACTCGAGGGCCTGGACAACCTGACCTTCGTGGTCAACTGCAACCTGCAGCGCCTGGACGGCCCGGTGCGCGGCAACGGCAAGATCATCCAGGAGCTGGAGTCGTTCTTCCGCGGCGCCGGCTGGAACGTCATCAAGGTGGTGTGGGGCCGTGAATGGGACGCGCTGCTGCACGCCGATCGGGACGGCGCGCTGGTGAACCTGATGAACACCACGCCCGACGGTGATTACCAGACCTACAAGGCCAACGACGGCGCCTATGTGCGCAACCACTTCTTTGGGCGCGACCCGCGCACCAAGGCGCTGGTGGCCAACATGACCGACCAGGAGATCTGGAACCTCAAGCGCGGCGGCCACGACTACCGCAAGGTCTATGCCGCCTACCGCGCGGCCGTCGAGCACAAGGGACAGCCAACGGTGATCCTGGCCAAGACCATCAAGGGCTATTCGCTGGGCGCGCACTTCCAGGGCCGTAACGCCACCCACCAGATGAAGAAGCTTGCGCTCGAAGACCTCAAGTATTTCCGGGACGCCATGCGGATTCCGATCAGCGACGCCGCGCTGGAGGAAGACCCCTACCTGCCGCCCTACTACCACCCCGGCCCGGACGCCCCGGAGATTCGGTATCTGCTCGACCGTCGCCGCGCCCTCGGCGGCTTCGTGCCCGAGCGCCGGACCAAGGCCAAGGCGCTGACCCTGCCCGGGCGCAGCGTCTATGCCCCGCTGAAGAAGGGATCCGGACACCAGGAGGTGGCCACCACCATGGCGGTGGTCCGCACCTTCAAAGAATTGTTGCGGGACAAGGAGATTGGTCACCGAATTGTTCCCATCATTCCCGACGAGGCCCGCACCTTCGGGATGGACTCGTGGTTTCCGTCGTTGAAGATCTACAACCGTTTGGGCCAGCTGTACACCGCCGTCGACGCCGACCTGATGTTGGCGTACAAGGAAAGCGAGACCGGACAAATCCTGCACGAGGGCATCAACGAGGCAGGCTCGACGGCGTCGTTCACCGCGGTCGGCACCTCCTATGCCACGCACAACGAGCCGATGATCCCGGTCTACATCTTCTATTCGATGTTCGGGTTCCAGCGCACCGGCGACAGCCTTTGGGCCGCGGCCGATCAGATGGCGCGCGGGTTCGTGCTCGGGGCCACCGCGGGCCGGACCACGCTGACCGGCGAGGGTCTGCAACACGCCGACGGCCACTCACTGCTGTTGGCCGCCACCAATCCGGCGGTGGTGTCCTATGACCCCGCGTTCGCCTACGAGATCGCCTACATCATCGAAAGCGGGCTCGCCCGGATGTTCGGGCCGAACCCGGAGAACGTGTTCTTCTACATCACCGTCTACAACGAGCCGTACGCGCAGCCGCCCGAGCCGGAGAACTTCGATCCCGAGGGCGTGCTGCGCGGCATCTACCGCTACCACGCGGCCACGGAGCAGCGCGCCAACGCCGCGCAGATCCTGGCCTCCGGGGTGGCGATGCCCGAGGCGCTGCGGGCGGCGCAGATGCTGGCCGCCGACTGGGACGTGGCCGCCGACGTGTGGTCGGTGACCAGTTGGGGCGAGTTGAACCGCGACGGCGTGGCCATCGAGACCGACAGGCTGCGCCACCCCGACCGGCCGGCTCGCGTTCCCTACCTGACGACCGCGCTGCAGCACGCGCGCGGCCCGGTGATCGCCGTATCGGACTGGATGCGCGCGGTCCCCGAGCAGATCCGGCCGTGGGTGCCCGGCACCTATCTGACCCTGGGCACCGACGGGTTCGGCTTCTCCGACACCCGGCCCGCGGCCCGGCGCTACTTCAACACCGACGCCGAGTCGCAGGTGGTCGCGGTGTTGCAGGCGCTGGCCCGCGACGGCGCGATCGACCCGTCGGTGCCGGTCGCCGCCGCTCGGCACTACCGGATCGACGACGTGCGGGCCGCGCGGAAGCAATCCTCCGATCCCGGCGCCGGGGCGTAGCGCGCTCGGCTCGCTTAGTAGGAACTTCCAGAAATCGCGCGTAGCTTTTAGGCGTGACCAACAACCAATTCGCCCCGCTCGGGTCGCCGCTGGAACTGCTCGACACCGTGCCCGATTCCCTGCTGCGACGGTTAAAGCAGTATTCGGGCCGGCTGGCCACCGAGGCGGTCTCGGCCATGCAGGAACGATTGCCGTTCTTCGCCGAGCTGGAAGCCTCCCAGCGCGCCAGCGTCGCGCTGGTGGTGCAGACGGCGGTGGTGAACTTCGTGGAGTGGATGCGTGACCCGCACAGCAACGTCAGCTACACCGCGCAGGCGTTCGAACTGGTGCCCCAGGACCTGACCCGGCGGATCGCGCTGCGCCAAACGGTGGACATGGTGCGGGTCACCATGGAGTTCTTCGAAGAGGTGGTGCCCTTGCTGGCCCGCTCCGAGGAACAGCTGACCGCGCTCACGGTGGGCATCTTGAAGTACAGCCGCGACCTGGCATTCACCGCCGCCACCGCCTATGCCGATGCGGCCGAGGCGCGCGGCACCTGGGACAGCCGGATGGAGGCCAGCGTCGTCGATGCGGTGGTGCGCGGCGACACCGGCCCCGAGCTGCTGTCCCGGGCGGCCGCGTTGAACTGGGACACGACCGCCCCGGCGACGGTGGTGGTGGGCATCCCGGCGCCCGGGCGTGACAGCTCCAACGGCCCGGTTGTCAGCAGCGAACGCGCCAGCCAGGTGGTCCGCGACATCGCCGCTCGCCATGGCCGCGCGGCCCTCACCGACGTGCACGGCACCTGGTTGGTGGCGATCGTGTCCGGCCAGTTGTCGCCGACCGAGAAGTTCTCCAAGGACCTGCTGGATGCCTTCTCCGACGGCCCGGTGGTGATCGGGCCGACGGCGCCCATGCTCACCGCGGCCTACCACAGCGCCAGTGAGGCGATTTCCGGGATGAACGCCGTCGCCGGCTGGCGCGCCGCGCCGCGGCCGGTGCTGGCCCGCGAACTGCTGCCGGAACGCGCCCTGATGGGGGACGCATCGGCGATCGTGGCGCTGCACACCGACGTCATGCGTCCGCTGGCCGATGCCGGGCCCACGCTCATCGAGACACTGGATGCGTACTTGGATTGTGGCGGTGCGATTGAGGCCTGTGCCAGGAAGTTGTTCGTTCATCCAAACACCGTCCGCTACCGACTCAAACGCATCACCGACTTCACCGGCCGCGATCCCACCCAGCCGCGGGACGCCTACGTCCTGCGGGTGGCGGCGACCGTGGGCCAACTCAACTATCCGACGCATCATCCAACGCATCATGTGGACGTCGGAAACAGCGCGCCGCCCCAGCGTCCGCTCCCACTCAGCGGGGCTCCAGGCGGCTGGTAGCGACCCTACGAGCGGATAGTGATCGAGATGACAGGTCGCGGACCGATCTCAAACACGTAGCTTAGGGGGATGTTTTGTGGGGTGTATACAAAAACCTAAGACGAGGTTCATAATCTGTTAGACCGCGCAAAACCGTTTCCACAGTGTTCTCTTAGACACGTGATTGCGTTGCTCGCGCCCGGACAGGGTTCGCAAACCGAGGGAATGCTGGCGCCGTGGCTGGATCTGCCCGGCGCGGCGGCCCGGGTCGCGGCGTGGTCGCAGGCCTGTGGCCTGGATCTGGCACGGCTGGGCACCACCGCGTCGACCGAGGAGATCACCGACACCGCGATTGCGCAGCCCTTGATCGTCGCGACCACGCTGCTGGCCCACCACGAGCTGACCAGGCGAGGCGCGCTCGACGGCACAAACGTCGCTGCAAAGATGATCGTGGCCGGCCACTCCGTCGGTGAAATCGCGGCCTACGCGATCGCCGGTGTGCTGGCCGCCGACGACGCGGTCACGCTGGCCGCCGCCCGGGGCGCCGAGATGGCCAAGGCGTGCGCCACCGAGCCGACCGGGATGTCCGCGGTGCTCGGCGGTGACGAGACCGAGGTGCTGAGCCGCCTCGAGCAGCTCGACCTGGTTGCGGCCAACCGCAACGCCGCCGGCCAGATCGTCGCCGCCGGCCGGCTCACGTCATTGGAGAAGCTCGCCGAAGACCCCCCGGCCAAGGCCCGGGTGCGCGCGTTGGGTGTCGCTGGCGCGTTCCACACCGAGTTCATGGCTTCGGCCCTCGAAGGCTTCGCGGCTGCAGCGGCCAACGTGGCGACCGCCGAGCCCACCGCCACGCTGCTGTCCAACCGCGACGGAAAGCCGGTCCCGTCCGCGGCGGCGGCGATTACGACGCTGGTCTCTCAGCTCACCCAGCCGGTGCGCTGGGACCTGTGCACCGCAACGCTGCGGGAGCACAATGTCACGGCGATCGTGGAGTTCCCCCCCGCGGGCACCCTCAGCGGCATCGCCAAACGCGAACTTCGGGGGGTTCCGACGCACGCCGTCAAGTCACCCGCAGATCTGGACGAGTTGGCAAACCTGTAATCGCCGGCTTGCCCAGAAGCACCAAGGCACGTCAGTTCGATTTGCACACAACACGAAGGGAAGCAACTGTGGCCGTCACTCAGGAAGAAATCATCGCCGGTATCGCCGAAATCATCGAAGAAGTCACCGGCATCGAGCCGTCCGAGATCACCCCGGAGAAGTCGTTCGTCGACGACCTGGACATCGACTCGCTGTCGATGGTCGAGATCGCCGTGCAGACCGAGGACAAGTACGGCGTCAAGATTCCCGACGAGGATCTGGCCGGGTTGCGCACCGTCGGTGACGTGGTGGCCTACATCCAGAAGCTCGAGGAAGAGAACCCCGAGGCCGCCGAGGCGCTGCGCGCCAAGCTCGAGTCGGAGAACCCCGAGGCCGTTGCCAACGTCAAGGCGAGGCTGGAAGCAGAAAGCAAGTGACCAAACCTTCCACTGCCAATGGTGGTTACCCCAGCGTCGTGGTAACCGCCGTCACCGCGACGACGTCGATCTCGCCGGACATCGAGAGCACGTGGAAGGGACTTTTGGCCGGCGAGAGCGGCATCCGCGTCCTTGAAGACGAGTTCGTCGCCAAGTGGGACCTGCCCGTCAAAATCGGTGGGCACCTCAAGGATCCGATCGACAACCACATGGGCCGCCTTGACATGCGCCGCATGTCCTACGTCCAGCGGATGGGCAAATTGCTCAGCGGTCAGCTGTGGCAGGCAGCCGGCACCCCGGAGGTCGATCCGGATCGGTTCACCGTCGTCGTCGGCACCGGTCTGGGCGGCGCCGAGCGGATCGTCGAAAGCTACGAGCTGATGAACGCGGGCGGGCCGCGCAAGGTGTCCCCGCTGGCCGTGCAGATGATCATGCCCAACGGCGCCGCGGCCGTGGTGGGTCTGCAGCTCGGGGCCCGCGCCGGGGTGATCACCCCGGTGTCGGCCTGTTCGTCGGGCGCGGAGGCGATCGCGCACGCGTGGCGCCAGATCGTCATGGGCGATGCGGATGTCGCGGTCTGCGGCGGTGTGGAGGGTCCCATCGAGGCGCTGCCCATCGCGGCGTTCTCCATGATGCGAGCCATGTCGACCCGCAACGACGATCCCGAGGGCGCGTCCCGCCCGTTCGACAAGGACCGCGACGGCTTCGTGTTCGGCGAGGCCGGGGCGCTCATGCTGATCGAGACCGAGGAGCACGCCAAGGCCCGCGGCGCCAAGCCGCTGGCCCGGTTGCTGGGTGCCGGCATCACCTCGGACGCATTCCACATGGTGGCGCCCGCGGCCGACGGTGTGCGCGCCGGCAGGGCGATGGCGCGGTCGCTGGAACTGGCCGGCTTGTCGCCGGCGGACGTCGACCACGTCAACGCGCACGGGACGGCGACGCCGATCGGCGACTCCGCGGAGGCCAACGCCATCCGGGTCGCCGGGTGCGAGCGGGCCGCGGTGTATGCGCCGAAGTCGGCGCTGGGCCACTCGATCGGCGCCGTCGGCGCGCTCGAGGCGGTGCTCACGGTGCTGACCCTGCGCGACGGGGTCATCCCACCCACCCTGAACTACCAAACCCCGGATCCCGAGATCGACCTGGACATCGTCGCGGGCGAACCCCGCTACGGCGATTTCCGTTACGCGATCAACAACTCGTTCGGTTTCGGCGGCCACAATGTGGCGCTCGCGTTCGGGCGTTACTAAAGCACGACATCGCGGGCAGCGCGGCCCGAGGTGGGCGTCCCCCCGCTTGCGGGGGCGAGCCGGACAAGCACGGAAGGAACGTTGACAACACCGATGACGGAGCTGGTTACCGGGAAAGCCTTTCCCGATGTCGTTGTCACCGGCGTTGCCATGACGACGGCATTGGCAACCGACGCGGAGACCACGTGGAAGTTGTTGCTGGACTGCCAGAGCGGGATCCGTACCCTCGACGACCCGTTCGTGGAGCAGTTCGACCTGCCGGTGCGCATCGGCGGCCATCTGTTGGAGGAATTCGATCACCAGCTGACGCGGATCGAATTGCGCCGGATGGGCTATCTGCAGCGGATGTCCACCGTGCTGAGCCGGCGCCTCTGGGAGAACGCCGGCTCGCCCGAGATCGACACCAACCGATTGATGGTGTCGATCGGCACCGGGCTGGGCTCGGCCGAGGAACTGGTCTTTAGCTACGACGACATGCGTGCTCGCGGTATGAAGGCGGTGTCGCCGCTGGCCGTGCAGAAGTACATGCCCAACGGCGCGGCCGCCGCGGTGGGACTCGAGCGGCACGCCAAGGCGGGGGTGATGACGCCGGTGTCGGCCTGCGCATCCGGTTCGGAAGCCGTCGCCCGCGCCTGGCAACAGATCGTTCTCGGTGAGGCCGACGCCGCCATCTGCGGTGGCGTGGAGACCAGGATCGAGGCGGTGCCGATTGCTGGGTTCGCCCAGATGCGCATCGTGATGTCCACCAACAACGACAACCCCGCCGGCGCCTGCCGGCCATTCGACCGAGACCGCGACGGCTTCGTGTTCGGCGAGGCCGGCGCCCTGCTGCTGATCGAGACCGAGGAGAGCGCCAAGGCGCGCGGCGCCAACATCCTGGCGCGCATCATGGGCGCCAGCATCACCTCCGACGGCTACCACATGGTGGCGCCCGACCCCAACGGCGAACGCGCCGGGCACGCGATGACGCGGGCGATCCAGCTCGCGGGCCTCACCCCGGGCGACATCGACCACGTCAACGCGCATGCCACCGGCACCCAGGTCGGCGACCTGGCCGAGGGCAGGGCCATCAACCTCGCCCTGGCCGGCCACAGGCCGGCGGTGTATGCGCCCAAGTCCGCCCTCGGCCACTCCGTGGGAGCGGTCGGGGCGGTCGAATCGATCCTTACCGTGCTCGCGTTGCGGGATCAGGTGATCCCCCCGACACTGAATCTGGAAAACCTCGACCCGGAGATCGATTTGGACGTGGTGGCGGGTAAGCCGCGGCCCGGTGATTACCGGTACGCGATCAACAACTCGTTCGGATTCGGCGGCCACAATGTGGCGATTGCCTTTGGGCGGTACTAGCGCCACCACCCCCGCGGCACCACCGGAACAGGAGACCTGCGATGACACTCATGGCCCCCGAGGCGGTTGGCGAATCGCTCGACCCCCGCGACCCACTGCTGCGGCTGAGCAATTTCTTCGACGACGGCAGCGTGCAGCTGCTGCATGAGCGTGACCGCTCCGGGGTGCTGGCGGCGGCCGGCACCGTCAACGGTGTGCGCACCATCGGGTTCTGCACGGACGGCACCGTGATGGGTGGTGCCATGGGTGTCGAGGGCTGCGCGCACATCGTCGACGCCTACGACACCGCCATCGAGGAGCAGAGCCCGATCGTGGGCATCTGGCACTCGGGGGGCGCGCGGCTGGCCGAAGGCGTGCGGGCATTGCATGCGGTCGGGCAGGTTTTCGAGGCCATGATCCGCGCCTCCGGCTACATTCCGCAGATCTCGGTGGTCGTGGGCTTCGCCGCCGGCGGCGCCGCATACGGACCGGCGCTGACCGACGTCGTCGTGATGGCGCCGGAAAGCCGGGTGTTCGTCACCGGGCCCGACGTGGTGCGCAGCGTCACCGGCGAGGACGTGGACATGGCGTCGCTCGGTGGTCCAGAGACCCACCACAAGAAGTCCGGGGTGTGCCACATCGTCGCCGACGACGAGCTCGACGCCTACCAGCGCGGTCGCCGGCTGGTCGGATTGTTCTGCCAGCAAGGGCATTTCGACCGCAGCAAGGCCGAGGCCGGTGACACCGACATTCACGCGTTGCTGCCCGAGTCGTCGCGGCGAGCCTACGACGTGCGTCCGATCGTGACCGCGATCCTCGACCAGGACGTGCCTTTCGACGAGTTCCAGGCCAATTGGGCGCCGTCGATGGTGGTCGGGCTAGGCCGGCTGTCGGGTCGCACGGTCGGTGTGCTGGCCAATAACCCGCTGCGGCTGGGCGGCTGCCTGAACTCCGAAAGCGCAGAGAAGGCAGCGCGTTTCGTGCGGCTGTGCGACGCGTTCGGGATCCCGCTGGTGGTGGTTGTCGATGTCCCCGGCTATCTGCCCGGGGTCGACCAGGAGTGGGGTGGCGTGGTGCGCCGCGGCGCCAAACTGCTGCACGCGTTCGGCGAGTGCACCGTTCCGCGGGTCACACTGGTCACCCGAAAGACCTACGGCGGGGCCTACATTGCGATGAACTCCCGCTCGCTCAACGCGACCAAGGTGTTCGCCTGGCCGGACGCCGAGGTTGCGGTGATGGGCGCCAAGGCAGCCGTCGGCATTTTGCACAAGAAGAAGCTGGCCGCGGCACCCGATCACGAGCGCGAAGCGCTGCATGACGCGCTGGCCGCCGAGCACGAGCGCATCGCCGGTGGCGTGGACAGCGCGATCGACATCGGTGTGGTCGACGAGAAGATCGACCCGGCGCACACGCGCAGCAAGCTCACCGAGGCGCTGGCCCAGGCGCCGGCACGCCGCGGCCGGCACAAGAACATTCCCCTGTAGCGCACCACCCCTCGCGAGCAGACGCAAAAGCCCCCGAAAACCGGTGTTTTCGGGGGCTTTTGCGTCTGCTCACCCAACCTCGGCGAGGAACTCCTCGGCGACGTTGACCACCCGCTCGCGATCGCGCGGCACCAGACCGATCCGGGTCCGGCGATCGAGGATGTCGTCGACATCCAACGCGCCCTCGTGGGTCACGGCGTACTCGAACTCCGCCCGGGTCACGTCGATGCCGTCGGCGACCGGCTCGACGGGACGCGCACAGCTTGCCGTGGCAACGACATTGGCCGCCTCGGCCCCGTAGCGCGCCACCAGCGATTCGGGCAGGCCCGCATGCCCGCCGGCGGCCGGCCCGGGGTTGGCGGGCGCGCCGATCAGCGGCAGGTTGCGAGTGCGGCAAGCCGCGGCCGGCAGCCGCCGCAGGCCGATCGCGCGATTCAGCACATCCTCGGCCATGTAACGGTATTCGGTCAGCTTGCCGCCGACCACGCTGATGACCCCGGACGGCGACTCGACGACGGCGTGGTCGCGGGACACGTCGGCGGTGCGGCCTTCACCGGTGTCGATCAGCGGCCGCAGGCCGGCGTAGGCTCCGACGACGTCGGACGCCGCCACCGGGCTTTGCAACGCGGTGTTCACCGTGTCCAGCAGGAACCCGATTTCCTCCGGCGACGGTTGTGGCACATCGGGAATCGGGCCCGGAGCATCTTCGTCGGTCAGCCCGAGGTAGACCCGGCCCAGCTGCTCGGGCATGGCGAACACGAAGCGGTTGAGTTCACCGGGAATCGGAATGGTCAGCGCCGCAGTCGGATTGCCGAAAGCGCCGGCATCGAAGACCAGGTGGGTTCCGCGGCTGGGCCGCAGCCTCAGCGTGGGATCGATGTGCCCGCCCCACACTCCCGCGGCGTTGATGACCGCGCGGGCCGATACGTCGAACGCCTGCCCGGTGCGCCGGTCGGTCAACCGCACCGAGGTGGCGGTGGCCTGTGACGCCGCCACCTGGGTGAGGATCCGGGCGCCGTACTGTGCGGCGGTACGCGCGACCGCGATGACCAGCCTGGCGTCGTCGATCAGCTGGCCGTCGTAGGCGAGCAGCCCGCCGTCCAGGCCCGCACGCGCCACCGTAGGAGCCATCTGCACGACGCGCCGGGCCGTAATTCGGCGCGACCGGGGCAGCGTCGACGACGGCGTACCCGCCAGCATCCGCAACGCGTCGCCCGCGAGAAACCCGGTGCGCACCAACGCACGCTTGGTGCGACCCATCGACGGCAGCAGCGGTACCAGCTGCGGCATCGCGCGCACGAGATGAGGAGCGTTGCGCGTCATCAGGATTCCGCGTTCGATGGCGCTGCGCCGGGCGATGCCCACGTTGCCGCTCGCCAGATAGCGCAGGCCGCCGTGCACCAGCTTCGAACTCCACCGGCTGGTGCCGAACGCCAGATCGTGCTTTTCCACTAGGGCCACCCGCAGGCCGCGAGAGGCGGCGTCCAGGGCGATGCCCGCGCCGGTGATGCCGCCGCCGATGACGACGAGGTCGAGCGGCGCGCCGTCGGCCAGTGCCATCAGGTCGGCGAGACGGCGCGCGGCGTTGAGTGCGGTCGAGTTGGGCATCAGGACAGGTATCCGTTCAGGGTGTAGCTGAGTTCGGCGGCCAGGGCTTCGGAGTCGAGGACCGGCTTGACGATGTCGGCGGATTGAATGGTCGACTGGACGATCAGCAGCACCATGGTCGCCAGTTGGCGGGGGTCACCGGCGCGAACGCTGCCCGCTCGCTGTGCCACCTTCAGCCGGGCCACCAGCCCCTCGATCAGGAACTGCTGGCTGGCTCCGAGGCGCTCGGTGATGTACACCCTGGCCAGCTCCGAGTGCATGACCGACATGATCAGCTCGTCACGACGCAGCCGGTCGGCCACCGCGACCACCTGCTTGACCAACGCCTCCCGGTCGTCCCCGTCGACCGGCACGTCTTTCAGCGCGTCGGTGATATGCCGGGTGAGCAGCGTCGACATGATCGACCGGGTGTCCGGCCAGCGGCGGTAGACGGTCGGGCGGCTCACGCCCGCGCGCCGGGCGATCTCGGCGAGCGTCACCCGGTCGACGCCAAAATCGAGCGCACAGCTCGCCGCTGCCGCAAGGATGCGCTCGCCCGCATCCGAGGGAGCATTACTGATTGACAGCATATGTAATACTGTAACGCATGACGCACCTCGAGGAACTCGTTCCGCCGATGAAATGGAACGCGTGGGGAGATCCCGCCGCGGCCAAGCCCCTTTCCGAGGGCATCCGGTCGTTGCTGAAACAAGTTGTGGGCCTGGCCGACTCCGCTGACGTCGAGCTTGCGCCCGACCAGGTGAAGTTACGCCCGTGCGCCCTGTCGCCGGCGGATCAAGACGGGCTGGCCAACATCGTCGGCGCCGAGTACTTCCGCACCGCCGACCGTGACCGGTTGCTGCACGCCGGCGGCAAGTCCACCCCAGACATATTGCGCCGCAAGGACACCGGTATCCAGGACGCGCCCGACGCGGTGTTGCTGCCCGGCGACCCGGGCGGCGAGGACACCGTCGCCGACATCCTGCGCTACTGCTCCGAACACGGCATTGCCGTCGTCCCGTTCGGCGGCGGCACCAACGTCGTCGGCGGGCTTGACCCGGTCCGCGGTGACTTCGGCGCGGTGATCTCGCTGGACTTGCGGCGCTTCAACCGGCTGCACTGGATCGACGAGGTGTCCGGTGAGGCCGAATTGGGGGCCGGCGTCACCGGCCCGCAGGCCGAACGCCTGCTCGGCGAACACGGCTTCTCGCTGGGGCACTTCCCGCAGAGCTTCCAGTACGCCACCATCGGAGGTTTCGCGGCCACGCGCTCGTCCGGCCAGGGCTCGGCGGGCTACGGCCGATTCAACGACATGGTTCTGGGGCTGCGCATGATCACTCCGGCCGGGGTGCTGGATCTCGGTCGAGCGCCGGCGTCGGCCGCCGGCCCGGACCTGCGCCAGCTGGTGATCGGGTCGGAAGGGGTGTTCGGCGTGATCACCCGAGTTCGGTTGCGGGTGCACCGGATACCGGAGACCACCCGGTACGAGGCGTGGTCGTTTCCCGACTTCGCGACCGGGGTCGCGGCGCTGCGGGCCATCACCCAAACCGGCACCGGACCCACCGTCATCCGGCTTTCCGACGAGGCCGAGACCGGCGTCAACCTGGCCACCACCGAGTCCATCGGCGAAGCCCAGATCACCGGCGGCTGCCTGGGACTCACCGTGTTCGAGGGCACCACCGAACACGCCGAAAGCCGGCACGCCGAGACCCGCGCGGTGCTGGCAGCCCACGGCGGAACATCGCTGGGTGAGGGGCCGGCGCGGGCCTGGGAGCGCGGCCGGTTCGCCGCGCCGTATCTGCGCGACTCGCTGCTGGCCGCCGGCGCTTTGTGCGAGACGCTCGAGACCGCAACCACGTGGTCCAACATTGCCGCGCTGAAGGCAGCGGTCACCGACGCGCTCACCGGCTCGCTGGCCGAATCGGGCACCCCGGCACTGGTGATGTGCCACGTCTCGCACGTGTATCCCACCGGCGCATCGCTGTACTTCACCGTCGTCGCCGCACAGCGGGGCAATCCGATCGAGCAATGGCTGGCCGCCAAGAAGGCCGCGTCGGATGCCATCATGGCCACCGGCGGAACCATCACCCATCACCATGCGGTGGGCGCCGACCACCGCCCGTGGATGCGCCAGGAGGTGGGCGATCTGGGCGTGCGGCTGCTGTGCGCGATCAAGGCGACGCTGGATCCAGCCGGAATTCTCAACCCCGGCAAGCTGATTCCGTGATGCTGAGCCGGCGCGAGATCGGCAAGGTGACCGCGCTGACCAACCCCCTGTCCGGGCACGGTGCCGCGGTGCACGCCGCGCGGCTCGCGATAGCCCGGCTGCGGCACCGCGGCGTGGACGTCATCGAGATCGTGGGTGAAAACGCCAAGGATGCGCGCTATCTCGTCGCCGCGGCAATCGAGAAGGGCACCGACGCCGTGGTGGTCACCGGCGGCGACGGCGTCATCTCCAACGCGCTGCAAGTGCTGGCCGGCACTGATGTTCCGCTGGGAATCATTCCGGCGGGCACCGGCAACGACCACGCACGCGAATTCGGAATTCCCACAAAGGATCCCGAGGCCGCCGCCGATATCGTCGTGGATGGCTGGACGGAAACCACTGACCTGGGCCGAATTTGCGACCGAAACGGCGCGCACAAGTGGTTTGGCACCGTGGCGGCAACCGGGTTCGACTCCCTGGTCACCGATCGGGCCAACCGGATGAGCTGGCCGCACGGCCGGCTGCGTTACTACATCGCAATGCTGGCCGAACTGTCGCAGCTGCGGCCGCTGCCGTTCCGGTTGGTGCTCGACGGAACCACGGAGATCGAGTCCGATCTGACGCTGGCGGCCTTCGGCAATACCCGCAGCTACGGCGGCGGGTTGTTGATCTGCCCGGGTGCCGACCACCGCGACGGCCTGCTCGACATCACCATGGTGGCTTCGGAATCGCGCACCAGGCTGGTGCGCTTCTTCCCGACCGCGATCAAGGGCACCCACGTCATGCTAGACGAGGTGACCACCGCACGGGCCCAGACCATCGCCGTCGAGTGCCCCGGTATCAACGTCTACGCCGACGGCGACTACGCCTGCCCATTGCCGGCCGAGATCTCCGCGGTGCCCGCCGCGCTGCCGGTGCTGCGGCCCACCGGGTAACGATCGGGTCGCCGAACGCGACATCCTTGCCAAACCCGCTGACCAGGGAGGAACGATGTCGGGGTTTCGCAAGGGCGCGCACGTTGCGGTGGCGGCCGGGTCCCTCAGCGCCGCGCTGTGGCTGGCTCCGTCGGCGCACGCGGGTGAAGTCGCGTCATGGGATGGGCAGTACATTCTGACCCTCTCCGCCAACGCGAAGACCGGCACCTCCATGGCGGCCGGTCAACCCGAATATGCCCACCGGACCAGCGTCTCCATCAGCTCCAGCTGCTCGGCGGGCGTCTGTGTCGCCAGGGTGACTGACCCTCCCCCACCGAAAAATGAATCCATGCCGCGATCCATCGAATTCACCTGGAATGGTTCCCAATGGGTGCGCGAGATGAGCTGGCAATGGGACTGCCTGCTCCCCGACGGCACCATCGAATACGACCCGGCGAAATCCATCACGGTCTACACACCCGGCCAATACGGAATCCTCACCGGCGTCTTCCACACCGATATCGCCAGCGGCGCATGCAAGGGCAATGTCGACATGCCGGTGTCGGCAAAGCCGGTCTCGGTGCCGGTGAGCTAGGAGCCCTCAGCCCACCCCGCGGCTGAGCCAGGTCACCTCGCCGGCGTCACCGCCGTCGCGGTAGGCCTCGAGCGCCTCGTCCCACGCCGTCCCCAGCACCGAATCCAGCTCGGCGGCAAGGGTGTCCGCGCCATGGGCCATCATCGCCCGCAGCCTCATCTCGCCGACCATGATGTCGCCGTTGGCGCTCATCGATCCGCTCCACAAGCCCAGCTGCGGGGTGTGGCTGAACCGCTGGCCGTCGACTCCGGGGCTGGGATCCTCGGTGACCTCGAACCGCAGCACCGACCAGGAACGCAGCGCGTTGGCCAGCCGGGCGCCGGTCCCCACTGGTCCGACCCAGTTGGTGACGGCACGCAGCTGTCCGGGCATGGCCGGCTGCGGTGTCCAGGCCAGGTTCGCCGTGGCCTGCAGGGTCGACGACAACGCCCACTCGACATGCGGGCACACCGCCGCCGGTGACGCGTGGATGTACACCACGCCCGTCGTCACGTCGGCGAATTGGTTCGACGCGCGCATCTTGCTGCTCCTTCGGTTCCACGAGGGACGTCTTCCCCAACGACCTGGTGAACCCGACGAGCAGGATGCCGCCATGAAATTCTTGTGTCGTGCGTGTCTATTGTGCCTTGTGAGGCCCATGTTGCGCTAGTGTGCATTTCCTGTCAGTGGTACTCGGCCAGCACACGGTCGGAAATCGCCGGCCAGCGATCCAGTGCCCACTGGCCGAAATCGCGGTCGGTCAAGACCACCAGCGCCCGGTCCGCGTCGGGATCCGCCCAGATAAAGCCGCCCGATTGGCCGAAGTGGCCGTAGCTGCGCGCCGAGTTGCGGCTGCCCGTCCAGTGCGGCGATTTGGAGTCCTTGATCTCGAAACCCAGCCCCCAGTCGTTGGGCCGCTGGATGCCGTATCCGGGCAACACCCCGTCCAAGCCGGGGAACTGCACCGCGATCGCGTCGGCGTGCATCTGCGTCGAGACCGTCGACGGGCGCAGCAGGTCAGCGGCGAAGGCCGCGAGGTCGGCGACCGTCGAGGTGGCCCCGAACCCGGCGACCGCGGGCCCACCGTCGAGCCGGGTGGTTGCCATGCCCAGGGGTTCGCATACCGCCTCGGCCAGATAGCGGTCGAACGTGATGCCCGATTCCCGCTGCACCGTCTCGGCCAGCACGGTAAAGCCGTAGTTGGAATAGATCCGGCGGGTTCCGGGCCGCGCCAGCGCCTGCCCGGAGTGCATCGCCAGCCCGGAGGCGTGGGCCAGCAGGTGGCGGATCGTGGAGCCGGGCGGGCCGGCTGCAGTGTCGAGGTCGACGACACCTTCTTCGACGGCGATTTGCACGGCGCGGGCCACCAGCGGCTTGGTCACCGACGCCAACGCGAATACGCGCGCGGTGTCGCCGTGGGTGGCCAGCACCCCGCCGGGTCCGACCACCGCGGCGGCGGCGGCACGGACCGGCCAGTCGTCGAGAGCCTTCAGGGCAGCCATCGGCTGGGCGGGTCACTTCCGGGCGATGTAGTAGTTGTTCAGCACGTCCGACTCGATCTCGGCGACAGTGACCTCGTCAAAGCCGGCGTCGGCAAGCATCGAGGTGGCCCGCTGCCTGCCCCACACCGTCCCCAATCCCGCCCCGTCGAGAGCCAATGACACCGTCATGCAGTGCATCATCGAGGTGGTGTAGAGGTAGGTGCTCAGCGGCACACCGACATTGTCTTCCAGCCGGCTGGAAGCCTTGATGTCGACCATCAGCAGCACACCGTTGGGCCGCAGGGCGCGATAGACGTTTTTCAGCACCCGGGCCGGCTGCGCCTGGTCGTGAATCGCGTCGAAAGCGGTGATGAGGTCGTAGGTTTCGGCTTTGTCCAGCTCGGCGAGATCGTGGTTTTCGAAGGTCGCATTTTCCAGGCCGAGCCGGGCCGCTTCGTCGGTCCCGGTAGCAACGGCCTCGGCCGAAAAGTCGATGCCGGTGAACCGGCTCGCGGGGAACTCCCGCGCCATCAAGTTGACCGCGTGACCACTGCCGCAGCCGAAATCGGCCACGTCGGCTCCGGACCGCAACCGTTCCGGAAGGCCATCCACCAGCGGGAGCACCACATCGATCAGCGCGTGATCGAACACTTCACCGCTCACCTCGGCCATCAGCTTGTGGAAGCGTGGATACTCGCTGTACGGCACACCACCGCCCTCGCGAAAGCAGCGGATGACCTGTTGTTCGACCTCGCCGAGCAGCGAAACGAACTGGGTGATCACGGCGAGGTTGTCGGGCCCGGCCGCACGGGTCAACACGCCGGCGCGGTGGGCGGGCAACGTGTAGGTCGCGGTCTGGGCGTCGTAGTCGATGATCCGCCCGGTGGTCATGCCGCCCAGCCACTCCCGGACGTAGCGCTCATGCAGTCCCGCCGCCTCGGCGATCTGGTTGCTGGTGGACGGCGGAAGCCCGGCCATGGTGTCCAGCAACCCGGTCTGATGCCCAACGCTGACCAGGATCGCCAAGCCGGCGCTGTCGATGACCCCAATCATCCGGCTGCCGAAATCCTCGGCGGTCTCGGTCTCTTCGGTCATGTGCCGCCGCTCTCCCCCGCAAGCGGGTGGGGGTACCTCCCACTTGTGGGGGCGTGCCCCCACCTCATCGCTTCGCTCCGCATCGTCACCGGCGCGCATGTTCAGCGACGCTACACCGGGCCCGGCAGCGGCCCGCCGGCCCCGCCCGCGCCGAACACCGGACCGTGTGTTGTTCCGCGCATTAAGTTAGAGCGCATGACCCAGACAGTGCGCGGTGTGATTTCCCGCAACAAGGGCGAGCCCGTCGAGCTGGTGGACATCGTCGTCCCGGACCCCGGGCCCGGCGAGGCCATTGTCGACATCATCGCCTGCGGCGTTTGCCACACCGACCTGACCTACCGCGAAGGTGGCATCAACGACGAGTACCCGTTCCTGCTCGGCCACGAGGCCGCGGGCACGGTCGAAGCGGTCGGGCCGGGGGTGACCACCGTCGAGCCGGGCGATTTCGTGATCCTGAACTGGCGCGCCGTCTGCGGCCAGTGCCGCGCCTGCAAACGTGGCCGGCCCCGGTACTGCTTCGACACCTTCAACGCCGAACAGAAAATGACGCTGACCGACGGCACCGAACTCACCCCGGCGCTGGGCATCGGGGCATTTGCCGACAAGACGCTGGTGCATTCCGGCCAGTGCACCAAGGTGGATCCCGCCGCCGACCCCGCGGCCGCGGGGCTGCTCGGTTGCGGGGTCATGGCCGGCCTGGGCGCCGCGGTCAACACCGGCGCGGTCAGCCGCGACGACACCGTCGCGGTGATCGGCTGCGGAGGTGTGGGCGATGCCGCGATCGCCGGTGCCGCACTGGTCGGAGCCAAGCGGATCATCGCGGTCGACACCGATGACACCAAGCTGGACTGGGCCCGCAGCTTCGGCGCCACCCACACCGTCAACGCCCGCGAACTCAACGTCGTGGAGACCATTCGAGACCTCACGGGGGGTTTTGGCGCCGACGTGGTGATCGACGCCGTCGGCCGACCCGAAACCTGGAAGCAGGCCTTTTACGCCCGCGACCTCGCGGGCACCGTCGTGCTGGTGGGTGTCCCCACTCCCGATATGCGCCTGGAGATGCCGCTGCTGGATTTCTTCTCCCACGGCGGCGCGCTGAAGTCGTCGTGGTACGGCGATTGCCTGCCCGAACGTGACTTCCCCACCCTCATCGACCTGTACCTGCAGGGCCGGCTTCCGCTCGAGCGGTTCGTTTCCGAACGGATCGGGCTCGGCGACATCGAGCAAGCGTTCCACAAGATGCATGACGGCAAGGTGCTGCGCTCGGTGGTGGTGTTGTAGTGGCTTGCATTGAACGCGTCGTTACCCACGGAACCTTCGAACTCGACGGCGGCAGTTGGGAAGTCGACAACAACATCTGGCTGGTCGGCGACGACTCCGATGTCGTGGTTTTCGACGCCGCCCACGACGCGGCACCGATCATCGACGCCGTCGGTGGCCGCAATGTGGTGGCGGTGGTGTGCACGCACGGCCATAACGATCACGTGACGGTGGCTCCCGAACTGGCTGCGGCGCTCGACGCGCCCGTCCTGCTGCACCCCGGCGATGCCGTGCTGTGGCGGATGACGCACCCGGACAAGGACTTTCGTGCCGTCACCGACGGGGAGACGTTACTCGTTACCGGAACCGAATTACGCGCGCTGCACACCCCGGGCCACTCCCCGGGATCGGTGTGCTGGTATGCCCCTGAGCTGGACGTGGTGTTCAGCGGCGACACCCTGTTCTCCGGCGGGCCGGGTGCGACCGGCCGCTCGTTCTCGGATTTCCCGACGATTCTGCGGTCGATATCCGAACGCCTTGGCACATTGCCCGGTGACACCGTCGTGCATACCGGCCATGGTCACAGCACCACCGTCGGCGACGAGATCGTCCACTACGAAGAGTGGGTGGCCCGGGGCCACTAAACCTGGATCCGTGAGCGCGCGCAAAATGCCGGCTGCAGCGGCGTGTCGGCGTACAAACACGCGCACTCGCGGTGGTTGGGCTAGTACCCGTCGAGGATCCGTCGTTTCTCGGCCTCGAACTCCTCGTGGGTCAGCGCACCAGAATCACGCAGCGCTGCAATGGTTTTGAGTCGCTCGATGCTGACTCCATCATCGGTGGGTTCGTAGGCCGACATCGAGACGACGGGGGTGGCGACCCTGTGCCGGGTGCGAGCCAGCCAGATCACCGACAGCGTCAGATCGATCAAGCCGACGACGAACACGGCAACGAACACCCACACCAGATAGCCGTAGGAACTCCGGTGACCGAAGGCCAACCGCGGATTGATGTATCCGCCGACTTGGCCGTCGGTGGTGATGGTGTAGGTGCCCTCGACCGGAACCTGAGCCAGCCACACTCGCACATGCGCGTCGTTGTTGATTGTCGTTGTGCTGCCGATGCTTTCGGTCACCACGGGTTGCGGGACACCCTCGGGCGGGTTGATCGTGACGCCCAGCGGCGGCACCGGCAGGCCACCGCCACCGGTACTGCCGATAACCAGGGTGTGCAGGCTGACGGTGACCTCCCCGGCGGGCAACCGCAGGCTGCCCGAGCCCGGGATCGACACCTCGCCGTACGCGTTGTACTTGTCCAGAAAGAACGCGTTGAGCACCAAGGAGACGATGACGCCGGCCACCGCCACCATCACCATCAGCACCGCGGCGGCCAACGAAACCTTGGCGACCCGTCTGCTATTCATCCACGCAGTCTGTCACGGACGCGCGCATTCGACGACGCCCAAGCAGGCCATAGCTGAAAAACCCCGCAAGCACCACAACCGACGTCAGCGGCACCCAGTCCCCCAAGCGTTGGTACAACGTGGCAGTCGATCCCAACGGAACGCTGACCACGACGACACCCCTGAAGTCCGACGGGCACCACGCCAGCCGGCGCCCCCGCGGATCGAAGGCCGAGCTGTCGCCGGACAACCCGACATGCACCGCCGGGCGACCCACCTCGACGGCACGCACCGCGGGTTGACCGGCCAGCTGCGGTTGAGCCCAACTGCCCTGAAACGTCGAGGTGGAGCTCTGGTACACCAGTAGCTCGGCACCGAGCAGTGCGTCGCGGCGGGCCAGATCGGAGAACGTCGTCTCGTAGCTGATCAGTGGTCCGATGGCGAGGTGACCAGCGTGCAGCACCACCGGCCCGGGACCGCGCCGTCGGTCCACCGCAGCGGCCTTGCTGTGCCGGGTGATCCCGCCGAGAATCGGCCTCAGCGGTACGTATTCACCGAACGGCACCAGGCGGGTTTTGCGGTAACTGCCCTGTGCTCCGTGTTCGCCGACGAGCACCGCCGCCTTGTAGATGCCGCCCCCGGGTGCCGGCGCGTCGACGTTGACCAGAAGATCCGCACCCACCCGCCTAGACAGCTCCACCAGGCGGGCCAGGACCTCGGGGTGTGTGGTCAGATCCTGCCCCACGCTGCTTTCGCCCCAGACCACCAAGTCCGGCCGCTGGCCCGCGACGGTTGCGGTGATCACCTCACCGGCCGCCTCACGGGCGGCCGCATCGTCAATCACACCGGTCTGCACCAGCGCCACCCGGATCGGCGGACCGGCGGTGGGCGCCGGGCCCAGCAAGTACCACACCGGGCCGAGTCCCGCACACGCCACCGCACCACCCAGCGCGACGAATCGTGCCGGCCCTCGCGCCACGAGCGCGCTGGCGACGGCGGTATTGACAGCGACCACCAGAAGGCTGGTCAGCCACACTCCGCCCAAGGACGCCGATGCCAGGGTGACGGGCTGGTTCCACTGCGACCCGCCCAGCAGCGCCCAGGGACCGCCCAACGAGGGCCAGGACCGCACCGCTTCGGCGGCCACCCACACGCTGGGCACCACGACCAGCGCGGCGGCCGTGCGGCCGAAGGTCATCGGCCCCGACAACAGCCGGTGCACGACGCACCCCCACGGCAGCCACAGCGCCCCGAGTCCCACGGCCAGCAGCACCAGCAGCGGACCGACGCTGCTTATCAGCCAGTACTGGCTGGTCGCGATGAATCCCCCAAGACCCCACCAACCCCGCACCGCACCCGCCCACGGCGTCGGCGCGGCCCGCACCACCAAGAGCAGCGGAACGACACCGACCCACGCCAGCCACCACCACGCCGGCGCGGGAAACGCCAGCGCCGGTAGCGTCCCAGAGATCAACCCCGCCACCCAGCCAGGGACGCGCTGTCGAACCCAGTTGACGCCCATGACGATCAGCATGCCGCTCGGATTCGCTGACGGCGAGAAACGGAGCACACTGGACGGGCGCCACCGGAAAGGATTCATAAGCATGGCCAACGATCTGGTCGCCGCCGTGCCCGATCTGTGCGGGAAGCTGGCCGTCGTCACCGGGGCCAACAGCGGTCTGGGGTTCGGGCTGGCCCGCCGGCTGTCGGCGGCCGGCGCCGAGGTGGTGATGGCGATCCGCAACCGCGCCAAGGGTGAGGCGGCCATCGAGCAGATCCGCGTCACGGTTCCTGACGCCAAGCTGACCATCAAAGCCCTCGACCTGTCGTCGCTGGCCTCCGTCGCCGCCTTGGGTGAACAACTCAACTCCGAGGGCCGCCCGATCGACATCCTGATCAACAATGCCGGCGTGATGACGCCGCCGGAACGCGACACGACCGCCGACGGCTTCGAATTGCAGTTCGGCAGCAACCATCTCGGACACTTCGCGCTCACCGCGCACGTGCTGCCGCTGTTGCGCGCGGCGCAAGGCGCACGCGTGGTCTCGGTGAGCAGCCTGGCGGCCCGGCGTGCCCGCATCCACTTCGACGACGTGCAGTTTGAGAAGTCGTACGCGCCGATGGCGGCGTACGGCCAGTCGAAGCTGGCGGTCTTGATGTTCGCCCGCCAGCTGGACCGCCGCAGCCGTGCCGCCGGCTGGGGCATCACGTCCAATGCCGCGCACCCCGGGTTGACCAAGACCAACCTGCAGATCAGCGGGCCATCGCATGGCCGCGACAAGCCGTCGCTGATGGCGCGGTTGCACAAGACGTCATGGCGTTTTGCTCCGTTCCTGTGGCAGGAGATCGACGAAGGGATCCTGCCCGCGCTCTATGCGGCCGCCACGCCGCGGGCCGAAGGCGGGGCGTTCTACGGACCCACCGGGATTTACGAGGCCGCCGCTGGCGGCGTCCGGGAGGCCAAGGTGTCCGCGCGTGCCCGTAATGATGTTGACAGCCAACGACTTTGGGAGCTTTCCGAACGACTCACCGGTGTCACCTACCCCCAGTGACCGCGCGCTGCCGGGCGCGGCGTTAAGAGGCCGATCCCCGGCACCTGGGTGATCCCGGGAAGGCTAATTCCGGGGATGTGCGGAATGTCCGGAATCGGCGGGATCGGCGGAATCGGCGGCGGACTGGGCAGCGTCGGGGCCTGTGTCGTTCCGGGCTGTGTGGTCGCCGGTGGCTGTGTGGTCGCTGGCGGCTGTGTGGTCGCTGGTGGCGTGGTGGTCACCGGCGGCGTTGTCGTCACCGGCGGCGTGCTCGTCGTCGAGGGCGGGGCCGTGGTTTCAGTGGTCGGTGGCGGAGTCTCGGTCGACTGGGGTGGTGCCGCGGGTGCCTGCTGGGTAGGCGGTGGGGGTTGTTGGCTGCTTGGCGCCGGAGGCGGCGACGCCGGCTCGGGGGTTCGACCACCCGGCACAGCCGAAGCGGGCGCGGGTGAAGCCGGCACGGACGACGTCGGTGCGGGGGCCGTACTCACCCCCGGCGACCGCGTCGCTGGCTGGTCGCCGGAGCTCAACCCGATCGCCACCGCGGCACCCACCAGCAGCACCGCCACCGCCGAGCCGACGACGATCACCGCGGGCAGGCGATACCAGGGCATCACCGGGGGCGCGGACTCCGGCTCCGCGCGGGCGTCGCGGTCGAACATCAACTGCGGACGGGCGCCGGTGAACCGGGAACCACCGGCCCCGGTGCCAACCGTCAAGACGCGGGAGTCATCATCGGCCTCAGACCACGCCAGCGCGGGCTGCCCGGTCGAGACCGGCTCTGGGACCGATTCCGGCACCGGTGGCACCAGCGCCGGCGCGGTCGCCGACGCCGCCGGGTTCAGCACGGTCGCGCTGGTGTCTTCGGGCCCGCGCGCGGCCCGTAACGCGCCGCCGATCGCGGCCGTCAGCTGCGGACGTGGCGTGGTGATCACCGGAACACCGAAGTGTCCCGACAGCGTCGTGGTGACCGCCGGGATGTTGGCTCCACCACCGACGGAAACGATCGCCGCAAGATTCGCCGCGTGGATTCCGCTGCGCCCCAAGGCTCGTTCCAGGGCCGCGACGACCCCGTCCAGGGAACCGCGGATGGTGCCCTCGAGTTCGTTTCTGGTGAGCCGGATCTCCCCGAGCATCCCCGGCAGCCCGTCGACCAGGGTCGTCACCGTGCTCGACGACAGCTGCTCTTTAGCTTTTCGGCACGCGATCCGCAGCCGGGTCAGCGAGCCGATGGCCGGGGTACTGGACGGGTCGAACGAACCTGTGGCGGGCATGTGGGACATCACATAGGTCAGCAGCGATTGGTCGATCACATCGCCGGAGAAGTCGTGATGGCGCACGGTAGGGGCCACCGGCTGATACTCGCCGGCGGCATCGACCAGGGTGATGCTTGTGCCGCTGCCACCGAAGTCACACACCGCGACGATCCCGCGTGCCGGCATGCCCGGGTCGACCCGCACCGCAAACAGCGCCGCGGCGACATCCGGGATCACGGACAGCCGATGCGCCCCCTGCGACCACTCCGACACCCGGGTCAACGCCGCACCCAGCGCGTCCACCGCGGCGGACCCCCAGTGGGCGGGATGGGTCACCGCGACGCTGTCGGGCAGGGCGCGGCCGCCGGTGGCGGCATAGGCAAGTGCCCGCAACCCGTCGGCGACCAAGGCCTCGCTGCGGTGCGTCGAGCCGTCGGCAGCCACGATGCCGACCGGATCCCCCACCCGGTCCACGAAGTCGGAGATCACCAGGCCGGGCTCATCCAGCCGCGGGTTCTCCGACGGTACGCCGACCTCGGGCGGGCGCTGCCGATACAGCGTCAGCACGGGCGTGCGGGTGATGGCGTGGTCGGCAGTCACGGCCGCCAGGTTGGTGGCACCGATCGAAAGACCCAGCGCGGGCCGAGCTCCTTCTGCCATATGGTCCAATCCCCGTGTTCGGCGGCAATGCCCGAACGATCCCGCCGACCGCCAATCTATTCGGTTATACCTATAGCCAGTCTCTGCCTCGGCTATTCGTGAGCGCGACAACGACCCGGTCGGGGCCGTCCGGGCTGTTCAGGGCTGGTACCCGTACCGGGAATCAGCGGCAGCTCCAGCGCGGTGATCCAGCGCCGGCCCGTAGCAAGCGCGTGACCCAGAGAGATGTTCGCCTTGGCGTGCATCGCCGTGGGCCCGCAGTGCACCAGCGCGTCGGGTTTGAGCGCGATCAGGGCGTCGACGTCGTCGGTGGCGGTGATGCCCACCGGCGCTAGCCCGCGGATATCGCCGACGCCGCGACCGACCTTGTCGGGGTTGCTGACGCCAACCCCCTTCGATTCCGACATAGGTGCGTGGTGACATCGCATGTGACATCGCTTTTTTGGCAGCATGTCATGACCGGCTGCCGGTGCTGGTGTGACGGCTGGAACGCCGCGTGACCCCCGGCGCTAGGCCTGTGCTAGACCACGTCGAACCGCCCCCAAATACACCCGGCGGCAGCGGTATGCAACCCCTGGTGCGCCGTCTTCGGTGGTGACACGATGGGACACCATGACCAGTCGACTCGGAGCCAAGCTACCCCAGATGACGCGTCTTAGTGGGCCCTCGATCCTGTTGGCTATGGGTATGGGCCTCGCGGCCACGTGTGGTGTTGCAACCGCGGACGATCTCCCGCGGGTCCGCTACGAGGTGAGCGGCACCGGCATCGCCGAATTCATCTCGTACCAAACCGCCACCGGTCAGCAGCGAGCGACAAACGTGCCGCTGCCCTGGTCGACGGAGTTCACCGCGTTCGGTGGTCAGGTGTTCGTGCTCAGCGCGCAGGGGCCGGGCACCATAGCCTGCAGAATCCTGCTCGACGGCAACGTGGTGAATGACGCGAAGTCGACCGGACTTCCCGGAAGGGCCGTCTGCTCGCACTGACCAAAGCGCCGGCTCGCTGCGCGTCCGGAAAGACTGGCGGGCGGTCTAAGCTCGCCTGTGATGGGCGCTTCATCGGCGAAGCGGTAGCGAGGAGGATCGCGATGGGCCTCAAGACCGGCCCCACGGGCATTGCCACTCGGGTGAACGGGGCCGCACCGCCGAAGATTCCGATCAGCGACATTGATCTGGGGTCGCTGGACTTCTGGGAACTCGACGACGACATTCGCGACGGCGCCTTCGCCACCTTGCGGCGCCAGGCGCCGATTTCGTTCTGGCCCGCGCTCGAGCTGCCGGGGCTCGCCGGGGGCGCGGGGCACTGGGCGCTCACCCGCTACGACGACGTCTTCTACGCCAGCCGTCATCCGGACATCTTCAGCTCCAGCCCCAACATCACGATCAACGACCAGACACCGGAGGTATCCGAGTATTTCGGCTCGATGATCGTGCTCGACGATCCGCGACACCAGCGGCTGCGCTCGATCGTCAGCAGGGCGTTCACGCCGAAGGTGGTGGCCCGCATCGAGGCCTCGGTGCGGGATCGGGCCCACCGGCTGGTCGCGGCGATGATCGCCAATCACCCCGACGGCCAAGCCGATCTGGTCAACGAGCTCGCCGGGCCGCTGCCGTTGCAGATCATCTGCGACATGATGGGCATTCCCGAGGAGGACCATCAGCGGATATTCCATTGGACCAACGTGATTCTCGGCTACGGGGATCCCGATCTGGCCACCGATTTCGACGAGTTCGTCCAGGTTTCGATGGACATCGGCAGCTACGCCACCGCGCTGGCGGAAGACCGCCGCGTCGATCACCACGACGATCTGACCAGCAGCCTGGTGGAGGCCGAGGTCGACGGCGAGCGGCTGTCGTCGTCGGAGATCGCGTCGTTTTTCATTCTGCTGGTGGTGGCCGGAAACGAGACGACCCGCAACGCGATCAGCCACGGCGTGCTCGCGCTGTCTCGCTACCCGGAGGAACGGCACAAGTGGTGGTCGGACTTCGACCGGCTGGCGCCCACCGCGGTCGAGGAGATCGTGCGGTGGTCCTCGCCGGTGGTCTACATGCGACGCACCCTGACCCACGACGTTGCGCTGCGCGGCACCACGATGGCGGCCGGCGACAAGGTCTCGCTGTGGTATTGCTCGGCCAACCGGGACGAGTCACGGTTCGCCGATCCGTGGACCTTCGACGTGGCCCGCAACCCCAATCCGCACCTCGGCTTCGGTGGCGGGGGCGCCCACTTCTGCCTGGGCGCCAACCTGGCCCGGCGCGAGATCAGGGTCGTGTTCGACGAGTTGTGCCGCGAAATGCCCGACATCGTCGCGATCGAGGAGCCCGCGCGGCTGCTGTCACAGTTCATTCACGGCATCAAGAGGCTGCCCGTCGCCTGGACTCCGCCGGCCTGACACGACGAGGTGCCGGTTTACCGATACCCGTAGCGGTCGATGATCTCGCCCCAGCGCTCCTCGATGAGCGCACGCTGCTCGGCCGTCAGCCGGTAGCTGTTGGTTTGGTAATCCTGATGGTCGGCAAGGTATTGCCGCAACCGGGGCCGGTATCGCTCGAAGTCGCCCAATCCCAGGTGCTCGTAGAGCTGCCTCAGCTGTCCTTCGGGATCACTGATCAGATCCTCGTAGCGCAATTCGTAGAAGCGTGACGGATCAACGAGTTCTCGCCCTTCGTCCAACTTGCGATACAGGTCGACGTATGTGGCCATCACCTTGTCATCCAATCCCTGGAACGTCGGTCGTTGCAGGCCGTGCGTGCGGTACAGCGACTTGTGCAGGTGAATGGTTGAGGGAAAGACGACATGGGGATCGCGGACGATGTGGATGAACTTCGCGTGCGGAAACATGTCCAACAGCACCTTGATCCGGAAACTGTGCGTTGGGTTTTTCAGGATCACCGTCTTGCGACGGCGGAAATACACCTGCTGAATAAACCGGAAGAGCGTCCGTTTCCATTCTTCGAGCTCTCGCCGGGTCAACCGCTCCAAATCCAGATACCGCTCACACTGCGGCGGCCGGTTCGGGAACGCGATGGTCAGGTACGGCGACGGTTGCCCCTGCATGCACCACACGAACTCGTCTTCCTGCGGGTGACGCAAGCTCAGGTCCATGTTGTCCATGGCCCGATGCTTCGATACCAGGAATTCGGCGCACGGTGCGAACCACTCGGTCAGTAGAAAGTGGTGCGGCGCAAGGCATTCGTAACCCGTAGGACCGGTGTGGCGATCGTCGAGGACCAACAGTTCGTGCAGCAAGGTGGTGCCGGTGCGCCAGTGCCCGACGATGAAGATCGGCGGATCGGCGATCACCGTCTCGGCCACCCGCTTGTCGAACACGGCTTTCTGAACCCAACCCAGCAATGAATTGACGATGCTGAGAAACGTATAGAGGACGGCGAAGTGCCAGCGGCTCCAATGCACGGCGAATCGGTTACGGATCAGCAGGCGCATCCAGGCCGAGAAGTTGCAGCCGATCCACAGCGGTGCCGCCCACTCGTGCCACCAGGAAAATCGGCGCGCCGAGCGCGGCGCCTGCAGCGTGCGGGAGATCAGCATCATGGGGTTGCGCGGGGCGTCACGGCCACCCGTAGCCGGGTCAGCCCGCGAAGGTTGGCGTTGGTCGTCCAGGCCGGTGGCTCGACCACCGTTATCCGGTCGATGTTGGTGACGATCTCGCGCAGCACGGCTTGGCCCTCCATGCGCGCCAGCTGGGTACCGGGACACAGGTGAATCCCCGAGCCGAACGCGAGATGTCCGGTCGGGTTGCGGTCGGCACGAAACACATCCGGGTTGTCGTACTGGCGTGGGTCACGATTGGCCGCACCCCACGCCAGCAGCACCAGTGATCCCGCCGGAATGACGGCCTTTCCGACCGGATAATCGACCCGCGTTGTGCGGCAGATGTTTTGGATCGGCGATACAAATCGCAATTGCTCCTCGACCGCCGACGGGATCAGATCTGGCCGCTGCGCAAGCAGCCTGAGCTGATCGGGATAGTCGGCGAGGGTGAGAAACAGGGTGCTGATCATGTTCGCCGTGGTCTCATAGCCGGCAACCAGCAGCAGCACCGCAAAGAAGAACAATTCGTCGTCGCTGAGCCGACCATGCTCGGCATGCGCGGCAAGCTGGCCGAGAACGGTGCACTCCCGAAGCAGCCCGTTGTCACGCCGGTGAGCGAAGAACGCACGCAATCGCCGAAATCCGGTGAAGCCGTGCAGCAGCGAAACCAGCCCCGACACTGACAGGTTGACGTCGGTGATCCGAACCGCCTGATTGGACAGGCGGCAGAAGGCCGCCTCGTCCGATGCCGCCACACCCAGAACGTTGGTGATGGTGCGCATCGGCATCGGTGCGGCCACGGTGGCGACGACGTCCGCGGGCGTCTGGGTCAACAGCGCGCCGATCAACTCGCGGGCGGTCTGGTCGACCATCGGGCGCCATTTCTCCAGGGCACGACGCGCCATCGCCGGAGCCAGTTGCTTACGCATCCGGGTGTGCGCCGGTGGATCGGACGTGGGCAGGAACGGCAGCCGTCCCTGCGAAAAGGTGACGCCGCGGGCGCTGGACAACGCATCGTGGTTACGTGCGGCCTGGCGGACATCGGCGTATCGACTCAGGATGTAGACGTCCCGCTTGGGGTTGTACTGCACCCGCTCGCCGGCCAAAAGCTCGCGGTAATGCGGGTAAGGATCGGCGGCCGTCGCGGGATCAAACGGATCGAAGTCGGTGAGCTGCACATCCTTTCGGCCGCGGCTACCGACCAGCCGGGACCGGGCCTTGGCTGCGGCCCGGGCTGCGAGCGCCTTGGCGACGTCGGGGCCATAGGTTCGCACGATCCGCGCGTCCCGCCATGCCGCCGAGACGGTCATGTCCGGACCGGTCGGCCGGTCCGGCATGCCCTGCGCAACCGGGCATCGCCCCCCGCCCACCGCAACCTCGGAGGTGAACCGCGTCGCCGTCATCTCCCCCCCATTCCAGGCAGCAAGCGTTCTTAAACACCTGTAGGGTAATGGCGGCCGGGGTGTCAAGCAGACAGTTCGGCAACGCGGTTTGCAAACAGCGCGTAACGTTCGCCACGCCAGCAAGGGGCATTGACGTGCCGTCTGGCGGCTGTCAACCTGGCCTACCGGAGCGCGGACGGCGCTGGCCGGGCATCTTGGGCCGATGGGTTGTGGACCAACGAGGTGTCGACGCGCAAGTGCGGACGATCCAGCAACTCGACGGAGCCGGTCAAGTTTCTCCACGACAGCCGGCGGTCGATGCCCGTCGCGCACCCCCGACCGGGCGAACCTGCGAGCGCCACGTCCGCTACGTCCTCAGCGGACGCTATGGTGCCAACGACCGCACGACATCGGTCACCGGCGGTGAACGGTCATCTCCGCACGTCGGTATTCGATCGGGACGCCTGCCCAAGCCTGCACCTCAAGGCCGCCGCGCTCATGCACTCTTTGGCGCGGAATCACGTGCCGTCGACATGGAAACGAGCGACTCGCATGGACAGCCTGCCGGACATTCCTGGCGATCGACGGGCGTGGATCCGCGCTCCGCAGGACGACCGTTTCGAATTCGTCATCCAGGTCGCCGCGGGTATGATGCCCGATCTCGAGAAGATCGCCGAGCGACTATCCGCATGGAGCTACCCGGAGGGCTGAGTCGGGCGCCAGGGCTGGCCCTGTTGGCCGCGCGATGACAATTGACGCAGGCCCGCTGGCGTGGCAGGGGTAGGCTCAGCGGATGAGCAGGCGAGGATGGGCAGGCGTCCTACTCGCCGTCTTCGCCGGTGGTGTGGCGCCGATATGGTTGACGTTGTTGCTCAGGATCTTCCGACGAAACCGGGACCAGCTGCTCCGGTGTGGCACGTTTCGGACGTTCCTGAAGGGCTGCAACGACATGACCCGCAGCATCTCAGGGACCCGGCGGTCGTCGTTGGGGCTGCTCACCCACGTGGGGCGCCGCAGCGGGCGCAGCTACCAGACGTCGCTGGGCACGAACACCTTCGGTGACGGCTTCCTGGTGCCGTTGACGTACGGCGCGAGCACCGACTGGTACCGAAACCTGGTGGCCGCCGGAGTGGGCACGCTCACCTGGAAAGGTCGCAGCTATCGGGTAGAGCGGCCCGAGGTCATGTCCGGATCCACGCCGATGCGGGCGTGGCCGATGAGGTCGCGGATCATGTTGCAACTAGCCGGAATTCACGACTTCGTCTGGCTGCACCAAAGCCCGGTAAATGAGCGAATGCCGCACCGAGTGAGTCGGGTTTGACCGAGTTGCTGCCCACCGGAACGGTGACGCTGCTGTTGGCCGACGTCGAGGGCTCGACGCGGCTATGGGAAACGCTGCCCGAGCAGATGGCCGCCGCGCTCGCCCGGCTCAACCAGACGGTGACCGAGACCATCGAAGCCCACCATGGCGTGCGCCCGCTGGAACAGGGCGAGGGCGACAGCTTCGTGGCCGCGTTCGCCCGCGCCAGCGACGCGGTGGCCTGCGCCTTGGCGTTACAGCGCGCCTCTCCGGCACCGATCCGGCTGCGCATCGGGGTGCACACCGGCGAGATCCAGCTGCGCGACGAGGCCAACTACGCCGGTCCCACGATCAACCGCGCCGCACGGCTCCGCGACCTGGCCCATGGCGGCCAGACCGTGCTGTCGGGGGTCACCGAACTGCTGGTCATCGACCACCTACCCGACGGTGTGTGGCTGACCGAACTGGGCAGCTATCCGCTGCGTGATCTGCCGCGGCCCGAACGGGTGGTGCAGTTGTGCCATCCCGCCCTGCGCAACGAGTTCCCGCCGCTGCGCGTTCGCAATACGGTTGTCCTACATAATCTTCCGGCTCAACTGACCAGTTTCGTCGGGCGACGATCCGAACTGGCCCAGCTGCGTCGCATCGCCACCAGCAACCGGCTGGTCACCCTGACCGGGACCGGCGGCGCCGGCAAGACGCGGCTTTCCGTCGAGGTCGCCGCTGCGCTCAACACCGAGTTCGCCGACGGGGTGTGGTTTATCGGACTGGCTCCGATCACCGATCCCGTTGCGGTAACGGTCACCGTCGCACGCGCCCTGGACCTGCCCGATCAGCCCGGCCGCTCCCCCATGGACACCCTGCGGCATTTCATCGGCGAGAAGAGGATCCTGCTGCTGCTCAACAACTGCGAGCACCTGCTGGATGCGTGCCGGAGCCTGGTCGTCGAGCTGCTCAAAGCCTGCCCGCGGTTGACGATTCTGGCCACCAGCCGGGAACCACTCGGGGTGCCCGGCGAGCTGACCTGGCGGGTGCCATCGCTGTCGATCACCGACGAGGCCGTCGAGCTGTTCGCCGAACGCGCCCGCCATGTTCGTCCTGAATTCGTTGTGGACGAAGACAATATCGCGCTGGTGGAGGAGATCTGCCAGCGCCTCGACGGCATGCCGTTGGCGATCGAGCTGGCCGCAGCACGGGTTCGGGCGCTGTCGTTGCCCCAGATCGTCGATAGCCTGCATGACAGGTTTCACCTGTTGACCGGGGGTGCGCGGACGGCGGTGCCTCGACAGCAGACGCTGCGGGCTTCGATGGATTGGTCGCATGCGCTGCTCACCGAGCCCGAGCAAGTGTTGTTCCGCCGACTGGCGGTGTTTGCCGGCGGATTCGACCTGGATGCCGCCCAAACCGTGGGCGCCGCCAATGACGTGCAGCGCTACCAGCTACTCGACCAACTGAGCCTGTTGGTCGACAAATCATTGGTGGCCGCCGACGACACCGGCCAGGGAATGCGATACCGAATGCTAGAGACGGTACGCCAGTACGCCCAGGAAAGGCTGGACGAGTCGGGTGAGGCCGACCAGGTTCGCGCCCGCCACCGTGACCACTTCGCGGCCGCGGCCGCAGAGTTGGCGTCACGCGGCCACGCTTATGACGAGCAGCTGCTGGCCTGGGCGCGAGCCGAGATCGACAACCTGCGCGCCGCGTTCGCGTGGAGTAGAGCGAACTTCGACTTCGAGACGTCCCTGCGGCTCGTTTTGTCATTGCGCCCGTTGTGGTTACGGGGCGGTCGCGCCCTGGAGGCGCTGGCCGAGTTGGACGCCGGCCTGGCCGACGAGCGTAGCCCGAAGATGGCGCCGGCACTGTGGGCGCGCGCGGTGGCCCAGCGCAGCATCCTCGCCGCGTGGGTGGGAGTTCCGACGGACCTGGGGAAGACGCAGGAGGCCTTGGACATCGCGCGTGGGCTCGACGACCCAGCACTGCTCGCCCGAGCCCTGATCGCTCGCGGGATGCTTGCGCTCTACGGCACCGAGCCGTCGCGGCCGTACTTCGCCGAAGCGATCGATCTGGTCCGCACCGACGGCGACCAATGGGCCCTGTGTCAAATCTTCAGCTATCAGGCGACCGCGGGCTGTGTCGCCGGTGAACCGATCGCGGGTGGGGCGGCCGCCGGCGAAGGACTCGCCCTCGCCGACGCGATCGGTGACCGGTTCTTCTCGCGGGATTGCCGCGCGTGGCTGGGGTCCGCGCTGATGATGCGGGGAGAGCTCGCACAGGCCAGCCGGATCCTCGACACCGTGACCGACGAGGCCGAAGCGGCCGCGGACCACACCATGATGGTGTTCGGCCATGTTAGCCAAGCCGCGGTGCTCGCCTACCAGGGGCGCGCGGACGCCGCGCACACCGCGGCGCGATCCGCCCTGGCGGCCTCGGAGGCTATGGGCGGGTTCTCGGCGGACTCGGTGAATGCCGCGCTCGCTCAAGCCGCCTTGGCCTGCGGCGACGCCGTGTCCGCCCGACGGGCGTGCGAAATGGCCTGGCAGCACACCAATCCGCTGCGCGAAGCCTTCACCAGAAGCATCACTCCCATGGCCGAGGCGGTAGTGGCCTGCGGCGATCCGGCGACGGCGCGCCGCTGGGCAGACGACACCGTCGCGGTGGTCCAGGGCTGGCACAAGATGGTGGCGCTGACGGTACGGGCCGTTGCCGAGATCGCCCAGGGTGAGCAGGAACAGGCCGAGCACGACGCCCACGAGGCCCTGGCGATCGCTGCCCGCACCCAGGGGTATCTGCGGGTGGCCGACACCCTCGAGTGCCTCGGCCACCTGGCGTTCGACCGCGGTGCCCACTCGCACGCGGCGGGATTGTTGGGCGCGGCCCAAGCCATCCGACAGCGCATGGGGCATGCGCGCTTCCCGATGTATCAAGCCGGCCACGACGCCGTGCTGGCGTCTGTTCGGGAGGCATTGGGACAGAAGGACTTTGACCGCGCTTGGGCCACAGGTGCCGACCTATCCACCGAGGACGCGATCGCCTTCGCGCAACGCGGCCACGGCGAACTCGAGCGCAGCGGTTTTCGGTAGCTGTTCGGCGATTGTGTGCCCACCAATCCCCGCGTACGCTCCCAGACGTACGGTCAGGCATCCTTCACACGGAGCGGATCCATGACGGTTCGTACGCTTTGTGCGGCCGCAGCTATCGCGGCCGCCGCCTGCGGTGTGGCCGCAGGCGCCGCGCCGGCCGGCCGGGCGGAACCGGCCGACACAAGCTGCACCGAGATGAGCGCACACGGGACCTGTGTCTACCGGAATTGCACCGACGCGAAGGCGAACGGCAGATGCAACATTTCCCGCGATGACCCGGCCTATTGCCCCAAGCAGGACCGGGACAACGACGGCCTGGCCTGCGAGTGTTGAGCGGCGCGTTGTCGCGCCACGCAACGCGACCTCCCGCCGCACCCGACGTGGCCATACCAGCCGCACAGCTACCTACCGACCCCCCTGTGCCAGCTATAGAGTGAGTCGCTGTCGGCAGCTACCCAGCGCGAGAAGGTGAGGTCTTCGATGAGCGACATGGCGGCGCGGTTCGCGGAGATTGTCGGGAGCAACAACCTGCTGACCGGCGATGCGATCCCCGAGGACTATGCACACGACGAGGAGTTGACGAAGCCGCCGCAAAAGCCGGCCTACCTTGCCAGGCCGGCGAGCGCGGAAGAGGTTTCGAAGCTGCTGCAGGCCGCCTCGGAACGCGGCGTTCCAGTGACCGCCCGCGGGTCCGGGTGCGGCTTGTCGGGGGCGGCGCGGCCGCTGCCGGGTGGGCTGTTGATCGCTTTCGACCGAATGAATAAGGTCCTGGAGGTCGACGTGGTCAACCAGGTGGCCGTGGTCCAGCCTGGGGTGACGCTGACCGATCTGGACGCCGCAACCGTCGACCACGGGCTGGGCTACATGGTGTACCCGGGCGAGCTGTCCTCGAGTGTCGGCGGGAATGTCGGCACCAACGCCGGCGGGATGCGCGCAGTCAAGTACGGGATAGCCCGTCACAACGTGCTCGGGTTGCAGGCGGTGCTGCCAACCGGCGAGATCATCCGAACCGGCGGCAAAATCGCGAAGGTGTCCACCGGCTACGACCTCACCCAGCTGATTATCGGCTCGGAGGGAACCCTGGCCTTGGTCACCGAGGTGATCGTCAAGTTGCACCCGCGCCTCGAGCACAGCGCCAGCGTGCTCGCCCCGTTCGTCGACTTCGACCAGGTCATGGCGGCGGTGCCCAAGATCCTCGCCAGCGGGCTGGCGCCTGCCATCCTGGAGTACATCGACAACACGACCATGGCCTCACTCGTCTCGACCCAGAACCTGGAGCTGGGTGTTCCCGACAACATCCGTGACAGCTGCGAAGCGTATCTCCTTGTGGCGCTTGAGAACCGCTCCGCGGATCGGCTGTTCGAGGACATTGAGACCACGGGTGAGATGCTCGCGGAGTTGGGTGCGGTCGACGCCTACGTGCTCGAAGGAGGCTCGGCCCGTAAGCTGATCGAGGCGCGCGAGAAGGCGTTCTGGGCGGCGAAGGCGCTCGGCGCCGACGACATCATCGACACCGTCGTCCCGCGCGCGTCGATGCCGAAGTTCCTGTCCACCGCGCGCGGTCTGGCGGCCGCCGCCGGCGGCGCCGCCGTCGGTTGCGGGCACGCCGGTGATGGCAACGTGCACATGGCCATCGCGTGCAAGGATCCGGCGAAAAAGAAGAAGCTCATGACCGACATCTTCGCGCTCGCAATGGAGTTGGGTGGCGCGATCTCCGGCGAGCACGGCATCGGCCGCGCCAAGGTCCCCTACTTCCTCGAGCTCGAAGACCCGGCCAAGATCAGCCTGATGCGGCGAATCAAGCAGGGCTTCGACCCGGCGGGCATCCTCAACCCCGGCGTTGTCTTCGGCGACGCCTGAGCAGCTACCTGCCGCCGATGGCCGCGATCTCGCAGTGGACACCCGAAGCGCGTGACAGACGCGCGTCGGCGGTAACCAGCACGACCTGAAAAGCCTCAGCCAACGCAATGTATGCGGCATCGTACGGCGTAACGGTGTGCCGCAATTGCCATATTCGGTGGAGCAGCGGCCGATGCGAGAACCGACGCAACGGCAGATCCGCCAGATCGGCGACCGCACTGGCCGCCCGTCGAGCGGGCATCAGCCTCGCCGCAACCTGGCGGCACCACACCGAGACCACCTCGAGGTCGACGAGTTCGGGAGCCACCAGCGTTTCGCCCGCCAAGCGTTCCCGGGCATGTCGGCCGTCAGCCCGATCATCGCCCAACGCCACGGCCAATACGCTCGCGTCAACGACGATCACGTTCCGCCCGAACGTGATCAGCGGCGGCGTTAAACGACACCCGACCGCCACGGCGTGCGCCGAAGCGGTCGAAAACCTCATCCAGCGTGGGTTGATTCGCCTCGGCGATCAGCCGACTCCGAAGGTATTCCTGTAGTGATTGATGCGCGCGTGCGGCTCGCTCCCGGAGGACTCGGTGGGTGTCTTCGGGAACGTCCTTGATCTGTACGCTCGGCATGGCGCCATTTTGGCGCCGATAGCGCCACAATACAAGTGCGTTCGCCTCTAGCCTCCGGCGAGGCGGTCGATGTCGACGACCTCACCGCGATTGATGCTGACCCAATCGCGGCCGTCGAGATAGGGGCGCAGAGTCTGGGCGATCAGCTGAGCATCGGCCGATGACTTCGGCCGCTGAAGTTCGTATACGTGCGGCAGCCCGGCCATGCCGGTGACCACGTTCCATAGCTTCAGGGCGTCCTCGCCGGTCGGCGGATCCACCAGCACCGGGCCGAACAGGCACTGCCCGTTCATGAACAGCGTCGGCACGCCGAATCCGCCCGCGTCGACAACCCGCTGGTGTTCGGCACGGATCTCGTCGTGGGTGCTCGGATCCGCCAGCGCCGCGTCGAGAATCGTTGCTTCACAGCCGATTTCGCTCAGCAGACGTCGGGCGACCTCGGGGTCGTGCGGTTTGCCGCCCAGTGCGTGCAGCTGGTAACCGATAGCGGCGTACCACCGGTCGAGCAACGACATCTCCATTCGGCGTAGCAGCGCGCCGATCCGCATCAATGACCAGCCGTAAGACCAGTCGCGCTCCCACGGGTGTTTCTTGCCCTCGACGCGGTTGATCTCCTCCAGGCTGAAGAATCGCCAATTGACGGTGATGCCCAATCGGGTACGCACGTCGCGGATCCACACCGAGGTCTGGTAGGCGAACGGGCACATCGGGTCGAAGTGAAAATCCACCTCGGTGATCATCGGCTGACTCCTCTCCTACGCCCGAGGACGCACACCGCAGGCCGGTCGCTACTGCACTGTCACGTTCGCCGTGAAGGTGCATGTCGGCGAGGTATCGCCGCCGACGACGCTGGCATAACCGGCGACGATCGTGGTCTTTCCCGCCTTCAAAGCCGTGAACGTCCACACCTCGTTGCCCGGCGCTCCGACCCGATCGGTGTGTTGGCGCAGATACTCGTGGCCGGTTTGCTTCAGGATCGCGGAATCACCGATCTTCGGGTCGGCCGTCCACCGGTACGGGGTGCTGCGATTGGCCCCCAACATTACCTTCAGCGTGTCGCCCACCGACAACGTGACATCGCGGGTGATGGCGCTTTGCCGCAACACATCGTCCATCGAGACCTCGATGGTCTTGGTGGCTCCCTGGCTCGTGGTAGCGCAACCCGACCCCAACACCAGCGCTGCCGCAAGCACGGCGATGAGCACCGTCAGCCTGGTCTTCATCGGAACCACCCTTCGGATCGGTCCGCCTCTGCACAATAGTGCTGAGCCGAGCCCACGTCTGCCCGTGGTCCGGTAGCTTCGACGCCCATCCGCTCGACGCGGTCGAGGACTACGGGCACCGGCGGCGAGCTATGCTCGGCCCGGCCGACATCGACTGACGCGACACCGACCTGGCGCGCACGCCGCCACCTCCGCCGGCCGGTAGCACCATTCCGTGAGGTTCCCCGGCCGGGCCCGGGGTGGGACGGCCGGTCAGCGGAGGTGGGGCGGCGCGCGCGGTGACCGGCCGAATGGCTTAGCCTTCGATAGGCTCATTCGTGTGGGGGCACGCAATCAGGTCCTGATCAGCGCCGCAGAGCTGGCCGATTATATCCAATCCGGCAAACCGGTAACCATATTGGATGTGCGTTGGCGGCTCGACGAACCGGATGGGCGTCCGGCTTACCTGCAGGGTCACATCCCGGGCGCGGTGTATGTGTCCTTGGAGGACGAACTTAGCGATCACACGGTTTGCGGTCGTGGCCGACACCCGCTGCCGTCGGGGCGCAGCCTGCAGGCCGCCGCGCGTCGATGGGGCATTCGACGAGATCACCTGGTGGTGCCGTACGACGACTGGAATCGGGCCGGTTCGGCGCGCGCGTGGTGGGTGTTAACCGCGGCCGGGCTCGCCGACGTGCGCATCCTGGATGGTGGCCTGGCCGCGTGGCGGTCCGCCGGCGAGCGGTTGCAGACCGGCCCGGTAACACCCGAGCCCGGGAATGTGACTGTGCTGCACCATGATTTGTATGCCGGAGGCCGACCTACGTTGACGGCCGAACGATCCGGCAGCGTGACGCTGCTCGATGCGCGCGCGCCGGAACGTTTCCGCGGCGACGTCGAGCCCGTCGACAAGGTTGCCGGTCACATCCCCGGCGCGCGGAACCTGCCGAGCGGTGCGGTGTTGGCTTGCGACGGAACCTTTCTCGACGACGACGCGCTTGATCGCCTGCTGTCCAACCGCGGCATCGACCACGCCGACCCCGTGGGCGTCTATTGCGGCTCGGGTGTCACCGCCGCGATCACCGTCGCGGCGCTCGCGGCGGTGGGCCGTCAGGCAGCGCTGTATCCCGGCTCGTGGTCCGAGTGGAGTTCGGACCCAACCCGGCCCATCGCCCGCGGTGCTCGATAGCCGGGTTCGGCTGACTACCGTGGTTGTTCGTGAGCCCGATCCCTAATCCACTCGAAGAGCTAACACTGCAGCAGCTGCGAGCCCAGCGCACGAGCATGAAGTGGCGCGCGTACTCGGCCGACGTCTTGCCGCTGTGGGTCGCCGAGATGGATGTGAACCTGGCGCCGACGGTGGCCGAGGCCATCCATCGAGCCGTCGACAACGGCGACACCGGCTATCCGTATGGGACGGCGTATGCCGACGCGGTTGGCGAATTCGCTGCGCGGCGTTGGCAATGGAACGGGCTGGAGGTCAGCCGCACGGCCGTGGTCCCCGACGTCATGCTTGGCGTCGTCGAGATGCTCCGTCTGATCACCGACCGCGGTGACAGCGTCGTGGTGAACTCACCGGTCTACGCCCCGTTCTACGCCTTCGTGTCACATGACGGACGCCGCGTGGTCGAAGCGCCGTTGGCGAGCGACGGCCGCATTGATTTGGACGTGCTGGCACAAGCGTTTTCACACGCCCGCGGCTGCAGCGGCCGGGTCGCCTACTTGTTGTGCAATCCGCACAACCCAACCGGCTCGGTACACACCGCCGAGGAGCTGCGCGGGGTCGCCGAATGTGCCCGACGGTTCGGAGTCCGAGTGGTGTCGGACGAGATCCATGCTCCGCTCGTGCTGTCCGGGGCGCGATTCACCCCGTACCTGAGCGTCCCCGGCGCGGAAAACGCTTTCACCCTGATGTCGGCTTCCAAGGCGTGGAATCTGTGCGGACTCAAGGCGGCTCTGGCCATCGCCGGCCCCGAGGCGGCCGCCGACCTGCGCCGGATGCCCGAAGAAGTCGGTCACGGGCCCAGCCACCTGGGTGTCATCGCGCACACCGAGGCGTTCCGGACCGGCGGCGACTGGCTGGACGCGCTGCTGCGGGGTCTCGACGCGAACCGACGGTTGCTCGGCGATCTGGTCGCCCAGTACCTTCCCGGGGTGAAGTACCAATGGCCACAAGGCACGTACCTCGCCTGGCTGGATTGCCGAGGCCTCGGTTTCGACGACCCGGTCCCCGAGGGCCCGGCGGTGGTGTCCGATCTGTCCGGACCGGCCCGCTGGTTTCGTCACCACGCCCGGGTGGCACTCAGTTCCGGCCACGTCTTCGGAACCGGCGGCGCCGGGCACGTGCGCATGAACTTCGCGACCTCCCAAGCCATTTTGACCGAGGCCATATCACGGATGAGTCGGTCGCTGCGCGACCTTGCTGGCCAACGAGGTTAAACAAAGCGCGCTATCGACACGTGTCAGTATCGACACGTCAATGACGGAATATATCGATTGCGGTGCCACAGCCGCCCGACGCGCCTGGCCCACGGCGATTCCGTGCGGCCGCCCTCGATTCTGCAGATGGTCGCATGGCTACCGACGTTCGTCGTCGTCACCGGAATCGCGGGTCTGGTCACCGATTCCCTCGACGCCGTCCTCGGTGTCGTGCTGATCGTGGCCGGCAGCGTGGCCTCGGGGGTCATGGCGAAGGGACGATCCGACGCCGACCGGGTCGTCGACATCTACCAGCACCACGCCGCCAGCCAACGTAACGACCCGATGCGCGGGCACCCGCCCGGTCGATCACGTTTTCGCGGACTTGGCGCCCGGTCGCGCGCCGCCGAGAATGGCCGAAGCGTTTCGCCTCGGACGGCAACGTCGGCAGGCGACACAATGTCACCATGACCACCACACCGACAGTTGAGCGCGACCCCATCCAGCGGACCGCATACCGAATCGCGGCGCTGCTGATCGGCGTTGGCACCACCCACTTTGTGGTACCCAAGCCGTTCGACGAGATCATCCCCGCCGAGCTGCCCGGAGACCCGCGGTTGTACACCTACGCATCGGGAGCCGCCGAAGTATCCATCGGGACGCTGCTGTTGATGCGACGCACCCGGCGATTCGGCGCGCTGGCGGCCGCCGCGCTGTTCATCGCGGTCTTCCCGGCGAACATCAACATGGTCCGACTGTGGTGGCACAAGCCCTGGCCGATGCGCATCATCGCGTTGGCCCGGCTGCCGCTACAGACGCCGATGATCACCGCCGCGCTCAGGGTCTGGCGCAACAGCGCCGGTGCGGCGCCGTTCGTTACGGACCGGCCACGTTGTCGACGGTGTACTGGAAGGTGACCATCGGTGGGCTGTGATCCGATAGCGGCTCCCCTTGGGAATTGAAGAACTTCGGCGCCTCGTTGGCGTAGGCGGTGGCGTTCAGCGTCACTCCCTGGCCGCTCCGATAGAAGATCTTGTCGAGCAGCTCGCATTGGTTGCCGACCATGCACACGGGCGCGTTGGTCGGCGTGATGCCGCCGTACTCCAACTGCACCCAGGCGTCGGTGAGTCCATTGGCATTGGCAAAGGCGGTCACGATGCCTCCGGGCTCGGAGTACCGGGCGTTGAAGTCGCCGGTGACGATGACCGCGCGGCCCGCCGAGTTCTGCTGGATGTAATTGCTGATCTGGTTGAGGTTGTCGGCGGTGAACACCCCACCGCCGGTGTTGGTGTGCAGGTTGTAGAGGTCGATCGTTTCGCCGCCCGGCATTTGCAGCTGGCTGTAGCTGAAGCCCTTTGCGGTCAGGCAGTTGTCGGCGCTGCACTGCCACCACGTCTGCCGGTCAAGCCTCTTCACCTTGAACTGCGCGAGGGTGTTGAGCCCATCGGAGAAGGGCACACCGATGGGCCACAGCAAGGTCGGCGGGCTGGGCGGTGTTTGGCTGGCCATCGTGGACTTCTTGATCAGGAAATCGTGATAGGCGAAGTCCTCCTGGACGTTGGCGACATAGTAGGCGTTGAGCCGCTGGCCAATCTCTTTGGTGTACAAGAAGCGCGGCAGAATTGCGCTGGACAGCGGGAAGGGCAGCCCCGCGATGTTGTAGGTCAAGATGCTGAAGTCACCGCTGATGGTCGTGGTCGGGGTCGCGCCCACAAAGACGGTCACGGTGGCGACGTCGTCGTGCCCGTGAAAGGGACCCAGATACCCGGCGATACCATGCACGTGCAGGCTGGTGTCATCGCTGACGGCGACGGTGAAGGTGTCGCTGCCAACAAACGTCGGATCGGCGGTATAGGTGAAGCTGGCGGTTTGCTGGTCGATGGACACGATGCCGTGCTGCGGTCCACCGGGGGTGCCGCGCGGGTTCACCGAGAAGGTCATCCGGTTGCCGTCGGGGTCGTAGGCCTGAAACGCGACCGGCCCGGTGCTGCCGCCCATGGGGATGCTGACTTGTTGCGGGGTAGCGACGGGAGTGCGGTTGAAGATGACGGGCACAACTCCGTTACGCACCGCGGCCAGAAAGTCGATCACCGCATTGAGCAGATCGTCGGGGATGTTGGCGGGGTCGACCTGGTGCACGCTGGCCCCCGGCAGGCTGGCGCCGGGGATCGCAGCCCATGCGGTGTATGACCCACCCGAGGGTGCGGCCATCTCCGCCCACGAATCGCTGCCCGAGGAACCCGAATCCGTTGGGGCGCCATGACCGATCGCCGGGCAGGTCGCCACCGCCACCCCTACCCCGAGCACGCCCGCCAACGCCCCAACCCGGCCGATACCCCTGGCGAAACCCATGGATTCTCCTCGTGTGTCCACTGGTGAAGGCGTTGATCGGGTGAACGGTTGATGATTGTCGTGCCGGTAACGTGCAGCGAAGTGTGCAGCGTCGCCAAAGCGATTGTCAACACTGCCCTTTGGGCTCTCGCTGCCCTTCGACCCATGTTGCGGAATCATTCAGCACGTGACCCCACCCGCCGAAGTGACTCGCCGGCCGCAGCCGGCTCGCCCGCCGCGGCGTTTCCCGCAACCCTTGCACCCGGATCTCGGCCCGGCATTGAAATTCCAATGATTACAACACGATCCGAAGTCTCGGGATCCCCAGACGGACGATCGCCGCGCACCCAGGGTGCTCGCTTCCCGCGGGGAGGCTTGGGAGGCCCCTGACCGATGGGAGTCACCGCGCGCGGTGACGTTGGCTCGCCAGCCGATTCGGCACGACCTGCGTCGTGACCGAAGGTTGGCGAGATCGTAAGGCGGCCGCGCTCGTGTCGTGACGCCACAGTGGTTGTGCCGTGACCGAAATGCGGTCGAGCCGTGATGAATAGCCGAGGTTTGCTGCAAATGCGATCCAGCCCACCGACAACCGCTGACGTGGCGGTTACCCCCCAGCGCGCGCCGATTCCAGCAGCACCCGGCGCTCGGCGGCGGCCACCGCCCGCCGGGTGGCGGCGACCGCGTCCGGGTTGACCGACACCGAGGTGATGCCCATGCGCACCAGATGTTCGGCAAACGCCGGGTTCGTCGACGGCGCCTGACCGCACAACGACGAGGTGATGCCGTGCTTGCGCGCGGTCGCCACGATGCGGCCGATGGCATCGAGCACCGCGCCATCGGCCTCGTCGAACAGCTCGGCGCACATATCGGAATCGCGGTCGACCCCCAGGATCAGTTGGGTGAGGTCGTTGCTGCCGATCGACACCCCGTCCACACCCATCCCGATGTACTGCGGAAGCCAGTAGGTCACCGAGGGCACCTCGGCCATCACCCAGCGATGCAGGCCGCGTTGAGCGCCCAGCGGACTGGCATCGACCAGGGCAAGGCAGGCCTCCAATTCCCATCGCGTCCGCACGAACGGGATCATCAGATGCACGTTGGGGTTCTGCTCGCGCACCCGAGCCAACGCCTGCAGTTCCAGCGCGAACAGGTCGGGCTCCTTGACGTAGCGGTAGCACCCGCGATACCCGATCATCGGGTTGTGCTCGACCGGCTCGTAGGCTTCCCCACCGCGCAAGCCCCGGAACTCGTTGCTGCGGAAATCGGTGGCCCGGTAGATGACCGGCCGGGTGCCGAAGGCCGCGGCGATCCGACCGATGGAGGCCACCATGGCGTCGACCATCGTGTCCTGCTCGCCACGGGCCATCAGGTCGCGCGGATGTCGCCCGGAAAGCGCTTCGGTGAGGAGGAATTCGGCGCGCAGCAAACCCACACCGTCGGCGTCCTGCGCGGCGACGGCTTCGGCCGTGTCGGGCATGGCCAGGTTGACATAAATCTTGGTGCCGGTCGGTTCGCCGACGAGCGCGCTGGCGGGCGGTGCGGGCGGGGCGACCCGTGCCTGCGGGCCTGCGCTGCCGGCGCCGACGTAGCCACGGGAGCCGTTCACGGTGACCGTCTGCCCGTCATGCAGCACCGTCGTCGCGCCCCGCGCACCCACCACGCAGGGAACCCCGAGCTCGCGCGCGACGATGGCGGCGTGGCAGGTCATGCCGCCGGTCTCGGTCACCAGCGCGGCCGCCCGGCGGATGGCCGGCAGCCAGTCCGGATTCGTCATCGGGGCGACCAGAATTTCGTTGTCCTGCAACCGGTTGCCCTCCTGCGGGGTGTGCAGCACCCGCACCCGACCAGACGCCGAACCGGGCGCCGCGGGCAGTCCGCGGACCAGCACACCGCCGAATCCGTTGGTGCCCACCGTGGTAATGGGTCTTGCTTGCACCAGCCAGGTCTTGCCGGAGGCGATCGCCCATTCCACGTCTTGCGGGCAGCCATGGTGGGCTTCGGCGGCGATCACCAGTTCGGCGACCCGGCGCAACGCGTCGTCGTCCAGGACGCGCGCTTCGGCTTGTGCGGCACCCAATTCGACGATGGCGTCGTGGCCGTCGGGACCGCGCTCGATCTTGAAGGCCTGGTGGCCGATCTTGGCGTCGAGCACACGCAGCGTCTTCTTGTCGACGACATAGGTGTCGGGCTGGACCTTTCCGGACACCACAACTTCGCCCAAACCCACCGCGGCCTCGATGACGATATGGTCCCGCTCGCCGGTGCTGGGATCGATGCTGAACGCCACGCCGGCCCGTTCGGAGGCGACCATCCGTTGGACGACAACGGCCATCGCCGGATCGGCGACGAACCCGCGGCTGGCTCGGTAGCTGATGACCCGCGGGGTGAACAGCGAAGCCCAGCATCGCTTGACCGCTTCGACCAGGGCGTCCTCACCCGTCACGTTCGTCAGCGTTTGGTTCATCCCGGCAAAGGATGCGTCGCGACCATCCTCACCGGTGGCCGACGAGCGCACCGCCACCGCGCAATCGGGCCCCAGCGCCCGGTAGGACGCGAGCAGCTGGTCACGCACCTGGTCACTCAAACCGGCCTTGGTCACCAGGTTCTGCATGCGCTGACAAAGCTCCGCCAGCCGCGCGCCCGTGTCGACCTGCGCCAGTGCCTCGCGATGCAGGGCGGCAAGCTCCGCGGCGACTCCGCCGGCTTGCATCGAGGACAGGTAGCCGCTGCGCAGCACGACGAAGCCCGGCGGTACCGGAAGGCCGGCCGCGACCAGCTCGCCCAGGTTGGCCCCCTTACCCCCGGCCTCCTCGGCATCCTCGCGCAGACGCAACGCCGAGATGTCGGCGACATGGCTGGTGGCTAAGGTGTTCGCTGACATGGCTCCTCCTAAACGGCTTGACGCCAGAAATCGTGGGCCTCGCGCACCGAGTGGTCCAGCGGCCGCGCGGTGTCCATCCGGTGTGCGCTGTCCCAGCCGTGATAGTGCGCCGCTAACGCCGCGGCGATCTGCGGGGTCGCATCGGAACTGCCGGGCTGCCGGGTGGTGACCCGGCCGGCTGCGGTGTCGACCGCCGCGGTGCACCACAGTTCCAGCACCGCCGAATGCGTCTGGGCGGCAAGGCGATGAGCCTGCGCGCGAGTTCGCCGATCGCGCCAGCTGCCGTCCAGGATCACCGAGTGCCCATTGCCCAACCAGCCACCCGCGCGGCGCAACGCTTCCTGGTAGACGGTTGCGACGTTGTCCGGGCTGTACAACCCGGCGTTCAAGACCCCGGGATCCCCGGCAATGGTGCCCGATTCCCGTAGTTCCCGGCGTACGTCGTCGGTTGAGATAACCTGCGCGCCAACGTTTTCGGCAAGGGCGCGGGACAGGGTCGACTTGCCGGTGCCCGGGGCGCCGCCGATGAGCGCCAACCGGATGGCGCCGTCGCACAGGTGTTGGGTCGCCATGGCGAGATGCCGTGCGGCGTCCGCCGCGGCCTCCGGCTTGCCCTGCGACAGTCGCACACAGTCCACCTTCGCCCGCACCACCGCACGGTAGGCGATGTAGAAATCCCGCAGCGACGACGGCGCCCGGTCGCCCGAGTGCGCGAGGTAGCGCTCCAGGAAGTAGTCGCCAAGGTCTTTGCGGCCCAAGAACTCCAGGTCCATCGCCAGGAACGCGGCGTCATCGACGCGGTCGACGTGGCGCAGCGCGTCGTCGAACTCCAGGCAGTCCAGCAGCGCCGGCCGCGGGTGCACGCAGAAAATGTCATCGGCCAGCAGGTCGCCGTGGCCGTCGACGATGCAGCCTTCGTCGATGCGGCGGGTGAAAAGCGGGGCGCGGCCGGAGACGAATTCGGCGGCCAGGTGCGCGATGCGCTCGATCGACTCGTGCCAGCCTCCCGGGACCGTCACCTGCGGGTAACCGCGCAGCGCCGACAGGTTCTCCCGCCAGCGTTGGCCGATCGCGCGCCCCTCACCCTGGGCGCTGATCGCCGGCCCGCGGTCGGCGCGCTCGTGGAAGCGCGCCAGCACACCGGCGATGCCGTCCAGGACAGGCTGGACGGGCTGTCCGCGGCTGACCATGGACGCCAACCGCTCGTCGTCGCGATAGCGCCGCATGACGACGATCGGTTCCGCGGGACCCCCGCCGGGGTCGCTGAGATGGGCGACGCCCAGATAACTCGCGGCAGACAACCGGCTGTTCAACTCGACTTCCCGGAGACACGCGCGCTCGCGCCGCTGCGGTGTGCGGAAATCGAGGAAGTCGGTCACCACCGGCTTCTTCGCCTTGTACGCGCGATCGCCGACCAGCACCACCACACCCGTGTGGGTTTCGTGGACATCGATGTAGGGCACCGCGGCCGTGTTCGGTGACTCGGCGGGCCTTTCGGCGGTAATCGCGGCCTCCATTGCTCTAGGACGGCCGCGCAACGATGACCGGCGTGCGGACCGAGTGAACGACGGCATTGCTGACCGAGCCCAGCAGCATACCGCTCAGCCCGCCTCGGCCGTGGCTGCCCACCACGACAAGCTGAGCGGATTCCGACTCCTCGATCAGCTCGCGACCCGGGTGATCGAAGACGACGAGGCGGCGCACCTCGACATCCGGGTAACGCTCTTGCCAGCCCGCCAGATACTCCGACAGGCTCCGTTGTGCTTCCGATTTCCAATCCAGCCAAGGGCGTTCGAACACCGCGACGTCGCTCCAGGCGTGCAGTGCGGTGAGCCCGACGCGGCGGCGCGACGCTTCGTCGAACGCGATGGCGGCCGCGCGCTGCGACGCCGGCGAGCAATCGATGCCCACCAGCACGGGAGCCAGCTCGGGATGGGCCATCGACGGTTGCTCGTCGCGAATCACCGCGACCGGACAACTCGCAGTGCGCACCACCCCGGAACTGACCGAACCCAGCAGAACCCGGCCGACGGCGCCGCGCCCGGTGCAGCCCACCACCACCAGCTCTGCCTGCCGGGAAAGCTCGGCCAGTGTCGGCACCGGTGGTGAATACCTCAGCTCGCTGCCGATGGCGATCGGCCGGTCGGTCGCCACCACGTCTTCGGCGAGCTTGACCGCGTGCTGCAGCGCCTGTCGGCCGTCCTGCTCCTGCCATGCCGCCATGTCCGCCGACGCCATGTCCGGGCGCATCGGCACGGCCGCGTTCACCGCATGGACCACGGTCAGCGGGACATGCCGCAGCGCCGCCTCCCGCGCCGCCCAACAGACGGCGGCGTTGGACGCGGCCGACCCGTCGACGCCGACGACGATGCCATGACGTTTCAGGGGTGTGGACATTTCCGTTCTCCCTCGGTCTGCGCCCGCCATAGCAAACGCTATTTTCCAAATCGGCGCCGGTCGTGAGACTTTAGTCCCCAACCCCGTGGTCATCAGGCCTTCGTTGGTTCACTCGGTGTCGATCGGGGCCCGCGCTGTGGCATCGTCACAGGGGTGACCGACTGGCCCGCCGCCATCGACAGACGCCACCACGACGCGGTGATCTTCGGACTGGACGTGCTGGTCACCGACACCGCCTCGGGCGGTGTTCGGGTCTTCGACTCGACCGTCCCGGTGCTGCGCCGGCTGCGAGATGCCGGCGTCGCCACCGCGGTCTGCTCGCCCACCGGCAACACCGCGGCGGTGCTGCGCGCCGCGGGCGTCGACGAGTTCATCGGCCTGGCCGTCGGCGAAGTCGGCACCGAACCGGCGGTCCTGATCGACACCGCAACCCGCCTGGGGGTCCGGCCCGGTCGCTGCGTGCTGATCGCGCACGACCAAGCCGCCGTCCGGGCCGCCAGTGACGGCGGATTCGGCCTGGTTATCGCTCTTGACGGGCACCCCGACGAACTGCTGCCCCAGGGGGCCGACGCCGTGATCGCCGACCTCGCCGAGATCTCGGTGCGAAGCGGGGACGCGGCCCTGTCGACCATCCCCGACGCGCTGGGCGTGTACAGCCAATTGAAAGAGCTGGTGACCGCTCGCCGCCCCGCGGTGTTCCTCGACTTTGACGGCACGCTCTCCGACATCGTCGAGCACCCCGGGTCGGCGGTGCTGGTCGACGGCGCCGCCGATGCGGTGCGGGCGTTGGCCGCGCAGTGCCCGGTAGCCGTGATCAGCGGCCGTGACCTGGCCGACGTGCGCGCCCGAGTCGACGTCGACGGGCTGTGGTTTGCGGGCAGCCACGGTTTCGAACTGGTGGCCCCGGACGGCAGCCACCACCAGAACGCCGCCGCCGCCGCGGCGATCGACGCGTTGGCGCTGGCGGCCAACCGATTGGCAGCCGAACTCACCGATTTCCCGGGAACGGTGGTGGAGCACAAACGCTTTGCCGTCGCCGTGCACTACCGCGGTGTCGATCCGGACCACGTGGACGCGGTGATCGCGGCGACGCGTCGACTCGGACGATCCGCAGGCCTGCGAGCAACCACCGGCCGCCAGGTCATCGAGCTGCGGCCGAACATCGCCTGGGACAAGGGCCGCACGCTGCACTGGATGATCGACCATATGAGCCGCAGCGCGGGCGCCGCGGAGACCGTGTTGCCGATCTATATCGGCGACGACATCACCGACGAGGACGCGTTCGACGCCGTCCGCTTCGACGGCGTGGGAATTGTCGTGCGCCACGACGAGAACCGTGATCGACCCTCGGCGGCCTCGTTCAGCCTGGAAAACCCTTCCGCGGTCCGCGATTTCATCCAACGACTGGCGGCGGATCTAGGGAATGCGGCAGCCAGTCCGAGCGATCCGTGGCAGCTGGTCTACCAGGGCTACGACCCGGGCGACGAGCGGCTGCGCGAAGCGTTGTGCACCGTCGGCAACGGCTACGTCGCGACCCGCGGTTGCGCGCCGGAGTCCTCGGCATGCCAGGCGCATTACCCGGGCACCTATGTCACCGGGGTGTACAACACGCTGGCCGACCGGGTCGCCGGCCGGACCGTCGAGAACGAGAGCCTGGTCAACCTGCCCAACTGGCTGTCACTGACGTTTCGCATCGACGGTGGTCCCTGGTTTGACGTTGACGACGCCGAGTTGCTGTGCTACCGACAGACATTCGACCTGCGCCAGGCGACACTGACCCGCAGCCTGCGGTTCCGGGACCGCGCCGGCCGGATCACGGCGGTGGACCAGCAGCGGTTCGCGGCGATGCACGAACCCCATGTGCTCGCCATGAAAACCACGATCCGCGCCGAGAATTGGTCGGGCACCGTCGAGTTCAGATCCCTGCTGGACGCGGCCGTGCGCAATACCATGGTTGACCGCTATCGTTCGCTGTCCAGCACTCACCTCACGGCATCGGTGATCGACGAAATATCGCCCGGCTCGGTGCTCTTGCGAACCGAAACCTCGCAGTCACGCATCGCGATCGCGGTCGCCGCCCGCAGCACCGTGTGGCGCGACGATGCCCCAGCGGACGCACACTACGCGATCGTCCGCGAGCCCGGCCGCGGCGGTCACGATATCCGGGTCGCACTGGCCGCGGGGCGGTCGGTCACCTGCGAAAAAGTCGCGACCATCTTCACCGGCCGGGACACCGCCATCTCCGAACCGGCCAGCACCGCGCAACAGTGCCTGCACGGCGCCGGTCGATACGCCGATCTGCATCGTCAGCATGCCCGGGCCTGGGCCCGGCTGTGGGAGCAATGCAACATCGGCCTTGCCGACGGCACGGGAGCACTGGGGGTCCTCCGCCTGCATCTGGTGCACCTGCTGCAGACCGTTTCGCCGCACACCGCCGACCTCGACGCCGGCGTCCCGGCGCGGGGACTGCACGGCGAGGCCTACCGCGGCCACGTCTTCTGGGACGAGCTGTTCGTCTGCCCGGTGTTGAACCTGCGCCTGCCGAACGTGTCGCGGTCACTGCTGCGCTATCGATATCGGCGGCTTCCCGAGGCCCGCCGCGCGGCCCGCCGAGCGGGCTACCTCGGCGCGATGTACCCCTGGCAGTCGGGCAGCGACGGGCGTGAGGTGAGCCAGCAACTGCACCTCAACCCGCGGTCGGGCCGGTGGAATCCGGATCCCAGTGCGCGCGCTCATCACGTCGGCCTTGCCGTTGCCTACAACACCTGGCAGCACTACCAGGTGACCGGTGACCGGCAGTTTCTGGTCGATTACGGGGCCGAGATGTTGGTCGAGATCGCACGTTTCTGGGTGGGCCTGGCCAACTTTGACGACGGTCGCGGCCGCTACACCATCCGGGGAATCCTCGGCCCGGACGAGTTCCATTCCGGCTATCCGGGCAAGGAATACGACGGGATCGACAACAACGCGTACACCAATGTGATGGCGGTGTGGGCGATCTTGCGCGCGATGGATGCGCTGGCTCTGCTGCCGCTGCGGGATCGGCTCGAACTTGTCGGGAAGCTCGGTCTGACAACGCAGGAGCGTGACCGATGGGATCACGTGAGCCGGCGCATGTTTGTTCCGTTCCACGACAACGTGATCAGTCAATTCGAAGGCTATTCGGAACTGGCAGAACTGGATTGGTGCCACTACCGGCAGCGATACGGAAACATCCAGCGACTCGATCGCATCCTGGAGGCCGAGAACGACAGCGTGAACAACTACAAGGCCTCCAAGCAGGCCGACGCGCTGATGCTGTTCTACCTGCTGTCGTCGGAAGAGTTGCTGGGCTTGTTCGGCAGACTGGGCTACCATTTCGCCCCCGAGCAGATCCCGAAGACCATCGACTACTACCTGGCCCGCACCTCGCACGGGTCGACGTTGAGCGGTGTGGTGCATTCGTGGGTGCTGGCTCGGGCCAACCGCAACAACGCCATGGAGTACTTCCAGCAGGTGCTCGATTCCGACGTCGCCGATATCCAGGGCGGCACCACGGCCGAGGGAATCCACCTAGCGGCCATGGCCGGCAGTGTCGATCTGCTGCAACGGTGTTTCACTGGGCTGGAAACCCGCGACGACCGCCTGGTGCTGGGTCCCCAGTGGCCGGCAACTCTCGGTCCGGAATCGCTCGGCCCGATCGAGTTCCCGTTCGTGTATCGCGGCCATCGCCTGCACCTGCGGATCAGCGGTCGAACCGCGACCTTGACGGCGGAATCCGGATCCACCGGGCCCATCGACGTTGAATGCCGGGGTCGCGTCCACCGTCTGCTTCCGGGGCACACCATCGAGGTCGGCTGATCGGTGCCCGCGCGCGACCTCGGGTCAGGGGTCGGTAAGCGGAGCGGTCCAGTGCACCCGGGTGCCGCCCTCGGCGGGGCCGGTGATCTCGCAGCTGCCACCAAGTTGTTCAGCCCGATACGCCATGTTCGCCAGGCCGCTGCGGCGGGAATTGTCGACGGGCACGCCGCGGCCGTTGTCGATGATGTCGAGGGTGAGCAGGTCAGCAACATCGACCTCGACGGTCAGCCGGGAGGCGCCGGAGTGACGCAAAACGTTGCTGATGGCCTCGACCAGGACCGCTTCGGCCTGCTCGGCCAGTTCGCTGCCGACGGCCGTCATCGGCCCATGTAGGCGCACCGTAGTGACGATGTCCTGGTTCTCGGTCAGCTCGGCAACCACGCGCGCGATCCGGTCCCGAAAGCCGCCGTCGTGTCCCAGCGGGGAGCTCAATCGGAAGACGGCGGCACGGATCTCCTCGATGATGGCCTGCAGATCGTCGATCGTGCGGGTGAGCCGGTCGGTGACCTCCGGGGAACGTGCCCGGGCCAGCGTGCCCTGCAGATCCATTCCCGCGGCGAACAGCCGTTGGATGACATGGTCATGCAAGTCACGCGCGATGCGCTCCCGCTCGGCCAGGATGGTCAGCTGCCGCGCCTGCTCCTGGCCCGATGCGAGCACGAGCGCTATCGCGGCGTGGGTGGCGAAATCGCTCACCAGGTCGAGAAAGCCGCCGTCGAAGGGTGGCTGATTGGCGCCCCGGGCAATGGCGATCACCCCGACCACTTCCGCACGTGCGCGCAGCGGCATGATAATCGCGGGGCGCTGGGCGACATCGGTGAATTCCTGGCTGGGGTAGCTCAACGCCTCGGTGATCAGCGGCTCCCCGGACCGGAAAACGGCGCCGGAGGGCGAGCCGTTCACCCCAATCCGCTGACCGATCACCTCCTCGGCCTGCGGGCCCACCGCGGCGGACACGACCAGCGTGTCGACGTCGTCGGCGGGCAGGTCGGCGTCGACCGGAAGAAGCACAACCGCCTGCTCGGCATCGGTCAGGGCGCATGCGCGTTCAGCGATCAATTGCAGCGGCCGCGGCTGGTCGCTGGACAGCAGCGCGGTGGTGATCTCGCGGCTGGCCTTCATCCACTTCACCGCCGTGCGCTCGCGCTCGAACACTTGCGCATTGTCGACGGCCACCGCGGCCGCAAACGCCAGCGCGCGCGCGGCGAACTCGTCGGATGCCGAAAACACCACTCCCGGATCGACGTGGGCCAGATACAGGCTGCCGAACACCGCGCCGCGGATCGTGATCGGCACCCCGAGAAAGGCACGCATCGGAGGGTGGTGCTCGGGGAACCCGCAGGCGGCCGGGTGCGTGGTCAGATCGTCGAGCCGCAGCGCCGGGGTTTCGACCAGCGAGACACCCAGGATTCCCTTGCCCACCGGCAGCCGCCCGATTCGCGCGACGGTGTCGTCGTCCACCCCCGAGTGGACGAACGAGACCAACGTGCCCTCGGGGTCACGCACGGCCAGCGCTCCGTAGGGGGCCGCGGTCAATTCCCTGGCCGCGTGGACTATCCGACGCAGGGTTGCGTCCAGGTCAAGATCCGATCCGATCTCGACGATCACCCGCAGCAGTTGCTCCATCTGGTTACGCGCCGCCAGCAACTCGTCGAGCTCCGCGTGCATCTTGCGCACCAAACCGGGCTGGCCCAGACCGGCAAAGGCCGACCCGGGTACGTTGTTGGCCACCGCCGGGAACCTCCACGACACCCTTCGGCACGAGTTGACGCTGCGAGCAACGCCACAATGCCAGTGGCCAGCTTAATCAGGTTGGTGCCACCTGGCCATGGCCCGTCGCCGAACCTTCAGCGTCAGTGACGGACCAGCAGCACCGAGCAGTCGGGGTAGCCCAGAATCGGATGGCAATTCGGGGTGACGAGCCCCGGCAGCTGATCGGCGTCGGCCTCGCCCACCACGGCCAGATCGATTGCTCCGCTGTGACTCTCCGCGGCTCGGGCGCCGGTGCCGGAGGCCACGACCTGGACCGGGACGTCGGGGTACCGCCGCACCCAGCTGTCCAGCCGGCGATCGATCTGCCGCACGGTGGCGTGCCGGCGGCGGGCTTCCTCCATCGCCAGCCGCACGACTTCGTCATTGTCGGGTTCGTCGTTGAGCACGACGGCGATCACCCCGAGCTGGGTCGGCGATCCGTCGGGATTGGTGCGGATGATCGCCACCGGGCAGTGTGCCTGGGTCACCAGCGCGGCGGCGGTGGGGCCCAACGACCCGTCGGTCGCCCATCCCCGCCTGGAGGTGCCCACGCACACCAGGGCGGCGTGCTGCGACTCGGTGGTCAACACCGGCGCGGGATCCCCGGAGAGTATCGCCGTTTCGACCTCGACGGGTTTGCCCGCGCCGCGGGCGGCGCTCTGCACCGCGCACTCCGCCTCGGCCAGCACCGTTTCACCACGTTCGAGGTCCCACTCGGATGCGCCCGACCACCCGGTCTCCGGCCGCGTGCCCGGGATGACGTAGACCAGACGAAGGGGCAGATGCCGGCCATACGCCTCATCGATCGCCCACTTGGCGGCGTTTACCGCGGCTTGCGACCCGTTGACGCCCACGACCACCGACTTCGCGTCCAGCTGGTTCATGTTGGCTCCCTAGGCATTCGTTGTTCAGGCTAGTGCGGCGTGGCTCGTGACGGAGGGGTCGTTAGGCCTTAGTTGGGTTGCCGTTCGTCCTGGGGCTCGGCGGCCAGCTCGAACAACCTTTCCACATCCGCGCGTTCGCACACCGCGGTGCCAGGTGTCAGCAGCATGGCCGCACCCGCCGCAATTCCCAACCGAACCGACTTGACCAACGGCCATCCGCGGCACAACCCGACCGTGATCGCGGCCACCATCGCGTCCCCGGCCCCCACCCCGCTGCCCCCGCGCATCGGAACGGCCGGAAAACGCTGGCTGGTATGACGTGTCGCCAGCAGCGCGCCCTGAGATCCCAACGAGACCACCACGACCTGCGCGCGACCGCTTTCGATGAGTTCGTGTGCGGCGCGGAATCGGTCGGCCTCGGCGCGAAGTTCGCGTCCCACGCACTCGCGCAGTTCGCGCACGCTGGCCTTGAGGAGAAACACCCCCGAGGCGATGTGCCGCAGGCCGCCACCGGAGGTGTCCAGGATCAGGCGCACGCCCACCTCCCGGCACACCTCGGCGACCCGCTGATAGAAGTCGGCCGGCACGCCCGGCGGCAGGCTCCCGCTGGCCACCACGAATTCGGCCGACCGGGCCGCCATCCGCAGTTCCCGAAGGCATCGGTGTTGCTCCGGCACCGTCAGCGCAGGACCCGGAAGGACGAATCGGTACTGCTGACCCGTGCTGGTCTCGTTGACGGTGAAACTCTCCCGGGTTGCCCCAACGATCGGGATTTCGGCAAACGGCACCCCCGCATCGCCGAGCAGCCTGGTGATCAGGCCGCCGTGCGACCCGCCCGACGGAAACACCGCGAACACCGACGCGCCCAGGACCTGCGCGACCCGAGCCACGTTGATGCCGCCACCACCCGGGTCGTAACGCGTCGTCGAGCAGCGCAACTTCTCGGTCGGGCGCACGGTGTCGACGCTGGTGGTGACGTCGAGCGCGGGATTCATGGTCAACGTGACGATCCGCGGTCGCCTGGTGGCCGGGTCGGCCGTCGTCGTCATGTCCGTTGACTCCGCTCGTGGTTGGGACTCGGCGTGCGGGCTACAGGCCGCTGGGGTAGGTTTCCGGGGTCTCGCCGACGATCCACCGGCTGGTGGCCTCGAGGGGTTCGAGCGCCCGGGTCTTGTCGATGTGAATCATCGCGTCGAACTGATCGGCGGGGCGGACGTGGAAGTAGTGGCTTTGCCGTTCCGTCGCCGGCAGGTAGATCACCCCGATGGCCCGCCCCAACCGAACCACCGACAGCGGCTCCGCGGCCCGCTCGCTGAGCAACGACGACACCAGAAAAGCCTCCCGGCCGGTTTCGTGGAACAGCTCCTCGACGCTGCCGTCCAGCGCCGGTCGAACGGTCTTTCGTTCGGCGACGCCGCCCCACTCGCTGGCGGCGGTGACCGTGCCGGAGTAGGTGCTCAACCCGATCAGCCGGCACTGGTCGCCGTATCGTTGACGAACCAGCTGCCCGAGGGTGAGCTGTCCGTCGGCCCACACCTCCGTGGCCGTCGCGTCCCCGACGTGAGAATTGTGCGCCCACACCACGATTCGCGCCGACGGCACGTCACTGTGGCGGTCCAGGTGGGTCAGCAGCGCCTGCAGGGTCTGCGCCATGTGCTGATCGCGCAGGTTCCACGAGGTGACCCGCCCGCTGAACATCGCCCGGTAGTACACCTCGGCGTTGCGCACCGTTTGCGCATTCTGCTGGGCGTAGAACAGCTCGTCTTCGGCGAGCAGTCCGTCCCTGCGCAGATAGGCCAGCGCGTTGCGCTGCAGCTCGACCAATTGCTCGATGGCCTCACGTTCACACTTCGGACCGGCGCCGAACGCCGCCGAAAATCCATAGGCCTGACCGTCATCGGCCGACGTGTGGTCGAAGCAGGCGTAGCGGGCCCGCGCCCGGGCCGCCGCCGCCGGGTCGACCTTGTCGAGATAGCCGATCACCTCGTGCATCGACCGGTGAAGGCTGTACAGATCCAGCCCGTAGAACCCGGCCTGCCGCGCACCGTTGGACCGGTGGCGGTGGTTGTGGGCACACAGCCAGTCGACAAAATCCCGGACGACGGTGTTACGCCACATCCAGGCCGGGAACCGCTCGAACCCGCGCAGCGCCTCCTCGGCACTGGTGTCGGTGCCCTGGCCGCGAACGTAGCGGTTCACCCGGTAGGCGTCGGGCCAGTCGGCCTCCGCGGCAACCGCGCAGAAGCCCTTCTGCTGGATCAGCCATTTCGTGATCGCGGCCCGAGCCTCGTAGAACTCGTGCGTGCCATGCGAGCTCTCGCCGATCAGGACGATCCGCGCGTCACCGACCAGCCTTTCCAGCGCGTCGCGCGGCGGAACGCCGCCCGGGGCGTCGATGGCCACGCCGCCGATCACCTCGGCCGCCGTCGGCGCGGCGGGTCTGCCGGCCGAGGCCCCGGTCGTCGGGGTGGCCAGCAGGGCACGAACCTCCTCGTCGGTGACCTGGCGAAAGTCCCAGAACGACTCCCCGACCGCGAAAAACGGGGTGGGCATGGACGCGCAGACGACGTCGTCGACCAGCCCGGCGAACTCCCGGCAGGTGGATTCCGGGGCCGCCGGCACCGCAATCACCAGGTGCGCCGGCTCGGCGTCGCGCAATGCCTGCACCGCCGCGAACATGCTTGCGCCGGTGGCCAAACCGTCGTCGACGAGGATCACCGTCTTGCCGGCTACCGCGGCGGGCGGGCGCCCGCCGCGGTAGGCCGCCTCGCGCCGGACCAGCTCCGGGCCTTCCCGCTCGGCGATGTCGCGCAATTGCTGCGGCGTGATCCGCAATCCTCGCACCACGTCGTCGTTGACGACGACACGACCGCCGCTGGCCAACGCTCCGACGGCGAACTCTTCATGTCCGGGGGCGCCGAGCTTGCGGACGATGAAGGCATCCAGCGGAGCGTGCAACGCGGCGGCGACCTCCCATGCCACCGGGATGCCGCCGCGGGCCAAGCCCAGGACGATCACGTCGGGTCGATCGCGGTAGGCACTCAGCAGGGTCGCCAACACCTGGCCGGCCTCGCGGCGGTCACGAAATACCCGCCGCGAGCGCCGGACCTCGGCTGCCTTGGTCATGGCCGCCGCTCTTCCCCGCAAATCGTCAGTTCACGGAGTGCACCTGCACGTGCCGCTCGGCCGGCTTGGGCTCCGCAACGGCGACCGCGACGGTGAGGATGCCCTGGTCGTAGGTGGCTTCGATGGTGTCTTCGTCGGCGCCGGCCGGCAGCGACACGGTGCGGACGAATGTGCCGTAGGTGAATTCCGATCGCCCGTCGAATTCCTTCTTCTCGCTGCGTTCGGCTTTGATGGTCAGCTGCCCGTCGCGCACGGTGATGTCGATGTCTTTGGTCGGGTCGACACCCGGGATTTCCGCCCGTACCAGGTAGCGGCCCTCCTTCATCTCGTCCTCCAGCCGCATGATGCGGGTATCGAAGGCCGGCCGGATGCCGGCAAACGACGGGAAAGCCGCGAACAGCTCGGAAAACTCTGGGAAGAGCGACCTCATCTGACGCTGAACCGGAAGGGTTGTCATGGTTGTCTCCTCGATCTCGAAATCGTCGTAGTGACAATGTTCATCCGACCAGTCGGACCCGGTCGGCGATAGGGGCGGAAGTCCCCGGCTGACGGGCCGTTCGTCGGCGGTGCCGCGGCGCTCACCCCGGTCGCTTGGCCGATATGGGCCATGACACGGTCGAGGATGAGGCCGTAGGCATCGCCGTCTTCAGCAAGACGGACAAGTCCTCGACGGCGCAAAAAGCCCTCGATGCGCCGATCCAGCGACCAATCGCAATACACCGTCGTGTCGGCGTAGCCAGAGTCCAGGAATTGCGACGCGAGCATGTCAGCGTCGGAGTCGGTCAATAACGGCGGATCGCCCAGCGTAGAAGCCATTTCACCTCCTCTCGATGTGGGGCGGATCAGCGACGTATCTGCAGCACATCGCCGAGCGGCCGCCGTGGCGTCGGTTCCGGGACCGGGCCCGACGGCGCGATGCCGACCCGGATCAACACCTGGGGCACCGCTGCCCGGCCGTCGGTGAGGCCGCGAATGATGTCCCGACCGGCCGCCAGCTCCGTGATGTGGGTGACCGGGCACGTTGCCAGTCCTGCCAGGGTGCATTCCAGCAGCACGGCCGAGAGCGCCTGGCCGCACATGAGCGCGTCTGCGCGGGTGTTCCCGGCCGTGGACAGCAGCACGATCTTCGCGTGATCCGGCCTGCTCGCGGAGCTCCGCTCGGCCTGCCAGGAGGTGGGGAACAGACGGTTCACGTCGACCTCGTGGGCCACCGACCGCGATACCAGCGCGCTTTCGGGTATGCCTTCCGACTCCCGCAAAGGCGCTGTCCACCAACTCAGTTCGTGATGGTAGCTGTCGTCGTAGCGACGCAAGGACTCGGTCAGCCGAGCCGCTTGGGCCAACTGCGGTCGCACCTCGTCGCGCAACACCTCGAACGCGACCAGATCCGTGTCGAACGAGCCGCGCAGCAGGGGTTCCAGCGACGCCCAGTCCTTGGGTGCCCGGAACGGACGCCGATCGGTTCGGCGGTGCGTTATCGCGTCGGCGCGGTCGCGCCGGGCCTGGGCGACGTAGTCCATCGGGGCGAAGTCGATCGAAGCCAGGTGGTCGAGATTGTTCGGGTTGGGAAACCGGTCGACGTGGGTGTCCCGACCGATGGCGGCCATCGCGACCCGGAAGTGATCCAGCACGGCGCCGCAGCTGATGATCGCTTCCCGACCCGAGCTGTCCGCCGAGGCCACGACGCGGCGCGGATCGACGAACAGATCGACATTCGTACTGCTGGCCAGCCATCGCCACGGCTGGCTGTTGTGCAGCGAAGGCGCCCGGCACGCCAACTCGATCCGTTGGGCGATCACCTCGGTGTCGACCATCGTGGGGGTCATTGCGTTCACCTGCCTTCTGTCTGACTTCGACGCTGCGGCAGCGAACCTGGCCGCACCAGGGTCCTTGGTCCCCATCCTGAGGTCGTTGGACCCCGCGTCGATTGATGACTTTCGTCTCTGTTGCCGTCAACCGTGCCCGGAAAACGATGAAGACACCCGCACCGTTAGGACCCGTTCATGGATGTCATCCGCAAGACACCCCACGACCACCGTGTGCAGCCCAACCTCACCGACTACGCGCGCACGCGAGCACGGTTCCGCTGGTCGGATGTGCCGGCGCTGTGCGACGGCATGGCCGGCGGCGGATGCAACATCGCCTATGCCGCCCTGGACAGGCACGTCCGGCAGATCGGCCCGGTCGCGAACCGCACGGCGTTTCGGTTTGTCAGCGACACGGGTTGGGACGGCGCGATGTCCACCCGCGATCTCAGCTATGCGGAGCTGAGCCGGCTGGTGACGCGCTTCACCGGGGTGCTGCGCGCGCTCGGCATCGGCAAGGGCGACCGCGTGTTCACGGTCATGGGTCGCGTGCCCGAGCTGTACATCACCGTGCTGGGCGCGCTCCGCAACGGCAACGTCGTCTCACCGTTGTTCTCGGCGTTCGGGCCGGAGCCCATCGCCACCAGGGTAGCCATCGGACAAGCCGACGTGCTGGTCACCACCGGCGCGATCTACCGGCGCAAGATCGCCAAGATCCACCGCCGGTTGACGTCCGTGCGGCACGTGCTGGTCGCCGACGACGGCACACACGGCGACCCGCCGCCTGCGACGCTCGACTTCTGGCGCTGCATGGCCTCCGCCGACGAGACCGCGCCGGTGGCGTCCACGACCGCCGAGGACCCGGCGCTGCTGCACTTCACCAGCGGCACCACCGGCACCCCGAAAGGCGCCCTGCACGTGCACGGCGCGGTGACCATGCACTATGTCACCGGGTTGTATGCGCTCGACCTTCATCCCGACGACATCTATTGGTGCACCGCGGATCCCGGCTGGGTCACCGGGACCTCTTATGGCATTATCAGCCCACTGCTGCACGGGGTCACGTCGATTGTCGACCAGGCCGAGTTCGACGCCGAGCGGTGGTACCGGATCCTGCAGGACCAGGCTGTGTCGGTGTGGTACACGGCGCCTACCGGCATCAGGATGTTGATCAAGGCGGGCCCCGAGCTGCCGGCGCGGTTTCGTTTCCCGCGGCTGCGTTTCATCGCCAGTGTGGGCGAACCACTTAACCCCGAAGCGGTGTGGTGGGGAAAGCGGGTGCTGGGCTTGCCGATTCACGACAACTGGTGGCAGACGGAGACCGGTGGCATCATGATCGCCAACACACCGGCCTTCGACGTCAAGCCCGGCTCGATGGGCCGACCGCTGCCCGGCGTGGACGCATCCATCGTGCGCCACAACGACGACGGCACCACCTCGATCGTCGACGAACCAGACGTCGAAGGCGAACTCGCCCTCAAACCCGGGTGGCCGTCGATGTTCCGCGGTTATCTGCACGCCGAGGACCGCTATCGGCAGTGCTTCAGCGACGGGCTCTACCTCACCGGGGATCTGGCCAAGAAGGACGCCGACGGCTACTTCTGGTTCGTCGGGCGCAAGGACGACGTGATCAAATCCGCCGGACACCTGATCGGCCCGTTCGAGGTGGAAAGCGCGCTCACCGATCATCCGGCGGTGGCCGAGGCGGCGGTCATCGGCAAGCCCGATCCGACCGTCGGCGCGGTCATCAAAGCCTTTGTCACACTGAAAGACGGCTATGTCGGCGACGAGGATCTGCGGCTGGAACTGCTGGGTCACGCGCGCAGGCGGCTGGGAGCTGCCGTGGCACCCAAGGAGATCGAGTTCGCCGATTCGTTGCCGCACACCAGCAGCGGCAAGATCCTGCGGCGGCTGCTCAAGGCCCGAGAACTCGGCCTGCCGCAGGGCGATACGTCCACCGTCGAGCGGCCGACCGATCGTCAAGCTCAGGGGGTGTCGCCGTGATCGAGCTGGCGCGGGAACTGTTGTCGGACATGGTCCGCGTGCGCCGGATGGAGGAAAAGTGCGCGGAACTCTACGGCGCGGCCAAGATTCGCGGGTTCCTGCATCTCTACGTTGGCCAGGAGGCCGTGGCCGCCGGATCGCTGCGCGCACTGACCGACGACGACGCGGTGGTGGCCACCTACCGTGAGCATGCCCACGCGCTGCTGCGCGGCATCCCGATGACCTCGATCATGGCCGAGATGTTCGGCAAGCGGGAGGGCTGCTCGCGGGGCCGCGGCGGGTCGATGCACCTGTTCGACGCGTCCCGGCGCTTCTACGGGGGCCACGCGATCGTCGCCGGCGGCCTGCCGCTGGCGGTGGGCCTCGCGCTCGCCGACGCGATGCTGACGCGAAACCGGGTGACCGCGTGTTATTTCGGTGACGGGGCCGTGGCCGAGGGGGCGTTTCACGAGTCCTTGAACATGGCCGCGCTGTGGAACCTGCCGGTGTTGTTCTGCTGCGAGAACAACCTGTATGCGATGGGCACCGCGCTGCAGCGGGCGCAGTCGCAGACCGACCTTACCGTCAAGGCGGCGTCGTATCGCGTCCCGACGCTGGCCGTGGACGGCATGGATGTCCAGGCGTGCCATAGCGCCGCGCGGCAAGGCGCCGACCACGTCCGCGACACCGGTGGCCCGTTCTTCATCGAGTTCCGCACCTACCGGTTCCGGGCGCATTCCATGTTCGACCCGGAACTGTACCGGGACAAGGCGGAAGTCGAGCAATGGCGTCAGCGCGACCCGATCCGGCTGTTCACCGAGCGGTGCCTGCGCGACGGCGCGCTCACCGACGACGACGTGCGTGCGATCGAGGACTCGGCGGCCGCCGAGATCGAGGCCGCGGTCGCGTTCGCCGAGGCCGGAACATGGGAAGACGTAACGGATCTGGAACGCGACGTGCTGACACCGGAGCTGGCGCAATGAAAACGACCTACCGCACCGCCGTTCACGACGCGCTGCGCGATGCGTTGGCCGCCGACCCGCGGGTGGTGCTGATGGGCGAAGACGTCGGCCGCTACGGCGGAACCTACGCCGCGTCCAAGGGCCTGCTGGCCGAGTTCGGCCCGGACCGGGTGCGGGACACCCCGCTGTCCGAGCTGGGCTTCGTCGGTGTCGGAATCGGCATGGCGCTGGGCGGGTTACGCCCGATCGTCGAAGTGATGACGGTGAACTTCAGCCTGTTAGCGCTGGATCAGATCGTCAACACCGCCGCGGCGCTGCGGCACATGTCGGGCGGGCAGTTCTCGGTGCCGATCGTGGTGCGGATGGCAACCGGGGCCGGGCGCCAACTTGCCGCTCAGCACTCGCACAGCCTCGAGCCGTGGTACGCCCACATCCCGGGCATCAAGGTGGTGGCACCGGCCACCATCGAGGACGCCTACGGCATGCTCGCGCCCGCCCTCGCCGACCCGGATCCGGTGATCATCTTCGAGCATGTCCAGCTCTACAACACCTCGTCCGATATCGACGCGCTGCAGCCGACCGACATCGGCCGGGCGGCGGTGCGCCGCGACGGCGCGGACGTCACCGTGATTGCCTACGGCGGCTCGCTGCCCAAGGCGCTGGACGCCGCCAACGAGTTGGCACTGACCGGAATCGACTGCGAAGTCATCGATCTGCGGGTGCTGCGACCACTCGACGCCGACACCATCGCAGAATCGGTGCGAAAGACACACCGCGCGGTCGTGGTCGACGAGGCTTGGCGCACTGGCAGTTTGGCGGCGGAGATCTCCGCGCGAATCATGGAGGGCGCGTTCTACGACCTGGATGCGCCGGTTGCCCGGGTGTGCAGCGCAGAGGTTCCCATTCCGTACGCGAAACACCTGGAACAGGCGGCCCTGCCACAGCCCGCCACGATCGTCGCCGCCGTACGCGATTTGTTCGGAGAGCGGTGATGATCGAGTTCACGATGCCCGCTCTGGGCTCGGACATGGACGAGGGCACGCTCACCGAATGGCTGGTCAAACCCGGCGACCGGATCAGCCGCGGACAAGTGGTGGCGATCGTTGAAACCACTAAGGCCGCAGTGGAAATCGAGTGCTGGCAGGAGGGCACGGTCAACGAACTGGTCGTTGCGGCCGGAGAAACAGTGCAAGTGGGAACGGTATTGGCCACCCTGCTGGAACCCGGTGAGCGGGTGGCCGCGACACCGCCGACGACGCCGCACCGGCGCCGCTGGGTCTCACCCGCCGCGCGGCGCCTGGCCCGGTCGCTGAACGTCGACATCGACAACGTGCGCGGCACCGGTCCGCAAGGCGCGGTCACCCTCGGCGACGTCGAGCACGCCGCCAAGGAAGCCGCCACGAAGCCGGCAACCGAGACGACAGCGGCCGACCGCGCCGCCGCAATGCGAAGGTCCATCGCGGTCGCGATGAGCCGGTCCAAGCGCGAGATTCCGCACTACTACCTGGCCGACGAGATCCCGATGGAAACCTCGCTGACCTGGCTGAGCGCGCGCAATGCGCAGCGATCCATCACCGAGCGCGTGCTGCCGGCCGTCCTGCAATTAAAGGCGGTCGCCCGTGCCGCACGGCGATTCGGCGAGTTCAACGGATTCTGGCGCGACGGCGGGTTCCAGCCCGCCACCGCGGTTCATATCGGCGTCGCCATCTCGCTGCGCGGTGGTGGCCTGGTCGCGCCGGCCATCCACGACGTCGCCGACAAAAAGCTCGACGAGTTGATGGCCGACCTCACCGACCTGGTGGCCCGGGCACGCGCCGGCTCCCTGCGGAGCTCGGAGATGTCGGACCCCACCATCACCGTCACCAACCTTGGCGACCAGGGCGTCGACACCGTCTTCGGCGTGATCTACCCGCCCCAGGTGGCCCTGGTCGGTTTCGGCAAGCCGACGCAGCGGGTGTGCGTCATCGACGGCGGAATTCGGGTCGTCACCGCCGTGCGGGGCACCCTGGCCGCCGACCACCGGGCCAGCGACGGTCACCGCGGCGCGCTATTCCTGGCCGCGATCAACGAGCTGCTGCAGCAGCCCGACCTGCTGGAGAAGTGACGTGCCATGACAACAGACACTCGCACCGTGGTGCTGTCCGTGCTGACCACCATTGCCCCCGAGGTCGATGCCGACGAGATTCGCGACGACCTGCTGCTGCGCGATCAGGTCGACCTGGACTCGATGGACTGGCTGAACTTTTTGCTCGGCATCCACAAGCGGCTGCACGTCGACATCCCAGAGTCCGACTACGCGTCGCTGCGCACGCTCGACGATGTGGTTCGCTATGTCGAGAAGCACGCGTAAGAAAGGGGTGGGCCGATGTCGGCGGCCGGCGAAGGGGTCACCATCCTGCCAGAGCACGAATGCTGGGATCTGCTGAAAAGCGTGCCGATCGGGCGGCTGGTCACCAGCGTCGACAACAGGCCGGAGATCTTTCCGGTCAACTTCGCCGTCCAGCGCCGCACGATTCTGTTCCGCACCGCGGAGGGCACCAAGTTGACCAGCACCGCGATCAACAACCACGTGGTGTTCGAGGCGGACGACCATGGCGCCAGCGAGGGCTGGAGCGTGATCGTCAAGGGCGTGGCGCGCTCACTGCGCACCGATGAGGAGCTCGCGGAGGCCGGGCGGGCCCAGCTGCTGCCCTGGACGGCGCCGGCGAAAACGCACTACGTGCGGGTGCTGCCCGAGATGGTCACCGGCCGCCGGTTCCGGTTCGACGTGCCGGGGCGGGGCGAGCCGGGTTGACGAATGTCCCGAAGGCGCGGGACTTCGGGCCCTGATGCGAGGCCGTGATCACGTGCTCAGATTGCGGTAGGGGACGCAAAGCGTCTCCAATGTCGGGAGGTAAGACAATGAGCACCACACAATTGCAGCCCAGGACGCGGATGTTCGCTCGCGTGCTCGGCCCGTTCTCGGTCATCGTCTCGGTGACGGCGGTGGCCCGCGCGTCGACCATGCGAACACTGCTTTCGGAGTTCGAGGCGAGTTCCGTGTGGGCGTGGGTGACGGGCGCCTTTGTGCTGCTGGCCGGGCTGGTGGTGATCGCGCTGCACCAGTACTGGCGAGGCCTGGCGGCGATCATCGTGTCGCTGATGGGTTGGCTTTTCGCGCTGCGCGGACTGCTGCTGCTGGCGTTTCCGAACGCGGTCATGTCGATTGCCGACGCGACGATTGGCTTGACGGCCCTGTGGGTCAGCCTCAGCATCGTGTTCGCACTGGTCGGGGTGTACCTGACCTATGTCGGCTGGAGGCCCGCACCGGATCAGTCGCCACCGAAGGCGGACGCCGCGACCCGCGATCTGCCGCGCGCCGCGTGAACGCGCGATGCGCTACCCGTGGACGCGATGGATTTCGTCCACCACCACTCGGACCACTTCCAGCACGGCACCGGCCACGTGCGGTGTCAGGCCGACGCCCTGGCCGGTGTCGGCCACGTCGACGGTGAACACCACCAGCGCGCCGGGCACCCGGCCAAGCGCCCGAGCTAACGCGTAGGTCCGGGCGATGTCGATGCCGTGTGTGCTCAGCCCCTCGCATGCGGCCACGTCGCTCACGTCGCAGCGACGCACCCGGCCCGGCGTTGACCGGGTCACGACCGCCGCGTCGATCACCACCGCCAGCCCGGCGCCCGACCAGGCCTCGATCAGGCTCACCGGCTCCGCGATGTCGGTCACCACGCGAACGTCGGCCAGCGCCAATTCGTTGAGCGCCTCGGCGGCGACCACGCCCACCCCGTCATCGCGCCGGTAGCGATTGCCCAGGCCGACCACAACGGTGTTCACCCGCGCTGCACCGTCAGCGTCAGGAAGTGCGCGGAGCAGGAGATGCAGGGGTCGTAGTTGCGAATCACCCGCTCGCACAACGTGGTCAGCGCGGCGTCGTCGAGCTCCAGGTTGTCCGAGACCGCGCCGGCCAGGTCGGCTTCGATGGCCGCCTGGTTCTGCGAGGTGGGCGGGATGATCGTGGCCGCCGAAACCAACCCGTCGGTGTCGATCCGGTAGCGGTGATACAGCAGACCCCGGGGCGCCTCGCTGACACCGTGTCCCACGCCGGGCCGCGGCGGCACCTCGACGAACGGGCGCGCGGGCCGCTGGTAGTCATCGATGAGCCGCAGCGCCTCCTCGATCGCATACACCACTTCGACAGCGCGGACGATGATGCTGCGGAAGGGATTACGGCATTGTGCCGACAGCCCGGCCCGGGCGGCGGCCTGGGCGGCGATCGGTGTGAGCGCCGACGAGTTCAGCGAATACCGCGCCAGCGGCCCGGTCAGGTACCGGCCGCCGTCGAGGGTGGCGTGCAGGCCCGTGGAATGGGGCACCTGCGACTCGATCACGTGGTCGGTGAATTCGGCGACCGGAAACGACGGGCCGGCGCTGCGCGCGACGGCGCCATTCTCGATCGGGTACCGATCCGCCGCCGTAAGTGCCAAAAACTCGTGCTCGAGCTCCAAATCGGGAAACTCGAACCCGGACACCCAGTCGACCGTGGCCACCGCGTCGTCCAGCGCCCGGCGCAGCTGCTCGGCGATCGGCTGAAACTCGGAACGGGTTGGCACCGAATAGAATCCGCCCAACCGCAGGTTGACCGGGTGGATCGCCCGCCCGCCGATGAACTCCATCAGCCGGGTGCCCGCCTTCTTCAGCGCCAGCCCGCGTTCGACGGTGTCACGCTGGTCTCGGGCCAACGCGATCGCATCGGGGTAGCCCAGGAAGTCCGGCGCGTGCAACAGGTAGATGTGCAGCACATGGCTGTGGACCCATTCGCCGCAGTACAGCAACCGCCGCAACGCCACCAGGTCAGCGTCCACCTCGACGCCGCAGGCGTTTTCGATCGCATTGCAGGCGCTGACCTGGTAGGCGACCGGGCAGATTCCGCAGACCCGAGCCGTCAGGTCCGGCGGCTCGGTGTGGGCACGTCCCCGCAGGAACGCTTCGAAAAACCGTGGCGGCTCGTAGATGTTGAGCTCGACGCGTTCCAGCACCCCGTCCTTGAGCGTGACGTGCAGCGCCCCTTCGCCTTCCACCCGGGTCAGGGTGCCGACGTGCAGCGTGCGGGTGGACGGGGTCACGGGGTGCTCCGCTCGGCGGCGAAGCGGGCGACGTTGAATGTGGAGAACACCCGCTCGACATCGTCATCGGACATGCCGTCGCGGCGCAACAACGGAATCAGGGTCGCCATGTGCGGCGCCGCGGACGGGCCGAAGCAGCCGTAACAACCGCGCCGATGCCGCGGGCACAGCGCGCCGCAGCCGGCGTGGGTGACCGGGCCCAGACAGGGGGTGCCGTCGGCCACCAGAACGCACGTCACGCCACGCATTTTGCACTCGGTGCACACCGTCTTGGCCGGCAGCCGCGGTTTGCGTCCGATCAGCAACGCCGCCAGGGTGTCCAGCAACTGCCCGCGGTCGATGGGACAGCCCTGCAGCTGGTAGTCGACCTTGACGTGCGCCGACGCCGGCGTGGAGGTGGCCAGCGTGTCGATGTATTCGGGGTTGGCGTAAACCACCGAGGTGAACTCGGCGACGTCGGCGAAGTTGCGCAGGGCCTGCACTCCCCCGGCCGTCGCACACGCACCGATGGTGACCAACACCTTCGACTGCTCCCGGATCTCGCGGATGCGCAGCTCGTCGCGCCGGGTGGTGATCGACCCCTCGACCAGCGACACGTCATAGGGCCCGCCGACCATGGCGCTGGAAGCCTCGGCGAACATGGCGATCCGTACTTGTTCGGCGATCGTCAGCAGCTCGTCCTCGCAGTCCAGCAGCGTCAGTTGGCAACCGTCGCAGGAGGCGAACTTCCACACGGCCAACGTGGTTGGGCTCATCTACAGCTCCTTCACCCGCAGCAGCGGGCCGGCGATGTCGTAGCCGACGACGGGCCCGTCGCGGCACAGCAGCAATGGTCCCAGCTGACAGTGACCGCACCAGCCCACACCGCATTGCATGTTGCGTTCCAGTGAGACCCGAATGTCGTGGGCTGCCACGCCTTTGGCCATCAGCGCCTCGGCGCCTGACCGCAGCATCGGCTCCGGGCCGCACAGGAACGCCGTGGTGCGCTCGGGGTGCAAGGTCAGCCGACGCAGCGGGTCGGTGACCAGCCCGACGTCACCGCCCCAGCCCGGGGTCGGGGCGTCCACGATCCGATGGAGTTCGATCTGCGGGTCGCTGGCCCAGGTGTCGAGTTGGGCGGCGAACACGAAGTCCGAGCGTGACCGGGCACCCACGATCAGCATCACCGTGCCGTAGCGCGCCCGGCTCGCCAACGCACCCAGCACCGCCGGACGCAGCGGGCACAGCCCCACGCCGCCGGCGACCATCACCAAATCCCGGCCGGTGGCCTCGGCCAGCCCCCAGGCGGTGCCGAACGGCCCCCGCACCCCGACGACGGTGCCCGGCTGAGCGTCGTGCAGGGCACGGCTGACCGCTCCGACCGCGCGGATGGTGTGGGTGATCGAGCCGTCGGTGACGGTCGGGTCGCCGCTGATCGAGATCGCCGCCTCGCCGACCCCGAACGCGTAGAGCATCATGAACTCGCCCGGCTCCGGCGACCGCAGTGCCTCACCGACCGGCTCCAGGCACAACGTCGCCGAATCCGGGCTCTCCACAACGCGACTGCGCACCCGGTACGGCACGGGCGCCATGGCCGAGACGCCGGTCGCCCCGTCAGCCATCGCCGGCCATCTTGTTCATCTCCTCGGTGATGTCGATGCCGGTGGGGCACCAGGCGATGCACCGTCCGCAGCCCACGCAGCCCGACATGCCGAACTGGTCATGCCAGGTACCCAATTTGTGGGTCAACCAATGCCGGTAACGCGATGCGCCGGACCGGCGGACGCTGCCGGCGCCGTGGATGTAGGTGAAGTCGAACTCGAAACACGACGCCCACTGGCGCCAACGCTCGGCGTGCTCGCCGGTGAGGTCGCTGACGTCCTCGGTGCTGGTGCAAAAGCAGGTGGGGCACACCATGGTGCAGTTGCCACAGGTCAGGCAGCGACTGGCCACCTCGTCCCACTGCGGCGACTCCCGCGACCTGATCAACAGATCCCGCAGATCCGCCCGCGGCATCCGGCGGCCCATGTGCTGCGCCGCGGCTTCGACTTGGCAGCGCGCACCACGAACGTCGTCACCGCCGGCCGCCCGATGCGGTAGTGCGGCCAGCACCTCGGCGCCTTCCGGGGTACCGACGTCGACCAGGTAGCTCGGGGCCTGGCGGCCGTCCAGGCGTTCGGTGAGCGCAAGGTCATAGCCCGGCCCGACCGCCGGTCCGGTGCCCATCGACGCACAGAAGCACAGCCCACCCGGTTCCGTGCAGTTCACCGCGACCACGAAGAGCCGTCGTCGACGGCCGACAAACGAGTGGTCCGGGTATTCGCCACGGCCCAGCACCCGGTCCAGGGTCGCGATCGCGGCCAGGTCGCAGCCACGCACCCCGAGGAAGGCGTACCGCGGCGCTTCGGCGTCGGGCTCGGAATCGCCGACCCCGTCCCGAGTGCCGGCCCACAGCCGCTGCCGCGGAGGATGCAGGAACTGTTTCCACGACTGCGGCCCGGCCGAATGACCGAACGCCGCATCGTCGCCTCGACGACGGACCCGGTAGTGCCCCGGACCCACGTCAACGCCCCACCCACGCGGAAGGTCGTGCGCGGACTCGAGCTCGGCGAGCACGATCGCGTCATCGCGCAGCGTCGGACCGATCACCCGATAGCCCTGCTCGATCAGCAGCTCGACCAGTCGGTGCAGCCCGGCCGTGTCCAACAACGCGGTGGCGTCGCCGCTCATCGACACATCATCCGCCCATCGCGATCGGCCAGCCAGTCGACAAAGTCAGAAAGCTCGCGGCGAGGTGTCGACGGCAACGGGTCGGCGTTGATCGGGGCCCAGCCCACCCGAAGCAGCATCTGCGGATGGCCGGTGGCGCCGAAGACGTCACGGCGCACCGCTTCGCGTGTCTCGGCGACCTCCAATGGTTCGGTGACCGGGCAGCTGGCCAGTCCCAGCGCGGTCGCGGACAGCAGCACGACGCTGGTGGCCTCGCCCGCGCGCAGCCATGCCAACCTGTCGTCGGTCGGCGTTCCGAGCGCCAGAATCGCGGCGTTGTCGTCCTCGGGTGACGACCCGGACGGCATAGCCAGCGCGGGACCGGCAAAGAGCCGACCGGGCATCGCCGCGGCGGGGTCCCGGGCCGGCGTGCTGCGGGCCGCAACACCGACCACGCACGCCTGATACTCGGGGTTGCTCTCGTGGTTCCAGACGGATTCCGCGACAATCCTCTTCAGCTTGTCGGTGGCGTCGACTTGACGCAGCGCCACCCCGTTGCGCGCCGCGCGGGCGGCCATCAGTGCGATATCGCCCACCGACACCGGCCAGAAGCTGTAGTGCCGCCGATCGGTTCGCCGCCGCGGTATCGCCGCGGCCAGGATGATGTCGAGCCGATCGGCGGTGTGCGGACACACTTCGATCGCGGCAAGGTGACCGGGCTCGGCCGGATTGGGCAGCCGAGCCACCTTGGCTTGCCACCCGACCGCGGCCAGGGCCAACACGCAATGATTCAGCGTCGCACCGCAACTCACGATCAAATCCCGGCCGTCCGGGTCGGTGGTGGGCAGCCGCACGCTGGGGTCGAAGTACAGGTGCAGGCTCGTTTCGCCCACCTGCCACCGCCACGGCTGCGTGTTGTGCACCGACGGCGCCCGAGCGGCCAGCCGCAGCACCGTCCGGACCGTGCCGGCATCCGGAAAATGCGCGTTCATGGCCGTCGCTCCCGTTCCGTTAGTGGTGATGTCAACGATGGCGCGATCACGCCGGCAATACGAGAGCAGGGCGTCCCTAGTGGCTGATGACTTTGTGCCATTACGCGGCTATAGGGGCGAGCGCGCGTGGGCCGGTACGGTGGGCAACATGAAATATCTGGACGTCGACGGTATCGGCAAGGTGAGCCGGATCGGGTTGGGCACCTGGCAGTTCGGCTCACGCGAGTGGGGCTACGGGGACCGCTACGCCTCCGGCGCCGCCCGCGACATCGTGCGGCGTGCCCTGGCCCTGGGTGTCACGCTGTTCGATACCGCCGAGGTGTACGGCCTGGGCAAGAGCGAGCGGATCCTGGGCGAGGCGCTCGGCGACGAGCGCGACAAGGTCGCGGTGGCCAGCAAGGTCTTCCCGGTCGCGCCCTTTCCCGCGGTGATCAAGCAGCGCGCGCGAGCCAGCGCTCGGCGGCTGCGGCTCGACCGCATCCCGCTCTACCAGATCCACCAGCCCAACCCGGTGGTGCCCGATTCGGTGATCATGCCGGGCATGCGCGAGCTGCTCGACGGCGGCGCCATCGGTGCGGCCGGGGTGTCGAACTATTCGCTGGCCCGATGGCGAAAGGCCGACGCCGCGCTGCAACGCCCGGTCGTCAGCAACCAGGTGCACTTCTCGCTGGCCCACCCCGGCGCGCTCGACGACCTGGTGCCGTTCGCCGAACGGGAAAACCGCGTGGTGATCGCCTACAGTCCGCTGGCCCAAGGGCTGCTGGGCGGCAAATACGGTGTCGACAACCGGCCCGGCGGCGTGCGCGCGGTCAACCCGCTGTTCGGCCCGGAGAACCTGCGCCGGATCGAGCCGCTGCTGGCCACGTTGCGGTCGGTCGCCGCCGACGTCGGCGCCAAGCCGGCGCAGGTGGCGCTGGCCTGGTTGATCGGCCTGCCGGGCGTGGTCGCGATACCCGGGGCATCCAGCGTCGAGCAACTCGAGTTCAACGTGGCCGCCGCCGACATCGAGCTGACCGCGGATTCCCGGGATGCGCTCACCGACGCGGCCCGGGCGTTTCACCCGGTCTCGACGCGGCGCTTCCTCACCGACATGGTGCGCGAGAAGCTCAACCGTCGCTGAGTTGCAGCGTGCGCGCGAGCCGGTCGGCGAGCAGCTCGGCGAACCTGGCCGGGTCCTCGGGTGCGCCACCCTCGGCGAGCAGCGCCGTGCCGTACAGCAATTCCGCGGTCTCCGCGACGGCGGGATCGTCACCGCGGTCCTGGTGCGCTTGCCGCAGGGCGGTGATGAGCGGATGGGTCGGGTTGAGCTCAAGGATCCGCTTGCCAACCGGAACCTCCTGCCCGGAAGCCCGGTAGATGCGCGCCAACGCGGGTGTGATGCCAAAGGCGTCGGTGATCAGACACGCCGGTGACTCGGTCAGCCGGGTGGACAGCCGCACCTCCTTGACGTGCTCACCCAGCGTCTCCTGCAGCCAGGTCAGCAGGTCGGCGAAATCCTTCTGCCGCTCCTCGCGCTCGGCCTCGCTCTTCTCGTCGGCGGAGTCCAGGTCCAGCTCACCCTTGGCCACCGACTGCAGCGGTTTGCCGTCGAATTCCGGCACCATTCCCACCCACACCTCGTCGACCGGGTCGGTGAGCAGCAGGACTTCGTACCCCTTGGCCTTGAACGCCTCCAGGTGCGGCGACTTCAGGATCTGTTGACGCGTCTCGCCGGTGGCGTAGAAAATCTGCTTCTGGCCCTCCTTCATGCGCTGCACATACTCGGCCAGCGTGGTGGCCTGCTCCTCGCTGTGTGTGGAGGCGAACGAGGAGATCTGCAGCAGGGTTTCCCGGTTGTCGAAATCCGAGAGCAGGCCCTCCTTGACGACCCGGCCGAACTGGGTCCAGAAGGTGCGGTAGTCGTCGGGCCGCTCGGACTGCAGCTCCTTGAGCGTGGACAGCACCTTCTTGGTCAACCGGCGACGGATCGCCCTGATCTGGCGATCCCGCTGCAGCATTTCCCGGGAGACATTGAGCGACATGTCCTGCGCGTCGACCACACCCTTGACGAAACGCAGGTACTCGGGCATCAGCTGGTCGCAGTCGCCCATGATGAACACCCGCTTGACGTAGAGCTGGATCCCGACGTGCGCCTCCCGGTTGAACAGGTCGAACGGGGCGTGTGACGGGATGAACAGCAGGGCCTGGTACTCGAAGGTGCCCTCGGCCTTCATCGCGATGACCTCGAGCGGGTCGTCCCACGCGTGCGCGACGTGCTTGTAGAACTCCTTGTACTCCTCCTCGGAGACCTCGTCTTTGGGCCTGGCCCACAGCGCCTTCATCGAGTTGAGGGTCTCGGTTTCGACGGTGACGACCTCCTCGCCACCTTCCTCCGCAGCAGGGGTACGCCGCTCCACCTCCATCCGGATGGGCCAGGCGATGAAGTCGGAGTACTTCTTGACCAGGCTCTTGATCTTCCACGGCGCGGTGTAGTCGTGCAGCTCGTCCTCGGTGTCTTCGGGCTTGAGGTGCAGCGTGACCGACGTGCCCTGGGGAGCCTCGCCGCCGTCAACGGATTCGATGGTGTAGGTGCCCTCGCCGCTGGACTCCCACCTGGTGGCCTCGCTCTCGCCGGCCTTGCGGGTGAGCAGCTCAACCTTGTCGGCGACCATGAAGGACGAATAGAAACCGATGCCGAACTGGCCGATCAGCTCCTCCGAGGCCGCCGCGTTCTTGGCCTCACGCAATTGCTGACGCAGCTCGGCGGTGCCTGACTTGGCCAGTGTGCCAATCAGATCCACCACCTCGGCGCGCGTCATGCCGATGCCGTTGTCTCGGATGGTCAGCGTCCGTGCCGCCTTGTCCACCTCGATCTCAATGTGCAGATCGGAGGTGTCGACGTTGAGGTCCTTGTTCCGAAGCGCCTCCAGCCGCAGTTTGTCCAGTGCGTCGGATGCGTTCGAGATCAACTCCCGCAGAAACGAATCCTTGTTGGAGTAGACCGAGTGGACCATCAAATCCAGCAGTTGCCGAGCCTCAGCCTGAAACTCCAACTGCTCGACATGAGCGTTCATAGTTTCCTCCCGACGACATTGCGACTCGAATTTAGCGAGCTGCGATTCGGCGATGAGCCGGGGGGTCGAGCCGCAGCAGGCGAGCCGCGTTTCGCCAGAGCCAGTCCTCGAGGACGTCCCGCGGGACCGGCAGCGCGCGCATCTCGTCGCACAGTTGCCGATAGGGGCGGTTGATGAGAAAGCCGCCGGTGCCGTAGATCACCTTGTGTCGGATGGTCGTCTGCCCGAACCGCATCAGCGGTTCCCACCCGGCGCCCGGCGACGCGAAGTACTTGGGACGGTGCGCGGCCAGTTCCAGGTAGACGTTGGGGTGTTTCCATGCGATCAGGCATGCCTGCAGCACCCACGGGTAGCCGCCGTGGCTCATCAGGATGGCCAGCTCGGGGAAGCGGCAGGCAACGTCGTCGATGTGCCGGGGATGGCCGAGGTCGCTGGGCCGGCTCCGAGTCCAATTGGCGGACGTATGGATGGACAGCGGAACACCGAGTTCCACGCATTTGGCGTACCAGGGGAAGTAGGCGGGGTCGGATGCCGGGCGTCCAATCATGAACGGACGCAGGCTCAGTCCGCGGAAGCCACGTTCGACGACCCAACGCTCGAAGTCGTCCAGCGCTGTGGCTCCGGCCATGATGTCCGCGCCGGCGAACGGCAGGAACCGGTCGGGATGGCGGGCCGCCAGTGCGGCCACCGAGTCGTTGTGCACGAAAGTGACACCGCAGGTGGATTTCTCGTCGAATCCGGTGATCAGACTGCCGGTGATGCCGGCGGCGTCCAGGGAGTCCAGTATCTCGTCGTCGCTGCGGCGCAGGGATTCCGCGTATTCGCCGAATTGTTCGGCGGTGACCGTCGTCTTGGTGAACACCTCGAGGTACGACAGCAGTTCGGCGGGAAATCCGGCCCGCAGGTCATCGACGATCTCGGCGGACGGAACGAACGGTGCCCACATGTCGATGACGGGCACCGGAGGTTCCGGCGGGGTCACGGGGTGCTCCTCGGGCCCACCGCACCCCGCAAGAAGTCCTCGAAGACCGCGTCGTGCTCCACGGCGAAGGTCCGCTCGAACGTCGCGCCGGGACTGCTGATCAGGTAGCGCTTGGTGTACTCCAGCGCGGCCTGGGGGGCCTCGATGATGGCGCGTGCCACCGCCACAGCGTCGTCGAGCAGGCGCGCGGGTTCGCTGATGCTGTTGACCAGGCCGATACGCAGTGCCTCGTGGGCATCGATGCGCCGTCCGGTGAGGCACAGCTCGCGGGCGACGCCCATACCGACGATCCACTGCAGCGGCGTAAACAACGGCGGCGCACCGAATTTGATCTCGGGATGCCCGAACACCGCCGTGGCCGAGGCGATTCGAATGTCGCACAGCACGCAAAGGTCCATGCCGCCGGCCACCGCGGGACCGTTGACGGCGGCCACCAGCGGCTTGGGGAACTGCCACACCGCGAGGTGGTAGCGGCGCGAGCTGTCCCGGATGCTGGTCGCAAGATCGGCTTGCGCGAACTCGTCAAGATCGAAGCCGGCGCAAAACGTCGACCCGGCCCCGGTGAGCACGACCGCGCGGATCGCTGGATCCGATGCCCAGCCGTCGAGCTGTTCGGTGAGCTCGTCGCGCAGTTCGATCGAGAGCGCGTTACGCCGCTCCGGCCGGGACAGGGTGAGGGTCGCGACGCCGTCGTCGGCGACCTGGGTGGCAATATCCCGGCTCATCGCTCCTCCGAATCTGGTGGCTGATGAGGTGACCATACGTCGGGGGCACAACATGGTTGACACGTGATCGCTTCAGCCGAGGCGCGTGATCCCTGGGTAGGCGTCGAAGCCGCGGTCGAAGCTCATCAGCCGCCCAATGTCATAGCGCGCCATAACGGCCAGGTGCAGCGCCTCTCTGGCTGACAGGCTTTGGTAGCGCAACACGGTGTCCCTTGCGTTCTCGACGTCGGCTCGCTCGATCGGCAACACCTCGTCGACCACACCGAGGATGGCATCGAAGGCCGGCTGAATGGCCTGGCGTCGATCGATGGCCACGTAGCGATGGCAGATTTCCTGTAGCACCTCCGCGTCGGTGACCATTCGTTCGCCCGCGGACAGGGCCGACTCCAACAGCCGCTGAGCGTCGAGCTTGTGGGAGTGGGCGACACCCACCAGATACATCGGGATGTTGGAGTCGACCAGGATCACGGCGTGGTTCCGGGTAACGCCTCGCGTCCGCGGTCGATTTCCTCGAGCATCTCCTCGATGTCGGCGGTGGGGAACTCGTGACGTGCGGCCGCGCGGATGGCACGCAGTTTGGCGTCCAAGTCACCAGCCGGCTCGCGGTCCCGCGCCTCGCGCAGGGTGCGCCGAACCCACTCCGAGACCGTCGTGCGGTGCCGGCGGGCGATCTGTTGGAGCTGCTCCCACTCGTCTGCGTCCAGCAGAACCTGCAGCCGCTTACTCATATGATGAGTATAAATGTCGCATTGCTGACTCAGGTTCACCGTCCGAGCACCGGCGTCTCCACCAAGAAACCCCGGATCGCATCAAGCACCACACCCCCATCGAGCAGTTCGGGGTCGTTGTGACCCACACCGGGAACCATGACATAGCGCTTGGGCTCGGCGGCGGCTTCGACGAGCCGCTCGCTGAGCGCAGCGGGCACAATGTCGTCACGACCGCCGGCGATGACCAGGACCGGCGCGTGCACCGAGGCGATCCGCTCGACCGATGGGTAGCGGTCCAGCAGCAGCCAGCGCAGCGGCAGCCATGGGTAGTGCACCGCGCCGACCTCGGCCAGCGACGTGAACGGAGATCGCAGCACGAGTGCCGCCGGTGGCCGCTGCACCGCCAGCCCGACCGCCACCGCAGCGCCGAGGGATTCGCCGAAATAGGCGATTCGCTCCGGGTCGACATCGGCCCGGCCGGCCAGCCACTCTTGCGCGGCCTTGGCGTCGGCGGCCAACCCCTCCTCAGACGGCCGACCCGGGTTACCGCCGTAACCGCGGTAGTCGAACAGCAACACCGATAGGCCCATCCGATTCAGCGCGACCGCGAGCCCCGCACGCATCGACCGGTCGCCGGCGTTGCCGTTGCACACCAGCACCGCGGGCCCACGACCTCCCGAACCATGCGGGAAATACCAGGCGCCCAACCGCATTCCGTCCGGTGTTTCGACCACGACATCGCGGCCGGCGGGCAGCACGGAGGAAGCGGATGGCACCGGACCCGGCGACGGGAAGTAGATCAACCGACGCTGCTGCGACCAGATGAGCCCGATCACGCCCGACGCCACCAGCGCGACGATAGCAACAATCGTCAACGCCGAGCGCGGGCCCGCAGGAAAGACATGCGGCGCACCACCCAGACGACAACCCCCACCAGCACGGCCAGCAGCGGTATCCATGGCAGCAGGAATCCAACCGTCAGCAGGACGCCGTCGGCGGTGGCGAGCAGCGACCGCCACCCGCGTTCGAGCGCCCCAAGGAAACCTCGCTGCGGCACCGTCGGTTCGGCCGACAGGCGGACGTTGATCGTCGCGTAGGCAATCTCGTCGCCGAGCGCGGCCCGCTGTGCCCTCAGCGAGTCCAGTTCGGCCTGCCGTTGGGTCAGCGTCGACTCCGCGGCGAGCAGGTCGGCGGTGGTGCCCGCGCGACGCATCAGTTCCAGCAGTCGATCGACCGACGTCTGCAGCGCCTTGATGCGGGCATCGAGGTCGACGCGCTGGGCGGTGACGTCGGTGTGGCCGATCGACATCGACTCAACGGCCCCGAGTTTCTTGGCGTCGGCCAAGACCCCGTCGAGCCTGTCCGCCGGAATGCGCAACACGAGGTCAACCGCCGGCGACGACGACCCGGAGCGCTCCGATCGCGAGTCCGCTCGCCCGCCGGCGTCGGTGACCGCGGAGACCAGCCGGTCGGCCGCCTGGGTGGGCGCGGCGACGACCACCCGCAGCGATCCGGTGGTGACGATGTCGCGTTTGTAGGTGCCGCCTGGAGGGACCTGTGGTGGCGCGGGAGCCTCGGGCACGGTGACCGTACTCCCAGCAACGCCGGCCTTCGTCGCCGGAGCGCGGGCGACATCGGATTTGTCTTGATGCTCGCCGGCCACTACTTCATTGCGCGTTGTTGCGGAGGAGCCGTCCCGACTGAGCGACCAGGCCCAGCCGAGGCCGACCAGCACTACGCTAACCACCGCCATCGCCACCGCATGGCGCAGTTTGACCGTTCGTGCCTTCGGCCGTTTGCTGGCCGGAGCCGGCGCCTCGACGGGTTGCAGCACGCGGTGCAGCAGCGCACCCTCGGCAACTACTGGGCCGTGAGCGGCGACGTATGCCGTGAACCTGCACAGCACGCCAAACCGTATCGACGTGTCGATGATCCGCTTCGCCAAGTCCGCCGTTGCAGCCCAGGCGTAGCGGTCCTCGAGGTCGCGCAGGTGGGCCCGCGCCCACCGCGCGGTCACCGCCGGGGCGTTGCGTCGCTGTCCGGCGACGGTGGCCGACCAGTTCCCACCCTCGGGGGTGGTGCCGGTAAGGGCGAGCGAGCCGGCCGTGCTTCCCCGATAACGTCCCGTCATCACCAGCGGCACCCCCGGGAACAGGTCGGGCAGCCGAGCCGGGCTCGCGGTGTCGTCGATGATCTCCAGTCCCTCGCCGTGCGCCGCCAGCGAATAGGCGAGCGGCGTGCCGATGCGACGCATGATGGCCTGCATCGCCTCGTCGAGGCGGTCCTCGCTGTCCACCAGCTCGCAACGCCCCCCGCCTACGCTGGCCAGGCGTCGTAGGAATCCGGCGTTGACGGCCTGGTCGATGCCAATCGCGTGCACCCGCACCCGGTCACCGGACAGCTCACGCAGCAACTGGTCCTCGTTGCCCACCCGCCCGTCGGTGATGAGGACAACGACGGCGTCGCGGCCCTGCGCCCCCCGCACCAGGGCGAGAGCCTGCCGCAACGGCGCCAGCAGCTCGGTGTCGCCCCGCGCATCCACCCGGGCCAGGTGCTCGACCGCCCGATAGCGGTGCCGCTCACTGGCCTCGACCAACCCATCGGGCAAACCGGCGGGGCGATCAACCCGGTCGGCGAAGGTCAGCACCGCGAACCGGTCCGCGTCGGTGAGCGTGTCCACGATGCGGGCCGCGGCGCGGCGGGCGGCCATCATCGTCCAGCCGGCCATGCTGGCGGAGCGGTCCAGCACCAGCACCAGGTCTCGAGGGCGCGGCGGCGCCGTTGACGTCGGCGGCAGCACGGTGAGTTGATAGGTTCCCTCGTCGCCGTCCGCATCGGGAACCAGCACCAGCGAGGTGGTGACGTCGTCGGCGCCGTAGCGCAGCCGCAGGAGGAAATCCCGATTGGCCCGCTGTCCGGGTGCGACCCGGATTCGGCCGTCACCGGTGGACACCACGGGCAGGTTCGACCGCACCTCCGACAGCACACCGGGGGGGTCGACGCCGACGTCGATGGTCACCGGAACCGGATGCGGGTAACCGGGCAACAGCACGGGCGGGGTGATGCGCGACGCGTCGGGGACCGCGTCCGTGTCGTCGGCGTGGCCGTCGCCGACCGCGATACCGGTAACAGGGTCGCCCGGGATGTACCGCGGCGCAACCACAAGCGGGAAGCGAAACGTTGCCTCGCCATCCTCGTAGGCCAGGGGGTTGACCAGCGTGAGCGCGACGCTGACCCGTTGACCAGGCAAGATGTTGCCAACCCGGATGGTGAAAACCTCCGGCCGCTCCTCCTCGGCGATGGTGGCTCGCCGGCCCGACGTGATGGCGGCGTCGTAGGCTTGGCGGGCCGCCTCCCGCTCGCGCAGCCCGGCCTCCACCACCCGCCCGTCGGCGATCATCCGCATCCGGGTGACCGCGGCCCGATCGGGCAAGGGAAACACGTAGCTGGCTTCCAGGGGGACGTCAAAGGCGTTGACGAAGTCCTGCGTCAGCTCGACCAGGCTGGTGAGCCCGGTGATGTCCGCCCGCACGTCGATGCGCTCGAGCGGCAGGTTGCCCCGCTCGGTGCGCACAGCGCCCATCGTCTCGGCGTCGGTCATCGGCGTGCTGCGGACGGTCATGATGGGCTCCGTTCATCTTCATCGAGGGATAGCAGGCCCGACAGCAAGCCACGGTCGGCCAGCAGGTCCAGCAGTGGCCGAGCGGCCGCTCGGATCGCGTCGGCGTCGTGGTCGTCGGGTGGGCCGGCGCGATTGGCCGGCAACAGCAGCAGTGCCCCGCCCGGCAGGGCCACGGCGGAGAGCGCGGTAACGGTGTCAGCGCCGCCGCCGTTAGCGTTAGCCGACGGTTCGACGGCAGCGGGCGGATCGGCCCAGAAGCGGCTCCGGCGGCCCGGGCGTGTCGCCGGCGGCGGGCCCTGAGATGGGACCGACTCCGGTGTGATCTGGTCGTCGGGAATCGCGGCGACCCGACGCAGCGTGTCGTCGGTCGCCCCAGCCAGCTCGGCCTGGATCTCGGCGAGCGAGCGGCCCTCGGCCTGGCGGCGTTTGACGGCGACCACCTGCAGCAGGTGCCGGGTGCCGTAGCGCGCTGTGCGCCCCTGCATGGCTGGCCGGTCGACGAGTCCGGTCGTCGTGTACCAGCGCACCGCTCGCCGATCGGGCAGCTCCCGGACTCGGCCGTTGGGTGCTCCCGGGTAGGCGGGATCGGCCAGCGCGGCGGCGACCCGTCGCACCAGCTCGTCCAGCGTCCACCACGCCTGCTCGGCCATGCCTCGATACTGACACTGTCATAGTGACACTGTCAATGTTGGTCCGTGGCTCCCGCCGGGGGCCGACACGATCGGTACCGATCAAAACGGCGGGGGTTCGTCCTCGCGGGCGAGGCGCTCGGCGAGGAGGAAGTTCTTGCGGGCGATGCGGGCGGCGTTGCGTTTGCGCTCACCGGCGATGCGAGCGGCCCGGTCCTGGGCGCGGGTGCGGGTGCGGGTGGGCATCATCAGCCCACGCTGCGCGCCCGGCGCGCGGGTGGGCTCGGGGATGACCAACCGCCCGGTCGGCGTGCCCAGCGCCGGGAAGAACAACGCCCCGGCGGGTGTGGTGGTATAGGTGTGGCCGGTGGGCGCGGTGACAATGACGGTGCCGTCGGGCAATTGGCGATCCGCCCAGCCGCCCGCCCCGGCGTAGAAGGTTTTCAGCAGGTGATGCGCCGGGCAGTAAAGCTTGAGGTTCGACGGGTGGGTGGGCCCCACCGGGTACGCGATGGTGTGGTCGATCTGGCAGGCCGCGGCGGGTTGATCACAACCCGGAAACCGGCAGGTGAGATCGCGCCAGCGGATGAACTCGGCCAGCGCGGCCGAGGGCCGATACCCCGGCTCGGCCACCGGCGCCGGGATGCGCAGCGGCTTGCACTTGGCGCTCCCGGCGCAGCAGCGGCGCGGGCACCGCACCCAACCCGGGCAGATACCCCGGCGCCGTCGACGCACCGTCCACGGTGGCCTGCTCGGCCAGCACATGGATCACCACCTGGGCAAGGGGCGCCTGCTCGGCGCCCGCGGCCGGGCAGTGCTCGGCCCCGCACCCACAGACCAGCCGCGACTGCCCGCCGGCCAGCGCCAGCAGCGCATCGGCACGGCGGTGCGCGGCGGTGCGCGGATCATCGCGACACACCGTGGCCGCCAGCTGATCGAGCCGGCGATCCAGGGCCGCACCCTCGGTGATCTCCAGCTGACCCCAGATCCCAGCCATCCCCGCACCGGTGGGCCCGATGTCCACATAGCGGTCCTCGCGCGGCGCACGCGGCTCCCGCACCCCTGCGGGATCGAACTTCTCCACCCACATGTCGATGCGCTCGGTGAGCTTGGGCCCCGACATGCGCATCCAGCTGGGCGCGTGCCTAGCGAACGCCGCATCCAGCTTGCCGATCGCCTCGTCGTCAACGATGTCGCTGCGCGCCACCAGGGCGGCCATCATCCGAAAATCAATCGCCCCAGCACCAAACACCTCGGCCACCGTGGGCAACCGCTCCCGCAACGCGATGGCATAACGCAGCTGGGCCCCGGCGCGGCCCCGGCTGATCCTCAGCGCCGCCGAGATCTCGGCCACCACGTTGGCATGCCCATCGATGGCCCAATTGCTGCGCTCGGCATCATCTTCGGGGGCGCGACGGACATAAAGCTCACCCATCCAGGCCAACCGGCGCGCCGCCGCGCCGTTCTCCGCACGCGCGGCCGCCCCCAGCGCATCGACCACCGCGGCATCATCTAGCCCGGCGGCATCATCGAGGCCAACGCCGTCCTCGACCGGGCCCGGCCCCGCCACCTGCGACGACCCCTCCTGATCGAACATAGTTTCGATTCTACACGCCACCCCCGACAACCGAATCGGCTATCCACAGCCCGCCGCAGGGGACGACGAGGGATGGGGTCGGTCGGCGCGCCCTCGACACGCCATCCGGCGACGCGTGACACCGCCCCATTCACACCAGAGCGATGTGGCTGAGCATCGGACCACGCAGGCCGAGTCGGTGGCCCGAAAGCGTGAGACAACCCGCCACCCCCAGGCCGGGACCCCGGACACGATCCGCACGTCGACCCGGGGCGAAGACCGCGGAACGTTGTGCGACCCAACACCGTTCAGGGCCGCCCACCGAGCAACACAGTTTGGCTCAGCGTTGAGAATCGGTTCGTCACGGCGATGTCGGCGGCGCGACGACACCCCGGACATTGACGTCCCGCCAGATCGCAATCTCGCCGACCCTGTCGGGCGGCCGGCCGAACAGGTCGGTGAAGAACGCAATCATCGCCTGCCATGCCGGCATGGGCCCGACAATCACGTGGCGCACCCCGGTAAACCGGAGGGTGGCGGCGACCTGTGCGCGAGCTTCTCCCCGTGCCACGAGCGAGGTCTCGCCCTGCTGGATGGCCAGCATGATCTTGGACAGCCGCGTTGCCGGCGGTCCCGAATTCGTGCCACCGTCCGGCTGGGGCATGTACGCGTAGGCCTGGGGCATCCGCAGCCCATAATCGGCTTGGGCCGCCCACAACATCGGCGCGGCCTGGCCCCCGTTGAGGATATACGGTGCGACCAGGACTGTCTCGTCGGGCCCGATGTTGTGGCTGGCCCACGTGCGGAAGAAGGCGGGCGTGTAGGACGGCTGCCGTTGCAGCGGGGCGGGAAGGATCAGGACGAGCGTCGCGACCACGGTAAGCAGCCACCGCGCCGCGGATCGCGGAGCCAGGCGAGTCGCCCGGGCGGTGACGATCGCGACGATGACCGCGACGGCCAGCCAGGCGAACAGCGTGAAGCGGCCCGGCAGCACATGTTGGAGCAGCGGCAGCTTCCCGAAGGGCAGCCACGGCAGCGGTACGGGCAGAGCCTTATTGCCGATGTGCAGCCATGGCCCGAGCGAGAGCACGAAGAGCAACGCCCCGGTGATGCTCGCGACGCGGACCCGGAGGTCGTCCCAGCGGCGAACGGCCACGACCACCAGCAGGACGAGGAGCGGCGGGCCCAGGTAGCCCGTCGCCTCGTGATAGAGGCCGCTGAACTCACGGGACACGCGTGTCGCCGCGTCGGGGGCGAGAAGCTGGTATGGCGTCGGAAGGACGAGGTTCAGGAGGTCGGTCGAATACGTCTTGGGATCCTGGACAGGCCCGTTGATCCGTTGCGGTCCGAAGAACTGGACGGCCAGTGGCCAGGCCGCGAGCACGAGGAACGTCATCGTGGCGACCGCGAGCGCCGGGAAGAGCCGGGCCACTCCTCGGCGGCACCGCGCGCGGACCCGCCCGTCACGTCGCGCGACGGCCAGGACACAGACCAGTACCACGGCCGCCACCACGCTGGTGGCCAGTGTCTCCTCATTGATCAGGAGCTGCGTGGCGCCCAGGACTCCGAGCGCAACCCCCGCTTGCCACGGCGGCCTGCGCCGGGTCACCAGGAGCTCGTCGATGACGAGCAGGAACAGCGGCGGAACCCAGGCCGTGGCAAGGTTCAGGTGCAGCGCCGCGTGGGAGGCGATGTAGGGCGAGAAGGCATAAACCGCGCCACCGACCATCGGGCCGAGTCCGTCACCGGTCCAGCGGCGGATCGCGAGCCAAGCGGTGAATCCGCTGACGGCGATGCCGACGACCATGAGGACGTTGAACCCAAAGATTGGGCCACCGATCTTTGCCGGGAGCCAGCCCAGGAGCCCGAGGAGCGTCATCGGGGTGTTCCACATGAGGTTCACACCGTCGGGCGCACCGATCTGGGTGGTGAAGAACGGATTGAGCCCGTTGGCGAGCGCGTGGGGTGTCCAGCCCAGGTACCAGATCGCCTGCTGCTGGTCGCAGCAGTTGCCGGCCCAACCCGACCTTGGGTCGCTCCAGGCGCCGATGGTGAGGATGACGGCTCCGAGGAGGTAGACCAGGAACGCCGTGAGCCCCCCGAGGCGACCGCTGGTCCACCGCCGGAGCCGGGTAAGCGCATCGGCGTCCGCGCGCTCGAGCTCGATGGCGCGCGTTTCCCCCATCGCCGAGCGCGGCGGCGGTCTGTGTGGCCGTGTTGGCACGAGGCCCCCTTCCGGGAGAGCGCGATGTGCCCTATCGCGTCGATGGTGATCATCCTTGGCTTAGCGCAACAACACCCTTCAGCGGCAGCGTCGATTCAAGAACGCAAGATGGCGGATGGCATTGACCTCAACGACTTCTTCGCCGAGGCCAAGCGGTTCTTTGCCTACGCGCCGTCGTAGCCCACGCGCGCCTGTCCTGCCTTTGACCTGCAAGGCTGCTTGGTGGGGCGGGCGGGGCTCGAACCCGCGACCAACGGATTATGAGTCCGCGGCTCTGACCAACTGAGCTACCGCCCCTTGCGCTAACTAGCCGCGGATATGTTCTCCACCGCACTCTTGATGGCCCGCCCGAGCGCGTCTGCCACGCCCGCCAGGTCGTCGCTGAGGTGGCCGTAACGGTCCAAGGTCATGGCCGCCGTGGCGTGTCCGAGAAGCCTCTGCACGACCTTGACATTAGCGCCCCGCCGATCGCGAGCGATGCCGTGGTGTGCCTCAGCCCGTTCGGGACCAAGTCGGCTTCGACAAGGCCTGCACGGCGGTCGGCATGGCGCTCCCATACCGGCTCGGGGACAGGCACGTGACGCACCCGGTTGGTCTTCGTCGCCGTCTCGACGATCCCGGCCCCGGTCACAGACGTAGCCGATGAGCGAGTCAACTCCCGGTCCCCCACGTTCTCGCGACGCAGGGCCGCTGTCTCACCGAAGCGGAGTCCGCAGTGGCCGAGAACGAGGGTCAGCGTCTCGAATCGCTCCGTCGCCCTGGCGAGCTCAAGAAACTCGGCGGGGGTCAAGTAGCGTCGCTCCCGCTCGGTCGCTGTCGGCAGATCTTCGGTCCACGCACCTTACCTGACTCGCTGCTGACACTGAAGTGGAGCCAGATCATTCGCGATTCGACATGAAGAGGGCGATCATGCTTCGACGTCCGGGCAATAGTGTTGGATCGCAACGCAATGGATTTTTCACACGGCGGTCAGCCCCGCCGTCCGGCCCGTTCGGCGAACGCGTCGAGCGCGGCGAGCACTTCAGGAGAACGCCACACGCGGTTGCGGGGCCCGCTGGTCGTCTCGACGAGGATTCCCGCCTCGGTGAGCGGGTTGAGGTAGCGGTGAGCGTTGGTGGACTCGATGCCCAGCTCCTGCGCGAGTAGCGCAGCGTTGACGACCGGACGTCGGGTCAACAGATCAGCGACCTTCCACACCGCCGAGTCGGACCGCGCGGTGATCACGTCGTTCCAATTCTCCCGGATACCACGAATATCGGCGACCAGCTGACGCCCGTTCGCGATAGCCAGGACGCTGGCCTGTGAGAAGCGCTCGACAATCGGCGCGGCGTCACCGTCGCGGTAAGCAGTCAGCGCGGCGAAGTATGCGCCCGTGTCGGTCAGCAGCCCGGCCGAGACCGGCACCGTCACCTGGCGGGTCAAGCCTTTGTTGCGCAGCATGGCTTGCACCAGTGTGCGGCCCGCGCGTCCATTCCCGTCGGTGAAAGGGTGAATGGTCTCGAACTGTGCATGGGCCACCGCGATCTGCGGCAGTGCGGGAACGTCGGCGCGCTGCGCGAAGGCGATCAAGTCGTCAATCGCGCCGGGGACCAGCTCGTGGCGCGGCCCGACGAATGTCGCGCCGATGGGGGTGGAGCCACCGCCGATCCACACTGGCTCGGTACGGAATTCGCCTGGCGTATGGCGTGGCTCGTTGGCCATCAACGCGCGGTGCATCGCCAGGATGGCGTCGGCGTCAACAGTGTCGGACAGGGCGACCGCTGCTTGCATCGCAGCAGTGTTGGCGACGATCATCTCAGCGTTGCGCTTGGCCCTGCCACCAGGCAGCTCGGCCTCGGCGATAGCGCGGGCTGATGCGGTCAGGTTCTCGATCTGCGAGCTGGCGGCGGACTCTGACCGTAGCAACACAGCGGCAAACGGTGTGATTTCGCCTCCGAGTTCGACGTCGAAGCGCGTGATCTCGTGGCTGGCGGATTCGGCTTCTGCGAGCACGGACGGCGGCAGGTCCAAGACCAGCTCGGCAATGTCGACCGGCACGGCGGGGTGGTAGGTGCCGTACTTCGGCAGCACGGGGCTCGCGTACCGCATCCCCTGTGGTTCCCAACGTGCATCCTCGTAGGTGATGGGGCGAAGTGAAGTCATTGCTCCATTTTAACCTCATTTATCAGACTAAGTGAAGTTAATAACGTCAGTTGACTTCACTTAGTGCAGCCGTGCCTGTGCCGGACGCCGCGAGATCGCCGCATCTACCGCCTGGGTAGCGCGAAGGTCGCCCTCGACAACGACCGCCAGGCGGTTGCAGTGGCTAATCCGTCAGCGATCATCTTGGCCAGCTCGCCGGCCCGGGCGCCCCGGGCGCCGGTCAGCGCCGCGGCAGTGCTGGCGTCGAGACGCAACTCCTTCAGTCCGTCGCGACAGGAGCGCAGCGCGTTCAGGGCGGCAGCGGTGCTGACTATGGTGCCGCTGTTGCGTATCGAGAGCTGTCCAGCCGATACCGCAGTCGATACCGCAGTGCTTCCAGACCCGTCCAGCTCAGCCCAACGCGACAAGCCCATCGCCGCAGCTAGAAGCCGGTATATCCCGAACCCACCAACTCCAGCCAACGCAGCAAACGCCCAGGAACACCGATTATGAGTCCGCGGCTCTGACCAACTGAGCTACCGCCGCTAGGGCTATCCCGCTGTGCGCACAACCATCGACCCTAGCGCGCCAGCCGGCGCCGACAGACCCCAAACCGACGCGTCCGCGCCGCTCGAGACATTCAGCCGTCAACCGGCCGAAGCCGAAACACCCGGATCTCGCGGGGCGAGCAATTGGCCCGGTAGTTCTCGTAACCGTTGTAGAAGTCGACGGCGGTGGCCCACGCCGCCGCGCGGGCATCTCCGGTCAAAAGCTCGGCCCGGTACCGTCGGGGCGGGCCCTTGAACTCGACCGTGCAGTCGGGGTGTGCCAGCAGGTTGGCGCTCCAGGCCGGATGCGTGGCCCGGCCGTAGTTGGATCCGATGGCCAGCAGCCCGTCGGAGTCCGCGATCAACGTCAGCGGATGCGTGCGCGGCCGGCCGGATTTGGCCCCGGTCGACGTCAGCAGCCCGACCTTGTCGAACCCCATCGAGCTCACCCGGCCCTTGGTCCGAGGGATCAGCACCTTGTCGATGCGTGGCATCACGTGCAGACCGAATAGGTTGCCGGCCCGACTCATGGCGAAGCGCTCCATCAGCGCCTCATCGAGCCGTAACCGCCGACCGCGAAGCGGACTTTCCCGCCGAAACGCCATGGGTTGACGGTACCTGCCGCTGGCCCTTGGCGACGATGCGTGGTGCCGGGTTCGACGAGCGGACAATCCGGTGCGCCGCGGCACGCGTCACGCGCAACCGCCTCGGCGATAGCATTTCGGTCGCGCTGGTCGTCGAGAGCACGCATCGGGAGAAATCATGGCCGCTGTCACGGCGCCCGGGCTGACCACGGCGGAGGCCACCGCCCGGCGCAAGCGCGGCGGTGCCAACAGGCTTCCGGTGGCAAGCAGGCCCTCGATCGCGCGCCGCCTGCTCGACGAGCTGACGCACTTTTTCGCCCTGCTGCTGTGGGCGGCCGCGGCGCTCGCCTTCCTCGCGAAGCTCCCGCAACTCAGCGCCGCCATCATCGCGGTGATCGTGCTGAACGGCGTCTTCGCCTTGATCCAGCAAGCTCGGGCCGACCGGGCCGCCGATCGGCTCCAGGAGATGCTGCCCACCCGAGTCACGGTCTGGCGTGACGGTCGTCGGCAGCTGATCGAGGCCGAGGACGTGGTGGTCGACGACGTGCTGCTGCTGGAAAGCGGCGACCGGGTGCCGGCCGACGCCGTGGTCCTTGCCGAGAACCGGTTGCTCGTCGACTCGTCCATGCTCACCGGCGAGAGTGCGGCCGGTGCCGTGGCCGAGGGCGAAACCCTCTTCGCCGGCACGTTCGTCGTCGAAGGCGACTCGCGAGCCCGGGTCACCGCGATCGGCCCGCACACCCGCCTGGCCGGGATCGCCCGGCTGACGACATCCACCTCGAAACCCGACACCCCACTGACCCGCGGCCTGCAGGGCGTCGTGCGGCTCACGGCCGCGATCGCGGTCAGCGTGGGCGCGCTGTTCCTGCTGGTTTCGGTGCTCGTCGGCAACCCGATCCAGCAGGCCTTCGTGTTCGCGATCGGCGTCACCGTCGCGCTGGTCCCGGAGGCGCTGCTGCCCACGGTGACGCTGTCGCTGGCCTGGGGTTCGGAGCAGATGGCCAAACGGCAGATCCTCGTCCGCGACCTCGAGGCCGTCGAGACGCTGGGCTCCACGACGTTCATCTGCACCGACAAGACGGGAACGCTCACCCAAAACCAGATGACCGTGGTCGAGGCCTGGACGCCCGCCGGGTCGCTGACCGTCGAGGGCCCCGGCTACGCTCCGACGGCCGGATTGACGTGGTCCTCGGCCACCGCGGCGGACCGGGTCCGCGCGCTGGCCCTGGCCGGCGAACGCTGCTCCACCGGGTACGCCGACGAGGTGGCCGGGCGGTGGCGGGCCCACGGGGACCCCATGGAGGCGGCCCTGGACACCCTGGCCCGGCGCCTGGGCATCGACACCGTCGAGGACCGTCGCGCCGGTTCGGCCGAGCTGCGGTTCCCCTTCGACCCCCGGCTGCGCCGGATGGCCGTGGTGCTGGCCGACGAGATCGTGGTGAAGGGCGCGCCGGACGCCGTGCTCCCGCTCTGCGGCGACGACCCCGCGGCCCACCGGGCGATGGACACGCTCACCGCCCGTGGGCTGCGGGTGCTCGCCATCGCCGCCGGGCCGAGAAACGGCCATACTCCCCGGGATCTGAAGGACTGCGACCGGGGGTTGCGCCTGCTGGGCCTGGTGGCACTGGAGGATCCGCCGCGGGGCGAGGTCTGCGAGTCGCTGCAAGCCTGCCGAAGGGCGGGAGTGCGGGTGGCGATGGTGACCGGTGACCATCCGGCCACCGCGACGGCCATCGCCGACGAGGTGGGGCTGCGCCGCCGCGACTCACCGGTGCTCCTGGGCACCGACCTTCCCGAAGACGAGCAGCATCTGGCCGCGCTGCTCGACCACGACGGGGTGGTGGTCGCCCGGGTCTCCCCGGAGGACAAACTCCGCATCGCCCGCGCGCTGCGCTCGCGGGGGCACGTGGTGGCCATGACCGGGGACGGTGTCAATGACGCCCCGGCGCTGCACGAGGCCGACATCGGGGTGGCCATGGGCCGGTCGGGCACCGATGTCGCCCGTGAGGCGGCCGACCTGGTCCTGCTCGACGACTCCTTCGCCGGCATCGTGGCCGGCATCGAGCAGGGCCGTGCGACCTTCGTCAACGTCCGCCGGTTTCTCACCTACCACGTGACCGACAACGTCGCCGAGCTCGCGCCGTTTCTGGTCTGGGCGCTCTCGGGCGGCCTGTTCCCGCTCGCGCTCGGCGTGCTGCAGATCATCGCGCTCGACCTGGGCACCGACACCCTGTCGGCGGTCGCGCTTGGCGCCGAGCCGCCCGCCAAGCACCTGCTCGAAGACCCCCCGGTGGGCGGGCGGCTGATGAACCCCACCGTGCTGCGCCGGGCCTTCGGGGTGCTGGGGCCACTCGAGGCCGTCCTTTCGCTGGCCGCCTTCGTGGTGTCCCTGTTGGCGCTCGGTTGGCGTCCGGGAAATCCGTTTCCCACCGGGCAGCCGCTGGCGGCGGCCTCCGGCGCGGCGTTCATGACGGTCGTCTTTGCGCAGACGGCGAACGTCTTTGCCTGCCGATCCTCCTCGCGTTGGCCCGGAGCGCTGGGCTGGTTCACCAACCGGCTCCTGCTGCCGGCGGTGCTCATCGAGCTGGCCTTCTCCCTCGTCGTACTGTGGGTGCCGCCCATCGCGAGGCTGCTGGGCCAGTGGAACCCGCCGCTGTGGGGCTGGGTCGCCGCGCTGGCGTCGATGCCGGTCCTGCTGGCCGTCGACGCGCTGGACAAGCACCTGCGGTCGCGAAGAATCGGGTGCGCACCTCGGCGACGTCGTCGGCGACGAGGTGCGCCGGGGTCCAAATTAACGCATCCGTATATCTGACGGCGGCTGTTCGGCCGCATTACTGCGCCTGGCTGACCGAGGACATGTGAAAGTCCGGTATCCGCAGCGACGGCATCGCCGCCCGTGTCGCCCAATCCCCCCATTCCCGCGGCAGGGTCGTCTCGCTGACACCGGCCTCGGTGGCCCGCCGCAGCAGATCCAGCGGGCTCTCGTTGAACCGGAAGTTGTTGACGGCCGCGGTCACCTCGCCGTCTTCGATGAGGTAGACGCCGTCGCGGGTCAGCCCGGTGAGCAGCAGCGTGGTGGGGTCGACCTCGCGGATGTACCACAGCGTGGTCAGCAACAACCCGCGCTCGGTGGCCGCGATCATGTCGGCCAGCTCGGTCGACCCGCCCGTCATCACCAGGTTGTCGGCGGCGACCGCGACCGGGGCGTCGAATTTGGCGGCCGTGGCCCGCGGATAGGCCAGCGCGTTGATCACCCCGTCGCGGATCCACTCCACGTGGGCGATCTCCATCCCGTTGTCGAACACCGACTGTGTCTCCGAGGAGTTGCTCACCGCCACGAACGGCGTACACGCCAGGCCGGGCGCCATCGGATCGGAGAACAGCGTCAGCGGCAAGTCGGTGAGCCGCTCGCCCACCCGGGTTCCGCCGCCGGGCGCCGAGAACGCGGTCCGGCCCTCCTGCGCCCCCCGGCCGGCCATCGACCAGCCCAGGGAGATCATCAGGTCGGCCACCGTCGACGGCGGCATGATCGTCTCGTACCGTCCCGCCGGCAACTCGACGGTGCGCTCCGCCCACCCCAGCTTCATCGACAGCTCGCCGAGCAGCGAATCGGTTGGCACGTCGACGAAATCGGGCGTGCCCACGCCCGTCCATACGCTGGCGTCGCCGCGTTTGGCGTTGATCTCGATGGCGCCGGCGGGCTGGGTGTAGCGCCGGCGCAGCCCCGTCGAGGACGCCAGGAACGTCGTCGCGACGCTGTGGTGCGCATAGCCGAACAGCCGGTCGGGGCCGCGGAACGCCCGGTTCAGCCTGCCGACGACACCGTTGAAAACCTCCGGCCCGGTGCCGGGTATCGGCGCATCCCAGTCGGCCGGCTCCCCGCCGTCGCCGATCAACGGCGCGGCGTCGCCGGCTTCCGGCGCGCAGCGGGCCGCCTGCTGCGACGCCGCCACCAGTCCGGGGATCACCGCCGGGTCCACTTCGGCGGAGACCACCGAGCCGACGAACGCGCTATCACCCTGGCGGACAATAGAAATCACCGTCAGACCACGACTCACCGCGATGCCGTTGGTGGTCATCGTGTTGCCCGCCCAGCGCAGCGTGGCCTGCATCCGGTCGGTGACCAGCACCATGGTCTCGTCGGCCCGGCCCGCTTTTGCCGCCTCCTGCAGGACGAGGTTCACCAGGTGCTGCGGGGTGATCATCGGCCGCCCTCGGTACGGGTGTTGAGCACGTTGACGCCGCGGAACAGCGCCGACGGACAGCCGTGGCTGACGGCGGCCACCTGGCCGGGTTGGGCCTTGCCGCAGTTCATCGCGCCACCCAGCCGGAAGGTGGACGGGCCGCCGACGGCTTCCATGGAATTCCAGAAATCGGTGGTGGTGGCCTGATACGCGACGTCGCGCAACTGGCCGTACAGCTGCCCGTCGCGGATCCGGAAGAACCGCTGCCCGGTGAACTGGAAGTTGTAGCGCTGCATGTCGATCGACCACGACTTGTCCCCGACGACGTAGATGCCGTCGTCGACCCTGCCGATCAGGTCCGCCGTGGTGAGGTCGTCGGTGCCGGGTTGCAGCGAAACGTTGGCCATCCGCTGGATCGGGACATGGTGCGGCGAGTCGGCGTAGGAGCAGCCGTTGGAGCGCTGCTGCCCGAGCCGCAAGGCGAACACCCGGTCGAGTTGATAGCCCACGAACACCCCGTCACGCACCAGGTCCCAGCTTTGCGCGGCCACTCCCTCGTCGTCGTAACCGACTGTAGCCAAACCGAATTCGACGGTACGGTCGGCGGTCACGTTCATCACCGGGGAGCCGTAGCGCAAGCTGCCGAGTTTGTCCGGAGTGGCGAACGACGTTCCCGCGTAGGCCGCTTCGTATCCGATCGCGCGGTCGTATTCGGTTGCGTGGCCAATGGATTCGTGGATGGTCAGCCACAGGTTGGTCGGGTCGATCACCAGGTCGGTGGGCCCGGGCATCACGCTGGGCGCCCTGACCTTCTCGGCCAGCAGCGACGGCAGCTCGGCGAGCTCATCGGTCCAGTTCCACACCTCGTCGCCGGCCACCGCTTCCCATCCTCGCGCGGTCGGCGGGGCCAGGGTGCGCATCGAGTCGAAGCTGCCCGCCTGGGCGTCGACGGTCACCGCCTCCAGGGAGGGCATCACCCGCACCCGCTGCTGGGTAATCGAGGATCCGAAGGTATCGGCGTAGAACGTCTGCTCCTTCACCGACGTCAAACCGGCCGACACATGGTCGACGCCGTCGGCGTCCAGCAGCCGGGCGGAGTAGTCGCCGAGGACGGCGATCTTGTCGGCCGCGGGGATGTCGAACGGGTCGATCCGGTAGTTCGACACCCAGGTGGCATCGGTGTACACCGGCTCCGGCGCCAGCGTGATGCGCTCCTTGTTCAGCGGCGCCAGCACGGTGGCCACGTGCACCGCGCGGCGTGCGGTGGCCGCTGCGGCGTGCGGCGACAGTTCGGCGTGCGAGGCGAATCCCCACGTGCCGGCGACGATCACCCGGACCGCCAGACCGAGCTCGCGGCTGAGCACCGCGGTCTCCAGCTCACCGTCGCGCAGCTGGATGATCTCGCTGCTGATGCGGTGAATCCGCACGTCGGCGTGGCTGGCCCCGGCCGCGCTGGCCGCCGACAGCGCGGCGTCGGCCAACTGGTGGCGCGGCAGGTCCAGGAAGTCGGCATCGATCCCCCGCTTCGGTGTCACGGCTACACCGTAACGACCCGCTTTAATACATCCATGAGCGACGCGCCACGCCGAACCACCGCTCTGGCCTACGCCCTGCTCGCTCCCAGCCTGTTCGGCGTGGTCACCTTCTTGGTGCTGCCGATACTCGTGGTGGTCTGGCTCAGCCTGTACCGCTGGGACCTGCTGGGCCCGCTGCGCTACGTCGGGCTGGCCAACTGGCGATCGGTGCTGGCCGACTCCGGCTTCGGCGACTCGCTGGTGGTGACCGCGGTCTTCGTGGCGATCGTGGTTCCCGCGCAGACGATGCTCGGGCTGGGCGCCGCGCTGCTGTTGACCCGCGGGCTGCCGGGCACCACCTTCTTCCGCACGCTCTACGTCCTGCCGTGGATCTGCGCCCCGCTGGCGATCGCGGTGATGTGGCGCTGGATCCTGGCGCCCACCGACGGCGCCATCAGCGCGCTGCTGGGGCGTCGCATCGAATGGCTGACCAATCCCGACCTGGCCCTGCCGGTGGTTGCCGCCGTCGTCGTGTGGACCAACGTCGGATATGTCTCGTTGTCGTTCCTGGCGGGCCTGCTGGCCATCCCCGACGACATCCACGCCGCCGCCCGCACCGACGGCGCCAACGCTTGGCAGCGGTTCTGGCGCATCACCCTGCCGATGCTGCGGCCGACGACGTTCTTCGTGCTGGTCACCGGGATCGTCAGTGCCGCACAAATTTTCGACATCGTCTACGCGCTGACCGGCGGCGGGCCTCAGGGCCGCACCGACCTGGTGGCGCACCGCATCTACGCCGAGGCGTTCGGTTCGGCGGCCATCGGGCGCGCGTCGGTGATGGCGGTGGTGCTGTTCGTCATCCTCGTCGGCGTCACCATTGTCCAGCACGTGTATTTCCGCCGGCGGATCAGCTATGAGCTCACGTAGCGTGTCCAACCCGGTCATCTACGCCTGCCTGTTGCTGGGCGCGGTGATCACCTTGCTGCCGTTCGTGCTCGGCTTGCTGACCTCGTTCACGTCCGCGCACCAGTTCGCGACGGGCACCCCGCTGCAGTTGCCGCGGCCGCCCACCTTGGACAACTACACCGACCTGGCCGGCGCCGGCTTTGGCCGGGCGGCGGCGGTGACGGCGCTGATGACGGCGGTGATTCTGCTGGGCCAGCTGACGTTTTCGGTGCTTTCCGGCTACGCGTTCGCCCGGTTGCGGTTTCCCGGACGCGACGCGTTGTTCTGGGTCTACATTGCGACGTTGATGGTGCCGGCGACGGTCACGGTGGTGCCGCTGTATCTGATGATGGCGCAGCTGGGTCTGCGCAACACGTTCTGGGCCCTGGTGCTGCCCTTCATGTTTGGTTCCCCCTATGCGATCTTCTTGTTGCGCGAGCACTTTCGACTGATCCCGAACGACTTGATCAACGCCGCACGCCTGGACGGCGCCAACACCCTGGACGTGCTCGTGCACGTGGTGATCCCGTCCAGCCGCCCGGTGCTGGCCACGCTGACGCTGATCACCGTGGTCTCGCAGTGGAACAACTTCATGTGGCCGCTGGTGATCACCAGCGGCCGCAAGTGGCGGGTGCTGACGGTGGCCACCGCCGACCTGCAGTCGCGGTTCAACGCCCAGTGGACGCTGGTGATGGCCGCGACCACGGTCGCGATCGTGCCGCTGATCGTGCTCTTCGTCGCCGCCCAGCGGCACATCGTCTCCTCGATCGTCGTGTCGGGGCTCAAATGAGCCGCCCCCGCTTTTCCACGCTGGTCGCCGGGGCGCTTGTGCTGGTCTCGATGCTGTTGGCGGCGACGGCGGTGGTGTTGAACCGCGCGGGCGAGTCCAGCGGCGGCACGACCGTGGTGACGGTGCGGCTGTGGGCGCCGGTGATCGCGTCGGCCTACCGGCAATCGTTCGACGCCTTCAGCCGGTCGCATCCCCACATCGAGGTGCGCATCAACCTGGTCGCCTATTCCACCTACTTCGACACCCTGCGCACCGACGTGGCCGGAGGCAGCGCGGACGACATCTTCTGGCTGTCCAACGCCTACCTCGCCGCCTACGCCGATGGCGGCCGGTTGATGCGCATCGACGCCGACACCTGCGACTGGGAACCGGCGGTGGTCGATCAGTTCAGCCGAGGCGGCGTGTTGTGGGGGGTGCCGCAGCTGACCGACGCCGGGATCGCGGTGTTCTACAACGCGGACCTGCTGGCCGCCGCCGGCGTGGACCCTGCCGAGCTGGACGACCTGCGATGGAGCCCCGACGGCGACGACACGCTGCGCCCCCTGCTGGCCCGGCTCACCGTCGACGCCGACGGACACCCTGCGGGCACAGCGGGTTTCGACGAAAGACGGGTCCGCCAGTGGGGATACAACGCGGCCAACGACCCGCAGGGCATCTACCTCAACTACATCGGCTCGGCCGGCGGCGTGTTCCAGCGTCACGACGAATTCGCGTTCGACAACCCCGAGGCGGTCGACGCGTTCCGTTATCTGGTCGGCCTGATCAACGACGATCATGTCGCGCCGCCGGCCTCCGACACCAACGACAACGGCGATTTCTCCCGCAACCAGTTCCTGGCCGGCAAGATGGCGCTATTCCAGTCCGGCACATACAATCTCGCGGCGGTGGCCCGGGATGCGACCTTCCGTTGGGGAGTGGCGATGATGCCCGCCGGCCCCAAAGGCCGGGTGAGTGTCACCAACGGCATTGCGGCAGCAGGTAATTCGGCGTCCAAGCACCCCGACGCGGTGCGTCAGGTACTGGCTTGGATGGGCAGCAGCGCGGGCAACGCATATCTGGGCCGCCACGGCGCGGCCATCCCCGCGGTGCTGTCGGCCCAGCCGGTGTACTTCGACTACTGGAAAGCCAACGGCGTCGACGTCACACCGTTCTTTGCGGTGCTCAACGGACCCCGCATGCCGGCCCCGGGCGGTGCCGGCTTTGCGGCCGGCAACGAGGCTCTGCAGCCGTATTTCGACGAAATGTTCCTCGGCCGCGGCGATGTCGCGACGCTGCTCCGGCGGGCTCAGGCCGCGGCCAACGCCGCCGCGCGGCGTTAGACGATATGAAGGGCAGTTCATCCATCGAGCGCATCCCGAGGAGTTTGCCGGGCGGCTGTTGACGCATCTGTGAGGTGTCGGCCAAGCCGAGTGACTCAAGTGACTTCTGAGGCTCGTGAGGCGGATATTAGCGGGTTGGCTAACTTGATAGCGGGGCTAGAATTGTCTCATCGTCCAGCGCGCCCGGATCGGAGTTTGCGGCGGTTGTCGCGTCGCGGGCGTTTGGTTGGTACCGGTCATGACCAAGGGTTGTGTCCGCGCACAAAGACACAGGAGCAGCACGCCATGGATTCCATGTCACACGACCCGGCGGCCGCCGACATTGGTTCACAGTTAATCGACATCGGTAGCCAGGGCCTCAGCGCCGGTGCGACGGCGGCGGTGTCGGTGTTGACCGGCCTGGTCCCCGCGGGCGGTGAAGAGGTCTCGGCGCAGGCAGTCATGGCGTTCGCGCAAGAAGCCGCCTCGATGCTGGCGTCCAACACGGCGGCCCAGGAGGAACTCATGCGGGCGGGCGCGGCGCTGACCGACATCGCCCGGATGTACGGGGACGCCGACGACAACGCCGCCGGCGCGTTGACGTTCAGCGGTGCGGCGATTTCCCGTTCGACGGCCGGCGGAGCGGGCGTGAGCACCGGCGCTGGGCTGCTGCGCGCGGGATCGCTGCCCGGCGAAGCCGGCGCGGCGGCGCGCACGCCGTTGATGTCGCAGCTGATCGAGGCGCCCTCATCGCCGACCGCGTCGGCCGCCGCCAGCGCCGGATCGTCGGCGATGAGTGGCGCCGCGCCCTTGGGCAGCGGGATGGGTGCCGCGGGCGCCCCCGCCGGCGGTGCCGCCAAGCCGGGGTTGGCCTCGGCCACCGGCCCCGCGGACGAGGACGAAGGCGAACGCGACGGCCGCGTCGAGCTGCAACCCGGTGAGCGCCTGACGTAGCGGTATCGCGGGCCGGACGCTGTTTGTCGGCCGCCGGTCGGCGGCGACGATGTTGTCGTAATTCTCCTGCACGGTGGTGGGCAGGCGCGGTCTCCTACGCTTGTTGGGCAATCGTGAAGGAGGGATGTTGTGAACAACCCCGACATGGCCACCATCTTGCGGGAAATCAAGGTCCCGGAGCAGATGAAGGGCAGCCAGGCGCTCCGTGACTTTTTGCTCATCCATGTCGGCGACGAAGAATCGCTGGCCAGCCCGGAACGCCTCAAGCAGTTGAACGGGCTGCTCATCCTCTCCCACCTCGAAGTGGTCAACGCCCTCGGCGCGTTGGAAGAAAGAGCCGCACAGCGACACTACGAGAGCTTTCGCAAGGACATCACCAAGAGATCCGGGTGGCGTCGCTGGTTCTAAGTGTGCCGGCGCGCGGCTGACAGCCCGCACCGAGGCGACATCGTCGTACCGTGAGGTGTGCGCTGGATCGTCGACGCCATGAACGTGATCGGCAGTCGCCCGGACGGTTGGTGGCAGGATCGGCACGGCGCGATGGTCGCGCTGGTGCAGCGGCTGGACCGGTGGGCCACCGTCAAGGGTGACAAGGTGACCGTCGTGTTCGAGCGGCCACCGTCAACCGCGATCCGCTCGACGGTGATCGAGGTGGCCCATGCGCCCGAGGCTGCCGCCAACTCCGCCGACGATGAGATCATCCGGCTGGTGGCGGCCGACCCGCAACCGCATGACATTCGGGTCGTGACGTCGGACAGGGTATTGGCCGAGCGGGTGCGAAGCCTGGGCGCATCCGTCTGCCGGGCGGAGGGGTTCCGCGATCTCATCGACCCGGCGGCATCGCGGGCGGGGGGTACACCCCACGCAGGATCCACGGGAGCCAGCTGATGCCATATTCGATCTCGTCGCTGGCGTCGTAGTCGGGGCTCGGGTCGATCGGAACGTTTTCCCGCGAGGCAACCGGATCCGGTGGTCGGTCGGGCTGCCCGTAGACGGCCACCACGACGGTGCGATCCGGGCTGTTTTCCGACCACACCCCGATTTGGCTGTTGGCGCAATTGGACATGATCGCGAAATACGAAGGGTTGTAATACCACTGGTTGATCAACTCGATGCCGCTGATCGCCAGGGCGGGATTGATCGCCACCGTTTCGGCCACCTTGCCGTGGAAGCCGGCGGCGGTTGCGCGGTCTTGCGGGGTGGACCCGTCAGAACCGATGTCGTCGTTGAGGTTTCGGTTGTGCAGCACATCGAGGGCGTGCCATTGCGCGGCCAGTTGCAGCCGCGGGTTGATCTTGACGTCGTTGGTGCAGCCGGCCTGATGTTGCACGGTGTAGACGTTGGCGACCACGCCGTCGTTGAGCCGCTTGTTGTCGGCCCGCGCGGCGGGTGCAGCCCACACGGCGCCGGCGGCGATGGCCAACAAGGCAGACAGGGCCGATGCTCGACGCGACATATCAGTCCCTTTCTTCAGGGCCGTGGCCGATAGTGGGCCGCGGAGTTTCGCAGCTGCCAGATCAACGCGGGGCAGAGTTCGTTGACGGCCTGGCCGAGCAGATAGGAGGCCTGGTAGTCGTCGACGGTGTTGAAGTCGGCTTTGATCTCGCCGATGACCTGTGCATAGGTGCATCCCCGAGATACCTTGTCGCAGAGGCCATGTCCGTAGGTCAAGGCGGCATCGGCGTTGGCGAAGTCGTAGCCGGGACGCACCGTCACGTTGACCAGATAGGCCACCACGTCCGCGCGCGCACGCGGTGTCACCGCCGTCGTCAGCACACCGCATAACAGCGCACCCGCGAAAACCCCAGCCGCCAGAGGCTGGATGCGGTGAGACGACCGGCGGTGCATCATGGTGAGCTCACACCGGGTCGAATCGTGCGATCAGCCAACGCCCGTCGACCTTGTCGAGGGTGACCCGAACGCTGGATGCGGTGGTGCTCGGCGCGTCCTGGCCGACGGTGATGGTCTGGTTGACGAACAGCAGCACGACGGCGTGTTTTGCGGAAGCCGATACCGACGCCGCGGCCGAAACGGTGGCCGCGGCAGAGATCTGCTTTTGCTGCGCTCCGGGGATCACCACGTCGTGGGTCAGCTGCGTGTAGGCGTTCAGGAACGTACCGGTCAGCCCGCCCCGCGCGGCCTCCAGGTCGCGCTGCACGGTGTCGGGTCGGTAGGACAGCAGCGCGATGGTGCCGTCGGTCGCGGCCTGCACCGATTCCGCGCGGGCAACCGCGGCGTCGCGGACGGCGCCGTCTTGCCACTTCAGCACGCCCGCGGCAGATGCCAGCGCCAACGCCAGCCCGGGCAGTAGCCCGTAGGCGATCACCCGCGACCAGCTCATGGGACGAATCCGACATCGGACACCTTGACCTGGTCGCCGACCCGCTGCACGGTGATGCGCATTCGCCACGCTCGTGGAACCGGGTCGGCTTCGCCGGCGGTGGAGGTTTGCACGGACACCGCCACCAGCGCCTGGGCCGTGTCGGCGGTCTGCGTCTGCAGCCCGGCCTCGGTAATCGTGCCGACGGTGGTGGCCTGGGCTTGCTGAAGCACGTCGATGAAGGGCTGTGACCGCTTGGCGAAGTCGTTGTAGAACTCGCCGGTGGCGCCGTCTAGAATGCGGCGCACATCGGCCTCGGCGTGCCGCCAGTCGATCGTTGTCAGGTTCAGCGCGCCCTGGCGGGCCACTTGCAAAAACTGACTGCGCTGGGCCTGCGCCTGGCGTGCCTGCTGGACGCGAAATCCGCACCAGCACAACAGCATCGCCAACGCGACGACAACGGCCAAGCCGAACAGCAGCGCGCGCCGCGGTGCCGACATGGGTTTGGCTCGGGCCGGCGGCACGCCAGCCGCGTCGGCGGCCTCATCCGTCACCGTCAGCTGCCCGGCGGCAGCAGCATCGTTTGCCATGTCTTGTCCTTCGGCGCGGTTTGAGCCAGGTCGGATCGGGTGTACCGATGCCCATCGGGTCCGATGTAGGTGCCGGTGGCCGGGTCGTACTCGGCGGCGGCAAGGGGCAGCGGCGGTACCGACGGGGGCGGACCCGCAGCCGGACCCGGCGGCGACTGCGGGATGTCCTGACCGGACAACGTGGCGTTGGGGTCGCCCTTCCAGTTGTAGCCGTCGTTCAGCGGCACGTACGGTTCATTGCTCTCGCACAACTTCACCGTGGGTGCGCGCTTGCCCGGCACCGTCTCACAGGGGATGTTGCGGGCGCCGCGCACGTTGAGCGGCGAATCCTGCGGCACCCGGCAGTACAGATCGCCGGCCGGGCGGTCCGGGTAATCCTCGAACGTGGGGATGCGCTGCTGCTGGGCCGGCAGGAACCCGGTGGTGCACGGCGGTGGCAGGTTGAGGTTGAGGTTGAAGCTCAGATACTGACCCCGGTAGGCCTGCTTGGTGTTCAGGTTGGCCAGGATGCCGGCCTGTTCGGCGGCGATGGCCATGGGGAACACCACCAGCAGCTGTTCGATGTCGTTGTGGTAGGTGAGCGCCACCTGGCCCACGCTGACGAGGTTGGCCAGCAGGATCGGCAGGGTGGGTTGCAGGCGCTCGAGCAGTTGACGCATCTGCCCCAACGCCGGGCCGCCCCGGTCGATGAGATCGCCGACGGCCGCGTCGTGCGTGTGCAATTCCGTGGTGACGGTGGCCAGGTGTGCTGCCCAGGCCGTGATCGCATCCGAGGTGTGGGTCTGTGAGTCGAGCACCGGCTGGGCCCGATCGATCAGCGCCACCAGCGGTTCGAGATTCTGGCGCGCGTCGATCGCCAGCTTCGACGTTCCCGTGACCAGCCGGGATAGCTCGGGGCCGAGCCCGGCCACCGCGGTGTACGACTCGTCGATGACGGTCTTGAGGTTGTCTCGAGGTATCGCCGCCAGGGCGGTGTTCACCGCGCTGAGCAGAGCATTGATGTCCGGCGGCACCGAGGTGTCGGCCAGCGGGATGACGTCGCCGTCGGTCAGCGGAGGCGAGGTGGTGTTGCGGGGCAGCAACTCGACATAGGTTTCGCCGATCGCGGTGTGGCTGTGCACCTCGGCCTTGAGGTCCGACGGGATGTCAATGCCCGATTTCAGGGCCAGCACCGCTTGCACCCCGGTGTCGGTCAGCCGCACCGATCGCACCCGGCCCACCTCGAAGCCGCGGTAGGTGACGTTTGCGCTGTCATACAGTCCGGCGGCTTCCGGCAGCTCCATCGTCACCGTGTAGCGGCCGACACCGAACAGCATGGCCGGCAGCTTGACGAAGTGCAGAAACGTGACGGCCAGCACCGCCACCGAGATCACGGTGAAGACGGTCAGCTGAACGATGACCCGGCGCGGTAGATGCAGCATCTAGGGCCCCTGGTCCCCGTGGTAGGCGATTGTCAGCGGGTTGCCGGGGGTGCCCCGGTAGCCCGCGGTGCACGGGCTGGGGAACTGGCCGATGGTGCGCCCCCACTGCAGCTCGAGCTGGGTCAGGTGACACTCCCACCGGGTGCCGGTCAGCAGGCCCTGGTCGATTCGGCTCAGGGTGAGGTCGACGATCGCGGTCAGGTTTGCGTAGTCGCCGCGCTGGAAATTCTGGAAGGTCTCGTTCGGGAACGGGAAGGTGGCCAGCAGGGACAGTGATCGGGTCAGGGCCGGGCCGGCGTTGGCCAGCGACTCCAACACCGGTCCGACTTGCCGGAGTTCGGTGACCAGGTTCGCCTTGGTTTTGTTGACCGAGTCGACGGTCAGGGCGCTGAATTTGCTCAGTTGGTCGGCCGCCTCGACGAGCTTGTCCCGCTCATCGCTCAGCACCGCGAGCGCGTCGGGGATGGTCGTCAGGGCCCGGTCCAAGACGGGTTGCTGGGCGGCGAACCTGCCGACCAGGCGGTTCAGGCTGTCGGTGGCCGCGATGATGTCACCGGACTGGTCGTTGAGGTATGCGGTGAAGGTGTCCAGCTGCCCGATCAGGCCGCGCAGATCGGCTTGGCGGCCGCGGAACGCGGTGCTCAACGCCTCGGTGATGTCCTGTATCTGGCCCAGTCCGCCGCCGTTGAGCACCAGCGACAGCGCCGCCAACGTCTGCTCGGTGCTCGGATAGGCGCCGCCGTGCGACAGCGGAATGACCGAGCCGCCGCGCAGCTTGCCTTGCGGCGCTTCGCCTTTCGGTGGCGCCAGCTCGATATGATAAGAGCCCAGCAGGCTGGTCGTGCCGATCTTGGCGGTCGCGTTGGCGGGCAAGTCGACGTCGCCATCCAGGCGCATGGTCACCAGCGCGTGCCAGCCCTGCCGCTCGATGGCGGTGACGTGACCCACCGTCACGTCGGCGACCCGGACCCGCGAGTTCGGCTGGATGTTGTTGACATCGGGCAGCTGCGCCTGAATCACATAGGACCCCGGACCGTTGCCCTGGGTGCCGGGCAGCGGCAGCGAATTCAGCCCGCGCCAGCCGCAGCCCGATACCCCGGCCACGACCAGAACCATCACCAGGGTCCGGCTGGTTCTCATGAGCCGCCTCCCGGCGGAAGGTAATCGGGCCGCATCCAGTCCTCGCTGTAGGTGACCTCGTTGGGCCTGGCCTGTGCCCCGACGAACAGGTTCTCCCCCAGCGGCGGGAAGTTGTACTGGCGGTTCTTCACGATCGGCGCCAGGTATTGCACGCACAGTTTCGCCGCTTGCTCGCCGCCCAGCCGGGAGGCGGCCTGGATCGCGCCGCACAGGAAGGCGATCGGGTTGGCCATGTTGGTACCCGCCAGGGCACCGGTCAGCGCACCGTTGGCCGGTTCGAAGATGTTGTTGAAGTTCTGCAACACCGTCGGGCTGATGTGCAGCGTCTGCTTGATGTCATCGAGGCTGGCGACCAGCGCCGTGGTGATCGACGTCAGCTTGTCCGATGCGGTGCCGATCGCCTCGCGGTGCTCGGCGGCGAAGCTCGCCACCTCGGCCACGACCGCGTCGAGGTCTTCGGTCGCCGCTGCGATCTTGGTCGGGTCGTCGGCCAGCAGCGAGGACACCGCGGCCAGGTTGCGGTTGAGCTGCTCGAGCAGATCCGCGCTGTCGTGCAGTGCCGTCACCAGCGTCGACAGGTTCTTCACGCTGGCGAAGATGTCGCTGCTGTGGTCGCCGAGAGCGGACACCGCCTGGGACAGTTTGATGATGGTGTCGCGGATGGTGGCGCCTTGCCCACGTAGGTTGTCAGCGGCGGTGTTGATCAGCGCACCCAGCGTGCTCACGCCGCCCGGCTGGGTGGGCTTCAGCAGTTCGGTGAGCCGCTGAAGTTGCGCCCGCAGGTCGTCCCACTCGACCGGCACCGCGGTGCGGTCCTGCGGGATGACCGCGCCGTCGGCCAGGGTGGGCCCGCCGGTGTAGGGCGGCGTCAGCTGGATGGCCCGGCCCGTCACCAGTTGCGGTGACAGGATCGCCGCGGCGGCATTGGCGGGGACCTTGTGTTTGCGGTCGAACCAGAACGAAATCTTGGCGCGCAACGGTTGCGGTTCGATGCTGAGGATCTTGCCCACCGGCACCCCGCGAATGAGCACGTCGTCACCGGCGAACACGCCGTTGCTGTTGTCGAAGTAGGCGACCACGATGGTTCGGGCGGCGCCGTCGGCGGTGCGCATCGCGACGATGACGCCCGCGACGAGCACCAGAACGAGCGCGGTCGCCAGCACCGAGCGGGCATGTCGCAGCCTGATCGTCACGGCTGACCTCCGGGTGGCTGCGCGGGCGGCCCGGGCGGTGGGCCGCCCGGCGGCGGGGCCGGCGGCTCGGGCCGGACCGGATAGCGGGGATCGTCGGGATTGCCGGTGATCGCGTCGGGCAGGGTCAACCGCGGCTCGCCGCCCTGGCCGGTCCGCGGGTAAGGGATCGGCAACGGCGGGGTCCCGGGTTGACCGGTGGGCGGATCGGTCAGCTGCGAGGGCAGCAACGTGGCCGGGTCGAGCCCCAGATCGGAGAATGCGGCGCTGATGAACGGCTGCACGAACTGACCCGGCAGCAGGTTCACCACGTACGCCTTGAAGAACGGCCCCGACGACAGCGACTCGCCGAGCGACATGACATAGGTGTTGATCAGCGGGATGGCCCGCTGCAGCCGCTCCTTGCGGTTTTCCACGATCGCCAGCACCCCGTTGAGCTTGTCCAGCGCCGGCCGCAGCTGCTGGCGGTTCTCGGCGATGAAGCCCCGCAATTGTCGCGACACCGCGGAGATGTTCGCCCAGATTCGGTCCAGAGCGGCACTTTGGGTGCGCAGCTGCGCCAGCAGCGCGGTGGTGTCGCGCACCAGGCCGACGATGTGGTCGGTGCGCTTGGCCAGCACCCCCGTCGCCTTGGCCGCGTTGGTGAGCAGGCCGCGCAGTTGGGCGTCGCGCTCGTCGAGTGTCTGCGCGAGCCGGGCCACCCCCTGCATTGCGTCGCGGAATTCCGCCGGTGTATCGGCAAAGGTTTGCGCCAGGGTGGCCAACGAGTCGGACAGCTGGGTGGTGTTCAGGCCGCTGATCGTGGTGGCCAGCTCGCCAAGGGCGTCGGGCAGCTGGTAGGGCGATCGCGTCCGCTCGATCGGGATGGGTCCGTCGAGCTGGCCCGCTCCCCGGGGTGTGACGTCGAGGAACTTGCTGCCCAATAGGCCCTTGGTTTTGATCGCCGCCTCGGTGCGGTTTCCGAGCCGAACGTTGGTGTCCACGGTGAACGTGACCAGCACGCCGGGCCCGTCGAGTGAGATGCTGGCCACCTTGCCCACCGGATAGCCGGAGACCTCGACGGTGTTGCCGGTGCGCAGCCCCCCGGCGTCGGCGAAATATGCGGAGACGCTTGTGCCCCGGTGGAAAATCGGCAGGTGCTGATACTGCAGGGCGGCCAGCACCACTCCGGCAACGGCGACGATGCCGACGGTGCCGATGGCCAGCCGGTTGCGTTCGGCGAAGGATTTCATTTCGGCGCACACCGCCCGGTGACCTGACCGGCCAGCTTGATGTACACGGGCTGGCCGCCCTTGCCGTTGACCTTGAGCACGACATCGCACAGATAGAAGGCGAAGAAGTCGCCGTACATGCCCTGGCGGACCAGCGCCTGGTACTTGTCGGGCAGCGTGTTGAGCAGGTTGTCCAGGTAGTCGTGGTCAGCGAGCGCGATGCTTGCCACCCGGTCGGTCTCGCGAACCACCGTCGACAGCGGCGCGCGGGCTTGCGACAGTAAATCGGCGACCGATCCGGCGGCGGCGTTGGTGTGGGCCACCGCATTGGAGATGTCGGTCCGGCGTTCGGCGAGCCCGTGCACCAGCTGCGACAGCGACGTCACCGCCCGGTCCAGCCGGTCGCTTTGACCCCCCAGCGAGCCCAGCACCACGTTGAGGTTGTCGACGACCTGCCCGATGAGCCGATCCCGGTCGGCCAACGTGTTGGTCACCGCGGCGGCCTGCTCCAGAAAGGACGCGATCGTGGGGCCCTGTCCCTGAAACGCCTGCAACAGCTGTCCGCTCAGCGCGTTGACCTGCTCGGGGTTCAGCGCGCGAAACAGCGGCTTGAAGCCGCCGATCAGGGCATCCAGATCCAGCGCCGGCTGGGTGCGGGCCAGCGGAATCGTTTGGCCGGGGCTGAGAACGGCGAATCCGCCGGCCCCTTCCTCCAGTGCCAGGTAGCGGTCGCCGAACAGGTTGTCGTAGCGGATCACCGCCCGGGTTGCCTGGGTGAGGGTGACCGTGTCGTCCGCGGTGAACTCCACCCGCACGGTGGCGTCGGGGTTGATGGAGATCTTGGTGACCTTGCCGACCTCCACCCCGGCGATGCGGACCAGCTTGCCCTCCCGCAGATTGGACACGTTGGTGAACTCGGCGTAGTAGGTCTTGCCGTGACCGAAGCGCACCTCCCCGAAGACGGCGACCAGCAGGAACGCGGTCAGCAGGCACACCGCAAAAAAGACGCCTAGGCGCGCCACGACGCCCCGCAGGTTCTCCCTCATGGCGGCCCCCCGGCCACTGGGTCGGGCCCGATCGCCGGTCCGGGGATGCACTGACGGATCGACGGCGGCTCGGGCACCGCGCGGGTCACCGGGAAGTAGTCGGCCCAGCAGGGATGCCCGATGCCGGGGTTGGGTCGAATGTCGAGCCCGGTCCCCCAGCCGGTGTTGGTGACGAGCTGGCGCACCGGGAAGTTCGTGGTGGCATCGGGCAGTGATCCACACCCGGGCCGCCCGCCGGGACCACCCTTGGCCGCGACCAGCGGCAGGTTGTCGGGATAGACATAAGGGTCGTTGCCGAACAGCAGCGCGACGTCGAGTTGCAGCGTGCGGCCGTCGGCGCCGCCCCACGCCGCGTAGCCGCCGTTGTCGAGATACCACGTGGCGCCCTGCAGGAAGCAGGTGTACTCGGGGTTGTATTTGAGCAGCAGGTTCGTGGTCGGCTCGAGGATGTCGACCGCGCCGACGAGATTGTCCCGGCTGTGACCGAGCAGGTTGGTCCCGGCGTTGGCTAGGCCAATGACGTTGAGCAGCAAGGCATCCAGCTGTGTCGAATGGTTGACGACGGTGGCGCTGGTGGTGCTGGCGGCGTTGAGGATTGTCAGGATGTCCTGGGCGGCCGCGTCGTAGGTGTCTGCGAAGTTCTTCAGCGAACGCCAGTTGCCGCGGATGGTGTCGCTGCGCGCGTTGAGCGCTGCCAGCACCTGGTTGAGGTCGGTGGTGGCCTGGCCTATCCGCTCACCCTGTCCGCGCACGGCGTCGGCGACCGCGGTCAGCACCGCGTTCAGCTTGAGCGGATCGATCATGGTGAGCAGGTCGACGACGTTTTCGAAGACGGTGTTGATTTCGGTGCTGACGTTCTTCGAATGCAGGACCGCCCCAGCGGACAGCCGGGCACGACTCGGGGTCTGCGGCATCACCAGGTCGACGAACTTGGCGCCGAACGCGGTGGTGGCACTGATCCGCACCTCGACATTGGCCGGGATGTGGCGGATCTGATCGGGGTCGATCTCCAGTTCGAGGCTGGTCCCAGGGGTGTCGCCGCCGATGTGGCTGACCCGGCCGACCTGAACACCGCGCATCATGACCTTGGCGCCGGTGTCCATCACCAGCCCGGAGCGGTCGGCCGTCAGCGTTACCGGCACCGACGAGCGGAAGGTGCCGTTGAAGGACACCGCCGTCACCAGGACGGTCACCCCGATCGCCGCCAACAGGATCAGCGTCCACCACGCGTCGTGCAGACGGTGTCGACCCGGCCCGTGACCCATGGCACTAGCTCGCCAGGTGAAAGTTGGGCGACTGACCGTAGATGGCCAGCGTCATGATCACGATCGCGATCGACGCCACGACCATCGAGGCCCGCACGGCGCGGCCAACGGCCTCGCCAACCCCGGCCGGCCCACCGCGCGCGGTGTACCCGTAGTAGGTGCACACCAGCATGATCATGAGCGCGACCACGATCACCTCGAACGAGGACCAGAGCACGTCCGACGGGCGCAGGAACGTGTTGAAGTAGTGGTCGTACACCCCCGACCCCTGCCCATAGATGGCGGTGGTGCCGACGCGAGCGGCCAGATACGCGGTCATGAGCCCCACGCAGAACAGCGGGACGGCGACGGTCACTCCGGCCAGCACCCGGGTGCTGGCCAGGTAGCTGACGCTGCGGATACCGATCACCTCGAGCGCGTCGATTTCCTCGTTGATCCGCATCGCCCCCAGCTGAGCGGTGGCGCCGGCCCCGACGGTGGCCGCCAGCGCGACCATCACGGTTCCCGGCTGAATTTCGCGGGTGTTGAAAAAGGCGGACGCGAAGCCGGTCAGCGCCTCCACACCCACGGAGGCGAACTGGTTATAGCCCTGCACCGCCACGATCGCACCGGTGGTCATCGCCAAGAACCCGACGATGACGACCGTTCCGCCGATCACCGCCAAAACCCCAGTCCCCAAACCCATTTGGGCGATCACCCGCAGCAATTCGCCGCGGTAGCGCATGACGGCGTCGGGAATCCCGGCCAGCGTGCTGACATAGAACCGCATCTGCGAGCCCATCCGATTCCACTCACCCACAAACGTTTTCGTCAGCGTCATGGGTTCACCTCAGGACACCATGAACGGGATGCCGACGGCGGTGACGATGATGTTGATCACGAACAAGACGATGAAGGCGAACACCACGGTTTCGTTCACCGCCCTGCCGACGCCGGCCGGGCCACCGCCGACCGACATGCCCTGGTAGCAGGCGATCAGTCCCGCCATCAACCCGAACAACGTCGCCTTGATCATCGAAATGATGACGTCGACCGTGTGGGTCAGCGTGGTCAGACCGGTCACCCAGGCACCCGCGGAGACGTGCATGAGAAACACCGAGCACAAGAACGCGCCGATCAGACCCGTGGCCGTCACCACCGAACTGAGGGCCAGCGACACCGTGGTGGCCGCCAGCACACGGGGAACCGCCAGCGCCTGGATCGGGTTGATGCCCATGACCCGCAGCGCGTCGAGTTCCTCACGGATGGTGCGCGCACCCAGGTCGGCACACATGGCGGTGGCCCCCGCGCCCGCGACCACCAAGACGGTGACGATCGGGGCGCTCTGGTCCACCGTGAAGATCGCGCAGCCGGTGCCGGAAAAATCCGCGGCACCGATGTCGGTGAGCAGGACGTTGAAGAGGAACCCGGAGATCACCGCCCACGGGATCGTCATCAGCACGCCAGGCAGCGTCGACACCCGCGCCACGAACCAGCACTGCAGCAGGTATTCGCGCCACGCGAAAGGCGTCCGGAACATCAGCACGAATGTGTCCAGCGTCATCGCGAAGAAGTCGCCCATCGCGCTGACCGGCCTGGTGACCGCCGCTTCGTTGACCGCGATCACCATGGCGTCGCGCACCCCCGGACAGGTCGAAGTAGATCACAGACATTGCTGAGCGTACGCGGTCCGAGGCACAGATGTCCATAGCCGATACGCAGATTTGCCAGCAGTTCTGTAGTAAACTACGACGCAGAATGCTATAGCTGCTCCATGATGTATTTTGCTGGTATCTCAAAGTGTGCTCGCTGGCCGGGCAGAACCTCGCAGATCTCGGGGTTGGTCCGACCCCCGCCACCACCTCGCCCTCTCTGCAGCCGAGCCGTCGAGCGGCCGTGAGACCAGGTCGTTGAGTCAGCGGGGTTCTGAGGCCTCCGCACCGAGCGCCACGGTGGCGCGCGGGAGCGCTCCCCAAAGGCGGGCAGTGCAGTGCCGAAGATTCCGTCGGTCAATATGTCAATAGACGATACGGATGCTTGATAGCCGTTTGACCGATAAATCCCCAGGTAATAGCATATGGATGCTAAACGATGTATCTTGATAGTTCGATCATGATCACACCCGAGGAGATGTTTGCATGGCCGATACCCGGGCAGCCTGCGAGAAACTCGTCCGCGACTTTCTCGGGTCCTGGCAGGAGCGCCGCCTCGAATCGATCTGCAGCGGCTTTGCCGATGACGCGGTCTACCATAACGTGCCGGTCGAACCGATCGAAGGTATAGCCGCCATCCGCGCGATTTTCCAGACGTTCCTGGACGCGTTCTCCGATGCCAAACTCGAGATCCGGACGCTGGCGGCGGAACCCGGACTGGTGCTCGTCGAGCGTGTCGACCACTTCACCATGAACGATGGCCGCACCGTGGCGCTCCCGGTGACCGGCGTATTCGAGATAAAGAACGGCAAGATCACCCGCTTCAGCGACTATTTCGACCTTGCCGACTTCGAGCGGCAGAGCGGGATGAAGCTGTAGGCGATGCGGTTGGCAGGATTTCTGGCTCCGGCGCAAAAGAAGGGGGTTCGAGTCGATGACATCCGTCGCCCCACCCGTTAGGCGCCGCCCCAAGGACCGCAAGAAGCAGATTCTGGAGCAGGCCGTTGGGCTCTTCATCGACCGCGGCTTCCATTCGGTCAAGTTGGAGGACATCGCCGAGGCCGCGGGTGTCACCGCGCGCGCGTTGTACCGCCACTACGACAACAAGCAGGCGTTGCTCGCCGAGGCGATCCGAACCGGCCAGGATCAGTACCAGAGCGCGCGTCGCTTGACTGACGGCCAGCTGGAGCCGACCCCGCGGCCGCTGAACGTCGATCTGCCGGACCTGATCGCGGCGGCCGTCGCCTCCCGGGCCCTGACGGTGTTGTGGCAGCGCGAGGCCCGATACCTCAACGATGACGACCGTGCGGAGGTTCGCCGCCGCATCAATGCGATCGTCGCCGGCATCCGCGCCAACGTCCTGCTGGAGGTGCCTGACCTGAGCCCGCCGCATTCGGAGCTGCGTGCCTGGGCGGTGTCGAGCACGCTGACCAGCCTGGGCCGGCACAATCTGAGCCTGCCGGGCGAAGAACTGAAAGCACTGTGGCACCAAGCCTGCATGGCGGCCGCCCGGACCCCGGTTAGCTGTGTGCTGCAGCCACTCGACGCCGCTGCTGGCGCGCAGCACGACGACGATGCCGAATATTCGCGCTACGAGACTCTGTTGGCCGCGGGTGCACGACTGTTCCGGAAGAAGGGATATCCCGCGGTCAGCACCAGCGAAATCGGGAAGGGGGCCGGAATCGCCGGCCCGGGGTTGTATCGCTCCTTTTCGTCCAAGCAGGCCATCTTGGATGCCCTCATCCGTCGCCTCGACGAGTGGCGAAGCCTCGAGAGCATCCGTGCATTGCGCGCGAATTCCGAAGCGGCGCAACGGCTACGCGGGCTTGTCCAAGGCCATGTCCGGATCAGCCTGGACGCCCCCGACCTCGTCGCTGTCGCCGTCACCGAGCTGTCGCATGCCTCCAGCGAGGTGCGCGACGGCTACACCCGGAACCAGGCCGACCGCGAGGCGGTATGGATCGATCTCGTCCGCAAGCTGGTCCCCGAGACGACCGTCGCCGAGGCCCGACTGTTGGTCGCCGCGGCCATCAGCTTCATCGAGGATGTCGCTCGCACATGGCATCTCACGCGCTATGCCGGAATTGCCGACGAGATGACCGCCATCGCGTTGTCCATCCTGACCAGCCGGTCACCCCAACGTCAACCGGGTTCGTCGTCGTCTTCGGTCTCCCCGGCCTGAGCGCCAAGCTGATTGACCAACGCGTGCTGCGGGGCGCAGCAGCCGGCGCGCCGCGCGTTCCAGACGCTGCAAGGCCCGCAGTCGTTCGGGGGTGAAGACCTCGACGATCTCTTCGCGGCCGCTCGAAACTCGTGATAACGCGGGCGATGTCAGCGCGCTCACCACAACGCGGCGATGCTACCGCCGTCTGCGATCTGGGTGGTTCCGGTGATCATCGACGCCTCATCGGACAGCAGAAACGCCACGATGCCGGCCATCTCCTCGGGGGTGGCCATGCGGCCCTGCAAGCGAGCGATCATCGCACGGGCACCCCCCTCGCCGAGCGCGTCGTCGAACATTGCCATGGCGGTCTGCTGCATCGGGGTGTCGACGAATGCGGGCAGCAGGGCGTTGGAGCGAATGCCCGACGAGCGCAGTTCGGCGGCGGTGACGCGGCTGAGATGGCTGATGCCGGCCTTGGACATGCCATATGCCCCGGAGCCGCCCACCGCGACGTGGCCGGCCAGCGAAGACACGTTGACGATGGCTCCCCCGCCGCGCTCGATCATCTTCGGCGCCGCATGCTTGGTGCACAGCCATGCGCCGCGCAGGTTGATCCCGATGACACGATCGAAGTCCTCGACGGTGGTGTCGATGAGCGAAGCCAGATGAACGACACCGGCATTGGCGACCAGCTTGTCGACGCCGCCGAAGGCGGCGGTGCAGGCCTCGACCATGCCGACGACCTGCTCCTCGCGACTGACGTCAACCCGGTAACCCACGGCGCCAGAACCGATTTCGGCCGCAGCGGTGTCGGCGGCAGCTCCGTCGATGTCGGCGCACACCACCTGGCAGCCCTCGGTGGCCAGCCGCCGTGCGACCGCCAGACCGATCCCGGCGCCCGCGCCGGTCACGATCGCGGCCTTTCCGGCCAGGTCGGGATAGCTCATGGATCAACCCGCGGCCACCCATGTCCGGGCCGTTATGCCGCGCTCGCGGATGGCACCGAACATCACCAGGCCAAATCCTGGCATGTCGTCGGAGAGTCGCAGCGCATACACCCCCAGATCGCGCAGGATCCACGTCAGGGTGTCCGACATGAGATCACCGTGCGCCCGGTCGCCGCCGGCGAACAGACCGCAGGCCCGTGGCGGACCGGAGGGCCGCAGGTACACGACCACACCGCCGCCGTGGGCTGACATGCTCGCCATCGCGCCGCGGAGCTCCCCGCCGCATCGGCATTCCCGCGAGCCGAACACGTCGCCCGTCAGACACTCGATGTGCACGTGCAGCGGCACGGGCACACCGGCACTCACCAAACCCACGATCACTGCCAAATGCTCGCCGCCGCCGTACACATCACGAAAGCCGATCACGCGCGAGTCGCCAGCCCAGGTGGGCAGCGTCGCTTCGGTCAACCGGACCACCTGGGGCTCGATCCGCCGGCGATACGCCGCCAGCTCGCCGATCGAGACCACCGCCAGCCCATGCTCGACGGCGAATTCGACCAACTCAGCGCCCCGGGCCATCAGGGCGGGACGGCGCGGCGACACGATCTCGCACAGCGCCGCGACGCGTCTCCGTCCCGCGAGGCCGGCCAGGTCGACGGCCGCCTCCGCGGCCCCCCACCGACCCAGCACCCCGTGCACCCCGGTCCGCACGGGGACCACGTGGCCCGGACGAAGAAAATCCGAGGCGTTCGACTCGGCCGATGCCAGGGCGGCGATGGTGCGGGCACGATCGCTCGCCGAAATCCCCGTGCCGGTCCCGCGAACGTCGACCGACACGCAGTATGGGGTGTCGCGGTGGCACATGGGTGGCAGGTTCAGCCGCTCACAGTCGGCGCCGGGCAAGGCGACGCGGACATACCCCGCGGTGTGTCGGACGGTGAAGGCAACCAGCCGCGGCGTCGCGGCCTGGGCGGCGAAGACGAGATAGCCGTCACCATCGATGTCGCCGGTGAGGACGACGGGCCGCCCGGCCGCCACCGCGGTGATCGCGCGGCGCACCCGCACATCGGTGGTTCTCATCGGCGCTCCGGGGTGGGCGCGGCCAGACGGCGGAACCGGCTGGCGTAGAAGACGAGCGGCGGCGTGTCCGGATCGGCCCGCAGCGCACAGATCTCGAGCAGGGCGATCAGGTGATCCCCCGCCGGGATCTCGGCGTGCGGGCGGCAATCCAGCCAGGCGCCGGCCCCGTGGATGACCACGCCCCCGGTTGGCAACTCGCTCCAGAACACCTCGGCGAACCGGTCACCTTCCTTGCGCGACAGGCTCATACAGGCTTGGTCGTGGCCTTCGGCGAGCACGCTCACCCCCAGGTGTGGCCGGTGGCGCAGCCTCGGCCACGTCGTCGAAGAGTTCTGCACACAGATCGACACCAGCGGCGGGGCAACCGAAACCGACGTGAACGAGCTGGCCGCCATGCCGACCGGCTGGTCATCGACCATCGCGCAGACGGCGATCACGCCGCAGGGAAAACAGCCGAAGGCCCGCCGCAGCGCGACCTCGTCGAGATGATCGACGGTCTCCGGGACCATGTCGAAGGCGCAGCTCACGGCCGCAGCCCCGCCAGGAACTCGAGCAACAATCGGTTGGTCTCCTCCGGCGCCTCCTGCTGAATCCAGTGCCCAACGCCCGCGATCATGTGGGTGCCGCGGTAGTTCGGCATGACCTCGTGCGCACGCTCGAGGGCCTCCGCGCCCCAGATGGTGCCGACGTCATACTCTCCGCCGATGAACAGCGCGGGCGGGGTGAGCGGCTTGCCTTGCTGGTCGGCCAGGTCGTGCCAGTCGTTGTCGATGTTGTGGTAGAAGCTCAACGGCCCGCCGAAGCCGGAACGCTCGAATTCGCCGGTGTAGAAATCCAGATCGGCGGCGGTGAACCAGGCCGGCATGGTCTCCGGATAGACGAACGCGTCCTTGAGCCGGGCACCTTGGGCCATGCAGAGCGGGCCGGCGCGGATCACCTCGATCGGGTCCATGGACTCCAGGTCGACACCCGCGTCGACGGCCGCCTTGGTCGCCGCCATCATCCCCTCACCCGAAACCGTGTAGGTCAGCCCGAGCAGCCAGCCCCGCAGGTCTTCCTCGATCTCGGTGATGATGCCGTCCTGGGCCGCGAAATAGTCCTGATACCAGACCCTTCCGGGTCCGGCCAGCTCGAGGTGGTAGTCGTTGGGACGGCGCTCGCCGAACGGGCTGCCCGGCAGGCCGATCACGCCGCGACCGGCGAACGGAACGCTGACCCCGACCACGCCGGCACACCTGTCGGGGTGCAGCCAGGCGAAGGTCCAGGCCACCGGCGCACCCCAGTCGTGGCCGACCACAAAGGCCTTTTGCAGGGCCTGGTCCGCGCCGTAGCAGTCGATGACACCGAGGACGTCGCCGACCAATTCCTTGATGCGGTAGGCGGAATTCACGCGGTACTTCGACGAGCGTCCGTACCCACGCTGGTCGATGGCCACCACGTGGTAGCCGGCGGCCGCCAGCGCCGGAATCTGATGGCGCCACGAGTACCAGGACTCCGGAAACCCGTGGATGAGCACCACCAACGGTCCCTCGCCGTCCTCCACGGCATGTATCCGGGTGCCCCGGCAGCTCAAGATCCGATGAGCCTGCGACATCTTCGTCTTCCTTACCTCTCCCCTACCTCGAATCTCCGGCTCCCACAAGTTGATCCACGGGCTTTGGCGGCGTGCGATTTTCGTAGTTGCGGGCGATCAGCGTCTGCTGCCCCGACAAGCGAGTCCTCGCCCACTTGCCGAGCACGCGGCTGGCGATCCCGGGTCGCATCAGCGCCGACGGCGGCTTGACGAGGTGGACGACGGCCAAGAACTCGCGGTAGGCGTCGAGATCGTCGTGCACCAACTCCAGCACACGGTCCATGTACCAGGTGAGCACGCGGAAATAGAACGGGCGCTTCTTGTCCACGTCCTTCATCCAGTCGAAGCGCAGGTTTTGCTCTCGGATCACGAACCAGGCCGTGTCGGCCATCTTGGCGATCGCCCGGTAGTACCGGCGCGGCAGATCCGGATGGCCGGCGCCGTATTTGGCCAGCAGCAGCTGCATCTCCCGAACTTCCTTGAGCGCCAGGCTCATACCCAGACCCGACACCGGGTCGGCGCTGGTGTAGGCATCGCCCACCGCCAGCAAAGCCCGCGGCAGGTTGCGCTTCTTCTCGTAGCGCAGCCGCAGCATGTTGGGATAGCGGAAGTTGTAGATGGGCGAGGCCGGCTCCAGCCCGTCGATGTTCTCCCCGATGACCGGGGACGGCATCAGGTCGGCGAACGCGCGGAATTCCCGCGCGGTGCGCGGCGGCGAGTAGCAGTTGTACGCCACCAGGGACGTGGACAGGATGGTGCGCGAGCTGTCCGTGTAGTACTGCGCGGCGTAGGTGTCCTCGTAGGGCCGGTACGCGTAACAGATCACCATCACCTTGTCCTGCCACCGCCGCTCCGGCGGAACCCGGTGCTGCATCGTGGAGTAGAAGCAGTTGATGATGTCCTGCTCGGCCTCGGGAGCGCCAATGCCGATGCGGTCCAAGAACTCCGGCACGTGGGTGTTCTTGCCCGACGCGTCCACGACGAACTCGGCGGGCACCACCTGCAAACCGTCGCCTCCGTCGGCGTCGCCCCGGTCGACGGCGACGCCGACGACGGCGTTGTTGTCGCGGTCGAAGACGAGGTCGGCCACCTCCGATTCGTACCGGAATTCGATGCGAGGTTCGTCGTCGAGCCGGCGGCGCACACACCATTCGAGCAGCGGTCTTCCGGCGCAGACGATCTCGATGTCGCTGGTGCCGGGCTTCTTCCAGGTGCCGCCGAGCCGGATGCGGTACTGGGCCGCCATGTCGACCTTGAACGCGCCCTCGCGCACCATGTCGTCGACGATGCCGGGGAAGATGCGCTCCAGCTCGATCTGCCCGGCGGTCAGCAGGTGGTGCAGGTGCCAACCCTGTGCCGCGCCCGGCCTGCCCTCGCGGCGACGGTGCGGGCCGTCCTTCTCCAGCACGATGACGCGATCGAAGGTGTTGCTGAGCATCTTTGCCGCGGCGATGCCCGCGATGCTGCCGCCGATGACCACCGCGGTGCCGCGGCCGCGGCGGCGCACTTGGGCAATGTCCACGCCCGCGTAGTCCAGCCGCGCCGGGGCGCGCCGCCGCGCCGCCCCGCTGGCCACGAATTTCTCGTAGTACAACCCGACGCGGTGAAAGCCCTTGTGGTCCAGCCAGGTTCGGGCCGCGTCGACCATGGCGACCGGACCGCACAGATATACGTCGGCGTCTCCGCCGGCCAGCATCCGCGGGTCGAGCAGGTCGGTGACCAGTCCGGTGCGCCCATCCCAGCCGGCGTCCGGGTGCGCGACGATGACGTGCACCTCCAGGCCGGGAACGCGGCGCCGTAGCTCGGTGAGTTCGTCGAGCTTGCACAGGTCTTCGGTACGGTCGACCCCGTAGAGCAGGTAGACCGGGTGGGCGATGTCGGCATCCAGGCTCTGGGCCATCGCCAGGATCGCCGACAGACCCGTGCCGCCGGCGACCAGGATCACCGGCCGCGCGACGGGGCGCAGGTAGAAGTTGCCCTTGCTGCACCGCAGCGCGATGTGGTCGCCCGGTTGGGCGCGGTCGCGAAGATAGTTCGACATCACGCCGTCCGGCAGCAGCCGAATGATGAACTCGCACTCACCGCGGCCGTCGGCCGGATGGGCGTAGGAGTAGTTGCGCCAGGTGTCGGTGCCCGGGACCCGCAACTGGGCGAACTGGCCGGCCCGGTATCGCAGGGCTGCAGCCATGCCGGAGGCATCCACCCGCAGGATGGCGGTGCTGGGCGACACCAACTCGACCCCGGTCACCACACCGTCACCGGTGACCAGCAGGGCGGCGTTGTCGTCGACCGGATACTGCAGTTCGATGCGGCAATCAGAGGTGGCAAACGTCTGGCAGGTGAGGATCTTTCGCGCCGCCCGCTCCACATCGGACAGGCCCTCGGTGCGTCCCATCTGGTAGCGGCCGGCGGTGCAGGTGGCCACGCACGTGCCACATATCCCGCTTTGGCATTCGTTGACGATGGCCACGCCGTGTTCCTCGGCGGCATCCAGGATCGTCTGGTCGCACCGCACCGGCATCGTCTTGTGCGTGCCGTCCGAATAGCCGACGGTGACCTGACGAACCGCCATGGCTACACCACCGCGGTGGCCGGCTTGGTGGCGAGGCGGGCGTTGAGTCTGGGCATGACCTCGTGGGCCAGCAGCCGCAACGACTCCTTCCACGGGCCCGGGTTGTCGCTGTAGTCGAACCCGAGGATCAGCAAGTGGCCGAACCCACCGACCTGGTCGTAGGTGGCCTCGAGCTTGTCGACCACCGTCTGCACCGAGCCGACCACGAAGGTGTTCTCGGCGAGGTACTCCGGTGTCACCTCGTCATCGGGCACCGACGGATTGTGTTTGTAGAACTTGGTCATGCCGAACATCCGAAACGTCGGCAGCACATACTCACGCATGGCGCGTCCCATCGTGCCGTCCACGGCATACCGGAACGCCTGCTCGTCGGTCTCGGCCACCAGCACCTCGCGTACCAGCCGCCAATCGCGGCGATCCGGGGTTCGCCCGCTGCGCAGCGCGCCTTCCTCCACCGCGTCCCAGTGGGTGGCGACGTATTCGGTGTTGAGGTCCAGACTCATGGGGATGTAACCCCGTTCGCCGGCGAGCTTGAGGGTCTCCGAGCCGGCGCTGAACCCGGTGACGCCGATGGGCGGGTGGGGCTGCTGGTACGGCTTGATGTGGCGCCTCATCAGACCCTCGAACATCGGCGCGATTCCGTTGGCGTTCCAGTACTTTCCGCGATGCTCCCAGGGCTCGTCCTCGGTCCAGATGCGCAGCATGATCTCCAGCGCTTCCCGGGTCATTTCGCGATGCTCGCCGTTCTTGCCGTCCACGTCATACAGCGCCCAGTCACCGGGGATGCCGCTGGCGCCCACGCCGAGCATGAACCGACCCTGGGCGAGGTGGTCGAAATAGGCCACCCGGTGGGCCAACTCGACCGGATGATGGTAGGGCAACAAGTGCGCACCCGGGGCGAGCTTGATCTGTTGGGTGCGCAGCAGCGCCTGCGCCAACAGCAGATCGGGGGCGCAGATCGGCTCCCACGGCACGGTGAAGTGTTCGCCGACCCAGGCCTCCACGTAGCCGAGTTGATCGGCCAGCTCGATGACGTCCAGATCCCACCGGGTGGCGTCGTAGAGGGTGCGCTCCGGTGGATGGGCCGGCATGAGGAATATTCCGATCTCCATCGTCAACCCTTCCTGGTTGTACCGGTCGGATGCCCGGCGCGCTGCGGTGGCGCCCTTTGCGTATATCACAGTACTACCAAGATACTTCGTTGTACACAAGTGCTTCTTTGCATGGGAATTTGTCTATATTGATCGCTCTCATGTGCGTATTGGCTATGGACATGTTGGCTAAGGGGCGGGTAACCTCGCACAGGTCAGCCGTTCACGTCCAGTAAGGAGCGGACATGTTCGTCGGCGGGGTCGGTCCGGTCGATCGCCGGTCGGACGGGGAACGCTCCCGACGGCCCCGGGAGTTCGAATACATCCGCTACGAAACCATCGACGATGGGCGCATCGCCGCGATCACCCTGGACCGCCCGAAACAACGCAACGCCCAGACCCGCGGCATGCTGGTCGAGCTGGGCGCCGCCTTCGAACTTGCCGAGGCGGACGACACCGTCCGGGTGGTGATCCTGCGGGCCGCCGGCCCCGCCTTCTCCGCCGGTCACGACCTCGGATCCACTGACGATATCCGGGAACGCTCGCCGGGGCCGGACCAGCACCCCAGCTACCGGTGCAACGGGGCGACCTTCGGCGGGGTCGAGTCACGCAACCGCCAGGAGTGGCACTACTACTTCGAAAACACCAAGCGGTGGCGCAACCTGCGCAAGATCACCATCGCCCAGGTGCACGGGGCCGTGCTGTCGGCGGGGTTGATGCTGGCCTGGTGCTGCGATCTGATCGTCGCCAGCGAGGACACCGTGTTCGCCGATGTGGTCGGCACCCGGCTGGGCATGTGCGGGGTCGAGTACTTCGGACATCCGTGGGAGTTCGGGCCGCGCAAGACCAAGGAACTGCTGCTCACCGGCGACTGCATAGGCGCCGACGAGGCCCACGCGCTGGGGATGGTCAGCAAGGTGTTTCCCGCTGACGAACTCGCGACCAGCACAATCGAATTCGCGCGTCGGATCGCGAAGGTGCCGACGATGGCGGCACTGCTGATCAAGGAATCGGTGAACCAAACCGTCGATGCCATGGGGTTTTCCGCCGCGCTGGACGGTTGCTTCAAGATCCACCAGCTCAATCACGCGCACTGGGGCGAAGTCACCGGCGGCAAGCTGTCCTACGGAACGGTCGAGTACGGCCTGGAGGACTGGCGCGCCGCACCGCAGATCCGGCCGGCGTGCAAGCAACGGCCCTGACGCCTGGACGCGCGCAGTGGACGTCAGCTACCCACCCGAAGCGGAAGCGTTCCGCGACCGGATCCGGGAGTTTGTGGCCGAGCACCTGCCGCCCGGGTGGCCCGGACCCGGGGCGCTGCCGCCCCACGAGCGGGAAGAGTTCGCCCGGCACTGGCGGCGGGCCCTGGCCGGCGCTGGCCTGGTCGCGGTGTCCTGGCCGACGGAATACGGCGGCGGCGGCCTGTCCCCGATGGAACAGGTGGTGCTCGCCGAGGAATTCGCCCGCGCCGGCGCGCCCGAACGCGCGGAAAACGACCTGCTCGGAATCGACCTGCTGGGCAACACCCTGATCGCCCTGGGTTCCGAGGCGCAGAAGCGGCATTTCCTGCCGCGCATCCTCAGCGGCGAGCACCGGTGGTGCCAGGGCTTCTCCGAGCCCGAGGCCGGCTCCGACCTGGCCTCGGTGCGCACCAGGGGGGTGCTCGACGGTGACGAATGGGTGATCAACGGCCACAAAATCTGGACGTCGGCCGGCACCACCGCAAACTGGATCTTCCTGCTGGCTCGGACCGATCCCAGCGCTCCGAAACACCGGGGCCTGTCGTTTCTGCTGGTGCCCATGGACCAGCCCGGCGTCGTGGTCCGGCCGATCGTCAACGCGGCCGGGCACTCCTCGTTCAGCGAGGTCTTCCTGACCGATGCCCGCACCAGCGCCGGCAATGTCGTCGGCCGGGTCGGCGACGGCTGGTCGACCGCCATGACGCTGCTCGGCTTCGAACGCGGATCGCACATCGCCACCGCCGCCATCGATTTCGGCCGGGACCTGCAGCGGTTGCGCGAACTGGCCCGCGAGCGCGGCGTCCTCGTCGACCCGCGTATCCGGGATGGGTTGGCGTGGTGCTTCTCCCGGGTTCAGATCATGCGGTACCGGGGTTACCGTGGCCTCACCCGGGCCCTCAACGGGCAGTTGCCCGGCGCCGAGGCCGCGATCACGAAGGTCATCTGGAGCGAATACTTCCGCCGCTACACCGAGCTCGCCGTGGACATCCTCGGGCTCGATGCGCTGGGCCCGCAGGGACCGGGAAACGGCGGAGCACGGCTGGTCCCGGAGGCGGGCACGCCGAACTCCCCGGCCTGCTGGATGGACGAGCTGCTCTACGCGCGTGCCGCGACGATCTATGCCGGCAGTTCGCAGATCCAGCGCAACGTGATCGGCGAGCAGCTGCTGGGGCTCCCCCGGGAACCACGCCCGGAAGTGGTCGGCTGACGTGGACTTCCAGTACAGCACCGAACAAGACGCTTTCCGTGCGTCGCTGCGCGGCTTCCTTCATGATCAGGCCCCGCCCGCGCGGGTGCGGGAGATGGCCGGCGCGGGCGGACCCGACCGCAGGCTGTGGCAACGGATCTGCACCGAGCTCGAGCTGCCGGCGCTGCACGTCCCGCCGGAGCGCGGCGGAGTGGGTGCCACCCTGGTCGAGACCGCGATCGCGTTCAGCGAACTCGGCCGGGCGCTCACCCCAATTCCCTTTGCGGCCACGGTTTTTGCGATCGAAGCTATTCTGCGCATGGGCGACGACGAGCAGAGCAAGAGCCTGCTTGCCGGTCTGCTTACCGGCGAGCAGATCGGAACGCTCGCCGTCAGTGGCCACGACGTCGCGTCGGCCACCTCCGTTCGGGCCGTGCGGCGCGACGGTCGGCCGGCACTCACCGGCGAGTGCACCCCGGTGCTGCACGGTCACCTCGCCGACCTGTTCGTGGTGCCGGCGGTGGTCGACGGATCGATCGTCCCGCACGTCGTGGCGGCCGACGCGCCAGGGGTCACCGTCCGCCGGTTGCCCTCGTTCGACCTCACCCGGCCCGTCGCCACGCTACAGCTGGCGCGGTCCCCCGCCGAGGCGCTGACCGCCGGGACGCCCGACGATATGGAGCGGGTGCTCGACGTGGCCCGGGTGCTGTTGGCCGCCGAGATGCTGGGCGGCGCCGAGGCCTGCCTCGACCTGGCGGTGCAATACGCCGGGCGGCGAACTCAATTCGATCGACCGATCGGTTCCTTCCAGGCGGTCAAGCACGCCTGCGCCGACATGATGATCGAGATCGATGCGACCCAGGCGACGGTGATGTTCGCCGCGATGAGCGCAGCCGACGACGACGAGCTGGCGATTACCGCACCATTGGCGAAGGCGCAGGCAGCAGACACCTTCACGCTGTGCGCCGGCTCCGCCATCCAGGTCCACGGCGGCATCGCCTTCGCCTGGGAGCACGACCTGCACCTGTATTACCGCCGGGCCAAGACCTCCGAAGCACTCTTCGGCAGCAGCGCGCGACATCGTGCGCTGCTCGCCGATCGCGCCGGACTGTAGCCCCCACCGCAGGGCGATGACGCGGTCCGGTGGACGCACCGCCGCCGGCTGAAATGGTCCGACGGCTTGGGTGATGAGAAGTGCTTGTCTTTGTCAAGATATTTTACGCGCCAGTGTCAAATACTTTGACATACTTCAGGGCGCGGCAGCAATGGCGCATCGCTGACCTGGCAATTGAATTTTCCAAGTCCCGCCAACGATCCGAGGCCTTCGAAACTGCTTGTGTAACAAGACTATTCGATATCAGATCGAGACCGATGCCACCGCCGACCAGCTCGCTCCAGCGGTTTTGATTTTACCCAAAAGCCATTTTCAACGGATGGCGCCGATGATAGCTTGGAATTGCGCGCCGTGGTGCAACGGCGACCGAAAGGAACGCTCTATGAATGCGAGGAACAACATGACGAAGTTGGCAATGCGGGTGCTCGGCGGGGTGTTGGCGGTACTGGCTGCGTCGCTGATTGCGGGCTGCGCGGACTATCACCCGCTCCCAGACGGCAGAACTCCCCTCGGTATGGGCACAGCGGCGGTGGCGCCGCCAGAATTCGCCAACGAGTAGGCCCCACGTGGGCGGGACATCGAGTCGGCGTAGCAGCCTACTCGCGCAGTGCCGCCAGCGCGGCCTCGTAGTTGGGCTCTTGCCCGATTTCTGGCACCAATTCGGTGTAGGCGACGTTGCCGTCGGCGCCGATCACCACGATGGCCCGGGCAAGCAGCCCGGCCATCGGGCCATCGGCGATGGTGACCCCGTAGTCCTCGCCAAAGCCGCTCCGGAACGCCGAGGCCACCGTCACGTTGTCGGTGGCCTCGGCGCCGCAGAAACGCTTCTGGGCGAACGGAAGATCCTTGGACACGCACAGCACGGTGGCACCACTCGCGGCGGCGCGTTGATCGAAGGTCCGCACGCTCGTCGCGCACACCGGGGTGTCCACCGAGGGAAAGATGTTCAGCAACACGGGCTTACCCCGGAATTGGTCGCGGCTGATCGCCCCGAGGTCACCCCCGGTCAGTGTGAAGTCCGGGGCCGGTGACCCGACAGCGGGTAGCTCACCAACGGTATTGATCGCATTTCCACGCAGGGTTATCTGTGCCATGCGCACAGTCTGCCAAGGCCGCCAAGCCGGCGGTCGGTCGGGCTCGGTTGACCGTGCCTGTCCTCATCTGTGGGCCACATGACGTAGCCGACATGGCCGTGGATGTCTGTGAATGCCCGCAACGGCCCGTCCACGTGCGGTCCTACCGGACCGGGCAGGGGCGGCCGAAACGCGTGCGCACGCCGGGGGAAAACAGCGCACGCAGGCGGTCGCCCGCCGGTTGCACCCCGCTGGCGCCCAGCAGTTCGTCGTCCAGTTCGACGATCTCCGCCAAACGCATGGGCCAGGTTTCGTGCTCGTTGGGTATCCACCATGTCCGGCCGGCCTTGCGGGTGTGCGCGCCCCAGCGGGCGGTGAGCCACACCTCCAGCGGCGTGGGTTCAACCGCGTCGCCGACGCTGATCGTCAGTCGGCTGCGCAGTCCGCGTCGCGGCCAGCGCCGCACACTGTGATACGTGATCTGTTCGCCGGATTGCGTCATGCGCATCTTCGCCCACGTGTAGGGAACGCCCAGGCCGATCCGGGTAACGGGGACCACCGCCAGCCGCGCCGTTTCCAGCGACCGGAAGACGACCCCGTGTCGGCCGGCATCATCGATGGAGTACAGCCGGATGTTGGTCTCCAGGAAGCTGCCGAAATACGGAAGCGGCAGCGAGGTGCCCAATTTAGTCCTGTGCATGGCAAACGGCACCAGCCCGACGTAGGTCATGCCGTCGGCGAACACGTCGGGACGCGTCCCGGGTGGATACATGCCCTCGATTCGTTCGGGCCGCACCGGCCAATGCACGAAGGTCAGGTCACGCCAGCACTGATCGAAGGTCACCGGGCGGGGTAGCGGCGGCGCCGTTACCGGGTAACCCGCCAGGGCCGAGATATCGCCGGGTTCGGTGGGCGACGTGCCCGAAATAGCGGTCATCGCACCATCGTGGCACGCCCCGCAGGTGTTCGACAGCGCACGCGGGGATGAAGAAATGGCCATTGCCGGCTTAAAGTTGAGGGATTACATCGACGGATTCGATAACACGGATTCGGTAACGATGTAATCGCCCTAACGAGTAGTGGAGGACCAATGAAGATCACCACGACGATAAAGACGGCGGTAGCGGTCGGGGCCATGGCATCGGCGGCCGCCATTGCAGCGCCGATCGCATTCGCCGGCTATCCCATTGCCGGCAAACTCGGCAGTGAGTTGACCATGACCGACAGCGTTGGCCAAGTTGTCCTTTCCTGGAAGGTCAGTGACCTCAAATCCAGCACCGACACGATCCCGGGCTACCCGGTGGCCGGCCAGGTCTGGGAGGCCACCGCCACCGTCAATGCGATCCGGGGTGCGGTCACCCCCGCCATCTCGCAATTCAATGCACGTACCGACAGCGGCATCAATTACCGAGTGCTGTGGCAAGCCGCGACCGTGGACGGCATCAGCGGGGCCACCATCCCGCAGGGTGCCCAGTCGAGCGGCAAAATCTACTTCGATGTCACCGGTCCAGCGCCGACCATCGTTGCGATGAACAACGGGATGGAGGATCTGTTGATCTGGGGTCCCTAGGCCGGGGGAATGATGCCCATCGTGATCTGGTGGGCACATATCAGCTCCCGCAACGCATCCCAGAGAGATACGGCTCCACAGGCGCGGGCGGGTGGCGATGGTCGGCTTGACCGGGGTGGAATCGGCCCCCGATGGATTGATCACGCAGGTGAACCGGTCATGTCCGCGTGGTAGGTCGATCATCCTGCCGTCCGGTATGTCCCCACGCCCCATCGAGATATTGGGCGCGGCAGGCCAGCCGGGCCAGCTTGCCGCTGGTGGTCCGCGGGATGGCGCCCGCCGGTAGCAGGCGCACGTCGGCAACGTGCAACCCGTGCCGGTTCCAGATCGCCGCCTGTATCGCCGCGATCACCGGCTGCGGGTCGGCGCGACTGGTGCCCGCTGCGCGTTCGGCGATGATGACCAATTGTTGGCTACCGCCCCCAGCTGCCGGTACCGCGAAAGCCGTGACATATCCCCGTCGTACGGTCGGTGAAGCCTCTGCCGCGGTGGCCTCGATGTCCTGCGGATAGTGGTTGCGGCCGTCGATGGTCACCAGATCCGCGATGCGGCCGGTGATGTAGAGCTCGCCGTCGAGGTAGACCCCCAGATCCCCGGTCCGCAGCCAGGTGCCGTCGATCGTCGCGCCGTCGGCATGGCTGCCCTCGGCAAGCAGCGACCGTAACCTGGCCCCGAAGGTCCGCCGGGTTTGGTCGGGCCGTCCCCAGTAGCCTCGGCCGACGTTGTCGCCCTGCAACCAGACTTCGCCGACCTCACCGTCGCGCAGTTCCGTGCCCGCATCGGGGTCGACGATCACCGCCCACAAGCTGCGAGCCACCTGGCCACACGACACCTGCAGGACGGCGTTGGGGTCATCCGCCGCGACCCGCACGGCCCGACCGGCGCCCAGCCGCTCGCGGTCAAGATAGGCGACCGTCGGTTCGGCGGCGTGGTCAATGGTTGCGACCATCAGCGTCGCCTCGGCGATGCCATACGACGGTTTGAACGCGGTGCGCGGCAGGCCGTGGGGCGCGAACGCTTTGTTGAATGTCGTTATCGCATCGATGCTTACCGGTTCGGAACCGATGATCAGCACGACATTACTGAGGTCGATATCGTCGCCGTGGCTGGGCAGTCCGCGTTGGGCGGCCCACTCGTAGGCGAAGTTCGGTGCCGCGGTGACGACGCGGCCGGTCCGTGACCCGGCGGACAGCGCCTGGATCCACCGCAACGGCCGGCGCACGAACGCCGTTGGCGACATCAGGGTGGAGTGCCCGCCGTACACCGCTGGAAAGCCGATCATTGACAGGCCCATGTCGTGATACAGCGGTAACCAGCTGACGCCGTGGGTGTTTCGGTTCAGCAGGTCGATCGACAGGATCATCTGCACCAGGTTGGTACCCACCGCCCGGTGGGTGATCTCCACGCCGACGGGGGGCCGGGTCGCGCCCGAGGTGTACTGCAAGTGGCATACCGCGTCCAGGTCCAGCTCCACCGGGGCGAACAGTTCGGCCGCCGTGTCGGGTATCTGATCGATCACCAGGACTCGCGTCCCGTGCAGGTCGGCACGATGGTGCAAGAAAGCCTCGACGGCGTCTTGCGCCGCCGTCGTCGTCAGGACGACGGCGGGTTTGGAATCGCGCAGCGCGGTGTCCAGACGTTCGGCGTGGCCCGGCAGCTCCGGGGCAAACAACGGCACCGCGATGGTGCCGGCCTTGATGGCGGCGTAGTGGCCGGCGACGTAGTCGATGCCCTGCGGCGCGAGGATGGCAACCCGGTCACCGGGGCCGGCGAACCGTTGCACGTGTGCCCCGATGGCCCGCAGTCGGACACCGAATTGGGACCAGGTCACTTCCAGGGCATGTCCGTCGGCCGAACGGGTGTGGTCGAGGTAACGGTAGGCCACCGAATCGCCGACGTTGGCGACGTTGCGCTCGATGAGCGAGATCAGCGTGGCGTCCGGCGGCAACGCGATACCGCCGTCGGCATCCAGGCAGTCCTCGATCTCGAGCAGGCCTTGTGGCGCCGCGGAGTCCCGCCGGGAACCGTAATCCATTGGCCGGTCAGGGGCGCGGTGTCCACAGTGCGGACCCGTTCCCCCATCCCCCTTTCGATCCGTGCGTGCGGCTGTCCCGCACACGGCTTACCGATGATCTGCTGGACATGGTTACGCGAGCCGGGGCCTACCCGGCGCCCCGGTGCCTAGCGGGACGGGACTGCAGCCCGCTGGTCCAGTCCAACTTTCAGGACGCAACATAGCCGCAGTCTATAAACCCGCTGGCGCCACGAACCCGCACGCACAGTCTGGCGCGCGCTGACATCTGGGTCCGCAGCGTTCACCGATTTCCCTGATTGCTCGCCGTGATTTGCCGGACGGGGTCAGCGCCGCCCACAGCGCCACCAGATGCCGCGGCCGCCGCTGCACATTCGCTCCTTCGGAGCTGTCTGCCTGGCTGAGGCGTGCTGCAGTGCCGGGGCACTCGACGCCATGCCCACCATCCCGGACGGGGCCGTTTGCCGCGGGCTCGGCAGGGTGTGCGTCGCGGCAGCCGTTACAACGATCACGGACGCCAGCGCGGCCGCACCAACGGACACCCGCGGCCACCGACACGGTGACGGGGACCGGGTGGGCCCGGGAAATATCGGCGACGTCAGCCCTGCCGACGATCCCATTGGTAGTCAGGGGCGCGGTGTCCGCAAAGCGGATCCGTTTCCCCATCCCCCTTTCAATCCGTGCGTGCGGTTTTCCCGCACACGGCTTACCGATGATCTTCTGAACATGGTTACGCTGCCTTCGGGTAGCGGATGGTGCCACGCAAGCGGTGCAGGCCGTGCCCGTTGAACCACGCTTCGGTCCACTGATCGGCTTGTCCAGCACACAGATTGCGGCCCCGCTTCTTGACCATCAAGCGGAACAGCCGCCGCACCACGTACCGGTCGATCTGGCCGAATTTCTGGGCGGCGTTGCCGGTGCGAAAGTAGTTACCCCAGCCGCGCAAGATCGGATTCAATTCCGCAATCACGTCACGGATATCCAGCCCAACCCGATTGCGGCCGGTGCGATCACCCACCTTGGCCCGTAATCGGACCATCGCGCGCTGCGAGAGCCAGCGCTGCAGGTAGTAGCGCACAATACGGCGCTGCTCCCACAGCCGTCCCGACATGCGAGCCCGGAAGTGACAGCCCAGAAAATCCAGACCGTCGCGACCCTCCCTCAGATCGACCACCTTCGTCTTATCCGGATGCAGCCGCAACCCCAACGACGCCAGGATTTCCCCGACCGCCGCCAAGGCGTGCTCGGCTTGCGCCGCGCTGCGGCACAACACCACCCCGTCATCGGCGTAGCGCACCAACTCACCCACCCCACGAGCGGCCAGTGCGGTGTCGAGCAGATGCAGATAGATGTTGGCCAACAGCGGCGAGATCACCCCGCCCTGCGGTGTGCCCGCGACCGTCCGCTGGATCACCCCTTCGACCATCACTCCTGCCTGCAGCCACAAGCGCAGCAGTTTGAGCACCCGCCGATCCGAGACCCGCCTACCCACCTCAGCAAGTAGACGCTCATGGTCGATCTCGCCGAAGAAATTAGCGATATCGAACTCGACCACGAACTGGTAACCCTCGATGAACCCGGTCCGCAAGCGTTCCTTGGCCATCGTCGCCGACCTCCTCGGCCGAAACCCATACGAGCACGACAAAAAATCCGCCTCGAAAATCGGTTCCAACACAATCTTGGCCGCCGCCTGGACCACCCGGTCTCGCACCGTGGGAATCCCCAACGGCCGCAAACCACCCTGTGGTTTCGGGATCTCCACCCGACGCGCCGGCGCCGGACGGTAACGACCCGTGCGAAGGTCACAGCGCAACTCACACAACATGCGGTCCACGCCGTAGTCCTCCACCGCAACCAGGGTGATCCGATCCACCCCGGCCGCACCCTTGTTCTTACGCACCCGTTCCCACGCCTCCCACAGGACGTCACCCCTGCAGATACGGTCATATAGGGCATGGAAACGCCGACCCTCAGACTGCTTGGCCGCAGCCCATAGCGCCCGTTGCAGTTGTCGCACTTTCACCGGCGAGACCACCAACGGCTCCTCGTCGGCTACGGCAAGCGATGGCTTGCCGGGGGAATTGGACCGAGCAAACCCGGTCATGCCCTTGCGCTTACCCGCTCCGCGCGCGTGATCAAAGCAGGGGCCCTTCCCTCCCGACGTGTCTCTCACGCCGATCAGCGGTACTACGACCCCCTCGGACTCCCGCTGCCCTCCAAGGGATTTCACCATCGGCTTATACCCCTGGTCTTTGCCCGACGCAGGCTGAGCAGACGGGCCTCTCCTGTTCCCGACTGAACTGTGTGCACGTGCCGCTCCCCGTACCCCGGAAGGACCCGCCGAGCTAACCCCGGACCAGGGCTCGACGAACATAGGCCTTCGCCGTGACATCAGCGGCTCGGCTCCTCCGTTGTAAATCTGACGAGGCTGCAGGACTCGCACCTAACGGCACTACGGCCCGCGCACTTGCTCCCTCCAAAGAGGCTCTTGACACCCCGCTTAGCCCGCCGCCTCTCAACGACGAACCGGGGCCTGCTACCCGGCGCTCCGGTGCCTACCGGGACGGGACTCACACCCGCTAGTTCAGTCCAACTTGCAGGACGCAACATGTGCTCGATCGTAGTGACCTGCCGCCGCCCGCGAGCAGCCACGTTTGTCGCGCTGGCCTGGTGGCCACGCAGTGGGTCACGGTTCCGGGCTGCTCGCTAGATGCTTTACCATGCTGCGCCACAGCATATTTCAGGTCGCTTGGGCGGAAGCCGTCCGCCGTTGGCCAGGTTCGTAGTAGGGTGCGCCGAAATGCGGCACCTCGAGCGGATCAGCTTTGCGCGCGGCCACCACGGCACCGGTCAGCAACGGTGCGAGTCCCGCGAACGAGCCGACGTCGAACAACAGCAGCGTCAACAGGCGGTTGTGCACATAGCCGAATGCGCTGCCAGTCTCCGGATCGGCCCACCCAATCGTTCCACCGAGACCGATGTGGCCGTATCCCTCCAGCAACCCCGGGACGGGAGACGATTGGTAACCCTGGTGGTAGGTGAACGGCAGACCGAGGTTGAGATCCGGCCAGAGCTCGGACTTGCCCATCAGTCCCCGCACCGCCCCCGACGACAGCAACCGAGTTCCGTCGATGACCCCGTCGTTGGCGAGCGCCGCATACACCTTGGCCAGGGCGCGCGCGGTCACGACGCCGTTGACCGCGGGAATCTCACCGTCCAGAAACGGCATATCCCCTTGCAGCATTGACATGATGCCGGGGAAATAGACCGCGCCGAGCAATCCGGAAAACGACAACCCGGCCACTTTGGGGGCGATGAAATCCAGCAGCGGAGTGGGAATCTTGGTTTGGGGCAAAAGTGTTTGAGCCACCTTGGTGGGCGCGTCGGCCGGTGGACGGCCCAGGTGCAGGCCGTCGGTGTCGAGCGGGCGCGCCAGCTCGTCGCGGAACAGTTGGCGCATACCTTTTCCGGTGACCGCGCGGGCCAGCCCGGACAATAGCCATCCGTAGGTCACCGCGTGATAGGCCATCTGTCCGTGTGTACGGTCCAGCGGTGCGGCCGCCAGCTTCTCCTCCATCAGCAGGTGATCCATCACCTCCTTTTTGCCGACGCCCTTCAGATGGGAGAGCCCGGATCGATGGCGCAGCACGTCGCTGACGGTGATCTCGGACTTGCCGTTGGCGCCGAACGCGGGCCAGTAGTCGGCGACCGGCGCGTCGTACGACAGCAGGCCGCGGTCAACCAGCCGGTGAATGACGGTGGCCGCCAATCCCTTGGTCGCGGAGAACACCATCGCGCCGGTATCGGCCGTCCACGGCACCGTGCCCCGCCGATCGGACCAACCCGTCCACACGTCAACGACCTGCCGGCCGTCGATGTACACCGCCAGCGCGCCACCGCCGAACATCCGCCCGGGGTACAGCCCGGCGAAGGCTCGGATGACTCCGGCAAATCGTGAATCGCAGGCGCCCTGCACTCCGGGCGGTAGGCCATGGTCGGCGGTGAGGACGGACGGTCTCGCCATACCGTGAATGATTGCAGCCCGGGCAGGTCTTACCTAGCGCAGTCGCGGTTTCCTCCATCCTGGGCCGTCCCAGCACGTCGGCCTTGGCCTCCGGGATCCTGCTTGTCGACGTTGCAGGCGCCGGCCACCGACGTCCGTCGGTGGCCGCTGACGCCAAAAGCCGTGACCCATCCGGCCCAGGCACCGTCGGGAATCGGCGACCAGGTTGCGCCGAGCCCCGGTGGACGATTTCGCCGGGCAGCAGGTGTTGGCAGTGGAGTGCTCGTATCGGGTGCCGGGCTCGACGGCGCGCTCGGGTGAATTGTTTGGACACCGAGGCGATATCGAACACCGCGTCCGCCGTGATCTTGACGCCGGTCGCCGGCAGCCCGACACATCGGCCTTGATCGCCTCGTCCAGCACGGCCTGGCCGCCGCGGGCGGTGACGGTATTCGTGGTGGTGGTTGGGGCGGTCGGTGCGCCGGACCGGCCGCTGTCAAGAGCCCAGCAACAGCGCGATAGCGAGAAGGCTCAGAGCGCGCGCACCGGCTGCGCCGTCAGGCATCCGGGCGCAACAGCCGACCGACCACCGATCGATTCGGGTCGGCGTCACGCTCGGCCAGCATCAGCTGGATGCCCTCTTCGATCGCGGCCGCGGCACGCTCGCGCACCTTGCGTGCGGCGTTGTCGTCGTCGTCCCGTCCGGTGAACTCCGTGGTGCCGATCGGTTCGCCGAACCAGTAGTACTGCCGCTCGGGACGCGGCACCGGGGTCAGGCCGATACCCCGAACCAGCGGCGGCCCATCGGGTGTGCCGAGCAGCTTCTCTGCCAAGAACTGCACCGGCGCCATCAGCGGGGACTCGTTGTCGAGCAGAATGTCGATGCCGTGTTCGGCGCCCACCGAGGCGAACGGCACGATCGGATACCCGTGCTTGATCGCCAAGCGGGCGAACCCCAGCCGGTTCTTCCACACCAGTTTGTAGCGCTCGTTCTTGCGTTTGTTCACCTCACGACCGCCGCCGGGAAACACCATCACGAGCTCACCGCGCCGCATCAATTCGGAGGCGATCTCCCGGGTGCCCTCGACGACACCCAGTTGTGTCAGCGCGTCACGCCACCCCGGAATCTTGAAATGGGCGTGGTCGCCGAGGGATCGGACCATTCGCCCCCGCTCCCAGAGCTCGGCGGCCAGCAGTGGCGCGTCGACCAGGCCAAGCGTGTTGTGGTTGCCGACCAGCAACGCGCGTTTGGTCGGCACGTTGTCGATGCCATAGACCTTGGGTTTGATCAGCTTTCGCAGCGGCTTCATGACGCGCAGCGCCGCGGCGACGTCGGCCTGGGTGGGCGTAGGGGGAACTGAAGCGGGATCGGCGTTGGGCACATCGTGAGTATGCCCTCGGCGGCGCCCGCACGGGGTTGCTTTCACTGGCGCGCCGGACCGCGCGGTGCGCATCGTCGCGGTAGGGTACCCGGCAGCACGACGACGGGTGATCACAGGGAGTCAGGCATGTCGGGTCGCACATTTTCGTTCCAGGTAACCAGGACTTCCACCGCGCCGGCCGCCACGTTGTTCCGGCTCGTGACCGACGGTGGCCGCTGGTCGGAATGGGCCAAGCCGCTTGTCGTGCAATCGGGTTGGGTACGGCAAGGTGATCCGGCACCCGGCGGTGTCGGCGCGATCCGAAAGTTAGGGATGTGGCCGGTGTTTGTCCGGGAGGAGACCGTGGAATACGAGCAAGATCGTCGCCACGTCTACAAGCTGGTGGGCCCGCCGACGCCGGCCAGGGACTACACCGGCGAGGTGGTGCTGACGCCGAACGCGGCGGGCGGCACCGAGCTACGCTGGACCGGCTCGTTCATCGAGGGCACACGCGGGACTGGCCCGGTGATGAGGGCCGCCCTGGGTGGCGCCGTCCGGCTCTTCGCGAGTCGGCTGGTCAAGGCGGCCGAGCGGGAATCGGGTGGCGGGCGATAGCCTGCCGGCTCAACGGCTGCTGGGCCGCTATCGGCTGCTGGGCCGGGAAGTTGGCGACCTTGGACGTACCGGAACCATGGTTCGGCGCGAATTTCGCGTCCGCGTGGGCGCGGGCAGGGAAATTGCCCTGGCCGGTCGTGGAATCATTCGTTAGCGACACTAATATCACGCCTGCCTACGCGCAGAATCCCGCTGCTGTCCCGGAAAGTGTCCTCGTCGGCCGGAGTGCTCGATTTACATGGACGGGCGGAACTGCCGCCCTTCGGGCCCAATGTAAAATAATTTGGCAGTACGCCCGATAATCATCACGTTTAGGTAACGTTTTGCTCTCATTTTGATCAATTTCAAAAGGTGTATTTGATCGACACGTAGCGTAGCTCCCCTGCGAGATCATTTTGATGACCGAAGGTTTGGGGCCGGTATCTCGGTGGTCTTGAGCTGACGTTAGCACGATGCCACCCGAGGGAGGTTGCGGCGATGAACTTTTCGGTGTTGCCGCCGGAGATCAACTCGGCCCTGATATTCGCCGGTGCGGGGTCGGAACCGATGTTGGCGGCGGCGGCCGGCTGGGACGCGTTGGCGGAGGAATTGGCCTCGGCCGCAGCCTCTTTCGGCTCGATCACATCGGGTCTGGTCGGCGGCGCGTGGCAGGGTGCCTCCTCGGTGGCGATGGCGGCGATGGCGGGTCCGTATGCGGGGTGGCTGAGCGCGGCGGCGACCCAGGCCCAGCGGGCGGCCACCCAAGCCGGCGCCATGGTGGCCGAGTTTGAGGCGGTCCGGTTGGCGATGGTGCAACCGGCGCTGGTGGCGGCCAACCGTTCTGATTTGGTGTCGCTGGTGATTTCGAACCTTTTCGGGCAAAACGCTCCGGCGATCGCGGCGATCGAGGCCGCCTATGAGCAGATGTGGGCCCTCGATGTGGCCGCCATGTCTGCCTATCATGCCGGGGCTTCGGCGGTGGTTGCCGCGCTGACGCCGTTCACCCAGCCGCTGCAGGGTCTGGCGGGCCTGCCGGCCCAGCTGGCAGCGGCGCCTGCGGCCATAGCGGCCACCGTCCAAGCGGCCGTCGCGAGCGCCCCGACCATGAGCAACTTCAACGTCGGCTTCGCCAACGCGGGCTTTGGAAACGTGGGCAACGGCAACCTCGGCAGTTTCAGCCTGGGCGGCGGAAACGTCGGCAACTACAACATCGGGAGCGGAAACCTCGGCAGCTTCAACATTGGCAGCGGAAACCTCGGCGGCAATAACGTCGGCTTTGGAAACCTCGGCAGCAATAACGTCGGCTTCGGAAACGTCGGGCCCGGACTGACGGCAGCCCTCAGCAACTTCGGCTTCGGCAACACCGGCAGCAACAACATTGGTTTCGGGAACTCTGGTAACGGAAACATCGGCTTCGGCAACACCGGCAACGGAAACATCGGCATCGGGCTCACCGGCAACAACCAGCAGGGGCTCGGCGGCCTGAACTCGGGCACCGGCAATATCGGTTTGTTCAACTCCGGCACCGGAAATATCGGAATCGGCAACTCGGGCACCGGAAACTTCGGCATCGGAAACTCGGGCACCAGCTACAACACGGGAATCGGCAACTCGGGCGAGGCAAACACCGGATTGTTTAATGTTGGCATTGCCAACACGGGCATCGGCAACACCGGCAATTACAACACCGGCAACTTCAACCAGGGCAGCTTCAACACGGGTAGTTGGAACACTGGCAGCTCCAACACCGGCGGCTTCAACCCCGGCAACCTCAACACCGGCTGGGGAAACACCGGCACCGTGAACACCGGGGCATTCAACACCGGGAACTACAGCAACGGCTTCTTCTGGCGAGGCGACTACCAGGGCTTGATCGGCTTCGCCGGAACCATCACTATTCCCGCAGCCGGCCTGGACCTCGACGGCACCGGTCTCATCGGTCCGATCACCGTGCCACCGATCCATCTTCCCCCCATCGGCTTGGGTCTTAACAGCAATGGCGCTGTGGTCGGTCCGATCACCGTGCCGCCCATCCAAATTCCCCCGATCAACTTGGGTCTTAACAGCAATGGCGCTGTGGTCGGTCCGATCACCGTGCCGCCCATCCAAATTCCCCCGATCAACTTGGGTCTTAACAGCAATGGCGCTGTGGTCGGTCCGATCACCGTGCCGCCCATCCAAATTCCCCCGATCAACTTGGGTCTTAACAGCAATGGCGCTGTGGTTGGTCCGATCGCCGTGCCGCCCATCCAAATTCCCCCGATCAACTTGGGTCTTAACAGCAATGGCGCTGTGGTTGGTCCGATCGCCGTGCCGCCCATCCAAATTCCCCCGATCAGCTTGGGTCTCAACAGTTCCGGTGCCGGCGTCGGACCCATCACCATCCAGCCAATCAGCGTTAATCCGATTGGATTATCGCTGACGAGCAGCTCCCTAATCATCCCGATTGGCATTCCGCAATCCCCCTTTACATTCGGAATTTTCCCCTTCCCACCCTCCGAAGGCACCATTGGCCCATCCCAGATCGATCTGACGGTAGGCGGCATCACGGTAGGCGGTACCATCGGCGGCTTCAGCACCCCACCCATCATGGTTCCCGGAATCCCGTTGGGCATCAACGTGGGCGGCATCATCGGTGATCCGGTCAATGGCATCACCTTATTCCCGAACGGTTACACCCTTCCCGGAATCCCGTTGAGCATCAACGTGGGCGGCATCATCGGTGATCCGGTCAATGGCATCACCTTATTCCCGAACGGTTACACCCTTCCCGGAATCCCGTTGAGCATCAACGTGGGCGGCATCATCGGTGATCCGGTCAATGGCATCACCCTGTTCCCGAACGGTTACACTTTTCCCGGAATCCCGTTGAGCATCAACGTGGGCGGCATCATCGGTGATCCGGTCAATGGCATCACCCTGTTCCCGAACGGTTACACCCTTCCCGGAATCCCGTTGAGCATCAACGTGGGCGGCATCATCGGTGATCCGGTCAATGGCATCACCCTGTTCCCGAACGGTTACACCCTTCCCGGAATCCCGTTGAGCATCAACGTGGGCGGCATCATCGGTGATCCCGTTAACGGCATCACCCTGTTCCCGAACGGTTACACCCTTCCCGCGATCCCGTTGAGCCTGCACGTAACCGGCCCCATCGGCCCGATCAACATCCCAATCGATATCGCGGGAACCCCGGGCTTCGGCAACTCGACCAGCACGCCGTCTTCGGGCTTCTTCAACAGCGGCGCCGGCAGCGCATCGGGCTTCGGAAACGTGGGGTCGGGAACTTCGGGCTTCTGGAATGTTGCCGGGATCCTGGGGAATTCGGGTTCCCTCAACGTCGGGCCGCTGACATCGGGCATTTCGAACCTCGGCAACACCGTCTCAGGCCTCTACAACACAAGCACGCTGGGCCCGGCGACACCCGGCTTTGTCTCGGGCGTCGGCAACGTAGGCAGCCACCTGGCCGGATTCGTGCGCGACGGCGTGGCCGGGACGACCTTAAACTTCGGCGTCGCAAATCATGGCAGCCTCAACCTGGGTAGCGCAAACCTCGGTGACTACAACATCGGCAGCGGCAACGTCGGTAGCTACAACTTCGGCTTGGGCAACGCCGGCGGCAATAACTTCGGCTTCGGCAACCTCGGCGACAATAACTTCGGCTTCGGCAACGCCGGTAGCAACAACTTCGGGTTTGCAAACACCGGTCCGGGATTGACGGCGGCCTTGCAGAACATCGGCTTTGGCAATATTGGCAGCAATAACATTGGCTTCGGCAACAGCGGTAACGACAACTTCGGCTTCGGCAACACGGGCAATGGAAACGTCGGTGTCGGGCTGACCGGCAACAACCAGGTCGGGTTCGGCGGCCTGAACTCGGGCAGCGGAAACATCGGCTTCGGTAATTCGGGGACCGGAAACATTGGCTTCTTCAACTCGGGCACCGGAAACTTCGGCATCGGCAACTCCGGCAGCCACAACACGGGGCTGGGCAACGCGGGCAACGCCAACACGGGTTTCTTTAACGTTGGCAGCGTCAACACCGGCATTGCCAACACGGGCGGCTACAACACGGGCAATTTCAACACGGGCAGCATCAACACGGGGGACTTGAACCCGGGCAACACAAACACCGGGTACTTGAACCCTGGTGATTTGAACACCGGCTGGGGCAACGCGGGCGATGTCAACACCGGTGCCTTGATCTCGGGCAACTTTAGCAATGGCTTGTTGTGGCGGGGCGATTACCAGGGCTTACCTGGCTTCTCGGGCACAATCACCATTCCCCCAATCCCGCTGGGCGTCCATGTGACCGGTGGTGTCGGCCCCATTACCGTGCCTAACATTGATGTGCCTGCAATCCCGCTGAATATTAGCGCGTCGGGTACCGTCGGCGGGATCGGCGTGAATCCTGTTGTTATTCCTAACATTCCACTGGGTATTAGTGCGTCGGGCACCGTCGGCGCGATCGGCGTGAATCCTGTTGCTATTCCTAACATTCCACTGGGTATTAGTGCGTCGGGCACCGTCGGCGCGATCGGCGTGAATCCTGTTGCTATTCCTAACATTCCACTGGGTATTAGTGCGTCGGGCACCGTCGGCGCGATCGGCGTGAATCCTGTTGCTATTCCTAACATTCCACTGGGTATTAGTGCGTCGGGCACCGTCGGCGCGATCGGCGTGAATCCTGTTGTTATTCCTAATATTCCACTGGGTATTAGTGCGTCGGGCACCGTCGGCGCGATCAGCGTGGGTACAATCAATATTTCCGGAATTCCCGTGAGTATCGGTGTGACGGTACCCGTCGACGTCACTATTCGAGCAATTCCGTATAACGTCGCCCTGGTCGTTTCGGGCACCATCGGCCCCATCACGCTAACTCACTTTAACATTGGTCCCACGTTGACCGGCGGCACCGGCCCGATCGTCATCAACGGTGTCAATATTCCTCAGTTTGGCCTAAGTATTCCGCTGAGCGGCCAGGTCAATGGGTTTACGATTCCTGGATTCAATATTGCTCAGTTCGGTTTGAGTATTCCGCTGAGCGGCCAGGTCAATGGGTTTACGATTCCTGGATTCAATATTGCTCAGTTCGGTTTGAGTATTCCGCTGAGCGGCCAGGTCAATGGGTTCACGATTCCTGGATTCAATATTCCTCAGTTTGGCCTAAGTATTCCGCTGAGCGGCCAGGTCAATGGGTTCACGATTCCTGGATTCAATATTGCTCAGTTCGGTTTGAATGTTCCGCTGAGCGGCCAGGTCAATGGGTTCACGATTCCTGGGTTCAATATTGCTCAGTTCGGTTTGAGTGTTCCGTTGAGTGGGCAGGTCAATGGGTTCACCATCCCGGGAATCACCATTGGCGGGTTCCCCTTGAACGTTGACCTCAGCGGCGGCTTGGGGCCGATCAACATCCCGATCAACATCGGGGGCACCCCAGGCTTCGGCAACTCGACCAGCACGCCGTCTTCGGGCTTCTTCAACAGCGGTGGTGGCGGCGCATCGGGCTTCGGAAACGTCGGGGCCGGCATCTCGGGCTTCTGGAACCAGGTGCCAAACTCGTTGCCGGGAGGAGTCTCGGGTTTCTACAACGTCGGGCAACTGGCATCGGGTGTGGCGAACCTGGGCAACACCATCTCCGGTCTGTACAACACGAGCACGGTTGGCCTCGTGACGTCGGCGGTAACCTCGGGTATGAGGAACGTCGGCGAAAAGCTAGCGGGCTTCTTCCGCACCGGCACCGGGCCGTAATTTGGGGTGTGGCTCAGACATGGGATTCCGGTCGGCGAGCTTTCTCCACTGCCTTGGCATCGATTCGTGGGTCGCGACGCGGGCTGTGGCGGCGTTCAGCGGCGGGCCGCGGCTGGAATTCGACCGGTTTCGAGCCGACCTCAATCGGGCCGCCAGCGAGGACTGCTGACCGGACACCGCAGATATCACAGATGGTAACCTCCGGATATCTAGCGGTTGGACGCGGAGGTGACCAGTGACCCGTACCCTGATCGACACCAACGACGAACTTCTTAAACGCGCGCAAGCAGTGCTGGGCACCGTTACGAAAAAGGACACCGTCAACGCCGCGCTCGCGCAAGTGGTCGCCCTAGCCGCACGCCGGCAGTTCCTCGACGATGCGCGGCGCGGCGAGTTGGCCGACGCGGTCGACGAGGTCATGACGGATCGGGCGTGGCGGCGGTAGCCCGGTACCTGGCCGACACCAGCGCATTGGCGCGGCTGAACCGCCCCGCCGTGGACGCCGCGCTCTCCCCGCTCATCGAGACGGGCCAGGTCGCCACGTGCGGAATGGTCGAGTTGGAAGTGCTGTACTCCGCGCGCAATCCCGCCGACTATGCGCGCCGCCAGCAGCAGTTACGCGACGGGTTCGAGCGTTTGGCCATGCCAGACGAGGTGTGGCAGCGTGCGCTTGAGGTCCAGGCCGCACTCGCTCGGAAAAGTGCCCATCGCGGCGCCGCTCTCCCCGACCTGCTGATCGCAGCGACCGCCGAACGGCACGGCGTGACCGTGCTGCATTATGACCACGAGTACGAGCTGATCGCCGCGGTGACCGAGCAGTCGGTGCGCTGGATCGTCCCCAGCGGCACCGCAGACGGCACCTAAATGAGGCAGGTGGAAGCGCCCGCTTACCCTTCCTTGGCGATCAGCTTCCGCAGCGCGACGCGATCGGGCGTCAGCAGCTCGGCGATGCGCGGGTGGTTCACCTCGGCGACGATGATCTCGCCCACCTCCTGATTGACCTCGCTGAAGATGCCGTGGGATTTCATCTTCGAGGTCTGGTACAGGTTGTCGGCGGTGGGCGTGACGTAGTGCACCGCGTCGGCCTTGAAGCGGTGCACCAACCACAGGTGAATCAACGTCATCAACCGCTTCTGCCGAAGCTCCTCGCCGAACGTGTTCTGGTCGCGCACCAACAGGATGGTGCGGCCCCGTCGGTCCTGAATTGGTTGGAAGATCACGTTGGCCAGCTTCTGCTCGCCGTCACCATAGATGCCGAGCTCGAGCACCTCGGAGCCGGCGCGCTGTGGCCGAAGCTGTACGCGCAGTTTGTCTTTGAGCTGATAGTGGCCGCTCCACATGGCCAGCCACTCCTCCAGCAGCTTGCGCGGCACCTCGGTCTGGACCAGGTGCTGGTGCTGGGTCGATCCCTTGCCCATGGCCTTGGTGGTCGCCGTGCGTCCCGAGGAGGCGGCCAGCGCCGCGTCACTGCGCGGCCCGCCGACCAGGGTCTGCGGCGTGCGGTAGGGCGACTCGACCAGGCGCATCTTGCGTTGCAAGCGAGCCAGCGCCAGCATGCCGTCCTGTCGCAGCGCGGTGGCGAACTCCTCGGCGGCCACGCCGTCGATCTGGTGCCCGCCGTAGGTGATGAAGTTGAAGACGAAGCCCATCTTGCCCAGTTCCTCGGGGAAGTGCCGCATCTCCTCATCGGTCATGCCGGTGGTGTCCCAGTTGAACGACGGCGAGAGGTTGTACGCCAGCATCTGGTCGGGGAACTCGGCATGGATCGCCTCGGCGAACTGCCGGGCATCGGCGAGGTCGGCGGTCTTGGTCTCCATCCACAGGATGTCGGCAAACGGTGCCGCGGCCAGCGACTTGGCGATCGCATACGGTATGCCGCCGCGGATCTGGTAATAGCCTTCGGGGGTCTTCGCCAGCTCGCAGTCCCACGGCGGGTCCACGCCCAACTCCTTGGCTTTGGCCCGCGCGGCGTAGAGCGACGCGCTGGCCGCGAACGCCCGCCACTCCTCGGGGCGCATGCCGACGGGTTCGCCCTCGCTCTCACCGAATTCCAGGACGTCGGCCACGGCCTCGCCGTAGGTCATCAGCCCGGCGTCGTCCTCCCAGGCGGCCACGAACCGCGACTCCACCTGGTCGAAGAGATCGTCGATCGAGCGTTGACCGTTGTCCCGCCAGGCAGTGACGGTCTCGGAGACCAGGCCCATGATTCCTTGGCGCTCGAGCCAGGCGTTGGCCATCGCGTACTCGTCGTCGCCCAGCGCGTAGAGCAGGTGGCCGTTGAGCTCCTTGACGCCCAGCTCGTCGAAGCGCCGCAGCATCGCCAGGAAGCAGGACTTGTAGGACGGAACGTTGAGGTTGGTGGCGCCGAGGAGGAACGGCTGGTCACGCTCGTCGGCGCGGCTGTCGATCAGGTTGGCGGCCTCGGCGTCGGTGCGCGCGACGATGATGCCGGGCACTCGCATGATGTCGAGCTGGAACCGGGCGGCGTTGAGGCGCTTGATCTGCTCGTCCGACGGCACCAGCACCTTGCCGCCCTGATGGCCACACTTCTTGGTGCCCGGGCGCTGGTCCTCGATGTGATATCCCGGCACGCCGACCTCAACGAAGCGGCGAATCAGATTGCGCACGTGCGGATCTCCGCCGTGGCCGGTGTCGGCGTCGGCGATGATGAACGGGCGGAAGTCGTAGGCCGGGGTGGCGGCACGCTGCCGCTCGCTCATGCGCAGCCGCAGGTACTCCTGATTGCGGTCGGCGGTGAGCAGGGCGCGCACCAGCACCGCGGCATCGTCGGGCACCTGGCTCAACGGGTAGCTGGCGAGGTCGGGTCCCGGATCCTCGGTGGTGGAACCCTTCGCCGAGGTTGCCCAACCGCCCAGATAGATGGCCTCGATGCCCATCCGCTTCATGCTCACGGCCTGCCCCGGCGAGTAGGGCCCAAACGTCGTGATGCTCTTGCGCGCGGCGAAGAGTTCCCGCAGGCGCTGGTAGAAGGCCGTGGCCGCGTCGCGTGCCACGGTGTAGTCGGTGGGGATCGTGCCGCGTTGCTCCACCACCTGGCGGGCCGTGTAGAGCCGGGTGATCCCGGAAAAGCGTGGGCTGTCGAAGTAGTGCTGCGTTGCGGCGACGGCCTTCTCAAAGTCGTGCTCGAACGGCGCGCTGACCCCGGTGTCCGTTTCGGCGATGGCCATGGCCTTGTGCTCCTGTTCAGCCCCGATGCCCCTGACGGAGTGAGTCTATCCCCGCGCAGGTGAGCCAGATCATCGGCCAACAGCGCCCCAATTTGAGTCACACCGCGCGGCCGTTTCGGGATTAACGTCAGTTCATGGCACCACGACGGTCGCGGCGAGTGATCCGGACACCAGATCGGGGACTCAACCCGGTGATCGATCGACTCGGCCCCGGCTGCGTGCCGAGTTCGAGGAGTTGGCCAAATCGGAGCGCAAAATCCTTGCCGCCCTGGCAAAGCCGGATGCGGCGCGGCGGTTTGCCGCCGACCCCTTCGCCACGTTGACCGGGTTGCGGATCGAGGTGCCGCCGATCATCAAGCAGCGGCTCAAGGCGGCGTCGTTGACCGGTGACGCCCCGACCTGCATCGGCCGCGGTCCTTCCGGCTGCCGAACGGCCAAGTGGTGACCGCCACCGTGAACATCCGGTTCACCCGCGGGCCAGGGGGCGGGGTGAGCGATGCTCGGTGAGCAGACCACGGGTACGACCTGGTCATTGAATTCGCCGAGCAGGCGTATCAGCAGTTGCTCAGCGTCGTCTTCGACACCGGCGGCTTTCTGCTGGGCACCGTTCTGGGCGGTCTCGACATCCAGCTCGACCCCGCCACCCCGCTTTCGGTGACGGTTCCTTCGACCGGCCGAGCGGCCTTCCGGCCGCTGCCACCGACGTCGTCGACATCCGGGTGCTGCTCGGTGATGCCGGCGCACTCGGCTCCCCTCGCATCGTCGCCAGCCTCGACGTGGACACCAGCACCCCCGGCATCGACCTCGCCCGAATCGACCTGGCGCAGAAGCTGTAGCTGACCGAGATTGCGGTGGCGGGGTTTCCGATCCCCGGTCTGGATGGGCGGTTTCGCGCCACCTCTGACCGACAATCCGTTCAGGGAGTCGCTGCGCATCTACAGCGTGCGCGCCAACGAAGGCCGTTGGGCGGCCGTGCAGGCCATCGAGGTCACGTTCGACCACATCCGGTTCCGCTACATCACCTGGGAGAAACCGCTGGCGGCGATCCAGATCGTGGGTGGCTTTACCTGTCCGCCAAGCGTTTTCGGCACATTTGGTGAGGTCGCCAAGCCCGGCTCGGCGGTGTTCGTGCGCTCGCCCGCGTTGCGGGTTGACCTCGGGGACGGCACACCCGGCGCGCCCGTCCCAGCCGATCCGTGCGGGCAGTTGCGCGACGCGGCGGGCAGCATTGACCGCGTTCGAGAAGATTCGGACGCTGTCGCCGCTGGATCGGCGCATCGGCACGTTCGTCGGTACCGTGGTGCACCCGATGCGCCGGCAGGGCCGATTCGATGCCGGCACCAGCGGTCAACAGGGCCTGGGCGGAGGCGCGGTCGCGCACTACCAGATCACCGGAACCAGCCTGCTGCTGACGATCGACGCCACCGGACCCGTCGAAATGCTGCTGTCGGTCACCGTCGTCGACGAGGCAGCACATGCCGCTTCGGCCCAGCGCTGTGTGCACTACGAGCCGCCATGCTCCCGCCACGGCCGGCTGACGCCGACCCTGGTCGGACTACCGCAGCGCCTGGTTGACGAACTTCGATGTCGTCGAGGTCGCGACGCCCGCACCCGTCATCAGGTGAACGGCTGTCAATCAATGTCGGGCCGCAGTTCGGGCGACTTCTACGGACCGTCCTCGTCTTCTTCGTCGTGCAGGAGTTTTTCGGGGTGGAAGTAGTTATTGGTTCTGGGTTGTGCGTGGTCGAGGTGGGCGGGGGGAAGCCATTCGGTGGTGCCGTCGCGGTGTTTGCGGGTGGCCCATCCGCCGGTGGTGGCCAGTTGGTGATGCGGGCCGCAGGCCTGGGTGAGGTTGTTGATGTCGGTCTCTCGGCACTCGGAATAATCGGTGACATGGTGCACCTCGGTGAGGTAGCCCGGCACATCGCAATTGGGAAACGAGCAGCCGCGATCCTTGGCGTACAAGACTATTCGCTGGGCAGGGGAGGCCAGCCGCTTGGTGTGATACAGCGCCAGCTCGCGGCCGTGGTCGAAGATGCGCAGGTAGTGGTGGGCGTGGGCGGCCAGCCGGATCACCTCGCTCATCGGCAGCAGGCTGCCACCGCCGGTAAGCGCGTGCCCGGCAGCCGATTGCAACTCGGCCAGGCTGGTGGACACGATGATCGCCGCGGGCAGCCCGTTGTGTTGGCCCAGCTCCCCCGAGCACAGCAGCGCCCGCAGCCCGGCCTGCAACCCGTCGTGGTTGCGCTGGGCGGCGCTGCGGGTGTCGGCCTCGATCGCGGCCTGTGACGGGGTGCCACTCACACACGGGGTGGGGTCGGCGGGGTTGGCCATGCCGGGGGCGGCCAGCTTGGCCAACACGGCATCGAGGGTGGCGCGGGCTTCGGGGGTCAGGTAGCCGGTGATCGCCGACATGCCGTCGGCGCCCTGCTTGCCGAGGATGATGCCGCGGCGGCGGGCCCGGTCGGTGTCGCGGTAATTGCCGTCGGGGTTGAGGCAGTCGGCGAGTTTGGCGGCCAGCTTGTGCAGCTGATCGGGCCGAAACCGGCCACCCAACTGAGCCAGTTCGGCTTCGGCCTTCTCCCGGGTGGGCAGATCCACCCCGCTGGGCAGCTGATGCAGAAAGGCGCGGATGATCCGCACATGGTCGGGTCCGAGACGCCCGGCGCGTTGGGCTTCGGCGGTGGCGGGCAGCAGCGGCGGCAGGGGTTGGCCGGTCAGCGCCCGCCGCGGCCCCAGCTCGGCGGCCTCGCCGATGCGCCGGGCTGCCTCACCGCGGGTGATGCGCAACCGCTCGGCCAACGCGAAGGGGAGTTTGCCGCCCAGTTCGCTCGGGTCGGCCTGGTCGGCGAGCCTGTTGATGAACGGGTGCTCGACGGCGGGCAGGCGGCGGCGCAGCGTTTCGCAGCGTTCCAGCATGGCCAGGCACTCGCCGGTGGTCAACACCTCGATCGACAACTCCAGCGCCCGACCCAGGGCGGTGTCGAGGGCGTCGAACACCGCGACAACCTCCTCCCGGCTACTCGAATGCATGTTCGAATGCTATCACGGTTCGCCGACACACACCAGGGTTATCCACAGGCAAACGTGCCGTTGCGCAAGCGGTTTCAGTGGCCAGTGGGATCGTCGTGTTTGGAGTCCGCCGACCCCTGCATCGACGTCGATTCCGGGTGGTGGTGCCCGCCAGCGACGACAGCCCAGTCGGTGCATCGCCCAGGCATGTCAGCGTTCGTCCGCCGCCAGCGAGAGTGGTTGAGAACGCGTGCGGGCTCGCGGCCCCGCTGACGCCCGCGAGGTCGGTCGGATGGCACCGGCCCGGAGCGCCGGAGTCAATCACGTGAGACACGCTCGTAAACTCCGGGGTGGCACGCCATTGCTTTCCCCACGTTGGTGAGGCACTTTCAGAGTCGGGGTGCACAACCGACAGCGGACAGGCCTCGCTGACACAGCGTTCCCCGGCAAGGAGGAAACCATGCGCGCGGTCGTCATCACCAAACATGGCGACTCATCGGTCCTACAGGTGCAGCAGCGGCCCGACCCGCCGCCACCGGGCCCCGGTCAGCTGCGGGTCGTCGTTCACGCTGCGGGAGTCAATTTCGCTGACCACCTCGCCCGCGTCGGGTTGTATCCCGACGCGCCGAAACTTCCCGCGGTGGTCGGCTACGAAGTCGCCGGAACGGTCGAAGCCGTCGGCGACAGTGTGGATCCCAATCGGGTCGGCCAACGCGTCCTGGCTGGAACGCGCTTTGGTGGCTACTCCGAAATGGTCAACGTGGCCGCCACCGACGCGGCGGTGCTGCCCGATACGATGAGCTTCGAACAGGGCGCCGCAGTCCCGGTCAACTACGCGACCGCGTGGGCGGCACTGCACGGCTACGGGTCGCTGCGCACCGGCGAACGGGTGCTGGTGCACGCCGCCGCCGGCGGCGTCGGCATTGCGGCGATCCAATTCGCCAAGGCCGCCGGGGCCGAAGTGCACGGCACCGCATCGCCGGGCAAGCACCAGAGGCTGGCCGAGTTGGGTGTTGATCGCGCAATCGACTACCGCCGTGACGGCTGGTGGCAGGGTTTGGGCCGGTACGATCTGGTGCTCGACCCACTCGGCGGCACCTCTTTGCGACGGTCCTATCACCTGCTGCGCCCGGGCGGAAGACTTGTCGGCTACGGGATTTCGAACATGCAGCAGGGCGAGCGCCGATCTTTGCGCCGCGTGGCTCCGCACGCGTTGTTCATGGTGCGCGGCTTCAACCTGATGAAACAACTCGAGGAGTCGAAGGCGGTGATCGGCCTGAACATGCTGCGGTTGTGGGATGACCGGGGCACGCTCGAGCCGTGGATCACGCCGCTGACCCAGGCACTCGACGACGGGACGATCTCGCCGATCGTTCATGCGGCCGTGCCCTTCGCCGACGCTCCTAGGGCTCACCAGATTCTGGCGGGGCGAGAGAACTTCGGAAAGGTCGTGTTGGTGCCGTGATCCTTCACAGCAACATCGTGGCCGTTGCCGGGCTGGCATTCTTGGCAGCTCTGGCCGGCTGCGGTGGCGATGGTGGCGGTCCGGAGCGGTTGCCGTACGGGCCGAAAGCGACGACCGTCAGAGGGACTACGCCTGCGCCCGCCACCGAGTCATTGACGATCAGCAGTCCCGCGTTCTCTGACGGCGCGCCGATCCCGGCGCAATACAGCTGCAAGGGGGCCAATGTCGCGCCGCCTTTGACATGGACGGCCCCTTCGGGCGCGGCCGAACTCGCACTGGTCGTCGATGATCCGGACGCGGTCGGTGGCCTGTACGTGCACTGGATCGTGACCGGGATCGCCCCTGGCCCGGGTGCCACGGCGGACGGCCAGACTCCGGATGGCGGTCACAGCCTGCCGAATTCGGGCGGTCGGCAAGGATACTTCGGCCCGTGCCCACCGGAGGGCACGGGCACACATCACTACCGGTTTACCCTCTACCAGCTGCCTGCGGCGTTCCGATTGCCGCCAGGATCGACGGGAGTGCAGGCGGCGCAGGCGATCGCAGAGGCCGCCACCACGCAGGCTCGGCTCACCGGGACGTTCGCCGGCTGACGCCGCGGCATGCCCGGAATCCCCAGATGCCGAACCGGGTCACAGCCGGCCCCAGCCCAACCGACACCCAAGCCTTAGCCGGGCAGGACCAGCACCGGCACCGGGCTGTGGCGGATGATCTTGCCACTGTGCGAGCCGAGGAAGACCCGGGCGATATCGCCGCGGGCTGACGTGCCCAACGCCAGGATCTCGCCGTCCTCCCAGTCCGTCGTGTCAAGCGCCTGCTGCCAGCCGTTTCCGGTGACCACTTGCAGCACGACGTCGTCGCTAACCACACCGTCGGTTCTGAGTCTGTCCAGCATTTCCCAGGCCTGCGCCGCCCACGACTCCAACACCCACGACTCGGCGTGTAGCCCCACCTCCGGCGGATACATCGTGCGGCCCCGGGCCGCGAAGGTGATCACCCGCAACGGCACCCCGAACCGGTTGGCCAACTCAGAGCATCGCCGCACCACGTCAACGGCCTGCGAGGTCGCCGAATAGCCGCACGTCAGTCTGGTCAGCCGGGTGGCGTGCGAGCGGTACTGGCGAGGGCTGACGGCCACCGGCACCGGCGACGAATGCAACAGCCAGTCGGCGGTCGAGCCGATCAGCACCCGAGCCCGGCGACCGCCGGGGAATGATCCCAGCACCAGCATGTCGGCGTTGACCTCCGAAACCAGTTCGATCAGTCCGCCCGACACCGACCGGTGGGCGCTGTGGTGGTAGCTGACCTCGACCCCGTCGGCCAGTGTCTGCAGGTAACGCTGGGCCTCGTCGGCCGAGTCGGCGGCCAGCCGATCCGCCCATTGCTGGTATTCGGCGTCCACCCGGGCCATCGACGGCGTCGGCCACGCCTTCGGCACGATGGTCGCCACGATCAGCGCGGTCTTGAGCGTCCGGGCCGCACGGACTCCCAGGTGCAGCGCCGACGGGCCGACGCGACCGGCCAGGTAGCCCACCACGACGGTCACGGCATGTCCTCATGCGCTACCTCGTTGAGCGCGCTGTGGCGCCGACCCCACACCAGGTAGTAGGTCAATGCCACGGCCACCCATCCGGCGAACGCGACCCAGGTATACCAGTGCAGGCTGCCCAGCAGGTAGCCGCAGGCCAGCACCGACAGCACGGGGGTGACGGGGTAACCGGGCACGCGGAACCCGCGCGGCAGATCGGGCCGACGCACCCGCAGGATGATCACCCCGACCGACACCACGATGAACGCCGTCAGGGTGCCGATGGACACCATGTCTGCCAGGTGGCCCAGCGGTACGAATGCGGCCAGGATCGAGGCGACGAGCGCCACGATCACCGTGTTGTTCACCGGGGTCAGCGTGCGCGGATTCACCGCCGCGAACGGCGCTGGCAGCAGCCCGTCGCGACCCATCGCGAACAGGATGCGGGTCTGCCCGTACAGGGTGACCAGGGTGACCGTGAAGATCGAGATCACCGCGCCCGCCGCCAAAACGGTGCTCGCCCAGCGCCCGTGCGTGACGTTGTCGAGGATGGTGGCCAGCCCGGCCTCCTCCTGACCGGCGAAATCCTGCCACGGCTGGGTGCCCAACGCGGCGAACGCGACCAGCACATAGACCCCGGTGACGACGAACAGCGCCGCAATCAGTGCCCGCGGCAAGGTCTGTTGCGGGTTCTTGACCTCCTCCCCCGCGGTCGACACGGCATCCAAGCCGATGAACGAGAAGAAGATCGTCCCGGCCGCCGCACCGATGCCGGTGCCGCCGAAGGGGGCAAAGTCCTTGAAATGATCGCCCTGATAGGCGCTGAGCGCGATGAGCACGAACATGCCCAGCACGGCGAGCTTGATCAGCACCATGACCGTGTTCACCGTCGCCGACTCGCTGACCCCCCGGATCAGCAGCAGCGCGCACAGTCCGATCAGGACGACCGCCGGCAGGTTCACATAGCCGTGCTGTTGCCCCGGCTCCCAGTCCCACGGCGCGACCGACAACGCCTGCGGCAACTGGAATCCGAACACGTTGGTCAGCAGCTTATTGACGTAGCCGCTCCAGCCCACCGCGACCGCCGCGGTGGCCACCCCGTATTCCAGCAGCAGGCATGCGGCCACACACATCGCCACCGCCTCACCGAGCGTGGCGTACGCGTAGGAGTACGACGAGCCCGAAACGGGTACCGCCGAAGCCAATTCGGCGTAGCAGATGGCCGCGAGCCCGGCCGCCAAGCCAGCGATGACGAACGAGACGATCACCCCGGGGCCGGCCTCCGGCACCGCCTCCGCCAGCACGAAGAAGATCCCGGTACCGATCGTCGAGCCAACCCCGAACATGGTCAGCTGAAACGTGCCGAAACTGCGCTTGAGGCTGCCCGCACCCCCGGGCACGAGATGAGCGCCGTCCACCGGACGGCGCCGCAGCAGTTGCTCCTTGAGGCTGGTCGAAGTTGCCGGCACTTGCGCCTCCTGTCGCTGGATCAGCTGATTGTGACGTATCCGCGGCAACCCGGCAGCGAATCGTCATGGGTGGAGCTCCAGCGTGCAGCACTTTACCGATCCGCCGCCCTTGAGCAGCTCAGACAGATCCACGCCGACCGGCTGGAAACCCGCCTCGCGCAACTGTGCGGCGAAACCCGTTGCGGCACAGGGAAGCACAACGTGTTGCCACGGCAGGATCGCCCCCGATCAGCTGCGGGCGGCGTGGGTGGACATCCCCGAGGTGATCAGCGCGGCGACGGTGACCGGCGCCTCCGACGCGATCCTGCACGTGCTCGCCCGCGACATGCGCCACCTGGAGGCGGCCCTAGAGCGCATCCGGTCAAGCGCTGACGTCGAACGCAGCGAAAGCATCGTCGTGGTGTCCAACCTCATCGACCGCAGCCGGCCCTGACCGGCCCGCCGCGCGCCCTACGTGAGGTGGCAGATCAACTCGATTGCCACCGCCGCGCCGCCGGCCACCGCGGTGACCCCCAGGGTCACCCAGTCCGCGATCCTCGGCCGCACCGGCCGCGCGGACAGCTGACCGGTGCCGCCGCGGGCGGTGATCGCGTCGCCCATCTCGTCCGCCCGCCGCAACGTCACCGTCATCGCGGCCGCCAGCAGGTCGATCAGCTCGCGCGCGTGCCGCTGGCGACGAGCCTTGCGGCTTCGGGGTATCCGTTTGGGGCGCAGCCGGCGCGCGGCGTAGAGCACCTGGAATTCGTCGATCAACATCGGGAAGGCGCGCAGCGCCAGCGCCAGCGCCACCGCCCACTCGTCGACCGGGATCCGAAACACCCGCAACGGCCGGCCCAACGTCGCCACCGCAGGCCCGATTTCGGCGACGTTGGTGGTCCAGGACACCAACGCTCCCAGCGCGAGCAGCACGATCGACAACGCGGTGATCCGCAGAAAGTGCAACGCGCCGCCGAGTCCAAACTCGACCCCGGCCACCGATATCAGCGGAGCGCCGCCGGCCAGCGCGGCCGTCACACCGCCAATGCCGAGCACGATCCACAGCCAGCGAGGAACCGACGGCAGCGCACCACGCGGAATGTGTGCGATCCACGCGGCCGTCGCCACCAGGGCCGCCGCCATCCCGATCGTCACCCATCCCGGATAGAACGTCAGCAGCACCGAAATGCCGAATACCACAAGCAGTTTGGTGCCGGCCCACAGGTCGTGGATGGCCGACCCGCCCGGCACCGGCAGCAGCAGCACGACCGGGCGCGGGGGCCGGCGGGTGCCCGTCACGGCACGCCCCCCGTCGCCGGCGACGCGGATGCCAGCGCCCCGTCGCGCAGATGCAGGGTGCGCGGGCACAGCTCGTCCATCCCGGCGAAGTCGTGGGAGATGACCACCACCGTCAAACCCCGTTGCCGGCGCAGGTCGGCCAGCAGCCGCAACAGGCCGCGCTGACTGCCGGCGTCCAGCCCCGCCAGCGGCTCGTCGAGGATCAACGCCCGGGGCGACCGGGCCAACAATCCGGCCAGCACCACCCGGCGCATCTGGCCCCCGCTGAGCTGGTCGATGCGCCGCGTGCCCAGCGTGGGATCCAGCCCCACCACGCCCAGGGCCGCGGCCACCCGGTCTTCGTCCCGCGGCGAAAAACCTGCCGCGGAGGCAACTTCCAGGTCGACGCGGCTGCGCAGCAACTGCAGCCGGGCCGCCTGGAACGACAACGCGACCGCGCCGACCTGCTCGTGGGTGGGCCGCCCGTCAAGGAGGCAGGCGCCGGTCGTGGGAATCGTCAGCCCGGCCATGATCCAGGCCAGCGTCGACTTGCCCGACCCATTGCCACCATGGATCAGCACCCCGTCGCCCTGCTGCACCACGAAGTCGATATCGCGCAACGCGGTCTTGGCCCACGGGGTGCCGCTGCCGTATTCGTGGCCAACGCCGACGACTTCCAGCACCGGCTGATGCTCGCGGTGATCCTCCGCTGGCCGCGACGCGGTCACCGTCTCGACCGTGTCGGTGTTGTCCGGCGAATCGCTGAGGTTGATGGTGCGATCCGCGGATTCGGCCTCGCTGTTGTAGTGCGTGATGTGCACCAGCGCAGTGCGGTGCCGCTTCGTCAGGCCCGACAGCACACCCAGCAGCGCATCCCGGCCCCGCTGGTCGACCATGGTGGTGACCTCGTCGGCGATGAGCAGCGCCGGCTCCCGGGCCAAGGCCGCTGCCAGCGCAAGACGCTGCAGCTCACCGCCGGACAGGCTTCCGGTGTCGCGTTCGGCCAGTGCCTGCAGGCCGACCTCGCGCAGCAAGCGGTCGACATCGATCGTGGTGCCCGGCGGCAGCCCCCACACCACGTCGTCGGCAACCCGAGTGCCCAAGACCTGGCTTTCGGGATGCTGCAGAACAATCGCCGTGCCGCCCAGCCGGCCCAAACCCACCGCGCCCGGACGGTCCACGGTGCCCGACGTCGGTTCCCGACCGGCCAGGATCAGCATCAACGTGGTCTTGCCGGACCCGTTCGCGCCGGTGATCGCCACGTGTTCGCCGACCCGGACGTCCAGGCTGACCTCGCGCAACGCGTCTTGGCCGGCGCCGGGGTACCGGAACCGCACCCGGCCCAACCGCACCGGCACCGGACCGATCGGGGCACCCGGTTGCTCGCCGGCCGGGGCGTCCAGCATGTGCACGTCGGGGATGCCGCGCATGCGCTCCAACAAGCGCGACAACGCCCACCACCCGATCAGCGACACGATCATGATCCAGATGGCGAAATAGCCGAGCACCACCCACGGCCAGTGGTGCAGCGCCCCGGCGAAACACCGCCGCAAGCCGTCGGCGGCATCGGGCTGGCGCAGCCGGACCAGCGTGGCGGCGATCCCGTTCACATTCGCGGTCAGTACCTCGAAAATCAGGTGCCGCAACCTCGCCATGACGACCAACAAGCCGACCATGGCGGCGCCGAACGCCAGGCCGGCGATCAAAGACGAGGCGATCACCACGGGCGTGCCCCGGCGCTGGCGTTTGACGATGCCGGTCAACCCACCGCTGTAGGCACTGTGGGCGACCGCCATGAAACCGCCCAGCCCGGCGATCAGGAAGGAAATGACCCCGGCGGCGACCGTCGCGGCCACCAGCACGCGCGGCCGGTAGCGAAAGGCCAGCAACCCCATCGGGACGGTGCCCAGCAACGCCAATCCGGCGGCGAACGGGACGACGACGGAGATGATCGCGGTCACCGCGCACAGCGCCGCCATCACCGACGCTTGCGCCAATTCGCCCGGCCGCAGTGACCCGCCCCGGCGGCACGAACTGAGCGGGTCCGGAGCGGTCACTTCACCGATTGTGCCAGGCCCAGGCCCTAAACCGGCGCAGCACATCCGCCGGCCCGGGTAGCCGGGCAACGTGGTTGGTCTCGGCTAGCCCGAAGTTAATGGCTAGCAAAGCTCTGCAACGATGGGCGCATGAGTTCACCCGCCGACGCCAATCACGGCGAGGCCGTCGGACCTCAGCCGGGCCTGGGTGCTGACCTGCTGGCCGTGGTCGCGCGGCTCAACCGGCTGGCCACGCAGCGCATCCAGATGCCGTTGCCCGCGGCCCAGGCCCGGCTGTTGGCCACCATCGAGGCCCAGGGCGAGGCCCGGATCGGTGACCTGGCGGCCGTCGATCACTGTTCGCAGCCGACGATGACCACCCAGGTGCGCCGACTCGAGCACGCCGGACTGGTTTCGCGAACCGCCGATCCCGGCGATGCCCGGGCGGTCCGCATCCGCATCACACCCGAGGGCCTACGCACGCTCAACGCGGTGCGGGCAGACCGGGCCGCCGCGATCGAACCCCAGCTCGCCCGGCTCGAGCCGGCCGAGCGCCAGGTGTTGGCGGATGCGGTCGAGGTGCTGCGCCGCCTGCTCGACAACGCCGCCGCCACCGGCCGCACCACGCTGTGAACCGGGTTTGTCCGGTTCCGGCGGCGAACGGCGCAACGGTCACGACATCGCGTACAGCAGGAACTGGCTGGCCCGGCCGGGTGCGAAGTCGTTGTCGGCGACCAGCACCACCGATTGACGGCCATCGGGCAATGTGGGTCCCAAGGTGATGCCTTCGATGTTCGGCGCTGGCGACGACCCCGAAGTCGCCGACAGGTCGGCGGCCAGCGTCTTGCTCATCGGGGTCAGCGCGGCGCCCTGCATCGAGGGCATGGCCAAGACATCGGTGGCGGCGCCGACCTCGGCGCGGAACACCCGGACGACCGGGGGCACGGCTTTGGACCGTTCCACCACCAGAAACGTCGTGTCCGACAGCGCGACCAGATCGGAGACACCGTTGCGCTCGGCGGACCCGGCGGCCGGCTCCGTCGGGTAGGCGTATTGCGCGGAGGGCGCGGCGGTGGCGACGTCGAATTTGGTGATCCGGGTCAGCGCCCCGCGGTCGCCGGCGGCGACGGGCCCGTCGTTGTAACCCGGGGCCTCCATCGCGGCGAACAGCGACCGGCCGTCGGGTGTCAGCGCCAGCCCCTCCAGCGCCTGGTTGCGGCGCGGCCCGGTGGACTGGGCAGACATCGCCAGGTTGGGCGGCAAGGCGAACTCGCCCAGATAGCCCCCGTCCGTCCCGGCGATCCGAACCCAGGGGTCCGCCAGCACCGGTTCCCGATCGGTGAGCCGCTCACCCTCGGAGCTCCAATACAGCCGCTGCCGGGCGGCGTCGAACGCGATGCCCTCGGGGTCGGGCGGTACCACCGGCTCCACAAACGGCGTTGTGCCGTCCAGCTTCAGCGGCCTGAACGACTGACCGGACCGGTCCAGCAACGGGTGCATTCCGGTGATGGCGATGTCGTCGATCCCCTTGTCCGACAATGAAAGCCGCACCGTGAAAAACCTTGCGGGGCCCGTCTTGGAGCGGTCGTCGGAGAGCACGTAATAGATCTGGCGGCCGGCGTCGTAACTGATCCCGGACAAGCCGCCGATGGCCGCGCCGGCCACGGAGGCGTCGAACGGAACCTGAGCCTGCCCGAGGTAGCTCAGCATCGGCCGCGGGCCGCTGGCCGGGGCACCCGGATGCGCCGGTACGCATCCGGCCACGGCCACCGACGGTCCCAGACAGCACAGGGCAAGCAACGGGCCCAGCAATCGGCGCACGACAGCGGTCAGGCCGCCACCGTCGATCTGGTTGCTGGGTGTCAAGGTCGTTAGCCCTCGGTTGGCGATTTTCGGGACGCCGGCAACAGGTTACGGTCGGGTATGGCACCAGACACGATAGGCACCGCCGAACACCTGCGCAACGCGCTGGACGGGCGGTGGCGCGACGTGAACACGGTGATCGCCCGCGCCAAGGTGGCCGAGCAGATGCAGATCATGGCGGCCGCGGGGCGCGCACCGGTACCTGTCCACCGAGCGGGCCAAGGCCATCACCCGCGGCATCAACGATCGGTGCCGGGTGCTGCGCCCGCACGTCAGGACGCTGGTGGACGGGTTCGGCATCCCCGAGCCGCTGCGTCCCGCCGAGATGCTGCACCCGGCGAACCCGACCGGCTAAGCCGGCGCCGCAACGCGGACGAACGGTCGTCGCACATACACCTTCCAGGTCAGCACGGCGGCGGCGGCGTAGAACACCATGAAAATCCAGAACGCCGAGGTGGCGTTGCCGGTGCTGAGATAGGACTGGCGCAACGCCAGGTTGATCGCCACCCCGCCGAGCGCTCCGAATGCCGCCACCAGCCCGATGACCACGCCCGAGATGACCCGAGACCAATCACGGCGTTCGGCGTCATTGAGATCCAGTGAACGGCTGCACGACTCGAAAATCGTCGGGATCATCTTGTACACCGACCCGTTGCCCAACCCGGACAACACGAACAGCGCGAGGAAGCAGGCGCAGTAGCCGGCCATGGTGGCCCCGCCCGCCAGGCCGGCGTGCGGGCCCAGCAGGCGGTGCGGGTGCCGGTCTTCGACGGTGCCCGCGATGATCAGCAGGCCGGCCGTGAAGGCCATGGCAACAAACACCGCCAGGGTGAGCCGAGTCCCGCCGATGCGGTCGGCCAGGCGGCCACCGTAAACCCGGGCCAGGGCCGCCAGCAACGGTCCGACGAACGCGAGCTCGGCGGCGTGCAGCGCGCCGTGCGCCGCGGTTTGCCCGGAGGCCATCAGGTTCGTCTGCAACACCTGGCCAAACGCGAACGAGAATCCGATGAACGAGCCGAAGGTGCCGAGATAGAGCAGCGAGAGCAACCAGGTGTCGCGCGTCGACAGCACCGCCGAGATGATCGGCCGAAGCCGATCTGGCTTGACCCGGTGTTGCTCGACGTTGTTCATGAACAGCGCGGCTCCGACCGCGGCGATCGCCAGCAACACCGCGTAGGGTCCGCAGACCAGGTAGGGCTTGCCGTCGCCCACGGTGGCGATGACCAGCAGCCCAATCAACTGGATGGTCGGCACCCCGAGATTGCCTATCCCACCAGCGATTCCCAGCGCCGATCCTTTCAGCCTGTGCGGGTAGAAGGCGTTGGCGTTGCTCATCGACGCCGCGAAATTGCCGCCGCCCAAGCCGGTCAATGCCGCGCACACCAGATACGGCCACAGCGGCAGACCCGGATGGGCCAGCAACGCCATCGTGCCGATCAGGGGAATCAGCAGCACGCTTGCCGAGAACATCGCCCAGTTGCGACCGCCGAAGAGCGCGGTGGCCATTGAATACGGCATCCGCATGGCCGCCCCGACCAGGGTGGCGGTGGTGCCCAGCAGAAACTTGTCACCCGTGGTGAAGCCGTAGACATCTTGTGGCATGAACAACTCCATCACCGGCCACAGCGTCCACACCGAGTAACCCAAGTGCACGGTCACCACCGACCACAGCAGATTGCGCCGGGCGATGGTCTTGTTGCCGGCCTCCCACGCCACCGGATCCTCGGGGTCCCAACGGGATATGTGACGTGAGCCACCCCTGCGCCTGGCCGGCCCGGTGACAGCCGACCTGGGTTGCGTGGCAGCACCGTCAGTCCAGGGCGACTCCTCGCGCTTCGGCAATGTCAGCTGGTCCATCACCCTCCTTTGCAACCGGCGTCGTGCGTCCAGGCACGGGACTTCCAGCCTGCCAGGCTTTCGGCCGCTGGGCATTTCACGCACAGCCTGAACCTGCTGTAGAAGTCCTGAAGAACTCCTGAAGATCGGCCCCGCCCGGTTGCCTCGGCGCGGCGTGCAACGGCGCGCCGAGGCGCCGGACCATCGGCCCCGAAAGTCATTGCGCGCGACGGCTACTGATGCGGTATCGGCCCGAGCGCCTGCAGTTTGCCGTCCGAGCCGATCTGGAACGCCACGGTGCCGCTTCCGCTCGGACAGCACTCCTGATCGCCGCCGATGCGCCATTGGTAACGCACCGTCACGGTATCGTCGCCGGGGGGTAGCACGGTGATGTACGGCTTCGGGTTTGGGGTGGGTGAGCCCAGCGGGGTGTTGTGGTCGAAGAACAACAGCTGCTGAGGGGTGGACTCGGAGGCAATGGTTGGGACGATCTGCACCCAATGCAAGCGGCATTTCCTGGTATGCCCCCGGCCGATTTCGACCCAGGTAGATCGCGGTACCAGGATCGGAACCGCGGCGATGGCCTGTCGCACCGTTTCGGCGCTGGGCCCGTCGGAGTCCTGGCAGCTATCCCGCGGTGTAGCCACCGGCGGCGGCCGCTTCGCGGCGCAGCCAACGACCGCCGGGCCCGAAACCAGGCCCACAACCATCAGGGCAGCGCACAGCCGACGACGCACGTCGCGAGCCTAGCGAAGACTGTGAATGTCCCCCCGGTTTCGTCAAAACCCCAGGTGCGAGGCCTGGAACGGGCGGTCCACGGGTAACCTGGGCGCCGATCGGCTGGTCGACGATGACCCGGAGAGGATCGGAAGCCGGTCGAAGTTCTCTCGCTGATTCCACCGTCGGCGCCGAGCCCGTTGCGCGAGCAACCGATCCGCGAAGCGGGCGTCGTCACATCGCCAAATCAATAGGGCAGAACAACCATCCGGCCAATTTCGGCCGGTTGTGCACCAAGGGCACGACCACCGCAGAGATGCTTGCCGCACCCGGCCGGATGGAGTCGGCCTACCTGCGGGCAAACCGCGCCGAACCCTTTCAAGGCATTCGGTTGGACGACGCCATCACCCAGTGCGCCAACCGGTTACGGGCCATCATCGACGAGCACGGCCCGGATGCCGTCGCCGTCTATGTGTCGGGGCAGATGTCCATCGAGGCCCAGTACCTGGCGAACAAACTGACCAAGGGGTTCATCGACACCAACCAGATCGAGTCGAACTCACGACTGTGCATGGCCGGCGCCGTTCGGGCTACACCTTGTCACTGGGTGACGACGGCCCACCGGGCTCATATGAAGACTTCGACCACGCCGACGTCTATTTCGTCATCGGGGACAATATGGCTGACTGCCATCCGATCCTGTTCCTACGCATGATGGAGCGCGTCAAGGCCGGCGCCCAACTGATCGTCGTCGACCCGCGCCGCACCGCTACCGCAACGACGGTGTCAGCCAGACGCGGCTGGTTCGCGCGGACGGCCACCTGCCGCGCTTGGCGTTTCCGACCGCGAACGGTCGTGCGCTGTTCTTCGCCCGCCCCTACCTGCCGCCCGCGGAAATGCCGGACGCCGGCTACCCGTTCCTGCTCAACACCGGGCGCCTGCCGCATCATTGGCACACGCTGACCAAGACCGGCATGGTCGCCAAGTTCAACAGGCTCAACCCGGGCCCGTTTGTGCAGATCCATCCCGACGATGCCAACCGGCTTCAGATCCGCGACGGCGACGCGGTCGAAATCGCATCCCGGCGTGGCCGCGCGGTGCCGCCGGCGGTGGTCACCGACCGGGTGCGGCCAGGCGACTGTTTTGCACCCTTCCACTGGAACGACGCCTTCGGCGAATACCTGGCGATCAACGCCGTCACCAACGACGCCGTCGACGCGATATCGCGCCAGCCGGAATACCAGGCGTGCGCGGTCAGCCTCGCCAAGGTCACCCAACCGGGGCAGAAAGCCGCGAGCGCCTCGGTTACCGTGACGTGACGCGTCATGTCGGCGACGGAGGTTGCGATGAGCCAGGCCCGCGTGCCACGGATCCCGCCCGCGCTGGCCGCCCCCAGCCTCAATCGGGGGGTCGGCTTCACCCACGAACAGCGCCGACGGCTGGGGCTGACCGGACGGCTGCCGTCCGCGGTGCTCACGCTCGACCAGCAGGCCGAACGGGTGTGGCTCCAGTTGCAGAGCCTGGCCACGGATCTGGGCCGCAATCTGCTTCTCGAACAGCTGCACTACCGCCACGAGGTGTTGTACTTCAAGGTCTTGGTCGACCATCTGCCCGAGCTGATGCCGGTGGTCTACACACCCACGGTCGGCGAGGCGATCCAGCGCTTCTCCGACGAATACCGTGGCCAGCGCGGACTGTTTCTCAGCATCGACGAACCGGACGAGATCGCGAAAGCCTTCGAAACACTGGGGCTGGGACCCGACGACGTCGACCTGATCGTGTGCACCGACGCCGAGGCCATCCTGGGCATCGGTGACTGGGGTGTCGGTGGCATCCAGATCGCGGTGGGCAAGTTGGCGCTCTACACCGCCGGCGGTGGCATCGATCCGCGCCGCTGCCTGGCCGTGTCCCTGGACGTCGGCACCGACAACGAGCAGCTGCTACGGGATCCGTTCTATCTGGGCAATCGGCACGCGCGACGCCGCGGCCCGGAATATGACGAGTTCATCAAGCGCTACATCGAGACCGCTCACCGGCTGTTCCCGCGGGCGATGCTGCATTTCGAGGATTTCGGTCCGGCGAACGCTCGGATGATTCTGGCGACCTATGGTGCGGACTACTGCGTGTTCAACGACGACGTGCAGGGCACCGGCGCGGTGGTGGTGGCGGCCATCGACGGCGGTTCGCATATCACCGGCGTCCCGGTGCGGGATCAGACGGTGATCGTCTTCGGCGCGGGAACCGCCGGCATGGGGGTGGCCGATCAGATCCGTGACGCGATGGTCGCCGACGGCGCCACCGGCGAGCAGGCCACCTCGCGGATCTGGCCGATCGACAAGCACGGCCTGCTCTTCGACGACATGGCGGACCTGCGCGATTTCCAGGCGCCCTACGCCAAGAATCGCCATCGGTTGGGCGCCGGGGATCGGGTCGGGCTGCTTGACGCGATCAAGTTGGCCGCCCCCACGATCCTGCTCGGCTGCTCGGCGGTCTCCGGCGCGTTCACCCGGGAGGTCGTCGAGGCGATGACGGCAGCCTGCGAACGGCCGATGATCTTTCCGTTGTCCAACCCGACCTCGCGCATGGAAGCCATGCCGGCCGACATCCTGGCCTGGTCGAACGGCAAGGCCCTGATTGCCACCGGCAGCCCGGTCGCGCCCGTCGACCACGGCGGCGCCAGCTACACCATCGGCCAGGCCAACAATGTGCTGGTGTTCCCCGGCATCGGACTGGGCGTGATCGTCGCCGGGGCCCGGCTGCTCACCCAGGGCATGCTGCAAGCGGCAGCGAAATCCATTGCTCGCCAAGCTAATCCGGCCATGCCCGGGGATTCCCTGTTGCCTGATGTACAAGACTTGTGCGCGGTCTCGACGAGCGTCGCCGAGGCCGTCTATCGGGCCGCCGTCGCCGACGGGGTGGCCACCAAGACCCATGACGATGTCGGCCAAGCCATCCGCGACACCATCTGGCGGCCGGTGTACGACTAACCCGCCGGCGGGCCACCCCCGTCGATTCCGGGATTCAGCGATCGGCGGTGCCTGCAGTCGCGCGCTCGGCATCGCTGTCCGGGGTACGGACACCACGCGGAAACCAGCGCCAGCCGGCCAGGAACACGAAGACCAGCGATACGGTGGCGATGAGGAACGCCACCCGAATGCCGTCGAGGAAGTCATCTTCCGCAATCGCGACGGGGTCACGGTGTGCGATCTGCCGCGCCGGCACAATCGCGCCCACATGCGCTCGCGGGTTGGCGCTGTCGATGATGACCTCGGCGACGACGTGCCGCTGGACGGGATCGGGCACCGCGGGCACCAGATGGGGTTCGAGGGTGGCCGCGAGCCAAGCCGCCAGGAAAGAGCCCATGACCGCGAACCCGATCGTCGAGCCGATCGCCCGCTGGGCATTCATGATGCCGGCCGCCATCCCCGCGCGGTCCTGGGGCACCGCGGTCATGGCGATCGTGGTGATCGACGTCAGGCACAGCGCAAGGCCGGTGCCGCACAGGCCCAGTCCGGCCAGCACCAGGGACCAGCTCCGGTGCTCGCTGGCGATCAGCGTGAGCAGACCCAGCATCAACAGGCAGAGCCCCACGAGGATCGGGACCCGCGCGCCGATCCGGGCAACCAGTTGCCCCACCAGCGGCGACACGATGGCCAGGGCCAAGCCAAATGGGAGGATCAACACTCCGGTCACACTCGGGGTATAGCCACGCACATTCTGCAGGAACTGTGTGGTGAGCAGCAGCATCCCGTAGACAGCGAAGAACACCGTGCACATGGTTGCGATGGACACCGCGTACGAGGCGTCGCGGAACAAGGTCAGATCCATCATCGGATCCGATGACCTGCGCTCGCACCACAAGAAGAGAAACCAGCCGACGGTGGCCGTCGAGAACAGCGCGAGGATCCGCGGCGACGTCCAGCCGACCTGGGGGCCTTCGATGATCGCGCACACAAAGGTGCCCGTGGTAACGATGAACAACGTCTGCCCGGATAGATCGAAGCGCCGCGCCCGCCTGTTGCGTGACTCCTGGACGAAGCCCAGAGTCAGCAGGATGACGAGCGCGCCCACGGGAGCGTTGACGTAAAAGACGCTGCGCCACCCCCATTGGTCCACCAGCAGACCGCCGAGTGTCGGGCCCACCGTCACGCCGACACTGGCCAGGGCGGTCCAGATCCCGATCGCTCGCGCCTTCTGCGTCGGTTCCGGAAAGGCCGCGCTGACCAGAGCGAGCGAGGTCACGCTGACGATCGCCGCACCCAAACCCTGGACGCCCCGCGCGGTGGCTAGCACCGCGAGGGAGGGCGCCAACCCGCAAACGATGGACCCCGCCGTGAACAGGAAAACACCCGCCACGTACCAACGACGGCGGCCGTAGAGATCGGCGAGTGTTGCCGACGACATGATGAAGACCGCCATGCTGAGGCTATAGGCCGCCACCACCCACTGCAGTCCGTCCTCGCCCACAGCGAAGCGTTCCTGGATCTTGGGCAGTGCCACGTTCACGATCAGCGCGTCGAGGAAGATCATGAACAGGCCAAGACCCGTGGCGACCAGGGTGAGGAGCTGTGTGCGGTTCATGCGGTGCCCCAGTTCGCGGATTACTCGGTGGCGATCTGGAGATGAACTTTAGGCGGCGGCGCCTGCCGGGTCAGCTCGTTGTGCGGATTCGGTGCGCGGCGCTTCAGCCCAGGCTGGTGCCGCCCTCGGCGATGCGGCGCACCGCGTTGAGGAAGACGTCGATCTCCCGGTGGGTGTTGTAGAACGCAAACGACGGGCGAACCGTGGCTTCCAGCCCGAGCCGACGCAGGATCGGCTGGGCGCAGTGATGGCCGGCACGCACCGCGATGCCTTCGGCGTTGAGCGCCTTGCCGACCTCGAGCGGATCGCGTCCGGCCACAACGAACGACAACACGCTGGCCTTCTCGGTGGCGGTGCCCACCAGCCGCACACCGGGGATGTCGGCCAGGCGTGGGGTGGCGTACTCCAGCAACGCGTGCTCGTAGGCGGCGATGCGCTCGATGCCCACCCGCTCGACGTAACGCAGCGCCTCCCCCAACCCGACCGCATCGGCGATGTTGCCGGTGCCGGCCTCGAACTTGCTGGGCGGCCCCTGATACAGCGACCGTTCCAGGGTGACGTCGGCGATCATGTTTCCCCCGCCCTGCCACGGCGGGGTCTCGGCGAGCGCATCCTCGCGCCCGTAGAGCACGCCGATCCCGGTGGGGCCATAGATCTTGTGTCCGGAGAACGCAAAGAAGTCGACGCCGAGCTCGGCGACGTTGACCGGCAGATGCTGAATCGACTGGGCGCCGTTGATCGGGCGCCGTAGCGGTGACCCAACTCGACGATCTTGGCCACCGGCGTCGCGGTGCCCAGCGCGTTGGACACGGGCGTCGAAATCGTCCGCAGGTGTACTCGCGCGGGCTGGTCTCATAGTCGACGTAGGTCTCCGGCAGTGGTGCCTCGGTGCCGGCACCCGCTTCGGCCTTGACCGCGACCCGCTCCGGGTTGACCACCCGGTTCACCCGATAGATGCCGGCTTCCACCGGCACCCAGCCGAGCAGATGCAGCGACCGGCGCGGGGTGATCGTCGAAAGCTGCGGAACGGTCTTCGTAGCGTTGGCAAGCTATCTGGCGGCGAGATCGCCGAGCGCCTGAGACTCGTTTTGAGCCTCGTCGGGGGCGTTGGCGGTCCCCAGAACACCTTCAACCAGGGGAAACATCCGAAACCGCGGTCGATGCCCTATAGTGTGGGCCATGCAACAGGCCGTCCAGCTGCGATTGGTTCCCACGCGCTGCCTCGCCGTGCGCTGTTGTTGTTGTTGATTTTCTGACGCGCTAGCAATCGTCGCGCTCGTCCGGTTTGCGGGCGGTGCTCCGGTCCGCCCTCGACACGGCCCCGACGCGCGCACCACGTCTTCAGAAAGATCAACCACCCATGACCGTGTTATCCACACCGCGTCGCACGCGCGCGCCGGTGGCGACTTCTCGGCGGATTCTGGCCCGGCCCGTCACCGAACTCACCCGCATGACCCGCTACCAGGGCGGCACCTACTCGCACACGGTCGACCGGATCGTGTTCGCCGACGGCAGCTCGGCGCACACCGACCTGATCAAACTCAACCCGAACCTGCAGGCCTACTCGCTGGATTTCCATGGCACCGCACCCGACCAGCCATCGCTGCGCCACTCTTTCCCCACGCGTTCAACCGCGCAACTGAGCCAACAATTGCGCGACGCCGGCTACCCCCTGGGGCCGGCCAACATCAGCGAACACGAAGCGATCGCCGGAACCCAGGCGGCGATCTGGTATCTCACCAACGGCCTGGCCCTCGACACCCAACCGCTGAACGTGCCGGTCGGCATGCGCCGTTCGCACGGGGCAGCGATCACCTTCGAATTCGACGGCCACCCACAACTGGGCGGCTACTCGTTGCAGACCCAATCCATCACCGCCGTCGACGTAAAGTTACAGAAGTCGGTGGATGGCCTTGGTTGGCAAGACATTTCCGGCTCACAGTTGACCACGCGACCGGGTCGGGGCCGGTACCGACGCACCCTGGGCGTCGGCAGCACCCTGTCGGCCAGCAGCCACGGCAACCGAGGGCGCGGCTACCGCTACTATCGGCTGATCGCGACGACACCAGATGGCAGCACGCCCACCATCGACGATGTAGGTTTCTGGCTGACCGGTAGCCGCCACTATCGCAACGCCGACCGCGTCGTGCACCTCTACAACTACCTGCTGGCGGGGGCGGAGCAGGCCGTTCGGAAAACCGAGGAACCCCGACTCATCCCGACCGACGCGACCGCCGAATCCGATCTCATCGGCCCGTTCCGGGTGCGCATCCCGCTGCGGCTGAGTGCCGGCGCCGGCCACGCCATCGTTGACGTCGACGGCCGCGCGATCGACAGCACCGTCCACCCGGGCATCGACTTCTACCTGCGTCGCGCTCCCGGCACGTCGGCAATAACATTGACCGCGACCACCCCACGCCCCATCGGCGGGCGGGTGCTCACCGGGGTGGCGTCAGACGGCTCACCGCACCGGTTCACCCCGGTTGCCCTGACCGTACCCACGGACGTGATCATCGAATTCGACATCAGCTGGGACGAGGCCTGGTCCGACATTCTGAGAGAAGGCAGATGAGCATCGCGGAGAACATCACCCAACTAATCGGGAACACGCCGCTGGTCCGGCTTCAACGGGTCACCGAGGGCGCCGTGGCCGACGTCGTCGCCAAGCTGGAATCCTTCAACCCGGCCGGCAGCGTCAAGGACCGCATCGGGGTGGCCATGATCGATGCGGCCGAGCAGGCGGGGCTGATCAGGCCGGACACCATCATCCTGGAGCCGACCAGCGGCAACACCGGCATCGCGCTGGCGATGGTGGCGGCCGCACGCGGCTACAAGTGCGTGCTGACCATGCCGGAAACGATGAGCATCGAGCGTCGGATGCTGCTGCGCGCCTACGGCGCCGAGCTCATCCTCACCCCGGGCGCCGACGGCATGGCCGGGGCCATCGCCAAGGCCGAGGAGCTGGCCAAGACCGACGACCGATATTTCATACCTCAGCAATTCGAAAACCCGGCGAACCCGGCCATCCACGCGGTCACCACCGCGGAAGAGGTGTGGAAGGACACCGACGGCAAGGTCGACATCTTCGTATCCGGGATCGGCACGGGCGGCACCATCACCGGGGTGGCCCAGGTGATCAAGGAACGCCGGCCCTCGGCGCGGTTCGTCGCCGTGGAGCCCGCCGCGTCACCGGTGCTGTCCGGTGGACAGAAGGGTCCCCACCCCATCCAGGGCATCGGCGCCGGCTTTGTCCCGCCGGTGCTGGACCTGGGACTGGTCGACGAGATCCTCACCGTCGGCAACGACGACGCGCTCGACCTGGCGCGGCGGCTGGCCCGGGAAGAGGGATTGCTGGTCGGCATCTCCTCGGGTGCGGCCGCGTGGGCGGCGCTCGAGGTGGCCCGCCGGCCGGAGAACGCCGGCAAGCTGATCGTCGTGGTGCTGCCCGACTTTGGCGAGCGCTATCTGAGCACCGCGCTGTTCGCCGACTTGGGTGACTAGCGATGCTGGACGCGATACGGCGTGACATCCGGGTGGCCCGGGAGCGTGATCCGGCCAGGCCCACCGCGCTGGAGGTCATCTTCTGCTACCCGGGCGTGCACGCGGTGTGGGGCCATCGGATCAGCCACTGGCTGTGGGGTCGCGGGGCCCGGCTGGCCGCACGGGCGTTCGCGGAGCTCACCCGCATCCTGACGGGCGTGGACATCCATCCCGGCGCCGTGCTGGGCCACGGCCTGTTCATCGACCACGCGACCGGCGTGGTGATCGGAGAAACCGCGGAGGTGGGCGACGACGTCACCCTCTTTCACGGCGTCACCCTCGGCGGCACCGGCCGGGAAACCGGCAAACGCCACCCCACCATCGGCGACCGGGTGATCGTCGGCGCGGGCGCCAAGATCCTCGGCCCGATCAAGATCGGCGATGACAGCCGGATCGGCGCCAACGCCGTCGTGGTCAAGGAGGTCCCCTGCAGCGCCGTGGTCGTCGGGGTTCCCGGGCAGATCGTCAGCAGTCCCGGCCCCGCCAGCGCGGACGACTCGGTGCTGCCCGATCTGGTGGGGGTGGGCCTGCGGTCCCTGCTGATCCGGGTGGCCCGGCTGGAGGCCCGGGGCAACGGAAAGCAACCCGGCGCCCAGGCCGGCCCGCCGCCCGAACGCGTCATCCGGCCGCCGGAGGCCGGGGTGTGGCACGGCGAAGACTTTTCCATCTGAGGTGACCGATGTGAGCAGTGTTGTGCTCGCCGCGACCGCCACCCTGGCGGCATTGTCCAGCGCCACCGTGATCGGCGCGGTGGCCAATCACCGCTCGGGCGTTCTGCGGGCGGTCAGCCCCGGCACCGTCGCCGGGTCCGATCGGGACACATCGGACCTTGGCCTATCCACCACGGGGCCGACCGTCGTGCACTTCAGCGCCCACTGGTGCGGGCCGTGCGCCGCGGTGCGTCGCGTGATCGACCAGGTGTGCGCCGACCTGCCCGGGGTGGCACACGTGGAGTTCGACATCGACGCCAACCCGGTCGCCGCCCAGCGGTTATCGGTGCTCTCGCTGCCCTCCACGTTCATCTTCGACGTCGACGGGCGGCAGCGATACCGCACCGCGGGTGTGCCGAAGGCGGCCGATCTGCGGGCGGCGCTGCGTCCGCTGTTGGCTTGAGCGGCCAGTTACTGGGTAGCATCGCCACCATGTCCGCCCGTATGCAGCCGCGACTCAGCAAGCGCTGCCCGGTGGAGCTGTGCCGCGCCGCGGGTTGTTGGTGTCGCCGCATTAGCCGCTGAGCCGGCCGCGCCCACTCGTCGGCGCAACCGATCGTTTCAGTTCGTTGGCTGGTCCGACCCCGCGACAGGAGCGTGTGATGACGTCCGATACCGACCAAGTAGACGTGCGGGGGCCGCGGTTCGCCGCGTGGATTACCACCGCCATTCTGGTGGTGGCGCTGGCCGTGTCAGCGTTCAGCCAACCGGCCGCGGCGGTGATCCTGAGCGCCCAGGCCGCCGTGTTCGCGATCGGCGCGGCGCGGGGGCCGCGCCGGAGCCCCTACGGGCTGCTGTTCGCCAGGCTGGTGGCGCCCCGGCTGGGACCGGTCAGCGAACGTGAGCCGGTGCCACCGCTGAAGTTCGCCCAGCTGGTCGGGCTGGTCTTCGCGGTCATCGGGGTGGTCGGCTTTGCGGCGGCCGTCCCGGTGCTGGGCATGGTCGCGACCGCGTCCGCGCTGTTCGCCGCCTTCCTCAACGCCGCGTTCGGCATCTGCCTTGGCTGCCAGCTATACCCGGTCGTCACCCGGCTTCGCCGCCCGTCGGCGGCGTAGCGTCGAACGGGGGTCGGCCGGAGACGACCGCGACCGTCGGCTCCCCCGGAAGGACTCGAACCTTCAACCCTTCGATCACAGGTCAGCAGCGTAACAGAGTTATGTTCCGCTCCAACATGATTCAGATTAGGCGGGAAATGGCAACGGAGAATGGATTTTTCGTGATCATCGCGGGCCATGCTCGGGGCAGTAGATCGCGGTAGCGGCACCGGCGAAATGAGCAGCATCGTCGATGGTGTAATCGGGATTGTACTTGAGGATTTCGATCGCGCCACGCTCAAAAAAGGCATCGTTGACCGCATAAAACAGGCAAAGCGCCTTGGCCTGCTGGATCGCTTGCGCCGTACCCGGGTAGGGTACCTTGAACCAGTCGAGGGTAGTGATAAACGCCACGTCGTCGGAGCTGTCCGCTCGGGCCGACGCGATCGTTGCTGGACTCAGCGCGATCAGTGCTGCTGATGCTGCTGCGATGCATGCCAGCATGCAGGCCATGACATCGAGTTTAACGCGGTCCGCTGAAATTACACGCCTGTAATCTGCTGATTAGAGGTCTCTGGGGAGATCGTGAGAAAACCCGCCGAACAGCGTCGTCGGGCCGCACCACCCGGTACCGCTCCCCCGGAAGGACTCGAACCTTCAACCCTTCGGTTAACAGCCGAACGCTCTGCCAATTGAGCTACAGGGGATCAGCGGGCCCCGGCGAAGGCTGGCGCAGATCGCGGGACGACTCTAGCGTACTGGCATGCTCGCGCCCAACTAGCGGGATTGCGCGGGCCTCCCGGCAAGATGCGGCGCGCCCGCGCTCGGGGGCATGAGGCAGGATAGACGCAACATACGTCGGAGGGACCGCTTTGATCGGGTATGTCGCCGTGCTGGGACTGGGTTACGTGCTGGGCGCAAAGGCCGGGCGCCGCCGTTACGAGCAGCTGGTGGGCACGTATCGCGCGCTCACCGGCAGCCCCCTCGCCAGGTCGCTGATCGACGGGGGGCGTCGCAAGATCGCCAATCGGATCTCACCCGATACCGGATTGGTGACCCTGGCCGAGATCGACGATCGGACGGCCGTTCTCACCAGGCCAGCCGACCGGCCGGTGGAGCGCCCCGGCGACCACAGGGTCGAGCCGCAGGTGCACAGCGCGCGCTGAGGCGAACCCGCCTCAGGCGGTCAGATCGTCGCCGCTGGCCTGCTGCAGCAGGCTGCGCCGGTAGGCCTCCATGGCGACCAGGTCGCCGAACAGCGCGTGATACTCGTCGCCGTGTTCGATCGGCGACATGCGCTGCAACTTCGACTTCACCTCGGCGATCTGCCGGCCCACCCACACCTCCTGCAGGCGGGCCAGCACCCCGGCGATGTAGCGCGGCAGCTTGTCGTCCTCGACCCGGATCGCCTCCACCCCCAGCTCGGTGATCAGGCCCGCGGTCAGCGCCGACGTGGTCTGCCGGCGCACCGCGTCGAGCCATGGCGCCCCGGAGATGCCGGTCGCCGTGCCACCGGCGGCATCGATGGCGGCGCGAACGGCCGCATATCCGGGATGGGTGAAGCTTTCGACGGCCAAGCCGTCGAACACCGGGCCGGCCAACGCCGGGTACTGCAACGCCGATTTGAGTGCCTCACGCTGCGGCCACAGCGTCGGGTCGCGCGGGTCGGGACGAGCGGCAGCGGCCTCGGCGGCGGGCTGGTCGGCGGGCTCCGGCCCGGCCCGGCGGGCGGCCTTCGATCCCGGCCCACCCCGGCGGGAGCTCGTGGACGTCTTGGCTTCGCGTCGTACCCGGTCGACGACCTGCGCGACATCGGCCCAGCCCACCCAGCCGGCGAGCTGGCGGGCGTACTCGTCGCGCAGCGTGGGGTCCTTGATCTGGCCCACCATCGGCACGCAGCGGCGTAACGCGGCCACCCTGCCCTCGGCGCTGTCCAGGTCCATTTCGGCGAGCGCGGAACGAATCGCGAACTCGAACAACGGGGTTCGCCGCGCGACCAGGTCGCGCAGCGCGCCGTCACCGAGGGCCAGCCGCAGATCGCAGGGGTCCATGCCGTCTGGGGCCACCGCGACGAAGGATTGACCCGCCAAATTCTGCTCACCCGCAAACGCCTTGAGCGCGGCCGCGCGGCCGGCCTCGTCGCCGTCGAACACATAGATCAGTTCGCCGCGAAAAAAGCTGTCGTCCATCATCAGCCTGCGCAGCATCGCCAGGTGCTCGTCACCGAATGCGGTGCCGCAGGAGGCGACCGCGGTGGTGACCCCGGCCAGGTGCATGGCCATCACGTCGGTGTAGCCCTCCACCACAACGGCCTGATGTCCCTTGGCGATGTCGCGCTTGGCCAGGTCGATGCCGAACATCACCGACGACTTCTTGTACAACACCGTCTCCGGTGTGTTGACGTACTTGGCCTCCATCGGGTCGTCGTCGAACAGCCGCCGGGCCCCGAACCCGATCACTTCACCGGCCGAGGTGCGGATGGGCCACAGCAGCCGACGGTGAAACCGGTCGATCGGACCGTTCCGACCTTGCCGGGACAGGCCCGCGGCTTCCAGCTCCTTGAACTCAAAACCCATGCGCTGCAAATGCTTTGTCAGCGAGTCCCAGCCCGAGGGGGCAAATCCGCAGCCAAAGCGGCGGGCGGCCGCGGCGTCGAAGCTGCGCTCGGTGAGGTATTGCCGCGCCGGTGCCGCCTCGTCGGATTCGAGCGCCTGCGCGTAGAACGCCGCCGCGGCGGCGTTGGCGGCGATCAGCCTGCTGCGGCTGCCGCGGTCACGCCGCACGCTGGTGGCCGCGCCGGTGTAGCTGATGGTGTGGCCGATCCGGTCGGCGAGCAGTTCGACCGCCTCGACGAAGCTGACGTGTTCGATCTTCTGGATGAACGCGTACACGTCGCCCCCTTCGCCGCAGCCGAAGCAGTGGAAGTGGCCGTGATTGGGCCGCACGTGAAAGGACGGCGACTTCTCGTGGTGGAACGGACACAGGCCCTTGAGCGAGTCGGCGCCGGCGCGGCGCAGCTGAACGTAGTCACCGACCACATCCTCGATGCGGGCACCTTCGCGGATTGCGGCGATGTCGCGATCGGAGATCCTGGACCGACCTGGACTCGACACGGGGCTCAGTCTAAGCGTTGTGGCCGAGCTGACCGGCGTCGATGCGTTCCAGCCGACCCTCGGTGTAGGAGGCGATCTGATCGACGATGACCCGTAACCGGGCACCGTCGTCGGCGGCGGTGTTGAACGCGGCGGCAAACACCGGGTCGAGCGTCTGCGGTGCCCCGGAATAGAGCCAGTGGGCCACCCAGTGGATGCGTTCTCGCTGCCGGGCCTGTGCTTCCAGGTGCCGTGGGTCGCTCATGATGAACTGCAGCGCCAAGATTTTCAGCACCGCAACCTCGGCACGCACCAGGTCGGGCACCTGCAGGTCGGCCCGGAAACGCGCCAGCGGCCCCGGACCGGCCGCGGCGCGGGTGGTCGCGATCGCGGCCGACGCGAACCGGCCCACCAGCTCGCTGGTCAACCGTTTGAGCGCGACCGCCGCCGACAAGGTGGCGTCGTATTTGCCGACCGCGGCAACCACCGGCAACCTCGACAGCCGCCGGGCCGCTGCCATCAAGTCGTCGGCGCTCAGCCGGGCGAATTCGCTTTCCCCCAGCTTGGCCAGCGACGCGGCGTCGTCCTCGTCGGCGAGCACGCGCAGGTCGATGCGTTCGGAAACGACCCCGTCCTCGACGTCGTGCACCGAGTACGCCACGTCGTCGGCCCAGTCCATCACCTGTGCTTCCAGGCAGGTCCGATCCCTGGGCGCGCCGCGGCGGACCCAGGCCGCGGCCTCGCGGTCGTCCTCGTAGAACCCGAACTTGCGAGGCCCTGGTTCGGTCCGCGTCCACGGATATTTGGTGACCGCGTCCAACGATGCCCGGGTCAGGTTGAGACCCGCGCTAAATCCTCGTGCATCAAGAACTTTGGGCTCAAGGCTGGTCAGGATGCGGAAGTTCTGGGCGTTGCCCTCGAAACCGCCGCAATCGGCGGCGACTTCATCGAGCGCCCGTTCCCCGTTGTGCCCGTACGGCGGGTGCCCAATATCGTGTGCCAGACCGGCCAACTCGACCAGATCCAGATCGCAGCCCAGGCCGACCGCCATTCCCCGCCCGATCTGGGCCACTTCCAGCGAGTGGGTCAACCGGGTGCGCGGAGTATCGCCTTCGCGGGGCCCGACGACCTGTGTCTTGTCGGCGAGCCTGCGCAGCGCGGCGCTGTGCAGCACGCGGGCTCGGTCGCGGGCGAAGGCGGTGCGGTGCTGGCCCTCGGTCCCCGGCAACGCCGCGGTCTTCGGCGCCTCCCGCACCCGTCGCTGACGGTCGAAGTCGTCGTAGGGGTCTTGCTGATTCGTCATCACCGAGGCACAGTCTGCCAGGCAGATCGGATATGGGGACCGGGGCGCCGGGCTAGATTGGCCGTATGCGCATCGCTCGCCTGCTCGGCGTCATCCTGACGATCGTGGGCCTCACCGGAGGGGTGCTGCCGGCGCCACCGGCCGGCGCGCAACCACCATTCCGGCTGCCGGGCTACCTCACCGACGACGCGGGCGTGCTGACGGCTACCGGTCGCGCCGCGGTGACCTCAGCCATCGACAATCTTTACGCCGACCGGCACATCCGGCTCTGGGTGGTCTACGTCGACACCTTCTCCGACCAGGCCGCGGTGAGCTGGGCACAGCGCACGATGCAGACCAGCGAGCTGGGCAACGACGACGTGCTGCTGGCCGTGGCCACCACCAGCCGGGCGTATGCCTTCCTGGTGCCGTCCACGGTGCCCGGCGTCGGCCCAAGCCAGGTCGACAACCTGCGCCGCAATCACATCGAACCGGCGCTGCGCACCGGCGACTTCAGCGGTGCGGCGGTGGCCGCAGCCAACGGCCTCAACAAATCACCCAGTTCGGCGGGCCGGGTGACGCTGCTGATCGCGCTGGGCGTCATCGTCGTCGCCGTGGCCGTTCTGCTGATGGTGATGCGCCGCCGCGCCCGACGGCGGCGCGCCGACGCGTTGGCCGCGGCGCGGCGCGTCGACGCCACCAACCCGATGGCGCTGGCCGCCGTGCCGCTGGATACCCTTGACGACCTGTCTCGGGCGATGGTGGTCGATGTCGACAACGCGTTGCGCACCAGCGCCAACGAGCTCGCCCTGGCCATCGACGAGTTCGGCGACCAGCGAACGGCACCGTTCACCCAGGCGGTGAACAACGCCAAAGCGGCCCTTTCCCAGGCGTTCACCATTCGCCAGCAACTCGACGACGGCATCCCGGAAACGCCGGTCCAGCGGCGTGAGTTGCTCACCCGGGTGATCGTGTCGGCGGCGCAGGCCGACCGCGAACTCGAGTCACAGACCGAGGCCTTCGAGCGACTGCGCGATTTGGTGATCACCGCCCCGTCCCGGCTCGATCTGCTGACCCAGCAGTACGTCGAACTCACCACCCGCATCGCCCCCACCGAACAACGGCTCGCCGAGCTGCACAACGAATTCGGTTCCGCGGCACTGACGTCGGTCGCGGGCAACGTCAGCACCGCCCAGGAACGGCTGGCGTTCGCCGACCGCGCCATCGGCTCGGCGCGCGAACTGGCAACCCGCGCGGTCAGCGGACAGCAGACCGTCTTGGTCGATTCCGTGCGGGCCGCCGAGTCCGCTCTGGGGCAGGCCCGGGCGCTACTGGATGCGGTGGACCGCGCGGCCGGCGACATCCGCCACGCCGTGGCCGCGCTGCCGTCGGCGCTGGCCGACATCCAGGCCAGCATCCAGCACGCCAACGAGCAACTGCAGCGTGCGCATGGCACCGTGTCCGCGCACACCGGTGACCTGATCGCGGCGCGCGATGCGGCGGCCAGGGCGCTGGACGGTGCCCGCGGCGCTGGGCCCGACGATCCGCTGGGCGCGTTTGCCCGGCTGACCAAGGCCGACGCGGACCTCGGCCGGCAGCTGGCCGCGCTGGCCCAAGAGCGGGCCAACGCCGATCGGCTCAACCGGTCGTTCGAGCAGGCGTTGTTCACCGCTCAGTCGCGGGTGCGCGCGGTGTCCGACTACATCGACACTCGGCGCGGCAGCATCGGGCCCGAAGCCCGAACCCGGCTCGCCGAGGCAAAACGGCAGCTGCGGGCCGCCCGGGACACCCAGCCGACCAACCTGGCTGAGGCGATCAACTACGCCAATGCGGCGTCGACGCTGGCCGCCGACGCGCAGTCGCTGGCCAACGCCGACGTGCGATCGGCTCAGCGCGCCTACACCCGTGGCGGCGGCAGCGACGTCGGCGCGATCCTGGGCGGCATCATCATCGGTGACCTGCTCAGCGGGGGCCTGCGGGGTGGATTCGGCGGCTGGAGCCCCACCTCGTTCGGCGGCTCGGCGAACGCACCGGGCGGCTCGAGCTGGGGCCCATCTGACGGCGGCTTCATGGGTGGCGGTGGGCGGTTCTGACCCCAACCGGGCCACACCAGCCATCAAACCGCGCCCGCACGCGCAGGGGGCCAGTGGCCACCCGTGCGTGTGCGTGCGCGGTCAACCGGTACGGCTGGCGGACCGGCTAGCCACCGGTGCGCGCCCGCCGCGAACCACAGGTGCTCGGCCTTAGGCCCAGCTGGAGCCGACGGCGCTGTCGGTTTGCGCCATGTTGCTGCCGGCGGTCTGGATCTTTTGGCCGTGGGCGTTGGCCTGCTCGTAGATCACCTGGAAGTTGCGCCCCAACTGGGTGATGAACTCCTGGCAGGCCACCGACCCGGCGCCGCCCCAAAAGTCCCCGGCGGCCAGCACATCGCGCACGATCGCCTGGTGCTCGGCCTCCAGCGACGCCGCCTGCGCGCGAATGGTGGCGCCGTGGGCGTCCACATCGCCGAACTGGTAGTTGATGGTCATAGCTGATGTCCTCCTGAATCGAAGCCGACGGTCCGGTGCTAGCTGCTAAGGATCTGCTGCGAGGCCTGCTCTTGCTGCTCGTAGTTGTTGGCGTCGCGAATCAACCCGTCGCGCACCCCGTGCAGCATGTTCACGATGTTGCGAAACGCCTGATTCATCTGGGTCATGGTGTCCAACGAGGTCGCCTCGGCCAGACCGCTCCAGCCCGCACCGGAAATGTTTTGCGCCGACGCCCACATCCGCCGGGCCTCGTCCTCGACCGTCTGGGCGTGCACCTCAAACCGGCCCGCCATGTCCCGCATCGCGTGCGGGTCGGTCATAAAACGCGTTGCCATGTTGCTTGTCTCCTTGTTGCTACCTGAATTTACCTGGGACTACTCGTGCAGATTGATGTGCAGATTGACTGTTGCGATCGCCGACCGCGGGAACCTAAGTCGCCGATCACCGTAACCAACGACTGTCCTCTTCCCCCTCTCTCTCAACCGGCTGCCGGAGAGTGAGGTATCACGCTGGCGCTGCTGCGTGGCACTTCAAAGCGCGGTTCGGCGTTTTCGGCTTCCCACTCGCGCCACGCAGCCCAGCCCTCCCACTCGTCCTCCATGCCGGCGGCGACGGGCTCCGGATCCACCGCGCCGGGCACGAGGTCGGCGCCGGCGCCCTCCTTGGACTCCGACGCCCAGTGGTCATAATCGTCGGGTGGTACCGCCACGCCCCAACTCAGCGGAACTGACAAACCCCCGAGCAAGCCCGACTCACCCCGTTTCGCCGCCACCGCATCGGGCGGCAAGGGCGGGCCAAGAGGCAATAGCACGCCGTCCCCTTCCACTGCCATCCGAAACACAATCACCCGATGGCCACGCCGCACCACCGAGCACTCAGCATCGTAAGGCAATTTCGGCGAAATAATCCGAATTTCACCGAATTCTCTGCCGGGACACCCCGCGGGTTTGGACGGCACGCCTACCCACCCACGTCCGCGTGCCGCCGGGGGACGACAACTTCACGTCGACGGCATCATCCGGCCGGGCTGGTGGGCACCGTCGAGCGGCTAGCAGATGCCGCTGGGCAGGCCGCGGGCGGGTCCGGATTCCTGGCTCGGCATCGACTGCGGATACGGCACCCGATAGGGCAGCCCTTCGTTCACCAGTCCCAGCACCAGATTGGGCACACACGTGGCGACCTTCGGCAGCTGACGCACCGGGCGGTCCAGGTTTGGCGGCGACGGGTTTGGCGGTACGGCGAAATTGAATGCCGACGTCATATCGCCGGTCACGCTGGCCCGCCAGGCGGTCAAGTTGGGAACCGGCACCCCAAACCGCTTGCCGATCAATTGCAGCTGTGAGGTGTGGTCGAACCGGTCGTGGACCATCAAGCCACCCCGGCTGTAGGGCGAGATCACAAAACACGGGACCCGAAAGCCCAAACCGATGGGCCCGCGGATGCCGCCGGAGCCGTCGACCTTGTCGATGTCAACACTGTTGGGGATCCATTCGCCGGGCGTGCCCGCCGGCGCCGTGGGCGGTGTGACGTGGTCGAAGAAGCCACCGTGCTCGTCATAGGCGATGATCAGCGCGGTTTTCTCCCAGACCGCCGGATTACGGAGCAATGCTCGGATCAGATTCACGATCGTCCAGGCCCCCACCGCCACCGGGAACGAGGGGTGTTCGGACTCGACGGTGAGCGGGACGACCCAGGAGACCTGGGGGAGCCTGTTGTTGATGATGTCGCGGACAAAGTCGCCGGGGTAGCTCGGCGCGATGCCGTAGCGGGCCAGGTCGGACCTGGGGTCTGCCGCCTGCTTGAAACTGCCCACATAGCCGTTTCGGCTCAGCGTCGTGTCGTTGAGCCCGCCCAACAGCTTGCTGTTGTAGACCTTCCAGCTGATGCCGGCGTCGCTGAGGTTCTGCGGCATGATGCGCCAGGTGAAGGTCAACTTCGGCTGGATGGCGGGCTCGACGATCTGCGGCCCGCCTCGATCGCCGTCGGGGTTGACGGTGGCGCTGATCCAGTAGAGCCGGTTGGGCATGGTCCCGCCCAGAAGCGAGGAGAAGTACCGGTCGCAGATCGTGAACGTGTCCGCCAGCAGGTAGTGGATCGGTATGTCCGCACGCGCGTAGTAGCCCATCACCACCGGGGTGTTGGCCACCGACCGGGTTCTGGCTTGTGCCGCCAGCCAGCCATCGTTGGCGCCGCCGTTCCAGGACAAGTGTGCGGCAATCCACTGGTGGTCGGGGTCGTTGACGCATTCACCAACGCCGTTGGGCCCCCTGGTGGTATCGATGCGGTAGGGCAGGGTAATGCCGGCGGGGTCAAGCGACTGGGTCTGCGGATTCCAGCCGTGCTGCGCAAACAGCGGCGTCGGGGTGTCGAATCCGTCGACGGCGGAGAGCGTGCCGAAGTAGTGGTCGAACGACCGATTCTCCTGCAGGCACAACACGATATGCTCGATGTCGGTCAAATGGCCGGGACAGGGGCCGGCACCGTAAGCCTTTTCGATGACCGGGGCGGCCCAGTCCGTCAGAAACGCCGCGGCACCGGCACCGGTGGCCTTTGCCAGGAATTCCCGACGCGACATTGAAGCGAATGGGCTTCGACGCACCTCGCCCGTCCTCCTTCGTAACGCTAAACGGCGTACCGGATGCGAATTTCACGTACCGGCAATGATGTCGTTCAACGTCGCGCTACCCATCGAATTCGCTGCCATTGGAGAATCTTTACTCAGCACGGGCCGCTGGGAATTCCGCGGACGGGCGTGGTTTCCTGGGAGGGCATGGCTTGCGGGAATGGCACACGATAGGGAATGGATGTCTTCGTCGTCGTGCCCAACACCGCGTTGGGAACGCACTGCGGCAGCTTCGGAAGCGCCTGCAGCCGCGGGTGGTCCAGGTTGGGTTTCGAGGAGTTTGGCGGGACGGCGAAGTTGAACGCCGAGGTCATATCGCCGACGGTGGCGTTCCGCCAGGCACTGATGTTGGGCACCGGCACACCGAACCGCGCGCTGATGAACTTCAGGGTCGATGTGTGGTCGAAGGTGTCGTGGACCATCAGGGGGCCGCGGCTGAAGGGCGAAATGACGATGCAGGGCACCCGGAAACCCAGACCGATCGGGCCACGGATGCCACCGGATCCCGGCACCGAGTTGATGTCGGGGACGGTGACGAATTCGCCGGCCGTCCCCGGCGGCGGCGTCGGTGGCACCACGTGGTCGAAGAAGCCACCGTTCTCGTCATAGTTGACGATCAGCGCGGTTCGCTCCCACACCGCCGGGTTGGACAGCAAGATCCGAAGGACGTCGACGATCGCAACGGCGCCCACGTTCACCGGGAATGCCGGATGCTCCGACAGCAGGAACCCCGGCAGCACCCAGGAGACCTTGGGCAGCCGGTTGTTCTTGACGTCGGCGGCGAAGTCCACCGGGTAGGTCGGGGCGATGCCGAAGCGGGCCAGGTTCGACCGCGGGTCCGCGGCCTGCCTGAAATCATTGACCAGCCCGTTGTAGCCAACGACCGTATTGTTGAGTGCCCCCAGCAGCTTGTTCTGGTAGACCTTCCAGCTGATGGCGGCGTCTTCGAGGTTTTCCGGCATGATGCGCCAGCTGTAGTGCTGCAGCGGTTGGATGTTGGGCTCGACCAGCACCGGCCCGCCGTCTGTGCCGTCGGGGTCGATCCAGGCGCTCATCCAGTACAGCCTGTTGGGCGTGGTCCCGCCCAGCAGCGAACAGTGGTAGCCGTCGCAGACCGTGAAGGTGTCGGCCAGCAGGTAGTGGATGGGCAGGTCTTGGCGCGTGTAGTAGCCCATCGTCACGGGCACATTGCCCGGCAGCGCGCTGAACTGCGCCTGCGTCGGCAGCCAGCGGTCGTTGGCGCCGCCGTTCAGACACTCGTGCTGGGAAATCCAGCCATGGTCGGGGTCGTTGACACACTCGCCGGCGACCAGCGGACCCCGGGTGGTGTCGAAGCGGAACGGCAGCGTGGTGCCGGCGGGATCGACCGCCTGCGTCGCCGGGTTCCAACCCGTTTGCGCGAAAACCACCGGCGGGGTGAGGTCATCGAACCCGCGGACGCCAGATAGCGTGCCGAAGTAGTGATCGAATGACCGGTTCTCCTGCATCAACAACACAATGTGTTCGATATCGGTTAAATGACCCGGGCACGGCCCCGCACCGTAGGCTTTTTCGATTATCGGACCGGCCAATGACATCAAAGCCCCGGCCGTGGTGGCGGCGGCAGCCTTCGTAAAGAATTGCCGACGAGTCATTCCGTCGACCGGGTGCTCGCTCCCCACACGCCCTCCTTGCCCGCCGCCGCTTGCTGATCACGGTATAGTTACGATGACGGTCCGGACCGATACGCCGACCGGCGTGTCGGGCACGGCTTGTGTGTATTGCCAGCCAAGCCGCGCGCCGTTGTCGCGATCGTCGAGAGGTTTGCTCCCACAATTAACGCAAACGCGCGCCGACGGGTTCAGCAGAAACTAGGCGCGGTTTCCATTTAGCTGCAGAGCCCGCTGGGAATCCCGCGTACCGGCGTGGTTTCCTGGTTTGGCATGGACTGCGGAAAGGGCACCCGATAAGGAATGCTCGGTAGTACGCCGTCGGTGCTCCCCAGCACGACGTTGGGCACGCACTGAGGCAGTTTCGGCACGGCGGCCAGCAGCGGGTGACTCAGGTGGGGCTTGCCCGGGTTGGGCGGGCTGGCGAAGTTGAACGCCGAGGTCAAGTCGCCGACCACGCCGTCTCGCCAGGTGGTCAAGTTGGGGACCGGCACGCCGAAGCGTGCGCGAATCAATTTCAGCTGCGAGGTGTGGTCGAACGTGTCGTGGACCATCAGGCCGCCGCGACTGAACGGCGAAATGACGATGCAGGGGACGCGAAAGCCCAAGCCGAGCGGTCCGCGGATGCCACCGGACCCGGGAACCGCGTCGATGTCGGGGACCGTGACATATTCGCCGGGAGTCCCCGGTGGTGCGGTGGGGGGCGTGACGTGGTCGAAGAAGCCACCGTTTTCGTCGTAGCTGATAATCAGCGCGGTCTTTTCCCACACCGCGGGGTTGGAGAGCAAAATCCTCAGTGCCGTCACCATGGACACAGCGCCGAGGGCTACCGGCAGCGCGGGGTGTTCGGACTGGATGAACGGCGGAACCAACCAGGACACCTTCGGCAGCCGGTTGCCCTTGACGTCGGCGGCGAAGTCCACGGGGTAGCTCGGTGCGATGCCGAAACGGGCCAGGTTTGACCTCGGATCCGCGGACTGCTTGAAAGCCTGGACCAGCCCGTTGTTGCTGATGGGTGTGTTGATGAACCGTCCGGCGTCTTTGGCCTGGTAAACCTTCCAACTCACGCCGGCCTCTTCCAGGTTCTCCGGCATGATTCGCCAGCTGTACTGCTGCAGCGGCAGGAAGCCCGGTTCCACGAGCTGCGGTCCACCGTTGGTGCCCGCCGGGTCGATGTGGGCGCTGAGCCAGTACAGCCGGTTGGGCAGGGTGCCGGTCAAGAGCGAGCAATGGTAGCCGTCGCAAATTGTGAACGTGTCGGCCAGCAAATAGTGGATCGGGATGTCTTGGCGCGTGTAATAACCCATGGTCATGGGGACGTAAGGTCCCGCCCGGGTCACCGCCTGCGCCGGAAGCCAGTTGTCGTTGGCGCCGCCGTTCCATGCACGGTGCATCGCGGCCCACTGGTGCTCGGGGTCGTTGACGCATTCACCGTCCAGGAAGGGGCCTCGGGTGGTGTCCAGGCGAAACGGGATGGTGGTCCCTGCGGGATCCAGCGCCTGCGTCATCGGGTTCCAGCCCTTCTGCGCGAACGCCGGCGACGGGTCGTTGAAACCGCGGGTGCTCGAGAGCGTGCCGAAGTAGTGGTCAAAGGACCGGTTCTCTTGCATCAACAACACGATGTGCTCGATGTCGGTCAAATGACCGGGGCACGGCCCGGCGCCGTAGGCCTTGTCGATCACCGGGCCGGCATAGTCCGTCAGCAGCGCCGCGGCGCCCGCGCCGGTAAGCTTTGCCAAGAACTCTCGTCGTGACATTCCCACAAATGGGTTTGCGCTCACTGGACCTGCCTCCCTGCCCGCATGTGGAAATCACGGTATAGATGCGACGGTGGGCAATCGCGATACGACAGGCGGCGTGTCGCGCGCGGCCTGTCTGGCGACAGCAGATGCGAGCGCGTCGCCAGCAGGAGATCTGTGACCCCACCCGGCCGACGCCCTGGGTGCTATCGGCCGTCAACGGTTGCAGCACAACGCCATACGAAGGACGTTCCAAAAAATTTATCCAATCCTTTGTTCCTGATCGAACCCTCATAGAACCATTTCTCCGCCCGACTTCCGCACCCGCATTGGGGGCATTCTTCGAGGTCAGCGACCGGTCATCCGCTTTCGACGAGAGGGCATGTCACTTCGAGCCGTCTTACTTTGCCGCCAGACAAAATCCCGGGCTCGAGTAATTCGGTCGTGATCGGAAAATCGATGCCTAAAACGGGTTTCGCGACCCGCGGCGTCGCTGTAGCGTCCGGTGCCATGTGGGGCACGGTGCTGGTGTTGGCTCTGGTGGCGACCGCGGACCCGGTGCGAATCGGGATCAGTGTTCTGTTATCGTCGCGGCCTCGTGCCGCCGGTCAGCTGGTCGCGTTCTGGCTCGGCGGCATCGCAATCAGCGTGGTTCTGGCCGTGGGTGTGTTATTCGGGCTGCGCGACTACGCGCTCGCAGCCATGCACCGGGTGCAAAGCGCCGCCGCTGGCTCCACCGCCGGACACATTCAGATCGCGATGGGTGTGCTGGCCTTGCTCATCGCCGGACTCGCGGCTGGCGTCTTGCCACGTCACCGAGCGCGGCTGGGCGTGACCGGCGGCACCACATCTGCGCTGCGGGTGCTGACGTCGACCGCGGTCGCCAGATTGTCGCTGCGCGCGAGGGAGGCGTTGCAGGCCAGGCCGTTGCGGGTGGCGTTCATCCTCGGAATCGGGATGCTGGTGGACTTCAGGTTCCTGGCGGCGCTGACCGCCATTGTGGGCTCGGGAGCCGCTGTGGGCAGTCAGATCACTGCGGCCGGGGTGTACACCCTGGTGGCCTTGGCGTTCGTCGAGGTCCCGCTCGCCAGCCGGCTGGCGGCGCCGGGGAAGGCCGACCAGATCATGTCCACGGTGCAGGGTTGGGTCAAAGCTCGCCGACAACAGCTGTGCGCGGTGATCATCGCGCTGCTCGGGGTTCTGCTGATGACCAGCGGAATGGGGCATATCTGAGTCAGGTTCAGATCCGTTCTGGCTCGTGGGCATCGGCGTCGACAGGCAGCCCGTCCGCATACCGATCACCGAAGCGAAGCATTGGCGGCCAGCAGCCGCTACCACACGGTCGCCGGAGAACCTCCAACCGGTCGGCGCTATCCGACGCCGGTCCGCGGGATCACGCTGGGGCGCGACTGCACCACATGCGCACCCGCGCCACCGCGGCCCATCATGCCCGGGGGCATACCGGCCCCCGCGCCGCCCATACCCATCGGCATCGGCATCATTCCCATGCCACCGGTTCCGGCGGCCCCCGCCTGCGCCAACTCAGCCGGCAGCGCGCCCAGCCCCGACATCGCCGAGCTGGCCATCGCCTTGGGCACCGACCCCTGCCACGTCGGCGGCACCGACATCGACCCCACCAACCGCGCCTTACCGAGCTCGCCCGCCGCGCCCGCACCCAGACCCGCACCACCCAGACCCTTCGGGGTGGTGTCCCCGACAAACTTGGGCGTCTCAGCACCCAGCCCGGCCGCCGCCGCATTCGCCAACCCGGCCGAGCCCGCGTTCGCCGACTGCGCCGCATTCATCAGCGGCCCCAACATCATGCTGGCCGGATACATCGCCATCTGCGCCGCCGACAGCATCGACTGCACCGGCATGCCCGCCACCGCAGATTGCGCGGCCGTCACCATGGCCGGGGCCGCCAGCAGCGCACCCTCGGCCACCGGAGACACCGCCGCCGTCGCCGCCGCCGCCATCCCGGCAACCTGCGCATTGACCTGACTGGCCAACCCGGCCAGTTCCAGCGGCGGCACGCTAAACGGCGTCAACATCGAGGCCACCGACACCGCCCCGGCCTGATACCCCACCATCGCGGCCACATCCTGGGCCCACATCTCCACATAATCGAACTCGGTGGCGGCAATCGCCGGAGTGTTCTGACCCAACAGGTTGGTCGCCACCAACAGCCCCAACAACACCCGATTGGCCGTCACCGCCGCCGGATGCACCGTGGCCAACAACGCCGTCTCAAAGGCCGTCGCCGCCGCCCGCGCCTGGCTGGCCGCCAACTCCGACTGCCCAGCCGCCGCGCTCAACCAGCCCACATACGGCGCGGCCGCCGCCGCCATCGCCACCGACGTCGGACCCGCCCACGGCCCACTGGTCAACCCGGCTACCACCGAATCAAACGACGCCGCCGACGCCCGCAAATCCGACGCCAGCCCCTCCCATGCCGCAGCCGCCGACAACAACGGACCCGGCCCGGCACCGGCAAAGATTCGTGCCGAGTTAATCTCCGGCGGCAACCAGGCGAATTCCGCAATCATCGCAACCCCACATCTGTCAGCCGCATCACCGGCTCCGACGAATACTGACAACGACCGTACATGGGCGCAAACCCACCGACGGATCGTAAAACAATCCGCACCAAAAGTCCGCGCTTTTCCCAAGATCCTGACACCAGGTTGCCATGATCCTGGCGTTAGGCATTCGGTTCGGGAATCAGTTTGGTGACGTTGCCCGGCGGAAATGGGTGTCTCTCAGCGCGCGCACCCGTTCCCCGGTGTCATCCGCTCCCGCGGATTGTCGGCCATGCCTCGCGACGCCAAGGAAGATCAGGCCCAGCTCGAACCCACCGCGGAGTCGGTTTGCGCCATGTTGCTGCCGGCGGTCTGCACCTTCTGCCCGTGCGCGTTGGCCTGTTCGTAAATGACCTGGAAATTGCGGCCCAATTGGGTGATGAACTCCTGGCAGGCCACCGACCCGGCACCGCCCCAGAAGTCCCCGGCCGCCAGCACATCGCGCACGATCGCCTGGTGCTCGGCCTCCAACGCCGCCGCCTGCGCCCGGATCGTGGCGCCGTGGGCGTCCACGTCGCCGAACTGGTAATTGATCGTCATAGCTGATGTCCTAACTGCTCAAGATCTGCTGGGATGCCTGCTCTTGCTGCTCGTAGTTGTTGGCGTCCCGGATCAGCCCGTCGCGCACCCCGTGCAGCATGTTCACGATGTTGCGAAACGCCTGATTCATCTGGCCCATGGTGTCCAGCGAGGTCGCCTCGGCCAGACCGCTCCAGCCGGCACCGGAAATGTTTTGCGCCGACGCCCACATCCGCCGGGCCTCGTCCTCGACCGTCTGGGCGTGCACCTCAAACCGGCCCGCCATGTCCCGCATCGCGTGCGGATCCGTCATAAACCGAGTAGCCACCACACCCGTCCTTTCCCAATCCGTTCACAATCAACCACATGCGGCGCCACCAACGTGGCGCATCAGGGCCCAACACACAGGCCCCGACCAATCACCCCCGCCCTATCCGATGCCGGTCCGCGGGATCACGCTGGGGCGCGACTGCACCACATGCGCACCCGCGCCACCGCGGCCCATCATGCCCGGGGGCATGCCGGCCCCCGCGCCGCCCATACCCATCGGGAAAGGCATCATTCCCATAGGCGCACCGACGGCCCCCGCCTGCGCCATCTCAGCCGGCAGCGCGCCCAGCCCCGACATCGCCGAGCTGGCCATCGCCTTGGGCACCGACCCCTGCCACGTCGGCGGCACCGACATCGACCCCACCAACCGCGCCTTACCGAGCTCGCCCGCCGCGCCCGCACCCAGACCCGCACCACCCAGACCCTTCGGGGTGGTGTCCCCGACAAACTTGGGCATCTCAGCGCCCAGCCCGGCCGCCGCCGCATTCGCCAACCCGGCCGAGCCCGCGTTCGCCGACTGCGCCGCATTCATCAGCGGCCCCAACATCATGCTGAGCGGATACAGCGCCGTCGGCGCCGCCGACAGCACCGACTGCACCGGCACCGCTGACGCCATCGATTGCGCCGCCGTCGCCACGGCGGGGACCGCAGTTGTGGCCCCGGCCAACAGGGTCGGAACGCCCTGCACCGCCCCCTGGGCCCCCAGGACCACGGATTTGCCCAGCGCCGCACCGGTCCCGAGAACGGTACCCACCTGGGAGGCGAATCCCACCAGATCGAACGGCGGCACGCTGAACGGCGTCAACGTCTCAGCCACCGACACCGCCCCGGCCTGATACCCCACCATCGCGGCCACATCCTGGGCCCACATCTCCACATAATCGAACTCGGTGGCGGCAATCGCCGGAGTGTTCTGACCCAACAGGTTGGTCGCCACCAACAGCCCCAACAACACCCGATTGGCCGTCACCGCCGCCGGATGCACCGTGGCCGACAACGCCGTCTCAAAGGCCGTCGCCGCCGCCCGCGCCTGGCTGGCCGCCAACTCCGACTGCCCAGCCGCCGCGCTCAACCAGCCCACATACGGCGCGGCCGCCGCCGCCATCGCCACCGACGACGGACCCGCCCACGGCCCACTGGTCAACCCGGCTATCACCGAATCAAACGACGCCGCCGACGCCCGCAAATCCGACGCCAGCCCCTCCCATGCCGCAGCCGCCGACAACAACGGACCCGGCCCGGCACCGGCAAAGATTCGTGCCGAGTTAATCTCCGGCGGCAACCAGGCGAACTCCGGAATCATCGCAACCCCACATCACTCACCGACTACGGTCACGCACGGACGCGAGCCCATCGCTGAATTGTAAGACAACCCACACCAAAAGTACCCGCCTTCGCCGAATCCGCCATAGCCCACTACTGACCATCGTTAACCACTGTCTGCCCACCGAGAATGAGACCCCACGCAAGCCCATCACCGGTCGATGCCGCCGCATGTGCGCACGTCAGACCTCACCGATCGGGCACCGGCGGACACCGGAACGACCCCTTCGGACGTTCACCTGCGGTTGATGCGACAACCCCCATCGCGCTACAGGAAATTCTTGAAGAAGCCCGAGAGCCCATTTCCGATGACCAGCAGACCCGAGCTGCCGGTTCCGGAGTTCAAAATGCCCGAAGTCATGACGCCCGCAATGGCGAAGCCCGCGTTCTGGACAGCCGCATTGTAGAAGCCCGCGTTCCCATAACCCGTGTTCAGAATGCCTGAGTTGCCACCGAACAATAGGGTGGTGCTGGTATTGACGTAGCCCGAGTTACCGAAACCCGAGTTCTGGATGCCCGAGTTGCCGCTGCCAGACGGGTCGTTCTGGCCAAAACCTGAGTTGCCGGTGCCGACGTTGAAGAAGCCCGAGTTGGGGCCGACCTGGGTCGCCGCGCTGAAGAATCCGGTGTTGAGGGTGCCGCCGTTCAGCCCACCCGTGTTGGTGTTGCCCGCGTTTCCGAAACCGGTGTTGACATGGCCGGCATTTGCGAAGCCGGAGTTGATGTTCCCGGCGTTAAGGAAGCCACTATTGACGTTGCCCGCATTCCCAAAGCTCGTGTTTGAGTTGCCCGCGTTAAAGCTGCCCGCGTTGAAGTTGCCGGAATCGAAAAAGCCGAAGTTGCCCGCCCCGGCGTTTGCGGCGCCGGTATTGGTATTACCGCCATTCCAGAAGCCGGTGTTGGTGCTACCCGCGTTTCCGAAACCGGTGTTTCCAATACCGGAGTTCCCGAATCCGACGTTGCCGGAGCCGGAGTTGAAGAAACCGATGTTCCCGGTGCCGGAGTTACCGAGGCCGATGTTTCCGCTGCCAGAGTTCAGGGCGCCGATCCCGATCTGACCATTGCCGGTGAGACCAAAGCCGATATTGTTGTTCCCGGTATTCCCGAATCCGAAGTTGCCGCTTCCAGTGTTGCCGAAGCCGACGTTGTTACTACCGACGTTCCCGCTGCCGAAGTTGAGATTTCCGTTGTTGCCGTTCCCGAAGTTCGTGTCGCCAATATTACCGTTGCCGACATTAGTATTACCAATGTTTCCGCTGCCCAGGTTGTGGCTGCCAATATTGCCGCTGCCCAGGTTTTGGCTACCGAAGTTGCCGCCGCCGAAGTTGAAGTTGCCGATGTTGCCGCTACCCAGATTGACGTCACCCTGATTGCCGCTGCCCAGGTTCGTGCTGCCGATATTGCCGCTGCCCAGGTTTTGGCTGCCGATATTGCCGCTGCCGAAATTCGTGTCACCGATGTTTCCGCTGCCTATGTTGAGGGAGCCGATGTTTCCCAGGCCGACATTGATGCCCTGCAGCGGAGCCGCCACGGCGGGTCCGGCCGCCTCGGCGGGGGCCGCTTGGATGCCGAGCTGTGCCCCGGCCAGCGGTGTGCTCGACCCGAACAATCCCGACGGGCCCGCCAAACCCGACAAGGCACCCGGCCAGGCAGCCAACCGCGCCGCGGCCGCCGACGCCCCCGCGTGATACCCCACCATCGCGGCCACATCGGCGGCCCACATCTGCTCATACAGCGCCTCAGCGGCCGCAATCGCCGGCGCGTTCTGCCCAAACAGGTTCGTCAACACCAACCGCACCACCGCATTCCGATTGGCCGCCACCACCACCGGCGGAACCGTCGCCGCCCGCGCCGCCTCAAACGCACCCACCACCACCTTGGCCTGCACCGCCGCCCCCGCCGCCCGCGCCGCCGCCGCACTCAACCACCCCGCATACGGCGCCGCCGCCGCCGCCATCGCCACCGCCGCCGGCCCCTGCCACGCCTGACCGGCCAACCCCGAGGTCACCGACGCAAACGAATCCGCCGCCGACCCCAACTCCGCGGCCAGCCCCTCCCAGGCCGCCGCCGCCGCCAACATCGGCGCCGACCCCGCACCAGAAAACATCCGCAGCGAATTGACCTCGGGCGGCAACACCGAAAAGTTCATCAACCCACCCCTCCTCTACACGTATTCTCAACCGCACACCCGCGCGTTACCGAGACCGACACGCAACACCTCCCACCCCATGTCCCCCACCCCCAACACCACCGGCCGCGGCCAACCCACCGCAGGTAGCCCTAGCCACTCGAGTCGCCAACGAATAGGGGAATACCGATACTTGGTTGCGGCGGCTACCTGAAGAAGCCAGACAGTCCGACGCCCGAGTTGAAGCCACCGGAGTTCTGATCGCCCGAATTTAGGACGCCCGAGCTGTCGTCACCCGAGTTGGAGATGCCCGCGAGGTTGTTACCTGAGTTTGCAATCCCCGCATTGAACGTGCCAACGTTTGCGAACCCAGAGTTGAAGCCAAGGAGGGAAGACGGCCCGGCGTTTGAGAAGCCCGAGTTTCCGGTGCCGATGTTGAAGAAGCCGGAGTTGCCGGACCCCAAGGGGTCGCTATTTCCCCAGCCGGAGTTGCCGGTGCCCAGGTTCCCAAAGCCCGAGTTTGCGCTTGCTTGAGTAAGCGCGCTACCGAAGCCGGTGTTGAGGTCGCCACCATTGAATCCACCGGTGTTGACATTTCCCGCGTTAAAGAACCCGGTGTTGACATTACCGGCGTTCAAGAAGCCGGTATTCGAGTCACCCGCATTCATGAAACCGGTATTCCCCGCGCCCGAATTCCCCGAGCCGGTATTCTGCCAGCCCACGTTGAAGCTGCCCACGTTTGTGTCTCCGGCATTGAAGATTCCGAAGTTTCCGTTACCCGCGCTTCCGAAGCCAGTATTTGAATTGCCCGCGTGCCAGAAGCCCGTATTGAAGTTGCCCGCGTTCCCGAAACCCGTGTTCCCGTTGCCAGAGTTCGCCCAGCCGATGTTGTTATTTCCCGAATTGAAGAAACCGATATTGTTATTTCCCGAGTTGAACAAGCCGATATTTCCGGTACCGGAGTTCAGAGCGCCGAAGCCAATCTGACCATTACCGGTAAGCCCGAAGCCGATGTTGTTGTTGCCCTTGTTCCCGAACCCGATATTTCCGGTACCGAGGTTTCCGAACCCGATGTTGTTATCACCGTTATTCCCGCTGCCGAGGATAAAGTCTCCGATGTTTCCACTGCCGATGGCCACATCGCCATTATTCCCGCTGCCGACGTTGAGGGTGCCGAAGTTTCCGCTGCCCAAATTGAGGCTGCCGATATTGCCACTGCCGAGGTTTCCGCTACCGAAGTTTCCGCTGCCGGGGTTGTAGTCACCGGCGTTCCCGCTGCCAGTGTTTCCGGTCCCCGTGTTTCCGCTGCCCCAGTTCAGGCCGCCGTAGTTGCCACTTCCTAGGTTTTGGCTGCCGATGTTGCCGCTGCCGAGGTTGACGCCACCGATGTTGCCGCTACCCAGGTTGAAGGAACCGATGTTGCCAAACCCCAGGTTCACGACGAAGTCGCTCAGCCCCTGGGAAGCGGCGGCCGGGCCGGCCACCGCTTCGGCGGCGAACGCTTGGATGCCGAGCTGTGCCCCGGCCAGCGGTGTGCTCGACCCGAACAATCCCGACGGGCCCGCCAAACCCGACAAGGCACCCGGCCAGGCAGCCAACCGCGCCGCGGCCGCCGACGCCCCCGCGTGATACCCCACCATCGCGGCCACATCGGCGGCCCACATCTGCTCATACAGCGCCTCAGCGGCCGCAATCGCCGGCGCGTTCTGCCCAAACAGGTTCGTCAACACCAACCGCACCACCGCATTCCGATTGGCCGCCACCACCACCGGCGGAACCGTCGCCGCCCGCGCCGCCTCAAACGCACCCACCACCACCTTGGCCTGCACCGCCGCCCCCGCCGCCCGCGCCGCCGCCGCACTCAACCACCCCGCATACGGCGCCGCCGCCGCCGCCATCGCCACCGCCGCCGGCCCCTGCCACGCCTGACCGGCCAACCCCGAGGTCACCGACGCAAACGAATCCGCCGCCGACCCCAACTCCGCGGCCAGCCCCTCCCAGGCCGCCGCCGCCGCCAACATCGGCGCCGACCCCGCACCAGAAAACATCCGCAGCGAATTGACCTCGGGCGGCAACACCGAAAAGTTCATCAACCCACCCCTCCTCTACACGTATTCTCAACCGCACACCCGCGCGTTACCGAGACCGACACGCAACACCTCCCACCCCATGTCCCCCACCCCCAACACCACCGGCCGCGGCCAACCCACCGCAGGTAGCCCGGTGTCGCTGCGGCGCCGCCCCGCCATCGGCGGTGCCCCACCTTTCCAGCAAACAAATGCGGGGTGGGCCGCGCTAGCTGCCCTTGAGCCGGACCGCCAGATAATCGGCGACGTTGTTCATCGCGATGCGGTCCTGGGTCATGGCGTCGCGTGCGCGCACGGTGACGGCGTTGTCGTCGAGCGTGTCGAAGTCGACCGTCACGCAAAACGGGGTGCCGATCTCGTCCTGGCGCCGGTAACGCCGCCCGATGGCGCCCGCGTCGTCGAAGTCGACATTCCAACATTTCCGCAGTTCGGCGGCCAAGTCACGGGCCTTGGGGCTCAGGTCGGCGTGCCGCGAGAGCGGTAGCACCGCGGCCTTGACCGGCGCCAGCCGAGGGTCCAGCCGGAGCACCACGCGCTTGTCCATCCCGCCCTTGGTGTTGGGGGCCTCGTCCTCGGCATACGCGTCAATCAGAAATGCCATGAATGACCGGGTCAGGCCGGCTGCCGGTTCGATCACGTACGGCGTGTACCGAGTGTCGGTGACCTGGTCATAAAACGATAGGTCGACACCGGAATGTTTGCTGTGCGTGGACAAGTCGAAGTCGGTGCGGTTGGCCACACCTTCCAGCTCGCCCCACGGATTGCCGAGGAAGCCGAACTTGTACTCGATGTCGACGGTGCGGTCGGAGTAGTGCGACAGCTTGTCTTTGGGGTGCTCCCACAATCGCAGGTGCTCCGGATCGATCCCGAGGTCGACATACCATTGCAGCCGGGTGTCGATCCAATATTGATGCCATTCCCTGGCGGTCGCGGGCTCGACGAAGAACTCCATCTCCATCTGCTCGAATTCGCGGGTGCGGAAGATGAAGTTGCCGGGCGTGATCTCGTTGCGGAAGCTCTTGCCGATCTGGCCGATGCCGAAGGGCGGCTTGCGGCGCGCGGTTGTCACCACGTTGGCGAAGTTGACGAAGATGCCCTGCGCGGTCTCTGGGCGCAGATAGTGCAAGCCCTCCTCGGTTTCGATGGGTCCGAGGTAGGTCTTGAGCATCATGTTGAATTCGCGCGGCTCGGTCCACTGGCCGGGCTCGCCAGTTTCCGGATCGCGAATATCGGCCAGCCCGTTGGGCGGTGGGTGCCCGTGTTTGGCTTCGTAGGCCTCGATAAGATGGTCGGCCCGGTAGCGCTTGTGGGTAATCAGCGACTCGACCAGCGGGTCGTGGAAAACGTCGACGTGGCCGGAGGCCACCCACACCTCCCGCGGCAGAATTATCGACGTGTCGATCCCCACGACGTCCTCGCGACCGGTGACCACCGATCTCCACCACTGCCGTTTGATGTTCTCCTTGAGTTCCACCCCCAGCGGACCGTAGTCCCAGGCCGACTTGGTGCCCCCGTAGATCTCGCCCGACGGATAGACGAAGCCGCGCCGCTTGGCCAGGTTGACTACGGTGTCGATGACGGACGCCACGGGGTGGTGTGCTCCCTTCGACGGGTCGGGCGGACGCCCGCAACGGTGAACCAGTGCACGCAAAGCATCAGTCATGGTAGCGAGCAACGTCCCGGTCTTTGACATGCATCATCACGCATGTGACAGTGGAGGTCAGCCGCACGCCGATTTCCAACCAGATTTCCAGAGCGGTCCGAATGCCCGGCACTTCTCGAGGTGGTGACTCCGACATGGTGACGCCTCCCGCCACGCCTACCACCACCCAGCGGCATTCGGGTGCTGACCTGGCTGGCGGTCAGGACAACCGTATCGGTCTCACCGCAGACGCCACGACACCCACGGCACCGCCACGCGGGATTCTCGAAGCCGCCGGCGAGCTGTTACGCGCGCTGGCAGCACCCGTGCGGATCGCGATCGTGTTGCAGTTACGCGAATCCCAGCGCTGCGTGCACGAATTGGTCGACGCGCTGGGCGTCCCCCAGCCGCTGGTCAGCCAACATCTGAAGATTCTCAAGGCGGCCGGCGTGGTCGCCGGGGAGCGGTCCGGCCGCGAAGTGCTGTACCGGCTTGCCGATCATCACCTGGCGCACATCGTTGTCGACGCGGTGGCCCACGCAAGCGAGGACGCACCGTGACCCGCACCGGCCACCATGCAGTGGGGGTACCGCCCGCTTGCGGGGGCGTGGGGGCACCACCCGCTTATGGGGGAGCGGGGCGCCAATGACGGGAGCCGGCGTCCGTGCCACCCGGCAGCGGGCGGCCATCTCGGGGCTGTTGGACACGCTCGATGAGTTTCGTTCGGCCCAGGAACTGCACGACGAGCTGCGCCGTCGCGGCGAGACCATCGGCCTGACCACGGTCTACCGCACGCTGCAGTCGATGGCCGCGGCGGGATTGGTCGACACGCTGCGCAACGACGCGGGGGAATCGGTCTACCGCAGGTGTTCGGAGCACCATCACCACCATCTGGTGTGCCGCGGCTGCGGCACCACCATCGAGGTGGCCGACCACGAAGTCGAGGCGTGGGCGGCCGAGGTAGCGGCCAAACATCGATTCTCCGATGTCAGCCACACCATCGAGATCTTCGGCACCTGCCCAGATTGCCGGCACTAGTGGCGATCGCAAGCGCGGCAACGCCGGGCGCTGGGGGTACCTCCCGCTTCCGGGCGCAGCGGGTCGCCACCATCAGACCCAGTGGCGATCGCAAGCGCGGCAGCGCCGGGCGCTGGGGGTACCTCCCGCTTCCGGGCGCAGCGGGTCGCCACCATCAGACCAAGCCGACGAGCACGCTACGTATCTGGGCGCCGGTGTCCAGCACTAGCAGGATCAGGGTACGCAGCGCGCCGTCGGTCAAACCGGCACCGGGAAAGTTGTACCGCAGCATCACGTCCGCGGTCTTGGGCGCCCCCTTGCCGAAGTTGCGCCGCGCGGTCTTCTCCGCGACCTTCTCGACGCCCTTCTCCAACAGGGTCACCGAACCGAAGTTGAGGTCACGCGCCTGCTGGGCCACCTGATCGCGCACCCTTTTGGTCAACGGCAAATCCCACGCCAACACCTGGGTAAGCGACACCAGGTCGAGGCCGTCCACGATGCTCACCACCCGTAACGAGGCGAACGTGCCGCCGTGTCGGATCGTCAGCCCGCCGTCGGGTTCCTGCTCGACGGGGATGACGTCGCGCAGTATCAATGCCAACCTCTCCTGCAGGGATGGCACTATGCGCTCCCGAATCGTCGATTGCGGGACGCGTATTCCTCGCAGGCCGCCCACAGGTCACGGCGGTCGTAGTCTGGCCAAAGCTTGTCCTGGAAGATGAACTCGGCATACGCCGCCTGCCAGAGCATGAAATTGCTGGACCGCTGCTCGCCCGAGGTCCGCAGGAAGAGGTCGACGTCGGGAATGTCGGGTCGCTGCAAGTGGCGGGCGATCGTGGATTCGGTGATCCGCTCCGGGTTCAGCCTGCCCGAGGCGACTTCACGAGCGATTTGGCGGGTGGCTTCGGTGATTTCGGCGCGACCACCGTAGTTGACGCAGTAATTGATGGTGATGACGTCATTGTTCCTCGTCATCTGCTCGGCGGTCTCGAGTTCTTTGATGACGCTGCGCCACAAACGTGGCCGTGAACCCAGCCACCGGACCCGTGCCCCCATCGCGTTGAGGTTGTCGCGGCGCAGGCGCACCACCTCTCGGTTGAAACCCATCAGAAAGCGGACTTCCTCGGGGGAACGCTTCCAGTTCTCGGTAGAGAAAGCGTAGAGGCTGAGCCATTTGATGCCGAGTTCAATGGCGCCGCAGGCGACATCCATCACCACCGGCTCGCCCATCTTGTGGCCCTCGGTGCGCGGCAGGCCGCGTTGGGTGGCCCAGCGGCCGTTGCCATCCATCACGATGGCGACATGTATCGGCATCCGATCGGCGGGGATCCGGGGTGCGGTCGCTTTCGAAACGTGCTGCGGCGGACGGGGCGGGCCCCCGTCGGGCGACGGGGGGAGATCCGGGAAGACAACCGGCCACGTCGATTTGTCGGGAAAGGTCGGGTAGTCGTCCGGCGCCGGGGGCAGCTGCGGGAAGTCGGTGGACGTCAGCTCTCGCTGCGCGTTCTTAGCCACACTCAGCTATCCTGCCTGATCAGCGTGGCACGACGGTCGGCTATTGTGCGATCAACCCGATAGGTCCGCTCCACCAGCGGCAACGTTTTCAGCTGCCGTTCCAGATGCCATTGCAGGTGTGCGGCCACCAGTCCGCTGGCATAGCTGCGGTGGGATGGCGGCGCAGCCTCGGCGGCCTCCCAATCGCCGTCGCGCAACGCGGACATCAGCTCGAGCACGCCCGGCGGCGGTGTGGTCGAGCCGGTCGGGCGGCAGTGCGCACAGACACTGCCCCCGGCGGCGATGTGAAACGCCCGATGCGGACCGGGTGTGGCGCAACGGGCGCACTCGGTCAACGCCGGCGCCCAGCCGGCGATACCCATGGCACGCAGCAGATAGGCATCCAACAGCAGATCGCGTGGCCGGCGCCCGTCGGCCACCGCGCGCAGCGCGCCGACCGTGAGCCGATGCAGAGCCGGTGCGGGCGCCCGCTCCTCACCGGCAAGGCGTTCAGCGGTTTCCAGCATCGCGCAGCCGCAGGTGTACCGGCCGTAGTCGCTGACGATGTCGGTGGCGAACGCGTCGATCGAGACGACCTGGGTGACGATGTCAAGGTTGCGGCCGGGAAGCAACTGCGCGTCGATATGCGCGAACGGCTCCAGCCGCGCGCCGAATTTGCTGCGGGTGCGGCGCACCCCCTTGGCCACCGCACGAACCAGCCCGTGATCGCGCGTCAACAAGGTGACGATGCGGTCGGCTTCGCCGAGCTTGTGCTGGCGCAACACAACAGCCCGGTCCCGATACAGCCGCATCACAATAGTTTTGCACCCCACCGCGACGTCGCGGGTATCCGCGCCGATAGTCTCGTACCCCGTGGTTGGCGCATCTGGGTCGGATTCCGGGGCCGCGTCTGACGTCGTCGGCCAGCGCCTGCCCACCCTCACCGACCTGCTCTATCAGCTGGCCAGCCGGCAAGTAACCTCCGATGAGCTGGTACGCCGCTCCCTGCAGGCGATCGATCAGAGCCAATCCACCTTGAACGCGTTCCGGGTCGTTCTCACCGAGTCGGCGCTGGCCGACGCGGCGGCGGCCGACCGGCGTCGAGCCGCCGGCGACACCGCGCCGCTGCTGGGCATCCCGATCGCGGTCAAAGACGACGTCGACGTTGCTGGGGTGCCGACCGCATACGGCACCGACGGGTCCGTGCGGCCGGCCACCCACGACTCCGAGGTGGTTCGGCGCCTCAAGGCTGCGGGCGCGGTGATCGTCGGCAAGACCAACACCTGTGAACTGGGCCAATGGCCGTTCACCAGCGGGCCCGGGTTTGGCCATACCCGCAACCCCTGGTCGCGTCGGCACACCCCGGGCGGTTCGTCGGGTGGCAGCGCGGCCGCGGTGGCCGCGGGCCTGGTCACCGCGGCCATCGGCTCCGACGGCGCTGGCAGTGTGCGCATCCCCGCGGCGTGGACCCACCTGGTGGGCATCAAACCGCAACGCGGCCGCATCTCCACCTGGCCGTTGCCGGAGGCGTTCAACGGCATCACCGTCAACGGCGTGCTAGCCCGCACGGTGGCCGACGCGGCGCTGGTGCTCGACGCGGCGTCCGGCAACGTCGACGGCGACCTGCACCGGCCGCCCCCCCTGACGGCGTCCGACTACGTCGGCCTCGCGCCCGGGCCGCTGAAGATCGCGCTGTCAACGGGGTTCCCGTACACCTTTTTTCGGGCCAAGTTGCATCCGGAGATCCTGACCGCCACGCAACGGGTGGGCGAACAACTCGAGCTGCTCGGCCACACCGTGGTGAACGGCAATCCGGATTACGGCCTGCGGTTGTCGTGGAACTTTCTCGCCCGATCCACCGCCGGGCTGCGGGACTGGGAGGAGCGGCTGGGCGACGGTGTCGTCTGGGATCGCCGCACGCTGTCCAACCTGCGTATGGGCCACCTGCTGGGAGAGGCGATTCTGCGCAGCGCACGCCGCCACGAGGCCGCCGACCAGCGGCGGGTGGGCTCGATTTTCGACATCGTCGACGTGGTGCTGGCGCCGACGACCGCGCAGCCGCCGCCGCTGGCGCGCGCATTCGATCGGTTGAATGGCCTGGCCACCGACCGGGCCATGATCGCCGCGTGCCCGCTGGCATGGCCGTGGAACGTGCTGGGCTGGCCAGCCATCAACGTGCCGGCGGGGTTCACCTCCGACGGTTTGCCGATCGGTGTGCAGCTGATGGGACCGGCCAACAGCGAGGGCATGCTGATCTCGCTGGCCGCCGAGTTGGAGGCCGTCAGCGGGTGGGCAAGCAAGCAGCCGCCGGTGTGGTGGACGAACTAAAAGCCCAGTCGGCCAAGCTGTTTGGGATCGCGTTGCCAGTTCTTGGCGACCTTGACCCGCAGGTCGAGGTAAATCTTGGTCCCGAGCAGCCTTTCGATCTGGGTGCGCGCGGCGGTACCCACCTGGCGCAGCCGGGCGCCGCCCTTGCCGATGACGATGCCTTTCTGGCTATCCCGTTCCACGTAGAGCACCGCGTGCACGTCGATCAGGTCGTTCCGCCCCTGCCGCGGGGTGACCTCGTCGATCACCACCGCCAACGAATGCGGCAATTCGTCGCACACCCCCTCCAGCGCCGCCTCGCGGATGAGCTCGGCCATCAGCACCTCCTCGGGTTCATCGGTCAGTGCACCATCGGGGTAGTACGCGGGGCCCGGGGGCAACGCAGCGGCCAGCACGTCGATCAGCACGTCAATGTGTTCCCCGGACACCGCGGAGACCGGGACGATCTCGGCAGCGGTGTCGACCGCCTCGCTGACCGCGACCAGTTGGGCGGCCAACCGGTCTTTCGGCACCTTGTCGATCTTGGTGACGATGACGACCAGGGCGGTGTTCGGGGCGCTCGAGCGGATCTGGTCGACGATCCACCGGTCCCCCGGGCCTATCGCCTCGTCGGCCGGAATGCACAACCCGATAACGTCGACCTCGGTGTAGGTGTCGCGCACCAAGTCGTTGAGCCGCCTGCCGAGCAGGGTACGCGGCCGGTGCAGGCCCGGGGTGTCGACGAGAACGATCTGAAAGTCCTCCCGGTGAATGACGCCGCGAATGGTGTGCCGGGTGGTCTGCGGCCGCGTCGAGGTGATCGCCACCTTCGCACCGACCAACGCATTGGTCAGCGTCGACTTGCCGGTGTTCGGTCTGCCGACCAAACACACAAAGCCGGAACGAAATTCGGTCATGTCGCCGAGCGTGCACACAGGGCGACTTTTCCCGCTATTTTCCGCCGTGAATGCACGTTCGGCGTCATAGCGGGTTGCCTGCCCGGTCGGTGATGATGATCGCCGCCGTCGGTGCGAGTTCCCACACCGCGGCAATACCGGGGTCATCACCGGATCCGGCCACCAGCGCGGCCGCTTCCAGCCCGGTGGCCCCACTGGACACCGCCGCGGCGACCGCCGCTTGCAGGCCGGTCAGCTGCAACGCCGACAACCTGACCGGCGCGGCGGCATACGTGCGGCCGTCGACGTCACGCACCGCGGCGCCGCTGCCGGCTCCGGCCCGTGCCATGGCCGCCCGCGCTAGCACCACCAACGTGGCGTCCTCGGCGGCTAGCTGCTCAGAAATGGCGATCGGCCTCCTTGCCGGCGGGACCATCGGAATCGGCCGGGCTCAGCAGCACGGTGCCGACCCGTATCCGGCCCCGATGATCGGGGCCGCCCTCGGCGCGCAACCGCAGGCCATGGGAGACCACTTCGGAGCCCGGCAGCGGAACCCGGCCGAGTTGCAAAGCCAACAGGCCACCCACCGTGTCGACATCGAGATCATCGTCGAACGTCACGCCGTACAACTCGCCCACGTCTTCGATCGGCAGCCGGGCCGACACCCGAAAACGGTTGTCGCCCAGGTCTTGCACCGGCGCTGTCTCGGCCTCGTCGTACTCGTCGGCGATCTCACCGACGATTTCTTCGAGCACGTCTTCGATGCTCACCAGGCCGGCTATGGCGCCGTACTCGTCGACCAGCAGGGCCATGTGGTTGCGGTCGCGCTGCATTTCGCGCAGCAACGCGTCCAACGGCTTGGAGTCCGGCACGAACACCGCGGGGCGCATCACGGTTGCCACGGTGGCCTCCCCACCACCGTCATCCGGACAAAATGTTTGCCGCACAAGGTCTTTCAGATACACAACGCCGACGATGTCATCGACGTTGTCACCGATCACCGGAATGCGGGAATGGCCGCTGCGCACCGCCAGGGTCATCGCTTGTGCGGCGGATTTGTCGCTTTCGATCCAGACCATCTCGGTGCGCGGCACCATCACCTCGCGCGCCGGGGTGTCGCCGAGCTCGAACACCGACTCGATCATCCGACGCTCGTCGGCGGCGACCACACCGCGTTGCTGGGCCAGGTCGACCACTTCGCGCAGCTCGATCTCGGATGCGAACGGCCCGTTTCGAAAGCCACGGCCCGGCGTGAGCGCGTTGCCCAAGACCACCAGCAACCGGCTGATCGGCATCAACAGCCACGAAATCACCCGCAGCGGCAGGGCTGCCGTCAACGAGATGGAGTAGGCGTGCTGGCGGCCCACGGTGCGCGGGCCGACGCCGATGACCACGAAACTGGTCAACACCATGATGGTCGCGCCACCGTACAGCCCCCAGTCCAGGCCGAAATTGTCGTAGAGGAACACCACCAGCAGCACGGTCGCGGTGATCTCGCAGACGTTGCGCAGCAACACCACCAGGTTGATGTATCGCGGCCGATCGGCCATCACCTTCAGCAGCGAGACCGCGCCGGGCCGCTCGTCTCGCACCAACTCGTGCACCCGGGCCAGCGACACCGTGCTGACGGCGGCGTCGATCGCCGCGAACAGCCCACCCAGACCGACCAGCGCGATCGCGCCGAGCAGCTGATACAGACCGCTCAACGGTCGAAATACCTCGACTTGTCCAGCAAGCGGCGGTCACGTTCCTGCTGCCGGTCGTGCTGGTAGGCCTCGACCTGGTCGGCCACCCATTCTTCAAGCAGCCGTTCCTGCAGGGCGAACATCTCCTTCGCCTCCTCCGGCTCGCCGTGGTCGTAGCCGAGCAGATGCAGCACCCCGTGGATGGTCAACAGCGCCAGCTCGTGGCCAAGGCTGTGGCCGGCCGCGGCCGCCTGCTCGGCGGCGAATTCCGGGCACAGCACGATGTCGCCCAGCATGGCCGGTCCCGGTTCGGGGGCATCGGGCCGGCCTCCCGGCTCGAGCTCGTCCATCGGGAAGCTCATCACGTCGGTGGGCCCGGGCAGATCCATCCAACGCATGTGCAGATCGGCCATCGCCGCGGTGTCAAGCAGCACCATCGAGAGTTCGGCGGCTGGATTGACATCCATCTGGGTGATGACAAACCGCGCGACGCTGACCAGTTCCGTTTCGCAGACGTCGATGCCCGACTCGTTGGATACCTCGATGCTCATAAGATGCTCACGCACTCATCATCGGCGACTGCGCACGCCCGACGCGCGCCGGGCGGCGCGGTTCATCCCCGAGCCAGGCTCCTCGTAGCGCGCGTAGGCGTCGACGATCTCGGAGACAAGTCGATGGCGGACCACATCCGCACTGGTCAGCTCCGCGATGTGGATGTCATCGATGTCCTCGAGGATGTCGACCGCCGCCCGCAGGCCTGACCTGGCACCGCCCGGCAGGTCGATCTGGGTGACATCGCCGGTGACGACGACCTTGGACCCGAATCCCAGGCGGGTGAGAAACATCTTCATCTGCTCGGCGGTGGTGTTCTGCGCCTCGTCGAGGACGATGAAGGCGTCGTTGAGGGTTCTACCACGCATATACGCCAACGGCGCCACCTCGATGACACCCGCGGACATCAGTTTGGGGATCGATTCCGGGTCCATCATGTCGTAGAGCGCGTCATAGAGCGGGCGTAGGTACGGATCGATCTTTTCGCTCAACGTACCCGGCAGAAAGCCAAGGCGCTCACCGGCTTCCACCGCGGGGCGGGTCAAGATGATGCGGGTTACCTGCTTGGTCTGCAGCGCGTGCACCGCCTTGGCCATGGCGAGATACGTCTTACCGGTGCCGGCCGGGCCGATGCCGAAGACGATGGTGTTGGCGTCGATCGCGTCGACGTAGCGCTTTTGGTTGAGTGTCTTGGGCCGGATCGTCTTACCCCGACGCGACAGGATGTCCAGGGTGAGAACCTCGGCGGGCGACTCGTTGCCGGTACCGACCAGCATGGCGACGCTGTGCCGTACCGCCTCGGGAGTCAACGGCTGGCCTCGGGCGGCAATCGCGATCAGCTCCGAGATAGCCCGTTCGGCCAGCGCCACGTCGGCCGGCTCGCCGGAGATGGTGACGGTGTTGCCGCGCACGTGTAGGTCGGCACCGAGGCTGAGTTCGAGGGCGCGCAGGTTTTCGTCGGCCGAGCCAAGCAAGCCCACGACCAGGTCGGGCGGAACGTCGATGCTGCTGCGAACCGGGGTGGAGGCCGATGCGTCGGCGGCGCGGGTCTCGCGGGGCGTCACGTGGCTTCGGGTGCCTGCTTTCTGGAGTTTTCGGGTGAGAGTCGTGGATTTTTAGTCTACCGCCGGTCAATACCGCGTCCCAGTGATTCACGCGGCCGGTAGCCCGCTCAACGCTTACCGACTTGCGGGGCCATCCCATCGAGAGGTGAGCACACCCAACGCGCCCAGCGCCACCGCGGCCGCGGTCGACGTCCGTAGCACGGTCGGACCCAGCCGGACCGCGACAGCACCGGCGTCGGTCAACGCGGCGATCTCGTCCGGCGTGATACCCCCCTCGGGGCCGATGATGAGCATCAGTGAGCTCGCGTGCGTCGCGTCGACAGCGGCGAGCCGATCCGTCGCCGACTCGTGTAAGGCCAGCACCGCGGCGCCGGCGGCCACCTCGTCACCGACCCGTTGGATCAGCCCGGCGGTCGACAGCACGCCGTCGACCGGGGGGATATGCGCCCGGCGCGATTGCCGTGCGGCCGAGCGGGCGACCGCTCGCCACCGGCGCAGCCCCTTGTCGGCGCGGGCACCGTCCCAGCTGGCCACGCAGCGGGCCGCCTGCCAAGCCAGAAAGGCATCGGCGCCGGCCTCGGTGGCCAATTCGATGGCCAATTCCGAACGGTCGGATTTGGGCAGCGCCTGCACCACGGTGACCCGCGGACACCCCGGGGCGACGCTCCAGCGTTTCAACACCCGGGCACCGAGCCCATCCCGCCCAGCGTGCTCCACCAGACAGCGGGCCAGGCCACCGGCCCCATCGCCAAGCACCACCTGCTCGCCGGGACGGATCCGGCGCACCATGGCGGCGTGAAACCCTTCGTCCCCGCCCACGACCGCCAGCGCGCCGGGGGCGGGCAGGGCGTCAACGTAGAACAGCGTCGCCACCATGTGCGACCTCCGGGAGTGCGGCTAACGCCCGGTGAAGGTCTCGCGCAGCCGGCTGAACAACCCGCCGCCGGCAGCCTGCGTCGGGCGCACCTCGGCGATGTCGCGGCCGCGGCGGCTCTTCAGCTCACGCAGCAGTTCGGTGTCCCGGTGATCCAACCGGGTGGGGACCACCACCTCGACGTGAACGTGCAGGTCACCCCGGGCGTTGGAGCGCAGATGCGGCATCCCGCGCCCCCGCAGGGTGATCACCGAACCCGGCTGGGTGCCGGGAGGTATGACGATCTCGCTCATGCCGTCCAGGATGGCGTCCACGGTGACCGTGACACCCAGCGCCGCGTCGACCATCGGCACCGAAACGGTGCAGTGCAGGTCGTCGCCCTGGCGCAGGAAGATGTCATGGGGTTGCTCGTGAACCTCGACGTACAGGTCACCCGCCGGTCCCCCCCCGGGCCCAACCTCGCCCTGGGCGGCAAGCCGAACCCGCATGCCGTCGCCGACACCGGCCGGGATCTTGACGCTGATCTCCCGGCGCGCCCGCACCCGGCCGTCGCCGAAGCATTGGTGGCACGGGTCGGGGATCACCACTCCCACGCCGCGGCAGGTGGGACACGGTCTCGACGTCATCACCTGACCCAGCAGGGAGCGCTGAACGGTCTGCACCTCCCCGCGACCGCCGCAGGTGTCGCAGGGCACCGGCGCGGAATCACCGTTGGTGCCCCTGCCCTGGCACCGGTCGCACAGCACCGCGGTGTCCACGGTGACCTGCTTGGTGACCCCCGTCGCACACTCGTCAAGGTCCAGCCGCATCCGCAGCAGCGAGTCCGAACCCGGACGAACCCGGCCGGTCGGTCCGCGTGCGGCCGAGGAGCCGCCGAAGCCGCCCCCGAAGAAGGCCTCGAACACATCGCCTAGACCCCCGAAACCGGCGAAGCCGCCGGCGGCCGCGCCCGCGCTTTCCAGCGGATCCCCGCCCATGTCGACGATGCGGCGCTTCTCCGGGTCACTCAACACCTCGTAGGCAACGCTGATTTCCTTGAACTTCGCCTGCGCCGCCTCATCGGGATTGACGTCGGGATGCAGTTCGCGCGCCAGCCGACGATACGCGCGCTTGATGTCCGCATCGCTGGCGCCCCTTCCGACGCCGAGCAGCCCGTAGTAATCGCGTGCCACGATTAACTCTCCTATGCCGCGCCTCCAGCCGCGCTTATGCGGCTGTCCACAAGTCCTGCAGCGGGTGCACGGTCATCGAGCACCCAGTACTTCGCCGATATACAGGGCAACCGCGGCAACACTGGCCATAGTTCCCGGATAGTCCATGCGGGTGGGCCCGAGCACTCCCATGCCGCCGTAGACCGTGTCGGCGGTCCCATAGGCGGTGGACACCATCGAGGTCCCCGCCATCTGTTCGGCTTCGGTTTCGTGGCCGATGCGCACCGTCACCTTGCCGGCTTCCTGCTGAGCGGCCAGCAGTCGCAACACCACGACCTGCTCCTCGAGGGCTTCCAGGATGGAGCGCAGCGACCCGCCGAAGTCGGCGGCGTTGCGGGTCAGGTTGGCGGTGCCGCCCAGCAGCAGGCGCTCCTCGGCGTGCTCCACCAACGACTCCAGCAAAACCGTCGCCGCCCGCCCGACCGCGTTGCTCAAGCCACCGGCGCCGCGCAGCTTGCCGGCCAGGTCGGCGACCGCGACCGAGGCCGCCGAGAGCTTCTTGCCTTCCAAGGCCTGGCCGAGTATCTCGCGGAGCTGGGACAGCTGGTGGTCATCGATGACGTCACCGAGCTCGACGATGCGCTGATCCACCCGGCCGGAGTCGGTGATAACCACCATCAGCAGCCGGGCCGGGGTGAGCGCGATCACTTCCAGGTGGCGAACGGTCGAGCTCGACAGCGTCGGGTACTGAACCACGGCCACCTGACGCGTCAGCTGGGCGAGCAGCCGCACCGCCCGGCGCAGCACGTCGTCGAGGTCGACGGCGCGCTCCAGGAAGCTTTGGATCGCCCGCCGCTCGGGCGCCGACAGGGGTTTGACGTCGTCGAGCCGGTCGACGAACTCGCGGTACCCCTTCTCCGTGGGCACCCTCCCAGAGCTGGTGTGCGGCTGGGTGATGTATCCCTCGGCCTCCAGCACCGCCATGTCGTTGCGGATGGTCGCGCTGGAGACACCCAGGTTGTGCCGTTCCACCAAGGATTTCGAGCCGATCGGTTCCTGGGTGGCGACGAAGTCGGCGACAATGGCGCGTAACACCTCGAAGCGACGCTCCTCCGCGCTTGACATCGACCTCACCTCCTCGTTGCCGTTTGCCACCCGATCGGCCGGCTTCAGTTTACGGTCTCACCAGCAAGCTGGCCGTCACGCTGCACGCATCGCTGAATGCTTGCCGGCGAGATTTTCCGACTAGCCTGTCCAGCATGATCTCGTCGGATCCAGGCGACGCGGCAGAAGCGATCAGCACATGATCTTCAAGGGTGTGCGGGACGGCAAGCCGTATCCCGACCATGGGCTGTCCTATAGGGACTGGTCGCAGATACCTCCACAACAGATCCGGCTCGACGAACTGGTCACCACCACGACGGTCCTCGCGCTGGACCGGCTGCTTTCGGAGGACTCCACCTTCTACGGCGACCTTTTCCCGCACGCCGTGAAGTGGAAAGGGACCACCTATCTGGAGGACGGCCTGCACCGGGCGGTGCGCGCGGCCCTGCGTAACCGCACCGTGCTGCACGCGCGGGTGTTCGACATGGACATGGTGCGGGGCGAGCCACGGTAGGCGCACCCGTCGGTCGGGTGGATCAGCCGGCGGCCACTCCTGGCGGGCAGGTGTTTCGCCTGGCCTACGCTGAGGAACGCGGCACGAAGATTCGCAGTCAACACCGAAGGGTTGGCAATTGCCCGGCCTCAGCTACCCCGACCAAACGAGATTTGCGTTCCGTTCCGGCGTCACCTGCCTGACCACCCCCGCTGGAGCCGTGCTGCTGAGCCCGCCGCGTAGCGAGAGGCTGACCCGACTGTCCGCCGGTCAGCTACGGGCACTCAAGGCATTGAATCGGGGCCCGGCAACGGTTTCGGGGATGTCCGCACCCTCGGACCGAAGCGATGTCGGCGCCCTGATAGAGCGCATGGCCGCGAGCGGCTGGCTGACGATCACGGTGTGTGACGGTGAGGATCGCTACTCCATCGTGCCGTTCGGACAACCCCATCCGCGACCGGTGTCACCGTCGTCGGGATCGGCTGTGCTATCGAAATTCGCTGTGCTGCATCGGGACTCAGCGGGTTTGCTCCTCGAGCATCCGCTGGCATGGTGTGATGTGCGCATCCATGACGCACGCCTGCTCGTTCTGCTCGACGAGCCCGCAGCGGTCGACGTAGACCTGCCGACCGCCCTCGCCTCGCGGTTCATCGAGGACCTGCGCTGGGGTGGCATCCTGGTCTCCGCCGGCGACGAGGACCACAGCTTTGAGGCGCTGAGCTGGAGCGCACCGGATCTGTGGTTTCACCGGCGCAGCAGCCTTGGTGAGCGCACGATCACCTGGGAGCATTTCGGCCCGACCGGGTGGGCGAGGGGCCGCTTCCCCCAGCCTCCGGCACGCAGGACACGTTATCCCGGTGATCCGATCGCCCTTCCCGTCCCCGACCTGGCGGCCAACCGGGCACGCGACCCGACCCTGACGGCCGTCCTGGAGGATCGGGTTTCGACACGAACATTCGACGACGCCCACCCGATCAGCATCGACCAGCTGGCGGAGCTGCTGTACCGCACCGCGCGGACGCGCGGAACCCAGCCGGTCGGTGCGGACGAGGAACTGCTGTCGCGGCCATACCCTTCCGCTGGCGGCCTCTATGAACTCGAGCTGTACCCCGTGGCGCGTATTGTTGCCGGACTCGAGCCGGGCATCTATCACTACGACTCATTCGACCACGTGCTGCGCCCGGTGGCCGCCGCGGATTCGACGGCGATGGCCCGGCTGATAAAGCCGGCGGCGGCGACGCTGGCCGCGGGTGCCGAGCCGCAAGTGCTCATCGTTATGGCCGCACGGTGTGGTCGCATCACGTGGACCTACGAGCAGATCGGCTACGCCACCATCCTCAAGGATGTCGGTGTCCTCATGCAGACGATCTACCTGGCCGCGACCGCGATGGGCCTCGGCGCGTGTGCGCAAGCCTTTAGTGACACCGCCGCTTTCGTCTCGGCCACCGGGGTCGACGAACTGCAGGAGTGCAGCGTCGGCAGTATCGTCATCGGCTCGCCCGCCCCGAGCCAGCCCTACCCTTCGGCCAGTACCTCCTCGTCGGTTAAGGCCGCGACCTCGAGGTAGTGACGTGCGATCACGGCCAGTCGTTGCGGCGCACCGCGTTGGGCTTCACGGCTGTTGAGCCGCTCGGCGAAACCGGCCACGGTGCGGGTGGCAAACAGGTCGGAGACCACCGCGTGATCGATGTCCAGCCAGTCACGCACCCGGGCAATGACGGTGGTGGCCAACACCGAATCGCCGCCCAGCGCAAAGAAATCGTCGTGCACACCGACCGAAGCCGGGCCGGTGAGCCCCAGCACCTCGGCGACGATGTCGGCGAGCGCGGCCTCGACGTCGGTGCGCGGGCTGGCGTCTTCGGTTTCGGACGCGTCCGGTTCGAGCAGCGCGGTCACGGCCCGGCGGTCCAGTTTGCCGTTGGAGGTCAGCGGAATCTGCTCGAGAACGACGACCCGGGTGGGAACCATGTAGCTGGGTAGCAGCTCCGCCACCGCAGCGATGATGTCGCCGACGCCGCCGGGATCACCGGCGACGGCCGCCACCAGCTTGGGTGCGTTGGCACCGACCACGGCCGCGACGGCATGGCGCACCCCGGGGACCGTGCGAAGCGCGCTCTCCACGTCACCGAGCTCGACCCGGTAGCCGCGAATTTGCACCTGATGGTCGGCCCGGCCGAGGAATTCGATGGTGCCGTCGGGCCAGTATCTGGCCATGTCGCCGGTCCGGTACCAACGAACACCGTCGTAGTCGACGAATCGCAACGCGGTGCGTTCCGGGTCGTTGCGGTAGCCCGCGGCGACATTCGCGCCGCCGACCCATAACTCCCCGGGTACCCAGTCGGGGCAATCGCGGCCCGACGGCGCAACCACCCGACACCGCACGTTGCGTAGCGGAATCCCGAACGGCACGGTCGCCCAGTGCGCCGGCGGTTCGCCGGCCACCTCGCAGATGGTGCTGTGAATGGCCGTCTCGGTCGCACCGCCCAGGCCGGCGAACCGGCAGCCCGGCACCTGCGTGGCCAGCCTGCGGGCCAGATCAGCGCCCACCCAGTCACCGCCGACGATGACGGCACGCAACGATTCGCCCAGCCGGTCGCCGCCGAGCTGAAGGATCATATCGAGCATGCTCGGCACGCAGTTGAGGATCGAAACCCGGTGGTGGCGAAGCAATTCCACCCACGAGGTGGCGGCGGACTGCCGCTCGGAATCGACCATCACCACCGAGCCACCCACCGAGAGCAAGCCGAAGATGTCGTAGACCGACAGGTCGAATTCGAGTGCGGACAGCGCAAGCGCTCGATCGGTGCCGCCGACCGCGAACCACTCGTTGACGGCGTCGATGGTGTTCATCGCCGCGCGGTGGGATACCTCGACGCCCTTGGGCTGGCCCGTGGAGCCGGACGTGAAGATCACGTAGGCGATCTCGCCGGTATCGGAAATCTCCGGGGCCGGCAGCGGCTGCCGATGGTCGCGCGCCGCGTCGATGGACACGCACGGGATCGGGACCCCAATGTCTGCGCCGTCCACCGTCAGCGCCGCAACAACATCGGCGGTCTGCAAGATCTTGGCGCGGCGCCGGTCTGGCTGGTCGAATCCGATGGGCACGTACGTGCCGCCGGCGGCGAGTATGCCCAACACCGCCAAGACTTGCTCGCGACCCTTGGGTAGCTGGACGGCGACCGCGTCGCCCCGCCGCACGCCGTGAGCGCGCAGCGCGCCCGCGACGGCCAGCGAACTCTCGGCCAGCTCCCGGTAGCGCCACACGCCCGCGCTGTCCCCCACGCCCCATACCACGGCCGGGGCATCCGGGCTGGCCGCGGCGTGTTCGAAAAAGCCTTGATGCAGGCACCGTCGGCTGGCCGGTCCGCCGGTGGCGTTGATCGCCGCGCGCACCGCCGCCTGGGCGGCCGGCAGCTCGACCGCGGCCCGGGCGTCCCAGCCCGCATCGCCGTCGGCGAGCCGGTCGACGGCCTCGGTGAACCGGGTGAACATGGCATCGATCAGGCCGTGCGGGAACGCCGACTCGCGGACGTCCCAGTTCACCAGCAAGCCGCCGCGCAGCTCGGTGACCTGGGCATCCAGCAGCACCTGCGGCCCCTGCGAGACGATCCACACCGGCTCGCCAAAGGTCTGGATGACGTTGTCGGCAAACAGCTCACCCAAATCGAGGGCACTGGTGAAAACGACCGGGGCCAGCACCGGCTCGCCCCGGTATCTGCCCAAATCCCGCAGCACCTCTAATCCGGAATAGGCGGCGTGTGAACCACTTTCGTACATGCTGCGCTGAATCGCGCGGGCCCGGTCGGCCACCGACACATTTTCGGTGACATCGACCTCCAGCATGACCGACGTGGTGAAGTCTCCGATCACCCGGTCGATGTCCGGGTGCACCGGTTCACGGTGAAACAGCGGCACATTCAACAGAAAGCGGCCTTGGGCCGACCATCCGCCGATGGTGTCGGCGAAGATCGCCGCCAACGCCATGGCCGGCGTGACCCCACGCGCATGTGCCCCGGCGATCAGCGTCCGCTTGCCACCCGGCGCCAACCAGTGGTGGTAGCGCACGGTGCGATGAGGCGCCCGACGATCCCCGACCGGGACGGTCGGCAGTTCGGGCGCGCCGGGCATCTCCGGCAACCGCTGCCGCCACCACTGCCGGTCCCGGTCATGCGCGAGGCTATCCGGTTGGCGTTCGGTACGATAACGCCGGTAGCTGTAGCCGGGGGCCGCAGGCGTCGCCCCTTGGTACAGCTCGGCCAGATCCGAGACCAGCACGCGATAGCTCATCGCGTCGCCCGCCAGCATGTCGATGTCCAGGTGCAGCCGGTTGCGGTCGTCACAGCGGGTCAGCGTGATCTCGATGACCTGGCCGTCTTCAATTCTGAGGCGCTGGTGGGTTTTACGGTCACGCAGTTCGGCCAACGCAGCGTCCACGGTCTCGGGACTGCGTCCACGCAGATCGACCACGCTGAACACCGGCCCACCCGGTCCGGGCATGGTTTGCTGAGTCCCGTCCGGCAGGAATCGGGTGCGCAGCATCGGATGCATCGCGATGAGATCGGACACCGCACGTTCCAGGCGCCCGGGATCTACCTGCCTACCGTCGAATTCGACGTACAGGTGGGCGGCGACCCCGCCCAGCTCTTGCTCGTCGGAGCGGCCAATCCAGTACGCGTGCTGCATGGTCGCCAATGGGAAAGGGGTTTGGTCGGCCGCAGCATCAACGGGTCCGGCCACCGTCGGCTGTGCCGGGGCGGCACCCGCATCCCCGCTGAGCAGGCCGTACCACGACGCAACCGTCGGGCTGGCCGCAAGTTCTGCGAACGTGACGTGGGCGCCACGCTGGCGCCAGCCCCCGGCCAGCGCCATCATGCGGATCGAGTTCAGGCCCAGCCGAATGAGATCGTCGTGGTCGGCGACGTCTTGTGCGGCGCAACCGAGTTCGGCCGCAACCGTAGCCCTGATCTGGTCCTTGCTGATCCACTCGATATCCCGCGGCTCCATTCATGTCCCTTTCATGCCACCTGGTCCGGCCCGCCTAGCTCTAGCCGGGGTTGCGGTCCACGCCAGCCGCCAGCGCGGCGATTCCCCGCTGCCAGAATTGCGTCATGCGGTCGATGTCCGACGATGTGAACAGGGCAGCACACCAGCGCCAGTTGCTGATCAGTTGTGTTCCGTCGGGGGTGCTGGCGACAAATGCGCTGAGGTTCAAGGCGAACCGCAGCGGCAGCTCGGGCTCGGGATCGTCCGGGAGAGCATCGAGATAGGGACCGGCCAATGGCGACCAGGGCTGGTCGGTCACACCGAGGTCCAGACGCCCCAGATAGCTGAACTGAATCTGTGGTTCGGCGGTCTCCCGCAACTCGGGGACCTCGGCCACATAGCGCAGCAGGCCGTAATCCAAACCGTCGTTGGGGATCGCGCCAAGGTGGCAGACCACCGACTCCAGCAGGGCCCGAGCCGCCCCCGAATCCCGTTCGGCCCGCTCGATATCGACCGCCGCCGCACCGGCTCCGAGCCGCACCGGGAACGCGCTGGTGAACCATCCGACGGTGTTGGTGGTGTCGGTGTTCATGACGGCATCGGCGCGACCATGGCCCTCCAAGGCCACCAGGGTGCCCGACGCCGGATCCTGCGCACGTTCGCGCCGCCAGCTTGCAATGGTCATCGTGGCCGCGGCCAACAAGAATTCACGCACACCTTCCTCGCGGGTGATCGTGGAAAGCATGCGCTCGGTGACGTCGACCGGGGTGACCACCCGGGTGACTCGCAGTGTGGACCAGGTATCGCGTGTCGGGTCCGGGCGCCGCGCTCCCAACACGGGATCGGGTTCGCCGACCTGCCCGGCCCAGTACTGGCGTTGGGCATGCACCTCTGGGGCAGCGGCCCGTTGCCACATCAGCGCACACCATCGACGGTACGACGTGAACTCCGACAGCATCTTGGGCGCCGTGCCGGCCGTCACGCAGCGCCATGCTTCCGCGAGATCGCCCAGCATGATGTGCCAGGACACCACGTCCACCGTCAGGTGGTGAGCGGTGAGCAGCAGCACCTCGCCGTGCTCGGCACCGGAGAACCAAACCGATCGCACCATCGCACCGGCGCGCGGATCGATCTGATCCAACACACCGCGAGCGGTGCGGCTAATGGCCGAGATCAGTTCGTCGTCAGTGGGTTTCGCCAGTTCTACCCGGGTAAGCAGGTCGGCGGCACGGACCACGCCGGGTTCGCGGGTGACCAGACGCGGGCCCGCCGGGGTGTCGATCAAAATGGATCGCAGGGTGTCGTGACCATCGAGCAGCAGCTGCAGCATCGACTCGATGGACGAGTGGTCGATGCCGGTGGGCAGCCGAAGCAATACGGTATGGGTGAAACGTCGATAGTTGCCGTGCTCGTACAGCCAGGACACCATCGGTAACGGCAGCACCTCACCCTGGTCGGGGTCCGTAACGGCCGCATCCGAACCGGCCGCCGCGTCGATGGCGGCCGCGAGCTGGCGAATGGTCGGAGCGCCCAGCACCGTCCGCGGACTCAACGCCAGACCCCGTCGTCTCGCCTTGTGCACCAACGAGATCGCCACAATGCTGTCCAACCCGAACAGGAAGAAGTCGTCGTCGAGGTGTGGCACCACCCCGTTGAACTGCTCGGCGAACAGTTCGCACAGCGATCGCTCGGTGGCGGTGCACGCCGACCCTGCCTCACCCACGGGGACCGTCGACAGCGCGTCCTCGGCCAACCGGTCCAGGGCATGGCCGTCCAGTTTGCCGTTGGCGTTCACCGGCAGCGCAGGCAGCGCCACGATCCTGGCCGGAACCATGTAGGACGGCAGGCGTTTGGCGAGCGCGGCGCGCAGCCCAGCCAGGTCACCCTCGACGTTGTCTTGCCACACCACAAAACCCACCAGGATGGTGCCGGTTTCGCGGGACAAGACCGACACCGCCGCGTCGTGTACCTGGGTCTGGCCACGCAACGCGGCCTCGATCTCACCGAGCTCGACCCGGTGGCCCCGAATCTTCACCTGGGTGTCGCCACGGCCCAGATAGGCGTAGCCACCGTGCGGCAGCCGCCGCACCACATCGCCGGTGCGGTACATGCGTTGGCCCGGGCGGAACGGGTCGGCCACAAAACGGGCCGCGGTCAGTCCAGACCCGCCGATGTAGCCACGAGCCAGCTGCGCGCCGGAGAGATACAGCTCACCCACCACACCGTTGGGCACCATCCGCAGCGCCGAGTCCAACACGTAGCCGAACGTTCCGGCGTTCACCGTGCCGATCGTCGGCGTCGGATGCTCGTCGACCCGGGCCACCACCGCTTCGACCGTCATCTCGGTCGGGCCGTAACAGTTGTACACCGCGGTGGGCGACAGCCCGCGCAACTGCTCCCACAGCGAGCGGTCGATGGCTTCGCCACCCAGGGCGAGCACCGCGAGGTTGTGATCCGCCAGTCCCGCGGCTCGAAGCTGCCCGAACATCGACGGGGTGGTGTCGATCATGTCGATCCGGTGGGCGGCCATGCCCAGCACCAGCCGATCGGCGTCGCGCATTTCCTCGGGGTCGAACAGATGCAGCCAATGACCGTCGAGCAGGCCGACCATCGGCTGCCATGAGGCGTCAAAGCCCAGCGACCAGGCATGCGCGATCCGCATCGGGCGGCCCAGGCGCCCCGACGCCGCCCGATACACCCGCTCGCGATGGTCGGCGTAATAGCTCAGCAGCGCGGCATGGGTGCCGATGACGCCCTTGGGTTCACCGGTCGAGCCGGAGGTGAAGATGACATAGGCGCTGTGGCTGGGATGACGGGAAACTGTCGGGGCAGCGGCTGCACGTCGCGAAATGCGCTCCGAGACACCGGGATCGTCGATGATCAGGGTGGGGATACCCGCCGTGACCAGTTCCGAGCAGCCGGCTTCGGTGACGGCAAGCAACGGATTGGCCTGCCGGAAAATGGATTCGATGCGAGCGGCCGGCAGCGTGATGTCGACGGGCAGATAGGCGCCACCGGCGGCCAGCACGCCGAGAATGGCGACGATGGACCGAGACGAGCGTGGCAGCACCAGGGCGACAACGGCTTCCGGGCCTACCCCGCGTTCGGCCAGCTCGCCCGCCAGCCGGGCGGCGTCATCGTACAGTTCGGCATAGGTATAGCGCTCACCACCGCCGGTGCTCAGGGCGACCGCATCCGGCGTGGCGGCGACCTGCCGCTCGAAGGCCTGCCACACCGTGTCATCCGGGGTGGGCGCCGAACGGGCCGCGAGGTCATCGCATGCGGCGCGCTCGGCCGCGATGAGAACGTCGAGCGCGTCGGGGGTTTGGTCGCCAACTTCGGGCAGCTGGTCCAGCACACCGACCAAACGCTGGCAGATCTCGGCGGCCGGAAGGTGCGGCAGCGCCTCGCGGATCGCCTCGACAACCACCACCAGCGCGTCGTCTCTGGTGTGCGCGACCACGGTCACCGGGTAGTGAGTCAGGCTCTCGCCCTTGACCGGGCGGAATCGGACGCCGTCGGGTGTGGTCACCGGGCGAATGGCGTCCTCGATCGGGGCGTTCTCGAACACGAACAGGCTGTCGAACAAGGCTCCGTGGCCGTGAGCGCGCTGGAGTTCCGACAGGCTGAGATAGCCGACGTCCCGCATCGCCGATGTCTCGCGCTGCAACCGCGCACATTGCTCGACCACCGCGGCGGTGCCGCTGAGGTGGTGCACCACCGGCACCGTGTTGACGAACAACCCCACCATGGTCTCCACGCCGGGCAAGTGCTCCGGGCGGCCGGAGACCACGGTGCCCACGACGACGTCGCGACGGTCGGTGAGCCTGCCGAGCAGCACGATCCAGGCGAACAACACCGCGGTGTTGAGCGTGAGCCCGTTGTCGCCGGCCCAACGCCGTAGCCGGGCCGTACCGTCGGCGGGCAGCAGCGATTCCGACGTCTCCGGTACGTCACCACCCGCACCGACCGGGCCCATCGCTGGGCCGTTCGCCACCATCAGCGGCCCGGACACCCCCCGCAGATAGTGGGTCCACTTGGCGATCGCGGCCTCCCTGTCCTGCCCCGCCAGCCAGGCGATGTAGTCCCGGTAGGGACGCGGGGTGGGCAACCCGTCGGCCGATCCCCCCGCCCGGTACACGGCGAGCATCTCGGTGAAGAACACACCGAGCCCCCAGCCGTCCATCAGAATGTGGTGCGCGGTGAAAATCAGCCGGTACCGCCGCTCACCGGGCACTGCGAGCAGCACCACGCGCAATGCCGGGCCGCGGCTCAAATCAAACGGCCGGCGCCGCTCCGATCGCGCAATGGACTCGAATTCCGTTGGTATGGCGACGCGTTGGGACCACGGCAGCTCCGCGTGGGCCGGCACGATCTGCACCGGCTTGGGCACATCGCGATCCCAGAACGCCGCGCGCAGATTCGGGTGCCGGTCCAGCATGGCCTGAGCGCTGCGGCGGAGCAGCTCGACGTCAAGCGGTCCGTCGATATCGGCCACGAACTGCATGGTGTAGACGTCGATGCCGTCCTCGGCCAGCCGGGATAACGCGAACAGCCCTTCCTGCAGGGGGCTGAGGGCGAGAACGTCCTCGATCCGCGGCGGTGAGCTGGTCACGAGTGTCGCTGCCAGGACGCCGTGAGCTCGGCCAACGCCTCGGCGCTCAGACCCGAGGCGCTCATCGGCGCGCTCCGGCTTTCGGGTGTCGAATCGGCCTCGGCCGCAGGCCGATCGGCGGCCGCGTCGACCGCCGCGGCCAGCTCGGCGATGGTCATGTGCTCGAACACCATCGCCGGGGTCAACGGCAAGCCCTGGGCGGCGGCGCGAGCCGACCATTGCACGGACACGATGCTGTCACCGCCGAGCGCGAAAAAGTTGTCGTCGCGATCGACGCCGGTGATCTCGAGCAACTCCTCAAGCAGGCCAATGAGGGCTTGTTCGGTTTCCACGCTGCCGCCGATCCTCGGCCGGGACCATTGCGGCTCGGCCGGGGTCGGCGCGGTACGCAGCCGGTGCAGGTCGGCCGCCGACAGCAACTCCAGCGTGGACACCGCGGAGTCCGGGGTCGTCGCGAACGCGTCCAGTGCGGCGTCGAGGGCATCGGCAATCAGCGCAACGGTCTGGGGTTGGTAGAGATCCGCGTTGCCGACCACCCGCACGTCCAGGTCGGCGTCCGGTGTCACGTTCAGGGCCACGTTCAGATCCAGCAGGGAGATCTCGAAGTCCATCGGCACCGGTGCGACCGTGGTTTCGCCGGTCCCGGTGAGATCACGTGGCAGCAGTGCCCAGTCCTCGCCACGGAAGTGGATCGAGGTCTGGAACAGCGGATGGTTGCGCGACGGCGACCGCGGCGGGTTGATCGCCTCCACCAAGCGCTCGATGGGAAGCTCCTGGTGTGCCAGCGCATCGAGCACCACCTCGCGGCTGCGCGCCAGGATGGCGCGCAGGCTGGGGTCGCCGGACAGGTCGGTGCGCAGCACCACCACGTTGGCGCACGGGCCGGTCAGTTCTGCGGTGGTGACGTCGACCCGGGACGCCACCGGGCTGCCGATGGCGATGTCGGTGCCACCGCCCAGCTGGTGTAACACGACCGCGAGAGCCGCCTGGTAAACCGTGAACTCGGTGGTGCCGGATTGCTCGGCCAGCCGGACCAGGGCGGCCCGGCGGGCCGCGGAGACCGGGAAATTCACCACTTCCCCCCGCCTGCCCAGGACCGGCGGGCGCGGGTGGTCGGCGGCTACCGAGATGTCGGCGGGCATTCCGGCCAAGGCCGCACGCCAGTACGCCAGCTCAGCCTGCGCCCATTCGCCCGGTGCGTCGAAGGTATTTCGTTGCCACACAGCGTAATCGGCGAACTGAAGTGGCTTCGTGGCCCACCGCGGCGCGGCGCCGGCCAACCGCGCGCGGTAGGCGGTGATGAGGTCTTCGAAGACGACGCCCAGTGAGCTGTGATCGGTGACGATGTGATGGACGAGCAAGAGCAGCAGGCGCGAATCCGGGGCAAGCACCAGCAGGGTTGGCCTGATCAGGGGTTCGGACTCCAGGGCGAACACATAGCGACGCAGCTCGGCGATGGTCGCGTCGAGCCGGTCGGCGGTGGTCTCGACGACGGCTAGCCGCACCTGCAAACTGGGGTGCACATGTTGATACGGGACGCCTTGGCGTTCGACGAAGTTCGTGCGCAGCACCTCGTGACGGGCCACCACGTCGTTGACCGCCTCGGCAAGCACCGCGGTGTCCAGCGGACCGTTGAAGCGAAGCGCGAGAGCCATGTTGAAGACGTCGTTGGCGCCCCTCAACCGGTACTGGAACCACATGGCCAGCTGCGAGTAGGACAACGGGGGCCATGGGGGCCGAACGCGGTCGACGAGTTCCGGGCGAGACGACCGAGCAGCTGACCGCGGCACCGTGTCGTCACCGGTTTCCTCGGATTCCGTCGCGTCCAGCTCGATATCGAACTCGGCGCGAAACCGCTCGACCAGCCGCGCCGCCAAGCCGGCCGGGGTTGGGGTATCGAACACCGCGCGCACGCTGAGCTCCGTGCCGAACTCGGCGCGGATCTGCGCGACCAGCCGGGCCGCCAGCAGGGAATGGCCGCCCAGGCCGAATAAGGAGTCGTCGGCGCCGACCTGCTGCCAGCCGAACAACCGCGCGAAGATGGCGCACATCCGGCGCTCGGTGGCCGTCGCCGGCTCGCGGTAGCGGCGTGCCGCGACCGGGGTGGGCGCGGGCAGTGCCCGCCGGTCCAGCTTGCCGCTCACGGTCAGCGGGATCTCGGGGATCACCGCAAACGCGTTGGGCACCATGTATTCCGGCAACAGCGACCCGGCATGTGTCCGTATCTCGTCGAGATCCACGTGCGCGGAATGGCTTTCGTCGGCCATCGGAACCAGGTATGCGGCCAGGATCGGTCCGGCCTCGGTGTCTTCGGCCACGACCAGGCAGTGTCGCACCGCCGGATGTGTGGCGATCACGGACTCGACCTCGCCAAGTTCGATGCGGAAACCACGAACCTTGACCTGCTCGTCGGCCCGGCCGACGAATTCCAGCTCGCCAGCGATGTTGCGGCGAACCAGATCTCCCGTTCGATACATCCGCATGCCCGGGTTGTAGGGGTCGGCGACGAATCGCTCCGCGGTCATCCCGGGACGACCCAGATAGCCACGCGCCAACTGGACACCACCGAGGTAGAGCTCACCGATCACCTCGACGGGCACCGGCTGCAACTCCTCGTCCAAGACATAGGCGTAGACGTTGCGGTTGGGCACGCCGATCGGGACCACCCGCGCGCCATAGGAGCCCCTGACCCGCATGTGCGTCGCGCAGACGACGGCCTCGGTCGGGCCGTAGTGATTGCGTAACTCCGCGTCGAAGTAGCGGGCGAACTTGTCGGCCACTTCACCGGCAAGCGCCTCGCCACCCACCGGCACGTGACGCAGCTGCCGCCACTGGTTCACCTGCGGCAGCAGCAGCACGGTGCTCAGTACCGACGGCACCATGTGCAGCACGGTGACGCCGTGGCGACCAATCAGATCGGCCACATAGCCGATGTCGGTGAACGCGTCGGGCTTGGGCACGATCAGCCGTGCGCCGAGCGACAACGTGACCAAGATGTCCAGCAGCGACGCGTCAAAGCTCACCGACGACGACTGCAATAGCCGGTCTTCGGCGGTCATGCTCCACTCGGCGATGAAGCCATCCACGTGCTCGGCGATGGCGTGATGCGCAACCGCCACCCCCTTGGGCTGGCCGGTGGAGCCGGAGGTGTAGATGACGTAGGCCAAGTGCTCGGGATGCAGCGGACGGATACGCTCGGCGTCGATGAGCGCGCCGTCGGGCAGCCCGGCGGCGGCCCGCTCGGCGGCCTCCAGGTCGTCCCGCCCGAGGACAGTCCGCGGGCGGGCGTCGGTGACCAGGTAGTCGATGCGATCCGGCGGGTAGGCCGGGTCGATCGGCAGATAGGCCGCGCCGGATTTGAGCACCGCGAGCATCGCGACGATGAACTCGATCGACGTGGTCAAGCGTAGGCCAATGATGTCGTCGGCGCCGAATCCCTGTCCGATGAGCCAGCGCGCCAGCCGATTCGCCCGGCGGTGCAATTCGGCGTAGGTCAGCTCAGCGGTGTCGGAAGCCAGCGCGACCGTATCGGGTCGGGCGTTGGCAGCGGTTTCGAGCATCGCCACCATGGTGGTGGCGGGCGTGGCCACCAGTTCGCCGTGGGACAGCGCCAGGACGGCAGCCCGCTCGCCGGGGCCAAGCATGTCCAGGCTGACCAGCCGCCGCCCGGGCTCGGCCAGCGCACGGTCCAACAGCTGCAGGTAGTGCGCCAGCATCTGATCGACCAGGGCCGCGTCCAGCACATCGACCTGGTACTCCAACTCGACGATCGCCGGGTCGAGGACCACCGCGACAGAAAGCGGCAGGTGGGCCGTCACGGCGCCCAGCTCGTCGAGTTGGCGCACCGTGACGCCGTCCAACCTGAAATCGCTCACGCTCTTGCGCATGGAAAAGCCCAGCCGCACCAGCCGGTCCATGCCGTCGTGTCCCATCCGCTCCGGGTTGACTTCGCGCACCACCCGGTCGATGCCGACGGACCGGTGGGCAAAGCCGTCCAGGCAGGTCTGGCGCACGGCGTCGACGAACGAGGCGAAGGTGTCCTGCGACCGGGGGGTGAGCCGCAGCAACAGCGTGTTGCCGAAATACCCGATGGCACCGGCCGCCGCGGCCTTACGCTCGGTTACCGGCACGGAGACCAGGAAATCCGGCGCCCCGGTGTAGCGGCGCACCAGCACGCCGAAGGCCGCCAACAGCACCACGAACGGCGACGCGGAGCGCTTCCGGGCAAAGTCCTCAACCCTGCCGAGCAGCTGGGCAGGCAGCGCCCGGGTTCGACGTTGCGCCTGCCGGGACGGGCGGGCGGCCGCCGAGCCGGGCAGCGCCAGCGGTTCGGGTGGCGGCCGCAGCGTGTCGGCCCAGTAGCCGACGTCGGCCACGGTGGGCTCACCCGAGTTGTCCAGCACTTCGACCGCGACGAACTGCGGCGGCCGACCGCCGAGTTGATGCCCGTGGTACGCGGCGCTCAGCTCGTCGAAGAAGACCGCCCAGCAGTCGTCGTCCCAGCAGATGTGATGCACGACCAGCAGCACCACGAACTCGTGTGTACCGGTGCGCATTAGGGTTATCCGCAGCGGCAATTCGTCGGTGAGGTCGAATGGTCGGCCAAACTCGTCGTGTGCGCGGGCCTCGATCCGCCGGTCCCTGCCCTCCTCCGGGATGTAAGTCAAATCTTCTGTCCGCCAACCGATCTCGACGTCATCGAAGAATATCTGGTATGGCTCCCCCTCGGTGTCCACACGAAAGCAGGTGCGCAGGATGGCGTGGCGTGCAACGACGGCACGAAAGGCCGCCGACAACCGCTGCTCGTCTAGCGCGCCGGTCAGCCGATAGGCCACGCAGATGTTCAATGTGGTGTCACCGGGGTCCATCGACTGCAGAAACCACATCCGGCGCTGACCGCTCGACAGCGGGTAACGCTGGCCCGCGCACACCGCCGCATCGTCCACCGGTTGCGCTGCCGCCACACCGCTGTCGGCGATGCGTCTGCGCAGCAGTTCGCGACGACGTTCCCGCACTGACCTGGCATCGTCTGCCATAGCTCGCCCCACTCCCTCGCCGGAATTACGTCTGGCTACCCAGGTAGCCGCCGCGCACAAAGAACTCATCCCCGCGGTGCTCGGCTGTGTCCGCGGTGCGAACGCGGGTGATCACCAGCCCGCGGTTGCCGCCCCGATAGGCGCTCGGCCCGCACACCACCGCACCGCCCCCCTCCTGCACGACCACCCGCCCGGGCGTGCCCCCGAAACGGGCCTGCGACACCCGCGCCTGCAGCACCTCGATCCGCACGCCCCGGTAGTAGGTGAACGCGCGCGGATAGGGGTCGGACAACGCTCGGACGAACCGTTCGAGATCCTCGGCCGGCCAGCTCCAGTCGATCAAACTGTCGCGCTGCGACCGCTTGTGGAAATAGGTCCGTTCGGCCTTGTTCTGCGGCCGCCACACCGCGGTGCCGGACTGCAGCGCACGCAGCGCATCGGCCAGCGCACCCGGAATCAACTCCATCGCCCGCATCACCAGCTCGGTGCCGGTGTCGGTGGGACCGATGGGCAGCGAGCGCTGGATCAGGATGTCGCCGGTGTCCAGGCCGTCGTCCATCCGGTGCACCGTCAACCCGACCTCGGACTCGCCGCTGATCAACGCCCACAGCACGGGGGAAAACCCGGTGAACTTCGGCAGCAGCGAATCGTGCAGGTTCAGCGTCCCGTGCGGCGGCAGGTTGTACAGCTCGGCCGGCATCCTGGTGTACCAGCTGTTGACGACGATGACCTCGGGTTCGGCGCGTTTGACCAGGTCTATGGTGTCGGCGTCAACCCGCTCGGCCAGGTGCACCGGGATGCCGTGGGCGCGGGCAAGGTCCTCGACCGAGTCCGAGAAGATCGCCTTGTACGGCTGCTGGCTGGCCGGGTGGGTGACCGCGAGCACGACGTCGTGATCCAGATCGATCAGCGCCTGCAGCGTCTTGCGCCCCCAGGTCTGGAAGCCGAACGACACGACGCGCATCGGTACCAATCCCCTCAACTGTGCAACCGTCGGCCAGCGCTGGACGTCGTGCTGGAGCCCACCGCCGCAACCACCCAACCACAAGCTCAGCAGCTTATGTTAGCCTTCGCTAAGTTATATGGCTCGTGCGGTTGCCGCGAAACCATCGCGGGCCACGAAAGGCGGGAGTGCATGCCACGCAAACTTGGGTGGATCAGGCAATTCCACACACCGGATTCACCCGAGAGCCTTCCGCTGCTGATCTTTCCGCACGCCGGCGCCGGCGCCTCGGCCTACCGCGAATTCTCGAAGGCATGCAGCACGAGGTTCGACGTCATCGTCTTCCAATACCCCGGACGCCAGGACCGCGCCGCCGAAGCATTGTTGGGCTCGCTGCCCGAGATCGCCGCGGGAGCGTTCGCCGAATTCTGCGCGTCGGATCGCAATCGCGGCGTCCCGATCGTCACCTTCGGTCACAGCATGGGGGCGCTCGTCGCCTTCGAGTTCGTCCGGATCGCGGAGGCTTCGGGGATCGACGTCAGGCAGCTCAACGTGTCCGCCGCGGTTGCCCCCTGCAACGCCGCGGCCATGCCGGCGCATCCCCGGACCGACGAGGAGCTGCTCGCGCACCTGACGGCCCTCGAGGGAACCGACCCGGGTGTCTTCGCCAACAACGACGTCATGAGGCTGGCGCTACCCGTGGTGCGCGCCGACTTTGCCGCCTTCGACTCCTACCGCTGCGCCGACCACGTCCAGGTCACCGCCCCGATTCACGCGATGGGCGGTGATCAGGACCCGTATGTCAGGCTGGGGGATCTCCACGCTTGGGGTAAACACACCGGCAGCGTCGCGGTCACGATGTTCGCCGGCGGGCATTTTTACCTGCACGAGCACATCGAGGCGATCGCCGACCTGGTGGCCTCCGGCGCCTACTGTGAGCAGCGCGCGTGAGCATCGACGGGGGCACACCGGCGCCGTCAACCGACCCGATCGTCATCGCCGGGCTGGCCGTGGAGGCGCCCGGCGGAATCGACAGTCCCGGTGCCTTGTGGTCAGCGCTTGCCGAGTCCCGGGAGTTGATCGGGCCGTTTCCGCGCGATCGTGGCTGGCCCCTCGACGATCTGCTGTCGCTGTCCCGACTCGAGGGCTGGGGGCAGGTGTGCGACGCCGGCGGATTCATGGACAGTGCAACAACATTCGACCCGCCCTTCTTCGGCATCACCCATCGCGAGGCCATTGCGATGCACCCGCAGCAGCGGGTGGCGATGCGGGTGGCGTGGAAGGCGTTGGAGAATTCCGGGATCAATCCCGCCTCGGTCGAGGGCGAGTTCGGCGGCTGCTTCGTCGGGATGTCGATGACCGAATACGGTTCGCGCACGGCGGTGGCCGATGCCTACACCGGTCACCGGACTGTCGGTATGGGACAGCTAGGGGGTGCCGCCCGGATCTCGCATTGCCTGGGACTGACCGGGCCCTCCATCAGTCTCGATTCGGCCTGTGGATCGTCGTTGACCGCGGTGCAGCTGGCCGCCAACGCGGTGTTGACCGACGAGTGCGAGTGGGCGCTTGCCGGCGCGGTCTGCGTGCTGGGGGCGCCGACGGCGTTCTACGAGTTCGCCAAGCTCAACGCCCTGTCCAAGGACGGGCATTGCCGGGCATACTCCGACGATGCCTCGGGAACCGTCTGGGGCGAGGGCGCGGGAATGGTTCTCGTGGAACGCCAATCACGGGCCCGGCAACTGGGACACCGAATCTACGGACACATTCTGGCCGTCCGTACCAATCACAACGGCAAGGGCAAGCCGATCCTGATCCCCCGGGTGCCCGCGCAGGAACAGCTGATTCGTAAGACGATCGACGCCGCCGGAATCGATCCGGCCGACGTCGGCATGATCGAAGGTCACGGCACCGCAACCCTGGCCGGCGACCCCGTCGAATTGCTGGCCCTTTTCCAGACCTACGGCGCGGCGGGCAGCCAGGCGCTGTTGGGCTCGATCAAATCCAACGCCGGGCATGCGCAAGCGGCGGCCGGCATCCTCGGATTGATCAAACTGCTGCTCGCGGGCCAGCACGGCGTCATTCCGCCCACCCTGTTCGCGGACAATCCGACCCAGCGGCTGCCCTGGGACTCCACAGGCCTGCGCCTGGCCACCACGCTGCAGGAATGGCGGCCAAAAGACGGCTTCCGCTACGGGGCCGCATCGTCGTTCGGCGCCGGCGGCGCCAATGCGCACGCGATCATCGCCATGCCCGCGAGAGCGTGAGAGGGTGCGACGGTGACACCGCCTAGCTACCGGCTTCCCAACGGCACCATTCCCGTCCTGCTGTCGTCGGATGCCCCCGAGCTGCTGCCCGACGAAGCCGCCGCCCTGCTGTGCTATGCCGCGGATCATCCCGACGTGACCCCGCAGGCCATCGCCGACATGCTGTTTCGCACCCGGATCGCCCGCCGGCACCGGATCCTGGCCATGGTGGGCGACCGCGAGCAGTTGGTCGGCGCCCTGCAAGCGGTTGTCGACGGGCGTGAACATCCGTGCCTGGTGCGGGCGAACACGCCGGCCACCGCGCGTCGGCTCGGCTACGTCTTTCCCGGGCAGGGGGTGCAGCGCCCGGGCATGGGACGGCTCTTCTACCAGTCGGTCCCCGCGTTCCGGGCCGAGGCGGATCGCTGCGCCGAGGCCTTCCAGGCGCTGTTGGGCTCATCACCGCTGGATTACCTTCTCGACGAACAGCTTCCGGCGCGAGACCGCGCGGGCACCGTCCAGCCCGCGTTGTTCACCCAGATGGCCGGGCTGGCCGCGATGTGGCGCTCGTTCGGCGTTGCGCCGGCGGTCACCATCGGCCACAGCCAGGGTGAAATCGCAGCGGCCTACGTATCCGGCATGATCACGTTGGCGGACGCCGTCCGCGTCGTCGGAATCCGCGCCCGCGTCGCCGACGAATTCGCTTGCGGTGACTACGCAATGGCAGTGGTGGCCGCCGACCGCGACACCTGCGAGGAGCTGATCGCGCGCTGCCCGGGGTGGGCGCAGCTGTCGGTGGTCAATTCGCCGAGCATGGTGGGCATCTCCGGTGATCGAGACACGATCGAGGCAATCGTGGGCACGCTGACCCAGCGCGGCACGTTCGCGAGGGTCATTCCTGTGCACTATCCCGCGCACACCAGCGTGATGCATGGGCTCGGCGAGAAGCTGCGCGCCAGCACGCGGCGCGACCTGCAGCATCCGACGTTCCTCGACACCGGTGTCGACTGTCTGGGCGCCACCCTCGGCGGTCCCATCACGTCGGACCTCCCGGTTGACCAGTATTGGTTCTGGAACCTGCGCAACACCGTTCGATTCGATAAGGCGGTCGCGGCCGCGGTGCGGCGCGGCCTCGACACGTTCGTCGAACTGGCCGACCATCCGACGCTGCAGCTGGCGATTCAGGACAATCTCGCCAGTCTTGCTGCCCTGCACGGGGACACCGGCGATCGCAACGCCATGGTGGTCGGCACATCGAACCGCACGGCCACCGATCTCGACGAATTCACCCGCAACCTGGCGCTGCTGGCCGTGCATCACGTGGATTACCCCTGGGAGTGCTTGCGCACCGCGTGCGATGGGCCCATCCGGTTGCCGTTGCTCGATTTCCCCAATACCCGGATGAACGAGACCCGGCTGTGGCTGCCCTATGACCAGCCCTATGACCAGGGTGTGGGCCAGCACACCGCCGCGACGTCCGCCGTCGAATCGGTGGCGTCCCCCCGGGTGTCCCCTCGCCTGCTCGCCGAAACGTGGGTTCGGCTGGCACATCGGTCACTGGTGCCACCGCGCGCCATCGGCATCGTCGACGACGGGGGAGCCTGCGCGCGGCTGGCCACCGCCCTCTGCGCGGCGGCCGCCGGCGTGGGCGCCACGGCCCGCGTGATCGACGGACTCGACCGCGCAACCGCGGCCGACGTGGACACCTGTGTGATCCTCGTTCCGCCGTCACCGAAACTGGACGACCGCGCCGCCGCGGGTGAAGTCGCGACGTTCTTCTCGCACCGCGGCTGGTGGCCGGGGGTGAGCGACACGGTTTGCGACTGCTGGCTGGTGACGGTGGGCGGGGAGACGGTGGTCGCTGACGACGGGCCGCCGGATCCGGTGCACGCGGCGGCGAGCGCGGGCTTTCGCTGCATCGGCGCCGAACACCCGGGGGTGCGGTTTTGCCATCTCGACCTGCCCGCCGGCGCCACCTCGTCGGACGCGACGGTCCCGATCCTGACCGCGCTGCACACCCGGGACGAATCCGAGCTCGCACTGCGCGGCGGGGGCCTGTACGCCAAACGCATCGTCGACGGCGCCGCGGTCGCCGGACCCCAGATCACATCCCCCGACCATGTGCTCATCGTCGGCGGGACGGGAAGCGTCGGACTTGAGTTCTGCGATCACTTCGCGCGTCGCGGCGCGCGGCGCATCACCCTGGTCAGCCGGTCGGGCGAGACCGACGCCGTGGCCGATCGACTACGTCGCATCCGATCGGCCGCCGCCGCGCAGATCCAGGTCACCCGCTGCGACGTGGGTGACCCCGTGGCGGTGTCGGCACTGGCGCAACAACATCGGGAAGCACCCGCGGACGTGATCATCCATGCCGCCGTGCGGTATTCGGGCAACGAGCTGGCCGACCTCACCACCGAGCGGATCGAGCAGGCGTTGCGGGCCAAGGTGGTCGGTATCTGCCGGGTGCTGGAATCGTTTCCGCGAACGGCTGACTGTCGCCTGGTCCTGTGTTCCTCGATCGCGGCGACCGTCGGCGGCCGAGGGCTGATTGCCTACGCCGCGGCCAATCGGATGCTCGACGCCATGGCCCACCGGCTCCGGGCCGAAGGGCTGGACTGCGTATCGGTGCAGTGGGGGCAATGGTCGGTCACCTTCGATCCCGACGCCGCCGGTACGTCGCGGCTGTCCGTGACGGGATTGCTGCCCATGTCTTCCAATGATGCGCTCGCGCTGGGCATGCGCCGGATGGGTGGAAACGCCATTGTCGCCGCGTTCGAATTGAGTCGCGCTCGGTCGGCGCTGGAAACGTGCGGGCGCGGCTCGTTGCTGTCGCAGCTGGCCGACAGCGACATCGGCGAAACCACAGCCCCCGCGGGCGATCCCGGCCTGCCGGAACGATTGCTGAAGCTGGTGGCCGGGACCATTGGCGTCGATCGCGCCGAAACGATCGACACCGAAGCCCCGTTGGTCGCGATCGGCCTGGATTCGTTGCAGGCCTTGGAGTTACGCCGTCGCGTCAAGACCGAACTTGATCACGATCTGGACGTTTCTACGCTGCTGGGCGGGGCATCTGTTGCGGACGTGCTCGCGCAGCTAGCCGAATAACCCCGCTGGGCGGATCTACTCGCGGGCCATCGCCTCGCGCAAGCTCCTGGGGCGGATATCGGTCCAGTTCTCCTCCACGTAGGCAAGGCAATTCGCCCGGCTATCGGCGCCGAACACCACCCGCCAACCCGCCGGCACGTCGGCGAACGCCGGCCACAGGCTGTGCTGTTCCTCGCCGTTGACCAGCACGTAGAATGTACCGGCCTCATCGTCAAACGGATTGGTACTCATCGCTTCTCCCTCGCGGCGGATCGGTGGCCCGCACCTCGGCGCCAAGCACCCGGTCGGCTAACAGCCCCAGGCAGCTCAGATTCGGAAATCCCGGGCCCTCATTGATGCCGGACAGATTGGGCAGCACCAGTTTCGGAGTCACCCCGACGACGGCCAAGTCGTGGCCGATCGAATCCTCCAAACCCTCGCAGGTCAACGGCCCGCCCAGCGCCAGCTCCAGCAGGTCAACGGCGCCCGGAGACAACAGCGGTAGGAACCACAGCGGGTCGGCCCCGGATCCGTCGATGACGAGGTCGAAGCTATGCAACGTCTCGCGGGGCTCGCCGCGGGTGTCGGTGCACACCGTGATCCAGATTCGGTTGTCGCGATCGACCGCACGAACGACGCGCCCGCGCAGATGCCTGATCCTCTCGTCGGCGAGCAGCGATTCTTGAACCCGTGCCGAGAAGACCCCGCGGTCGGTGCGGGCGATGCAATCGCGCCGTTCGGCCTGGGTCAGGCTGCGCCATCCGGTGGGATCGGAAAACAGCGAGTTCTCAAAGAAGCCCTCACCGCGGGTGAATAGGGTTGCCTGCGGTGAGATCGCCGTGATCGTGGACACCCGGTGGTGAAACAGCTCGTTGAGCATCGACGCGGCTGTCTCGCCGCCACCGATGACCGCGACATTTTCGGCGACAATCCGGTCGTGGCACGCGGCTCGCTGCCAGAACTGCGCGATGGATAACATCCGCGGGTCACCCGCAAGCATGGACCGCTCGGGCTGACCCGGGCCGGTAATCATCACACTGTCGGCGGGCACACGCGACTCGCGGGTGTGCAGCACCCAGCGCGACCCGGCCACCGACAGTTGAACCACTTCGCCGCGAACGACCTTCAAGCCCACCTCATCGGCAACCCACCGCAAATAACCGGCCCAGGTGTCGTGCGTGGGCGCCGGCCTGCCCCGGTCGATCCAGCCCACGAACTGGTCGGTGGCAACCAGGTACGACTGCCAGCTGAACCGCATCATCCGCTCGTCGAGCTCGTCGTTGCGGCCGGGCAGCAGCGTCGACCGGTAGGGGAAGCCGACGTCCTTCTCGGGGCTGGTGCCCAACCGCTGCCGACCGTCGGTCCAGCCGCCATCGGCCCGCCAGTTGGCCGCCACACCGGAGCGTTCGACGGCAACCACGTCGGCCACCTCGACCCCCATCTCGCGCAGCATCGCCGCTTTCGCGGCCACCGCAACCGCCTTGGCGCCCGCGCCGACGATCGCGAGCGTGCCGCTCATGGCACCCCCGCCGGCCGCGACCGATCGTGCGGACACACGGCGGGGCGATGGCGGCATTCCCGGTTCACCAGCACACCCGCGGATGCTGCGCCGCCCACAACCCCCACCTCCGTTGCTTAGCCCAGGCTGTCCTAACTTCGTGTACGTTACCCTATGGCGGGCAGGACACGCCCACCCCCAGGGAGGAGTTGCCGAGTGCCGGTGGACCCTTCGCGGCCAGCGCAAACCGCGGCACTGGACGGGTTCATCCCGTTTGCGTCCGAGCGGGCGGCTCGCTACCGTGCGGCCGGCTACTGGACCGGTCGCACGGTTGACTCCCTGTTGCGCCGCGCGGCGACGACCTGGCCGGACCAGGTGGCTGTGGTGGATTCGCTCGCCCGCCACACCTATTCCGACCTCGACGAGTTGGTGGACCGAGCCGCCGCCGGGTTCGCCCACCTCGGCATCGCGCCCGGTGATCGCGTGCTGCTGCAGCTGCCCAACTCGTGCCGGTTCGCCGTCGCGCTGTTCGGCCTGCTGCGCGCCGGGGCCATCCCGGTGATGTGCCTGCCGGGGCATCGGTTGGCCGAACTGGGTTGCTTCGCGGAGGCCAGCGGCGCGGTCGGGTTGGTCGTCGCGCAGACGGCGGGCGGCTTCGACTACCGGCCGATGGCCGAGCAACTGGTTGCGGCGCATCCAGCGCTGCGCCACGTCGTCGTCGACGGGGACCCGGGCCCCTTCACGCCGTGGTCGGGGCTGCCCGGCGGCCACCCGCCCGCGATTGCCGGCGACAGCACGTCCCCGGCGCTGCTGCTGGTCTCGGGCGGCACCACCGGCACACCAAAGCTGATCCCGCGCACCCATGATGACTATGTCTACAACGCCACCGCCAGCGCCCAGCTGTGCCGGCTGACCAGTGATGACGTGTATCTGGTAGCGCTGCCGGCGGCGCACAACTTCGCGCTGGCCTGCCCCGGCATCCTCGGGGCGATGTCCGTCGGCGCTGCCATCGTGTTCACCGCCGATCCCAGCCCCGAGACCGCGTTCGCCACCATCGAACGCCATGGCGTCACCGTCACCGCGCTGGTGCCGGCGCTGGCCAAACTGTGGGCACAAGCCTGTGATTGGGAGCCGGTGACACCAAAGTCACTGCGGCTCTTGCAGGTTGGCGGTTCCAAGCTGGAACCCGAGGATGCCCGCCGGGTACGCGCCGCGTTGACCCCGGGCCTGCAGCAGGTATTCGGGATGGCCGAGGGCCTGCTGAGCTTCACCCGGATAGGCGATCCACCGGAATTGGTCGAGCACACCCAGGGCCGCCCGTTGTGCCCGGACGACGAACTGCGCGTGGTGGACGCCGCGGGCAATCCGGTGGCGCCCGGCGACGAAGGCGAACTGCTGGCGCGCGGCCCGTACACGATCAACGGGTACTTTCGCGCCGGGCGAGACAACGCGAGCTGCTTTGCTGCCGACGGCTTCTACCGCAGCGGCGACCTCGTCCGGCTCCGCGACGACGGTTACCTGGTGGTCACCGGGCGGGTCAAGGATGTCATCTGCCGGTGCGGTGAAACCATAGCCGCCCAGGACATCGAAGAGCAGCTGCTGAGCCACCCGTCGATCTGGTCGGCCGCGGCGGTTGGCCTGCCTGACCCAGATCTGGGGGAAAAGGTATGCGCCGCAGTCGTTTTCACTGGACCCCCGGTGACGCTGGGCGAGCTGAACGCATACCTCGACCGGCGCGGTGCGGCCACGCACGCCCGGCCCGACATGCTGGTCGCGATGGCGTCGCTACCCACCACGCCGGTCGGCAAGATCGACAAGAGGGCGATCGTGCGCCACGTCGGTGCGCGGCGGCGCTAACTACCGCCCCGCAACCTCGGCGCGACCGGCGGGAACGTTGGGCAGTCCGCCGCGGGTGAGTCGCCCGCGAGCCCGCACCGCCCAGGTGGCGCCGTCACCAGCGCATTTCATGATTTGCCAACGCTTGCCGAAAGCGGGGTCGGCAGGCTGAGCTACGTCACCAACGTGCCGGCGTCGTGGCGATCATCGGCAAACGCATCAACAAGCTGGGATTCGTCATGCACGATGGGCTGATCCGCCCCCGACGCCGTACGGCGAAAAGCCGCGGCCGACGACGGGCCCCGTTGGCTGGACGGCTTCGCCTGGTCGGCCAACGTCGCATCGACGCCGCATGAGTGTGGCACCGGCTCGGGGTGTCCACAGGCTCACCGGGACGGGCGAGGGACGAAGGTTTCGAGCGCATCCCGCCGACGTGCGGGGTGCGGCGTGGTTAGCTGTCGGATGCATGGGAGGATGCCGATGTCATATGTGCTGGTGGCCCCGCAGCTGGTGGAGGAGGCGGCATCGCAGTTGGCAAGCATCCGCTGGGCGGTCAGCGCGGCCAACGCGGCTGCCGCGGCGCCGACGACGGCGGTGTTGGCCGCCGGGGCCGATGAGGTGTCAGCGGCGGTGGCGGCGCTGTTTAGCGCACACGCCCAGAGCTATCAGGCCCTCAGCGCCCAGGCGGCGGCGTTTCACGACCAATTCGCGACCGCCCTGACCGCCGCCGCCGGCTCGTACGCCACCGCCGAGGCCGCCAACGTCGAGCAGAGTCTGCTGGCCGCGGTCAATGCGCCCACCCAAGCGCTGACCGGGCGCCCGTTGATCGGCCACGGCGCCGACGCCACGGCCCCTGGCCAAGCCGGTGGTGATGGCGGCTGGCTCTGGGGCAACGGCGGCAACGGCGCCCAGGGCGCCGACGGTCAGCTCGGTGGTCGCGGCGGCAACGCGGGCTTGATCGGCAACGGCGGAACCGGTGGAGCCGGCGGGGCCAACGCCTCCGGCGGGGCCGGCGGTCACGGCGGTTGGCTCTACGGCAATGGTGGTGATGGTGGTGCCGGTGGGGCCGCCACCATGCCCGGCGGCAACGGCGGCAACGGCGGCAACGGCGGAAACGGCGGATGGCTGGTCGGCAACGGCGGCAAGGGCGGACCCGGCGGGGCCGGCGCCCACGGCGCCGATGGTGTCAATCCCACCCCGCTTCCCCCGACAACAGACCTGCCACTGCCAGCGGCCGGGACGGCCGGGCAGGACGGTTCACCTGCCGGCGGCGATGGCGGCGCCGGGGCCGCCGGCACCGCCCCTGACATGCAGGGCGGCACCGGCGGTAGAGGCGGCCACGGCACCGGAACCGCCGACGCCGACGGTACCGGAGGTGCCGGCGGGCCGGGCGGCGCCGGCGGCGCCAGGTCCACCGGAGGAAGAGGCGGCATCGGCGGGGTCGGATACGGAGCCGACGCCAGCGCCGACACCCTCGGCAACGGCGGCGACGGCGTCGGCGGCGATGGCGGCGTCGGCGGGGTCGGCGGCGCGGGCGCGCCCGGCGGCAAAGGCGGCCAGGGCGGCCTCGGCCTCGGCGGTGCCGGCGGATTCAACGAGGACTTGCCCGGCTTGGGCGGTGCCGGCGTCGGCGGCAACGGAGGCGAAGGCGGCCAGGGCGGCCCCGGCGGCGGCGCCGGTGGCGAGGGCGGCCTGGGCGGCCTGGGTGTCGGCGGCAACAGCCACGACGCGACCGGGGGTGGCGCCGGCGGTGTCGGTGGCCGGGGTGGCACCGGCGGTGTCGGTACTGCGGGCAGCGCGGGCGGCCACGGCGGCAACGGTGGGAGCGGTGGTCGCGGCGGACTGCTAGTCGGTGTCGGCGGAGACGGCGGCCTAGGTGGCGCCGGTGGATTCGGCGGCAACGGCGATGTGGGGGGCCCCGGCGGCAACGGTGGCCGTGGCGGCCACGCATTGGTGCACCCAGTCACCAACGGCAGCGGCACCGGCGACGCCTACGGCGGCGACGGCGGACAGGGCGGCGACGGCGGACAGGGCGGCGCCGGCGGACAGGGCGGCTCCGGCGGCTCCGGCGGCGCCGCCGGAGCGGGCGGGCTGTTCGGCCACGCCGGCAACCCCGGCGGCGGCGGAACCGGAGGCGAAGGCGGGTCCGGCGGAGCGGGAGGCAACCCCGGCGTCGGTGGCGAGGGCGGCACCGGCGACAGCTCCGACGGTGCCAAGGGCTTCGACGGCCAACGCGGTGCCCACGGCAGATCCGGCGACCGCGGGGCCGACGGCGCATCCGGTGAGCCCGCCAGCTGGTGGTGAGGCTCAAACGATCGCCACCACAACCGATTCCGGGGCGACCTCCGCCTAGTCCTCGCCCATGCTCTCAAGACCGTGCCCCATCCTGACCCCGAAACCCAACTTTCTTTGCTCCCAATCGCGTCATGCAGTCCCGGTGCTAAGCCTGGTCAATGGACCAGCGCAACCGATCGCACCGAGCAGGCGCGACCGGCGCATTTCATGATCTGCCAATGCTTGCCGAACGGCGGCTGGCAGGCTCGGGCTGCACATTCAGGCACGTCACCGGACGGTCGTGCGCTGGATGCATGGGAGGATGCCGATGTCATATGTGCTGGTGGCCCCGCAGCTGGTGGAGGAGGCGGCATCGCAGTTGGCAAGCATCCGCTGGGCGGTCAGCGCGGCCAACGCGGCTGCCGCGGCGCCGACGACGGCGGTGTTGGCCGCCGGGGCCGATGAGGTGTCAGCGGCGGTGGCGGCGCTGTTTAGCGCACACGCCCAGAGCTATCAGGCCCTCAGCGCCCAGGCGGCGGCGTTTCACGACCAATTCGCGACCGCCCTGACCGCCGCCGCCGGCTCGTACGCCACCGCCGAGGCCGCCAACGTCGAGCAGAGTCTGCTGGCCGCGGTCAATGCGCCCACCCAAGCGCTGACCGGGCGCCCGTTGATCGGCCACGGCGCCGACGCCACGGCCCCTGGCCAAGCCGGTGGTGATGGCGGCTGGCTCTGGGGCAACGGCGGCAACGGCGCCCAGGGCGCCGACGGTCAGCTCGGTGGTCGCGGCGGCAACGCGGGCTTGATCGGCAACGGCGGAACCGGTGGAGCCGGCGGGGCCAACGCCTCCGGCGGGGCCGGCGGTCACGGCGGTTGGCTCTACGGCAATGGTGGTGATGGTGGTGCCGGTGGGGCCGCCACCATGCCCGGCGGCAACGGCGGCAACGGCGGCAACGGCGGAAACGGCGGATGGCTGGTCGGCAACGGCGGCAAGGGCGGACCCGGCGGGGCCGGCGCCCACGGCGCCGATGGTGTCAACACACCCACCGGCAAGGCCGGACATGCTGGGGAGGATGGCCTGCTCGACTCGGGCCACGGCGGCGACGGCGGCGACGGCGGCGACGGCGGCGACGGTGCGGCCGGCGGTCCTGGCGGCCAAGGCGGCGACGGCTACGGCGGGAACGTCGCAGACGGCACGTTCGGCGTCGGGACGGGCGGCGACGGCGGCGACGGCGGCGACGGCGGTGTCGGCGGCGGCCACGGCGGCCGTGGCGGCGAAGGCGGCAAAGGCGTCGCCGGTTTCCCCAGCACCGACCCCTATATCACCGACCCTCCGAAGGGCGTCGGTGGCGCCGGCGGCAAGGGCGGCACCGGTGGGGTCGGCACGGCGGGTAGTGCGGCCGGCCACGGCGGTCAGGGTGGACACGGCGGTCGTGCCGGGCTGCTGGTCGGAATCGGCGGTGACGGCGGCCTCGGCGGCACCGGTGGGGTGGGTGGTGCCGGGGCCGTCGGCGGCCACGGCGGTGTGGGCGGGGACGGCGGTAGTGGCGTGCGGCGCGTTCTCGCGGACGACAGCATCGTGGGCGAGGGCTACGGCGGCGCAGGGGGACACGGCGGTGATGGCGGACGTGGCGGCGCCGGAGGAGCCGGTGGTGCCGGCGGTGACGGTGGCAACGCCGGAGCCGGCGGGCTGTTCGGCCACGCGGGCAACCCCGGCGCTGGGGGAACCGGAGGGGAAGGTGGGGCCGGCGGGGCGGGAGGCGAACGCGGCGGCGGTGGGAAGGGCGGCTACGGCGACCACGCATGGGGCACCGCCGGCAAAGCCGGTCACGATGGCGTCGATGGGGCCTCCGGAGGCGCCGGCGCCGACGGCTCGACGGGTCGGCCCGCCGGCGGCTGACCGGTCACCTTTCGCCTGACCCGTGTTCTGGCTGGCGCCCCCACCGCTTCCCCGCCGGCGCCAACTGGGAGCTCGGATTGGTTAGCTCTAGCTGGTCCGTCGGAAACAGTCGCGAGCTACGGATCTGCCGGTGCGTTCTCGGCCTGGGCCGCCTGCGTGCCGACCGCGATGACGAACGCCCGCGAAGACCTCAGCCGCGATTAGTGTCCGCTGAGCGTCAGCGTCCCTTTGGTTTTCAGCACCTTACTGGCCGTGATCCGCTCGGTGTTGCGGGCTTGCCGCTCCAGGTAGCGCTGCTTGGACTCGTCGAACTTGTCGCTGGCTTGCTCGAGCTCCTTGATCAGCACGGCGAGATCGTCGCGCATCCGCGCGGCCTCGCCGGTAAAGTCTTCGCGCTCGAAAATCCGCCACTTGCGCAACACCGGCATGACCACCTCGTTGAGGTGGATCCGCGGGTCATAGACACCGCCGACGGCGATGATCACGGCCTTGCGCCGGAACTCCGGCACCGTGAAGCCGGGCATCTTGAAGTTGCGCAGAATCCGGTGCAGCGACTTCATCGCCTGGTTGGGCGCGATGTCCAGGCCCGCCGCGCTGACGTCCCGATAGAAGATCATGTGCAGGTTTTCATCCGCCGACACCCTGGCGAGCAGCTGGTCGGCGATGGTGTCGTCGCAGGCCTTTCCGGTGTTGCGGTGCGAGACGCGCGTGGCCAATTCCTGGAAAGAGACATACATCACGGAGTCGAACAGACTGTCAGCAAACATATCGCCCTGGTGGTTCTGGCCCGGGCTGAATCCCCTGGTTATTTGCTCAAGGCGTAGCATCTCCAACTCAACGGGATCGACCGCGCGGGTCACCACCAGATAGTCGCGCAGCGCGGTGCTGTGCCTGTTCTCCTCGGCGGTCCACCGATTGACCCACTGCCCCCACGGGCCGTCCATGCTGAAATTCATCGCGATCTCACGGTGATACGACGGCAAGTTGTCCTCTGTCAGCAGGTTTTGCACCATCGCAACCTGAGCCACATCGGAGAGCTGGCTCTGACCGGGCTCCCAGTCCTGCCCATCCAGGGCGTAGTAATTCTTACCATCCGACCACGGAATGTAGTCGTGTGGATTCCATTCCTTGAACATCGACAGGTGGCGGTTGAGCAGTCGCTCGACCACAGGCTCAAGCTCGTGAAGTAGCTGTAGGTTGGTCAAGCCCTTGGACATGGAATCTCCCAGTTATCTGTAAATATCAGTAACGGTCAAGTTACTGTAAACACTGGTTACATTCAAGTCAGCCATGCTGAAACCGGCCAAACTAGGGACTAAAGTCCCTCCGCCGGATGTGCGTTGGTCACAACCCGGGGACGCGTTCGGCCACGCCGGACAGCACGTCGAAGCGCGTGCGCCTGGCGCGCCAGCGAAATCGGGCGCTACTGACGTTCGACCAGATACGGCGCCAACGTGGAGAGCTTCTCGCAGGTCTCTTCGAACTCGCGCTCGGGCTCCGACGCCTCGATGATGCCGGCGCCGGCCCGCAGCCAGGTCCGCCCGTCGCGTTCGTAGGCCGCCCGCAAGATGAGCGCGGCATCGAGTCCACCGTCTGCCGAAAACATCACGACCGCACCGGAATACAGTCCGCGCGGGCGTTCGTCGAGACGCAAGATCGCTTCCACGCCGGCCGCTTTGGGGATTCCGGACGCGGTGACCGCGGGGAAGAGCACCTCCAGAGCCTCCATCCGGTCAGTGGACGGGTCCAGGCGCCCGCTGATCGTCGAACCCAGGTGCTGCACACTGCCGCGCTCACGCACCGCCATGAAGTCGGTGACGGCCGCGGTACCCGGTTCGGCGATCTCGGCAATCTCCTGAAGCGAGGTACGCACCGAGATAGCATGCTCGACAATCTCTTTGGAGTTGGATTCCAAATCGTCACGGGCCTGTCGGTCATGCGCCGGACCGCGGCCCAGCGCGCGGGTGCCGGCCAACGGCTCGGTGATCACCGCCCTGTCGGGATGGACGGCCGCGACTAGCTCAGGGCTGTAACCCAATGCACGAATTCCACCGAGCCGCAATAAAAACGACCTCACCGGGGTGTTGTGCCGCCGACCCAGTCGATAAGTCGACGGGAAGTCGAGCGCGAAAGGCACTTCGACACAACGGGATAGGATCACCTTGTGGTAACCGCCGGCGATGATCTCTGCGACGGCTGCCGCCACCCGATCGCGGTAGCCGGATGGATCGGCGGATAGGTCGAGCGCCCGGGGCCGCGCCAGGTCGGGCACCCCGGAAGCCAGTAACCGGTCTATCACTTCGCGGTGACGAGTCCCGGCGCCCCACAGGCGAATATCTCGCTGGGTCACCACGATGCGGGTAGCGGGCCAGAAAACCCGCGCCAGTGGGGTGCGCGGCGCCAACCGCTGCTGCAGCCCGTATCGATAGACGCCGAATTCGAAGGCGACCCAGCCGAGGGCTTGCTCAGTCTCCAACAGCAGCCGGTCGATGGCTTCACCCAGGACCGATCCGGGCCGTCCGGACCACTGCTGGCGCCGAGTCACACCGTCGCGGATGACACGCAGTTCGTCGCTGTCCAGCTCTACCCTCGCCCGCACACCCGCGGCCAGAACCCAGTGGCCGTCGTACTCGTAGAGCAGGTAGTCCTCGCCGGCGGGCTCGGAAAGCGCAGCGGCGAGCTCGGCGGCCAGGTCGGCTGGGTTGATGTCGGCGGGCAATGGAACGGACAGTGACGCGGTGCCGACAGAACTCGTCTGCGCGCTGGCCTCCGTCACAGTTAGTAAATGTAGCCTAACCTATTTAGCGACGTGCCATCGTCCCCCACGTGGACGTCCCACGAGCTCACGCCGCCGGCAACAACCACTCCCTGGCCCGGTTCAGCACACTCAGGTTTCTCATACCGACCTTAAACGTTTGCCTACCCTTAACCGGCAGGCAGCGCAGTCGTTTGTCGTGATCCGGGGAATTCTCCTACCATCTCGGCTAGCCCGCACGGGCCCGCCGGTCGCTGGGTGCAGCTCTCGCACGCGAAAGGAGCCGGCGGGTGAGTGCCCCAACGCCGACGATGCAGCCCCGCAGTGCCCGATCGCGACCCGGCGCCCATCAACGGAGAGGACCACCACATGTTCGTCATCAAGCTCAACGACGGAGAAGAAGTCAAAGGCGATTGCGACGAACTCTCGATCAACCAAACCACCGGAGTTGTCACCGTCTGCCGGGTCGACGGCTTCGAGGAAATCACCACCCACTACTCGCCCGCCGCATGGCGGTGGGTGACGCACCGCAAGCGCGACATCGCCGTCCAGCCGTCGCTGGCTCCTCCCCCGCGCCGAGACGCTCAACCCTGAAGCAAACTGACAGCACATCCACACCAAACTCGCACCAACCGCATGGCCTGCGCGGATGTGACCGCCGCAGGTGTGTGGGTGCCGGGGAAGGCCGCCGTGCCAGGACATACCCGATAAATCCTGGTAGTTCGGCATGCGTCGAGGGTGGCGGTTTGACCATAGCCTCGCTAAATTCTCAGCGTTGCCTGGGAGGTTCGTGGTCGCTGCCGACGGTCGGTGCTTCCTTGCTGGTCGCATGAACTCGGGAGGTGCCGATGCTGCAGGAGTTCTGGGTGAACTTCACCCACAACCTGTTCAAGCCGCTGCTGCTGTTCTTCTACTTCGGGTTCCTCATCCCGATCCTGAAGGTACGGTTCGAGTTCCCGTATGTGATCTATCAGGGCCTCACCATGTACCTGCTGTTGGCCATCGGCTGGCACGGGGGTGAGGAACTCGCCACGATCAAGCCGTCCAGCATTGGCGCCATCGTCGGGTTCATGGTCGTGGGCTTCGTCCTGAACTTCGTGATCGGCCTGGTGGCCTACCTCCTGCTGAGTCGCCTGACCGCCATGCGGCGCGTCGACCGGGCGACCGTCGCCGGATATTACGGGTCGGACTCGGCGGGAACCTTCGCCACCTGCGTGGCCGTCCTCACCAGCGTCGGCATCGCGTTCAACGCCTTCATGCCGGTGATGCTCGCCGTCATGGAGATTCCCGGCTGCCTGGTGGCGCTGTACCTGGTAGCGCGGCTGCGGCAACGCGGGATGGATGAGGCGGGGTTCATGCCCGACGAGCCCGGCTACACCCCGCCCGCGAAGGTCGGACCCGGCACGGCCGCCCGGCCGGCTGTGGGGCGAAGCCTGCAGACCGAACGTCAGGTCGAGCAGGAACTGGAGCTCGCGTTGGAAAAGCAGGAGCACCCGGAGCCGGAGGAGGATCTGGCCAACAAGACCGGAAAGCCGTCGCTGTTTTCCCGGGAGCTGCTGCAGGAGGTATTCCTCAATCCGGGACTCGTTCTGCTCCTGGGCGGCATCGTCATCGGCCTCATCAGCGGGTTGCAGGGGCAAAAGGTGCTGCACGACGACGACGCATTCTTCGTGGCTGCATTCCAGGGCGTGCTCTGCCTGTTCCTGCTGGAGATGGGGATGACCGCCGCCCGCAAGTTGAAAGACCTGAGATCGGCCGGCCGCGGGTTCATCTTGTTCGGTCTGCTCGCACCGAACGTCTTTGCCACGCTTGGGATCATCGTCGCCCACAGCTACGCCTACCTCACCAACACCGACTTCAAGCTGGGTAGCTACGTGCTGTTCGCGGTGCTCTGCGGCGCGGCGTCCTACATCGCCGTCCCGGCCGTGCAGCGGCTCGCGATCCCCGAGGCCAGTCCGACCCTGCCGTTGGCCGCGTCACTGGGGTTGACATTCGCCTACAACGTCACGGTCGGGATCCCGCTCTACATCGAGATCGCCCGCATCGTCGGGCAGTGGTTCCATACCGCCTGAGCCCGGGGTCAGCCCAGCAGCGTTCGCACCACCGCGTCGGCCAGCAACCGTCCCCGGTCGGTGAGAACCAGTCGATCGCCGTCGGCGACCAGCAAGCCGTCTGCGACCAGGGTCCGGGCCCGCTCGCGTTCGGCGACATCCAGTTGCTCCAGTGAAAGCCCTTGGCGCAGGCGGATTCTCAACATCACGTCTTCGGTGTGCAGCGCTTCGGCGTCCAGCCGCTCGAAGCCGGCTACCGGCAGCGTTCCGCCGGCCAGCAGCTGCGCATAGGCGTTGGGGTGCTTGACGTTCCACCAGCGGGTCGCGCCGACATGACTGTGCGCACCCGGCCCGGCGCCCCACCACTGACCGCGGTCCCAATAGCCGAGGTTATGCCGGCACTGCCCGCCCGGTCGTGACCAGTTGGACACCTCGTACCAGGTCAGCCCGGCCGCCGACAGCCGCGCGTCGGCCAACTCGTAGCGATGCGCCAGCACATCGTCGTCGGGCGCGGCCAGCTCGCCGCGCCGGACCCGCCGGGCCAACGCGGTACCGCCCTCGACCACCAGGGCATACACCGAGACATGGTCAACACCGGCCTCGATCGCCGCGTCCACGGAGCGCAGCAGGTCGTCGTCGGACTCCCCCGGGGTGCCGTAGATGAGGTCGAGGTTGACGTGTTCGAACCCGGCGGCCATCGCCTCGCGGGCCGCGGCCGCCGCCCGGCCCGGCGAGTGCACCCGGTCCAGGGTGGCCAGCACCCGCGGCGCCACCGACTGCATGCCCAGCGACACCCGGGTGTAACCGGCCGCACGGATGGCTCCGAAGAACTCCGGCCAGGTCGACTCCGGGTTGGCCTCGGTGGTCACCTCGGCGTCGGGGGCCAGGGCGAAGTGCTCCCGAACCATGCCCAGCAGCGTGGCCAGCCGCTCACCGCCGAGCAGCGACGGCGTCCCACCGCCGACGAACACCGTGCTGACCGTCGGCGCGTCCAGCCGTGCGGCGGCCAACTCGAGCTCTGCCCGCAACGCCTGCAGCCAGGCGTCCGGATTGGCGCCGCCCAGCTCGGCCGGGGTGTAGGTGTTGAAGTCGCAGTACCCGCAGCGAGTCACACAGAACGGGACATGCACGTAGAGCCCAAAGGGGCGCCCCGGACTTGCCTGCATGCCGGGCAGATCCACCGGTGCCTCACCTGGGGTCATGCCAAATCTTCGCACGGCACTCCCAGGTTATTCCTGGTTTTGTTTGCCCAACCACCCAGGATTGCTCGGTAGTTTTAATCACCATGAGCAGAAATTTGACCTGGTCGCCCCGCCGATTGTGATTCATGGCAGAATGACCCCCGTGACCGTCGCCAACTCGGCTCTGCGCATCGCGCTCGTGGCGCGGCGGTATATCGACCTCAAGCGTGTCTGCAGCTGTAGCTGTCTGTCTTGATGTCGTAGACCCAGCCCATCAGTACCTCCGCCTGGCCCCGGATCTGCGCCGCCGGAAGAACCGGTGTTCTGCGCGGGCCAGGGCCGACGATGTTCGTGAAGGAGAACCGTCGAATGACCACGGCACGTCCCGCCAAGGCGCCGCGCAACGAGGGCCAGTGGGCGCTGGGAAATCGCGAAGCGCTGAACGCCAACGAGGAGATGAAGAAGGCCGGCAACCCGCTCGACGTGCGCGAACGCATCGAGAACATTTACGCCAAGGCCGGGTTCGACAGCATCGACAAGACCGACCTGCGCGGGCGGTTTCGGTGGTGGGGCCTCTACACCCAGCGCGAGCAGGGTTATGACGGCTCCTGGACCGGTGACGAGCACATCGACACGATCGAAGCCAAATACTTCATGATGCGGGTGCGCTGCGACGGCGGCGCACTGTCGGCTTCCGGGTTGCGCACCCTGGGCCAGATCTCGACCGAGTTCGCCAGGGATACCGCCGACATCTCCGACCGGCAGAACCTGCAGCTGCACTGGATCGAGGTGGAGAACGTCCCGGAAATCTGGCGGCGGCTCGACGCCGTGGGACTGCAGACCACCGAGGCGTGCGGCGACTGCCCCCGCGTCCTGCTCGGCTCACCGCTGGCGGGCGAGTCCCTCGACGAGGTGATCGACCCGACCTGGGCGATCGAGGAGATCGTGCGCCGCTACATCGGCAAGCCCGACTTCGCCGACCTGCCGCGCAAGTACAAGACCGCCATCTCCGGCCTGCAGGACGTCGCTCACGAGATCAACGACGTCGCGTTCATCGGCGTCAACCACCCCGAGCACGGGCCGGGTCTGGATCTCTGGGTCGGCGGCGGCCTGTCGACCAACCCGATGCTGGCCCAGCGGGTGGGCGCCTGGGTGCCGCTGGCCGAGGTGCCCGAGGTGTGGGCGGCGGTGACGTCGGTGTTTCGTGACTATGGCTACCGGCGCCTGCGGTCCAAGGCGCGGCTGAAGTTCCTGATCAAGGATTGGGGCATCGACAGGTTCCGCGAGGTTCTCGAGACCGAGTACCTGCATCGGCCGCTGATCGACGGGCCGGCCCCCGAGCCGGTCAAGCATCCGATCGACCACGTGGGGGTGCAGCGGTTGAAGAACGGGCGCAACGCCGTCGGGGTCTCCCCGATCGCCGGGCGGGTGTCCGGCACCATCCTGACCGCGGTGGCCGATCTGGCCGAGCGTGCCGGTTCGGACCGGATCCGGTTCACCCCCTATCAAAAGCTGGTGATCCTCGACATACCCGACGACCAGTTGGACGAGGCACTTGCCGGTCTGGACGCGCTGGGCCTGCAATGGCGGCCATCACATTGGCGCCGGAACCTGATGGCGTGCAGCGGGATTGAGTTCTGCAAGTTGTCATTCGCCGAAACCCGGGTCCGGGCACAGTCTTTGGTGCCCGAGCTGGAGCGCCGACTCGAAGACCTCGAGCTTGACGTGCCGATCACCATCAACATCAACGGCTGCCCGAACTCGTGCGCGCGAATTCAGATCGCCGACATCGGATTCAAGGGCCAGATGGTGGACGACGGTAGCGGCGGCTCGGTCGAAGGCTTCCAGGTGCATCTGGGCGGCGGCCTCGGCCTAGACAGCGGGTTCGGCCGCAAATTGCGCCAGCACAAGGTGTTCAGCCACGAGTTGGGCGACTACATCGAACGGGTGGTGCGCAACTTCGTCAAACACCGGGCCGACGGTGAACGCTTCGCGCAGTGGGTCATTCGGGCCGACGAGGACGACCTACGATGAGCGAGACGGCCAGGCCGACCGAACTGGAGCTGCGCGAGCTGGCTGCCCGCGGCGCGGCCGATCTCGACGGAGCCAGCGCCATCGAACTGCTGCAGTGGACCGAAGAAAACTTCGGCGGTGTCAACGGACCCCGCGGCTGGGCGACCTGCAACTACGTGGTGGCCTCCAACATGGCCGATGCCGTGCTGGTGGATTTGGCCGCCAAGGTGCGCCCGGGCGTGCCGGTGATCTTTCTGGACACCGGCTACCACTTCGTGGAAACCATCGGCACCCGCGACGCGATCGAATCCGTGTATGACGTACGGGTGCTCAACATCACTCCGGAGCACACGGTGGCCGAGCAGGATGACCTGCTGGGCAAGGACCTGTTCGCTCGTGACCCCGGCGAATGCTGCCGGCTGCGCAAGGTCGTCCCACTGGGCAAGGCGCTGCGTGGTTACTCGGCCTGGGTGACCGGGCTGCGCCGGGTCGAGGCGCCGACCCGCGCCAACGCCCCGCTGATCAGCTTCGACGAGACATTCAAGCTGGTGAAGGTCAACCCGCTGGCGGCGTGGACCGACCAGGACATGGACGACTACATCGCCGAGCACGACGTGCTGGTCAATCCCCTTGTCCACGAAGGCTATCCGTCGATCGGCTGCGCGCCGTGCACGGCCAAACCCGCACCGGGCGCCGACCCGCGCAGCGGACGCTGGCAGGGGCTGGCCAAGACCGAATGCGGGCTACACGCCTCATGACCCCCGCTGGCGACGCCGCGCTCGTGCTGACCGCACACGGAAGCGCCGATCCCCGGTCGGCGGCCAATGCCCGGGCCGTCGCGGGCCGGCTGGCGCGCATGCGGCCCCACATCGACGTGCGAGTTGCCTTCTGCGAGCACAATTCTCCACAGCTGGTCGACGTGTTGAACGGGTGCCCCGGCAAGGCCGTCGTTACTCCCTTGCTGCTGGCCGACGCCTACCATGCCCGCGTCGACATCCCCCGCCAGATCGCCGGCTGCGAAGCCGCTGATCGCGTGCGACAGGCCGATGTGCTCGGTGAGGACGATCGGTTGGTGTCGGTGCTGCGGCAGCGGGTGACCGAGTTGGGGGTTTCCCGGCTCGACGACGCGCTCGGCGTGCTCGTCGTCGCGATCGGCTCGTCGAGCCCCGCGGCCAACGCTCGCACCGCCGAGGTGGCGACCAAGCTGATGGCGGAAACACGGTGGGCGGCTGCGACAACGGCGTTTGCGACCCTGGCGCATCCCTCAATGGCCGAAGCCGTCACCCGGCTGCGGCGACGCGGCGCCCGCCGGGTGGTCATCGCGCCGTGGTTCCTGGCGCCCGGCCGTGTGCCGGACCGAGTGCAGCGCTTCGCCGACGACGCCCACATCGCCATGGCGGCACCGCTGGGCGCCCATCCGCTGGTGGCTGACGTGCTGCTGGATCGCTTCGATCGGGCCGTGGCCGAGCGGGCCGACCAGACCGCGGCCTGAATGTCCGCACGTTAAATCACTCGCGCTGCTGATGTTTCGGCCGCTCGCAGGCCGAGCGGTCTGACGGTCTGCCGGCATCGTATTCGAGCAGGTTTTCGGTGGCCGATGAGTGGCTTAGCTGAGACGAGACAACGAAGCCCTCGCCGACCCCGCCAGCACGTTCGGCGTCACCGCCCGCACCATCGGCTACTCGCCCAGCTGCGGCGACATCCTCGCTGTCCGGACCGTCGAGGAAGACGGAGTCGTGTACGGCCTCAATGGCTGGAAGGCCAACCGACCGACCGCCGTCGATACCAAGAGAGGAATTCGTGATGAGCAAGAAGCTGAGCCACAGGCTAGAGCGAGCGCTCGCCGAGGACGACGACATCGAGGCCGCCGAGCACACCACCGACCCTGACGCGCCGCAGCCCGGCCATGTCAAGGTCACCCGGCCCGGCCGCGCCCGCAGCAAGGTGCTGCAGGTCCGGCATAACCCGGAGGAGATGGCCGCGCTCGAAGCGATCGCCGAGCGGCGCGAGTTGCCGGTGTCGACCGTGGCCCGCGAGCAGCTGCTGCGGCTGCTGGCCGAAGACGAGGGCGACTTGAGCCCATTGGGTCATCTGCTCGATGCGGCCCGAGCGGGTCAACGTCATCGCCCACGAAGTGCGGCGACGCTTAGGGCCTGCAGTTCATGCTCAGATGGACGGCTCATGAGCATGGTCGCCGATGTCACCTGAGACGACCAAAAGCCGCCGGCGGGACGGGCGGGGCCGGCAAGCCCGCCGGATCACGTCGATGTCAGTGTGGCTCGGTCCGTATCAGCGTCGTCGGCGCCGTCATGGGGCGGGCCCGATACGCCACCGACGATCGGCGGCACCCGAGTGGCGCGCACGTAGACGGTGTCGCCCTCCCGCAGGGCCAGCGCCTCGGCGTCGCCGCGGGTGATCTGCGCGGTGAACGGGCCTCCGGTGGCCGCGCTGGTCAATTCCACGCGCACCTCGAAACCCAGCGTCACCACCCGGTCCACGGTGGCGCGCGTGACACCGGTGGAGTGCGCGGTGCCGTCGGCGGCCGCGACCGCCATCTCGGGAGTACGGCCCACCCGAATGTCGTGCGGGCGGACTAGGGTGCCGTTCAGTGCTGACACCGCGCCCAAAAAAGACATCACGAACGCGTTGGCCGGGGCATCGTACACCTCGGTCGGGGATCCGACTTGCTCGATGCGGCCCTTGTGCAGCACCGCGATCCGGTCGGCCACATCCAACGCCTCGGCCTGGTCGTGGGTCACCAGCACCGTGGTGACGTGCACCTCGTCATGCAGTCGGCGCAGCCAGCCGCGCAGATCCTCGCGGACCTTGGCGTCCAGCGCGCCGAACGGCTCGTCGAGCAGCAGCACCTCCGGGTCCACCGCCAGCGCCCGCGCCAACGCCATCCGCTGACGCTGACCTCCGGACAGCTGATTGGGATAGCGGCCCTGAAATCCGCTCAGCCCCACCACCTCCAGCAGGCGGTCGACCTTCTGTGTGATCTCGGACTTGGGCCGCTTGCGGATCTTCAACCCGTAGGCCACGTTGTCGCGCACGGTCAAGTGTTTGAAGGCGGCATAGTGCTGGAAGACGAACCCGATCCCCCGCCGCTGCGGCGGCACCCGGGTGACGTCACGACCGTTAATGGTGATGGTTCCGCTGTCGGGCTGATCGAGGCCGGCGATGGTGCGCAACAGGGTCGACTTGCCCGAACCGCTGGGACCCAGCAGCGCCGTCAACGAACCGGCGGGTACCGCGAAGTCCACGTGATCCAGTGCGACGAAGTCGCCATAGCGTTTGTTGGCGTCCCGCACGATGATGGCGTGGGTCGTGTTCATCGCCTCCATCGTCACGCCTGCCTGGCCGCTCGTGCCCGGCGGACGTCCAGAACCACCTGGACGATCAGAACCACCACCGCGACCCCCATCAGCAGCGTCGACAGCGCATAGGCCCCGTACTCGGCCCCGCGGTGGTAGCGGTCCGAGACCAGCAGCGTCAGCGTTTGCGATGTCCCCGGGAGGTTGGACGACACGATGATCACCGCGCCGTATTCACCGAGGGTGCGCGCGATGGTCAGCACGACGCCGTACGTCAGGCCCCACCGGATGGAGGGCAGCGTGATCCGCCAGAACGTCTGCCACCAACCCGAACCCAGGGTCGCCGCCGCCTGCTCCTGGTCGGTGCCCAATTCGTGCAACACGGGTTCGACCTCGCGCACCACGAACGGCAGGGTGACGAAGATGCTGGCCAGCACGATGCCCGGCAGCCCGAAAATGATCTTGAAGCCGAGGTCTTTCTCGACGAAGCCGAATGCGCCGCCCGATCCCCAGAGCAGGATCAACGCGACGCCCACGATGACGGGTGAGACCGCAAACGGCAGATCGATGATCGCCTGCAGCACTCCCTTGCCACGGAATCGGTTGCGGGCCAAGACCAATGCGGTCGGGATGCCGAAGGCCACGTTCAGCGGCACCACGATGGCCACCACCAGCAGCGACAGGTTCAGCGCCGATATCGCCGCCGGTGTGCTGATCCAGGCGTAAAACTGACCGAATCCGGGTTGGAAGGTCCGCCACAGGATCAACGCCACCGGGACGACGAGCAGCACGCCGATGTACGCCAGCGCGAGCGAGCGGGTGAGGTAGCGAACAGCCGGCGAGGGCGTCATGCGACCAGCACCTCACGCCTGGCCGCACGCGCGCCGACGACACGCAAGATGAGCAGCACGACGAACGAAATCGAAAGCAGCACAATTGATATCGCGGCCGCACCGGTCCGGTCGTCGTTCTCGATCAGGGTGCGGATCCACTGCGACGACACCTCGGTCTTGCCGGGCACAGCGCCACCGATCAGCACCACCGAGCCGAACTCGCCGATGGCCCGCGAAAACGCTAGGCCGGCACCGGATGACAGCGCCGGGGTAAGCGACGGTAACACCACGGAGGTGAAAATTTTCCCGTCGCTGGCGCCCAGCGACGCCGCCGCCTCCTCGGTCTCGCGGTCGATTTCCAAAAGCACCGGTTGCACGGCGCGCACCACGAACGGCAACGTGACGAACGCCAACGCGACCCCCACGCCCCAGGCGGTGTGTTGCAGATGCAGACCCACCGGGCTGTTGTTCCCGTAGAGGGCCAGCATGACCAGGCTGGCGACGATGGTGGGCAGCGCGAACGGGAGATCGATGATCGCGTCGACCAGCCATTTGCCCACGAATGTGTCGCGCACCAGCACCCAGGCGATCAGCAGGCCGAACACCGTGTTGACCGCGGTTACCGCGACCGAGATCGTCACCGTCACCCGCAGCGACTCCACCGCCGCATGCGACGTGACCGACAGCCAGAAGGCATGCGGGCCGCCGCCCGCGGCCTGCCAGGCGATGGCTGCCAGCGGGAACAGCACGATCACCGAAAGCCACACCACCACCACACCGACCCGCAGGGACGTGCCGCCGCACCGCCCCGAAAGGCCCCCGCGTGACAACCCCCTTGGCGTGTCATCCCGGGATCGCCCGCATTCGGGCCGGATGGCCTGGGGGTCAGGTGTGATCGCCCTAGTCATCCGGTGACCTGCACATAGATTTTGGTAATGCTGCCGGTGCCCTTGTCGAACAGCTGCGGATCCACCGTGCTCCAGCCCCCGAGGTCGGCGATCGTCCACAGTTTCACCGGGACGGGGAACTGAGCCCGGAACTCGGCGGCCACCGCCGGATCGACCGGCCGGAATCCGGCCTGCGCCCACAGCGTCTGCGCCTGGCCGGTGTACTGGAAATTTCTGAACACGGTCGCGGCACGCAGATGTGGGCTGGTGGTGACCACCGCCAGCGGGTTCTCGATCTTGAACGTCTGCGGCGGGTTGACGTGTTCGACCGGCTTGCCCGCCCGCTCGGCGGCGATGGCCTCGTTCTCGTAGCTGATCAACACGTCACCGCTGCCCTGGACAAAGACATCGGTGGCTTCCCGTCCGGACGCCGGGCGCAGTTTGACATGTTCCCGCACCAGCCGGCCGACAAAATCAATTCCGGCCTGGGTATTCCTGCCGCCCTCACTTTTGGCCGCGTACGGGGCGAGCAGATTCCATTTGGCCGAACCCGAACTCAGCGGGCTAGGCGTGATGACCTCGATCCCCGGCCGCACCAGGTCGTCCCAGTCTCTGATGTTCTTGGGATTGCCCGCGCGCACCACGAAGGTCACCACCGACCCGAACGGGATGCCCTTGGTGGCGTCGGTGTCCCACTCCTTGGAGACCTTGCCGGCCTTCACCAACCGCGTGATGTCCGGTTCGACCGAGAAATTCACCAGATCGGCCGGTTTGCCCTCGGCGACGCCGCGAGACTGGTCGCCGGAGGCCCCGTACGAGGCGATGACCTGAATGCCCTTACCCTCCTCGGAGGCGTTGAACGCCGGAATCACCTTGCTCCAACCCGGTTCTGGCGCCGAATAGGCGACCAGCGTGATGCTGGTAGGTGCGTTCGTGGGGCCCCGGCCGCCCACGACGTCGCTGGGACCACCGTGACAGGCCGCGACGACACCGAGCCCGAGCGCGACCGCAACCGCGACGAGGTGCCGCCAGCGCGGCAGGCTCCCGGTGTCGTTGAGCATTGACGGCCTTCCAGTGCGGGACTTTGTTTTGACGATCCCATGGCGGCGGAAAGGCGATCGCTGATGGGCCAGGGTTGTCGGGAACCCCATACCAAACCGCGCGCACGGGTTGGGACTCAGCGACAACAGTGCAGGTCGGCCACGGCGCAGGCGACGTTCGCTGCATCCGAGGCCCGACTCACGCAGCGGGGCGCCCCCTCGAAGCGGCCCGGGGCATCGGCTGCTGCGTGCATGCCGCGAAGCCTAACAGAATTGGCCGGGCTGTCATCTCCGAGCGTGCCCGGGCCCAGCTGCGGATTCAGCCGCGGTGGGTGAGCAACCACGTGACGATCACCAGCGCGATGAGGATGACGAGGACCAGGGTGACGTGGGATCGCGGCATCCGGCTACCTGGGCGCCTTGTCGGAGTGGCGGACCCGGCGCATCACCCGGATTCCCCTACCGAGCAAGGTGTCCAGCGCTACCGCCGTGAGGTAGGCCACCGCCAGCACGACCGGCATCACCGCCAGGGTCTGCAGCACGAAGGGTAACCCGGAAAGCCACAGTTCAACGCCATCCCACCAGTTGAGGAACCCGTTCACCGGACTCACCCTATGCGGCCCCGCGGCCGAAACCAACGCGCAGGGATCGGCCGGTGCCCCCGGCTACCCGATGAACCACCGTCGTCGGGGGCGGACCGGCGGCACGGTAACCGAGGTGGTGGACGCGGGACAGGTCGACAGCCGATGATGGCGGCATGGTCCTGCACGCCGAACCCGCTGACGAGGCCCCGGTGACCGTCGCAGACGCTGAAGCCACCGACGCCACCGCGATTCGCGCGTTCGAGGCAGCCGCGTCGGTGAGCTTCCGCGCGCCCACAGCGTCCAGCTCCCCGCTGCGCAACCCCTTTCCGCCGATCGCCGACTACGCGTTCTTGTCCGATTGGGAGACGACCTGCCTGATCTCCCCAGCCGGGTCGGTGGAGTGGCTGTGCGTGCCACGGCCGGACTCCCCGAGCGTGTTCGGCGCGATCTTGGACCGTAGCGCGGGCCATTTCCGGTTGGGCCCCTACGGCGTTTCGGTGCCCTCCGCGCGGCGCTACCTTCCCGGCAGCCTGATCATGGAGACCACGTGGCAGACCCACACCGGGTGGCTGATCGTGCGCGACGCGCTGGTGATGGGGCCATGGCACGACATCGAGCGGCGGTCGCACACCCACCGTCGCACCCCGATGGACTGGGACGCCGAACACATCCTGCTGCGCACGGTGCGCTGTGTCAGCGGCACCGTCGAGCTGATGATGAGCTGCGAGCCGGCGTTCGACTACCACCGCGTCGGCACCACCTGGGAATACTCCGCCAACGCCTACGGCGAGGCCGTCGCCCGCGCCAGCAAGCACCCCGACAACCACCCAACGCTGCGGTTGACCACCAACCTGCGCATCGGGCTGGAGGGCCGCGAGGCGCGGGCACGCACCCGGATGAAAGAGGGTGACGACGTGTTCGTCGCGCTGAGCTGGACCAAGCACCCGGCGCCGCAGACCTACAAAGAGGCCGCCGACAAGATGTGGCAAACCACCGAGTGCTGGCGGCAGTGGATCAACATCGGCAACTTCCCCGATCACCCGTGGCGGGCATACCTGCAGCGCAGCGCGCTCACACTGAAGGGGTTGACCTACTCGCCCACCGGCGCGCTGCTGGCGGCCAGCACCACGTCGCTTCCCGAAACGCCGCGCGGTGAACGCAATTGGGACTATCGCTACGCCTGGATCCGCGACTCGACGTTCGCGTTGTGGGGCCTTTACACCCTGGGGCTGGACCGGGAAGCCGACGACTTCTTTGCGTTCATCGCCGACGTGTCCGGCGCCAACAACGATGAGCGCCATCCGCTGCAGGTGATGTACGGCGTCGGTGGTGAGCGCAGCCTGGTCGAAGCGGAGCTGCGCCATTTGTCCGGCTATGACCACGCGCGCCCGGTACGCATCGGCAACGGCGCCTACAACCAGGACCAACACGACATTTGGGGTTCGATCCTGGACTCGTTCTACCTGCATGCCAAATCCCGCGAGCAAGTCCCGGAGAACCTGTGGCCGGTGCTGAAGCGGCAGGTGGAAGAGGCGATCAAGCACTGGCGTGAGCCCGACCGGGGAATCTGGGAGGTGCGCGGTGAGCCGCAACACTTCACGTCGTCGAAGGTGATGTGCTGGGTGGCCCTGGACCGGGGGGCCAAGCTAGCCGAGCGTCAGGGCGAGAAGAGCTACGCCCAGCAGTGGCGGGCGATCGCCGAGGAGATCAAGGCCGACATCCTCGAGCACGGGGTGGACTCGCGCGGCGTGTTCACCCAGCGCTACGGCGATGAAGCGCTGGACGCGTCGCTGCTGCTGGTGGTGCTGACCCGGTTTCTACCGCCCGACGACCCGCGGGTGCGCAACACCGTGCTGGCCATCGCCGACGAGCTCACCGAGGACGGCCTGGTGTTGCGGTACCGGGTACATGAGACCGACGACGGGCTGACCGGGGAGGAAGGCACGTTCACCATCTGCTCGTTCTGGCTGGTGTCAGCGCTGGTCGAGATCGGTGAACTGGGCCGCGCCAAGCGGCTGTGCGAGCGGCTGCTGTCCTTCGCCAGTCCGCTGCTGCTGTACGCGGAGGAGATCGAGCCGAAGACCGGGCGTCACCTGGGCAACTTCCCGCAGGCGTTCACCCACCTGGCGCTGATCAACGCCGTGGTGCACGTGATTCGTGCCGAGGAGGAAGCCGACAGCTCCGGGGTGTTCCAGCCCGCCAACGCACCCATGTAGCTGATCCGCTGCCGAGCAAACGCAAGCTCGCACGAACCGGCACCGCCCGGTGCGATTCTGCGGCTGCTCGCGCGGCTAGCTAGCCCTTCCTGCCCTTGTCGCCGGCGGCTTCGGTGGACAACGCGGCGACGAAGGCCTCCTGCGGCACGTCGACCCGACCGATCGTCTTCATCCGCTTCTTGCCTTCCTTCTGCTTCTCCAGCAGCTTGCGTTTCCGGGTGATGTCACCGCCGTAGCATTTGGACAGCACGTCCTTGCGGATGGCCCGGATATTCTCGCGGGCAATGATTTTCGACCCGATGGCGGCCTGCACCGGCACCTCGAACTGTTGGCGCGGGATCAGCTCTTTGAGCTTGCTGGCCATCCTGCTGCCGTAAGCGAACGCCGCGTCCTTGTGCACGATGGCACTGAACGCGTCCACGGCCTCGCCCTGCAACAGGATGTCGACCTTGACCAGCTGGGCCTCCTGCTCGCCGGCCTCCTCGTAGTCGAGGCTGGCGTAACCACGGGTGCGTGACTTGAGTGCGTCGAAGAAGTCGAAGATGATCTCCCCCAACGGCATCGTGTAGCGCAGTTCGACCCGCTCCGGCGACAGGTAGTCCATGCCGCCGAGCTCGCCGCGGCGCGATTGGCACAGTTCCATGATCGTGCCGATGTACTCGCTAGGCGCGATGATGGTGGTCGTGACGACGGGTTCGTAGACCGTGCGAATCTTGCCCTCCGGCCAGTCCGACGGGTTGGTCACCCGGATTTCGGTGCCGTCGTCTTTGTGCACCCGGTACACCACATTGGGGGAGGTCGAGATCAGGTCCAGGTCGAACTCGCGCTCCAGGCGCTCACGGGTGATCTCCATGTGCAGCAGCCCGAGAAAACCACACCGGAACCCAAAGCCCAACGCCACCGAGGTTTCCGGCTCATAGGTCAGGGCGGCGTCATTGAGCTGCAGCTTGTCCAGGGCATCGCGCAGGTTCGGATAGTCCGAGCCGTCGACCGGATACAGGCCCGAGTAGACCATCGGCTTGGGCTCACGGTAGCCCGTCAGCGCTTCCGTGGCGCCGTTGCGCGCCGTCGTCACGGTGTCACCCACCTTGGACTGGCGGACATCCTTGACGCCGGTGATCAAGTAGCCCACCTCCCCGACCCCCAGGCCCTCGCTGGCCTTCGGTTCGGGTGAGACGATGCCGACCTCGAGCAGCTCGTGGGTCGCCCCGGTGGACATCATCGCGATGCGCTCGCGGGGGCTGATCTTGCCGTCGACCACGCGGACGTAGGTCACCACGCCGCGGTAGACGTCATAGACGGAGTCGAAGATCATCGCGCGGGTGGGTGCGTCGGCGTCACCTTGCGGGGGCGGCACCTCGCGTACCACGTGGTCGAGCAGGTCGGCGACGCCCTCCCCGGTCTTGCCGGACACGCGCAGCACGTCGCCGGGTTGGCAGCCGATGATGTGCGCGATCTCGGCGGCATAGCGATCGGGGTCCGCCGCGGGCAGGTCGATCTTGTTGAGCACCGGAATGATGTGCAAATCGCGGTCCAGCGCCAGGTAGAGGTTCGCCAGCGTCTGAGCCTCGATGCCTTGGGCGGCGTCGACCAGCAACACCGCACCCTCGCAGGCCGCGAGCGCGCGCGACACTTCGTAGGTGAAGTCGACGTGTCCCGGCGTGTCGATCAGGTGCAACACGTAATCGGTGTGCTCGACCCGCCAGGGCAGCCGCACATTCTGAGCCTTGATGGTGATGCCACGTTCGCGTTCGATGTCCATCCGGTCGAGGTACTGGGCACGCATCGAGCGCTCGTCGACGACCCCGGTCAGCTGCAGCATTCGATCGGCCAGCGTCGACTTGCCGTGGTCGATGTGAGCGATGATGCAGAAATTCCGAATCTGCGCCGGCGGGGTGAAGGTTTTGTCGGCGAAACTGCTGATGGGAATCTCCTGGGCCGAGGATTCTTGCGGGTGGTTGAGCCTGGTTGACCGGCGGTTCGTGGCATGTCCAGCGTATCCGTGCAGGGCAGCCGGGACACGCTTTGCGCGTCTATGCTGCGAACATGGCGTCCACCCGGAAGTCACAGTGGAAGACGTTCCAGCGCTTCGCGGAGAACCTGGTGGTCCATGGGGCTCCGAAGGTCGTCCGTCAGCTGCAGAACTCGCAAACCGTGCTGCGGGAACTGCAGCACGCCGTGAAGATCACCGCGAACATCATGGCGATGGGTTTGCCGTCACCACCGGCCGAGATCGCCGCGGGCCGGCCGGTGACGAACACCAGCTTTCCGACCGCGCAGCGGGCCCGCAAGGTGGCCTACGCCCCCAACCTGGACGGCCGCGCCGATTGCGGAGAGATCGTGTGGACGTGGGTGGTCTACCCGGACGACCCCACCCGCGGTGAGGACCGACCGGTGCTCGTCGTGGGGCGTGACCGCGACGTCCTGCTGGGGTTGATGGTGTCCAGCCAGCAGCGGCACGCCACCGATCCGGATTGGGTCGGGATCGGTACCGGTGATTGGGATGACGAAGGCCGGCAGTGCTGGGTCCGGTTGGATCGGGTGCTTGACGTGCCCGAGGGGAGCATCCGCCGTGAGGGCGCGGTTGTGCATCGTGAGGCCTTTGACGTGGTGGCGGCCCGGCTACGTGCCGACTACTCGTGGCGATAGCGGCGGGCCGCTGAGGAGCCGGGCCAATCAGCCCGCCCGGCGACGATGCGGGCCGCGCGGCGGGCCGCTGAGGAGCCGGGCCAATCAGCCCGCCCGGCGACGATGCGGGCCGCGCGGCGGGCCGCTGAGGAGCCGGGCCAATCAGCCCTGCGTGATGTAGGACTGCAGCTGCTGCTGCTCGGCTTCGAGTTCGCCCATCCGCGTCTTGACCACGTCGCCGATGCTGACGATGCCGATCAGGTTCTTGCCGTCGAGCACCGGCACGTGACGCACCCGGTTTTGGGTCATCAGCACGCTGATCTTGTCGACCGTGTCCGATTTGGTACAGGTGGCTACGTCGGTCGTCATGATCTTGGAGACCGGGCGCGACAACACGCTGGCACCGTGAATGTGCAGCTGGCGCACCACATCTCGTTCCGAGACGATGCCGACCACACCTCCTTCACCGACCACCACCATGGCGCCGATGTTCTGCTCGGCAAGGCCGGCGAGCAGTTCGCGGACCGTCGCGTCCGGGTTGATCGTCACCACCGCCGCCCCCTTGTTCCGCAAGACGTCCGCGATGCGCATCAAGCCCTCCCGCCGGTCCGTGATCCGATTCACAACCAGGCTACGGCCAACTCGCGCAGCGGCAAAGCCAATACGGCAACACAGATAACAACCGAGCCGACGGTCGGTGCGGGCAGCGAGCCCGCCAGCCGTCTCGGTGGCGGGGGTCGCCCTGCGCCCGTTCGCGTTGCAAGGATGGGGCCATGATCGAGATCACCTTGCTCGGAACCGGAAGCCCCATCCCCGACCCGAATCGCGCGGGTCCGGCCACCCTGGTGCGAGCGCGCGGACAGGTGTTCTTGGTGGACTGCGGGCGCGGCGTGTTGCAGCGCGCCACGGCTGTCGGCGTGGGCGCGGCCGGGTTATCGGCCGTCTTGCTCACCCACCTACACAGTGACCACATCGCCGACCTTGGTGACGTGCTGATCACCGGTTGGGTGACCAACTTTGCCCCGGACCCGGCGCCGCTGCCGGTCATCGGACCGCCGGGCACCGCGGACGTGGTGGCGGCGACGCTGACCGCGTTCGGCCACGACATCGGATACCGCATCGCCCATCACGCCGACCTGAACACACCACCACCGATGGAAGTCCACGAATACACCCACGGCGCGGTGTGGCACCGCGACGGTGTGACCATCCGAGTGGCCCCCACCGACCACCGGCCGGTGGCGCCGACCATCGGATTCCGGATCGAGGCCGATGGCGCGTCGGTGGTGCTGGCCGGCGACACGGTGCCCTGCGCCGGCCTGGACGAACTGGCCGCCGGTGCCGGGGCGTTGGTCCACACGGTGATCCGCAAGGACATCGTCGCGCACCTCCCGCAGCAGCGGATACGGGACATTTGCGACTACCACTCGTCGGTGCAGGAGGCGGCGGCCACCGCGCAGCGTGCCGGCGTGGGATCGTTGGTCATGACGCACTACGTGCCGGCGCTGGTGCCAGGGCAAGAGGAGCAGTGGCGGGCCCTGGCCGCGACCGAGTTCAGCGGGCAGGTCGAGCTCGGCGACGACCTACACCGCGTTGCGGTGACCGCGCGGCGGTAGCGCGCCCCGGCACCCCCGGCTCAGGTGGCACGGCCTCGACCTGCTGCCGCCTGTTGGTAGATCTCTCATACACCCATGCTGCCCACCGGCTGACGCGGCGGCGCGGGACAGCGCGCAACACGTGACCGCTGTTTCGCGGAAATACCCGTTGCCGGCAGCGCGAGCTATACGATTCGCCGTGGTGGCGCAGCGACGATGACCAGGTGATGGCCGGGCGTCGTGAGGGGAGGTGACCCAGTGTCGTTTGTGGTGGCGGGGCCGGAGGCGATGCTGGCGAAGGCCGCCGAATTGGCCGCCGTCGGTTCGCTGATCACGGAGGCCAACACTCTCGCGGCGGCCCACACGGTCGGCTTGCGGGCGCCCGCCGCCGACCAGGTGTCCGTGGCCGTCACCGCGCTGTTCGGCGCGCATGCCCGGGATTATCAGTCCATCGGCACCCGGATGACGGCGTTGCATGACCGGTTGGTGCACATCCTGATTGCCAATGGCAACGCGTACGCCGGCGCGGAGGCCGCCAACGTCCAGCAGGCCCTACTCGACGCGATCAATGCGCCCACCCAGGCGTTGCTGGGCCGTCCACTGATCGGCAACGGCGCCGACGGCACCACCGTCGGAGGCGTGGGACAACCCGGCGGACCGGGCGGGCTGCTGTACGGCAATGGCGGACGGGGCGGCGACAGCACGCTCGCCGGAGTCGCCGGCGGTAACGGCGGCCCGGCCGGGCTGATCGGCAATGGCGGCGCCGGCGGCACCGGTGGAGATGGCGGTGCCGGCGGGTTCGGTGGCAACGCCTGGCTGCTGGGCAACGGCGGGGCCGGCGGCACCGGGGGCATCGCCACCGTCGTCACCGGTGTGGCCGGTGCCGGCGGCAACGGTGGCCTCGGGGGTCTGCTGTTCGGCAACGGCGGGGACGGCGGAACCGGCGGTGCGGGCGGGCCGGTCACCGCCACCGGCGGTGCCGGCGGGTTCGGTGGCGACGCGTGGCTGTTCGGCACCGGCGGCGCCGGCGGCCACGGCGGCAACAACACCGCCAACCCCGCCGGCCTGGGCGGTTTGGGCGGTGACGGCGGCAGCGGCGGAGCGCTGTTCGGCAACGGCGGGACCGGCGGTGGTGGTGGCATTGGCGGCGCCTCCGGCGGAGCGGGCGGGCGCGGCGGCGCGGCCGGCTATGTGATCGGCAGCGGCGGTGCCGGCGGTGTCGGCGGCGACGGAAGCACCGTTTTCGGCGGCGAAGGCGGGGACGGCGGCCGCGCGGCGGTGATCTACGGGTTCGGCGGCGCCGGCGGCAACGGCGGCACCGGACATTACGCCTCGTTCCCCTCCGGCGGCACCGGCGGGGACGGCGGTGACGCCGGGCTGTTCGGCTTCGGCGGGGTCGGCGGAAACGGCGGATCCGGTGGCGGCTTTGGGGGCAACGGCGGGCTGGGCGCGGTCATCATGGGCAGCGGCGGGGACGGCGGAGCAGGTGGCTTCGGCAACGCCATGAGCATGACCGGTGGCAACGGCGGCAGCGGCGGGGACGCCCGGTTCATCGGCAACGGCGGCGATGGTGGTGCCGGCGGGCGTGGCTTCGGGGTTGCCCCGGGTGGCACCGGCGGGAGCGGTGGAGCCGCCGGGGTGATTGGCCAGCCCGGGCGCCCCGGCGCTAACGCCTAAGCCAATCGGGTGACCTCCACGACCACGTCCAGGTCGGTGGCCCCCTGCCCGGAATAGATGCCTTTCAGCGGCGCCACGTCGGTGTAGTCACGACCAACGCCCACGCTCACGTATTGCTCGCTGATCTCGGTGTCGTTGGTGGGGTCATAGTTCCACCAACCCCCGGTCCAGGCCTGAATCCACGCGTGGCTGCGTCCGTCCACGGTTTTCCCGACCGCGGCATGGCGATGCGGGTGCAGGTACCCGGACACATAGCGCCCGGGAATTCCCATGCTGCGCAACAACATCAGCGTCAAATGCACGAAATCCTGGCAGACACCCTTGCCTTGCTCCAACGCGTCCAGCCCGGACGAATACACCCCGGTGGTGCCCGGAAGGTATTCCAGTTCGCTGCGGGCCCACCGTGCCGCGGCGACCACCGCGTCGCTGGGCTCGTGGGTTTTCATGATCCGCTTGCCCACGGCGGCAACGCGTTTGCTTGTGGGCGTGCGCGGTGTGGGGCGCAGCACTTCGTCGAATCGATCGATCACCGCGTCCGACGCCAAGTCTGTCCAGGTGGCCTTGTCCGCGGGCGGCTCCGGGCGTTCGGTCTCGACGACCGACGCGGAGGTCACCGTCAGTTCGGTGTGCGGCGCATGCAGGTCGAACGCCGTCACCGCGGTACCCCAATAGTCGATGTAACGATACGACCGAGTGGCCGGGATTGTTTCGACCCGGTTGAGGATGACGTTTTGCCGGGTGTTGGACCGCGGCGTCAGCCGGGCTTCGTTGTAGGATGCGGTCACCGGCGACTGGTATGCATACCCGGTGGAGTGCACCACCCGCATGCGCCACATCAGGATTCGCCTTGTTCGGTGACCAGTTGGCAGCGCTGGCCGGCGTCCGACCACGCGACCCAGGGAGCTGCGTGGAAGTACTGCAGCGCCAACGCATCTCCGACGTCACGACAGGTTCTCTGCAAACCCGCCAAGCGGCTCTCCAGCGACTCGAGCAGGACACCGGGTTGCACGAACTCCAGCTGGCTGCGTGCCTGTCCCAACAACCGCTGCGCTTCGGTGGTGGACCCGATGCGGCTCTGCCGATTGTGCAGCAGCTCATCGAGGTTGTGTTCGGCCAGCTTCAGCGAGTAATACACCGAGCGCGGGAAGAGCCGGTCGAGCATCATGAACTCGACCACACGGCTCGCGTCCAGCACACCACGGTAGGTGCGCAAATAGGTGTCGTGCGCGCCCGCCGAGCGCAGCAACGTCACCCACGCCGGCGACGACGCGCTGTCTCCCACCCGGGACAGCAACAGCCGCACCGTCATGTCGACTCGCTCGATCGCCCGGCCCAGCACCATGAATCGGTATCCGTCGTCACGGGAGAGTGTGGAATCCGCCAAGCCCGCGAACATCGCCGCCCGACCTTCGATGAACGACAAAAATTCATGTGGCCCAAGGCGTTTGGCGGCACGTTCGCGTTCCGGTAGGCCGTGGTAGGTGGTGTTGATGCACTCCCAGGTCTCGCTGGAGATGACTTCGCGTGCCGACCTTGCGTTTTCCCGCGCCGCCGAGATCGCGTCCACGATCGAACACCCGCCCTCGGCGTTGGTGCGAAACGCCACCAGGTCCGTCAAGGACCAGACATCCAGCCGGTGGTTGGGTGGCTCGATGCCGAGCACCCGCAACAGCAGCCTGGAGGCCTGGTCGGGATCGACGCTGGAATCCTCGAGCAGCTGGTGCACCGCGACGTCGAGGATGCGCGCGGTGTCGTCGGCCCGCTCGACGTAGCGACCGATCCAATACAGCGCTTCGGCATTGCGGGCGAGCATCAGTGGATCGCCTTCGGTCGCTGCTGCTGTTGCTGCTGCTGTTGCTGCTGAGGTTGCTCGTCTTGTTGATGGATCGGCCGCGACGCGTCGAGTTCTTGCTCCAGCACTGGCTTCGGCAGGGAACGCATGACCCGTGCGGCGCCCAGCTCTCGTTGGGCCACCGAAGCGCGCGGCGCCAGCACCCAGGTGTCCTTGGAGCCGCCGCCCTGGCTGGAGTTGACCACTCGCGAACCCTCGACCAGGGCCACCCGGGTCAGCCCGCCCGGCAGCACCCACACCTCGTCGCCGTCGTTGACCGCGAACGGCCTCAGGTCGACGTAGCGGGGCGCCAGCGACCCTTCGACCCGGGTCGGCACGGTCGACAGTTCCATCATCGGCTGCGCGATCCAGCTTCGCGGGTCGTCGCGGATCTTCTTGCTGACGGCGGCCAGTTCTTTCTCGGAGGCTTCCGGGCCGAACACGATGCCGTAGCCGCCGGACCCTTCGACCGGCTTGAGGACGAGTTCGTGGATGCGGTCCAGCACCTGTTCGCGCTCGTCGTCCAGCCAGCACCGCAGGGTCTCCACATTGGCCAGCAGCGGTTTCTCGCGGAGGTAGTACTCGATCATGGTGGGCACGTAGGTGTAGACGAGCTTGTCATCGCCTACCCCGTTGCCGATCGCGCTGGAGAGGACCACGTTGCCGGCGCGGGCGGCGTTGACCAGGCCGGCCACCCCGAGCATCGAGTCGGCCCGAAACTGCAACGGGTCGAGGAACGTGTCGTCGATGCGCCGATAGATCACATCGACCTGGCGCTCCCCTTCGGTGGTACGCATGTACACCTGGTTGTCGCGGCAGAATAGGTCACGGCCCTCGACCAGTTCGACGCCCATTTGCCGGGCCAACAGCGAATGCTCGAAGTAGGCCGAGTTGTACACCCCGGGGGTCAGCACGACCACGGTCGGGTCGGCCTCGTTGGTGGCCGCCGAGTTGCGCAGCGCCCGCAGCAGGTGCGCCGAGTAGTCGTCGACGGTGCGCACCCGATGGGTGGCGAACAAGTTCGGGAAGACGCGCGCCATCGTGCGCCGGTTCTCCATGACGTAGGACACCCCCGAGGGTGAGCGCAGGTTGTCCTCGAGCACCCGGAAGTCGCCGCGATCGTCGCGGATCAGGTCGATACCGGCAACATGGATGCGCACACCGTTAGGCGGGACGATCCCCACGGCCTGCCGGTGAAAGTGCTCACAGGAGGTCACCAACCGGCGCGGGATGACGCCGTCGCGCAAGATCTCCTGATCGCCGTAGATGTCGTCGAGGTACATCTCCAGCGCCTTGACACGTTGGATGATGCCGCGCTCCAGCCGGGCCCACTCGGCGGCCGAGATCACCCGCGGCACCAGGTCCAAGGGAAACGGTCGCTCCTGGCCCGACAGCGAGAACGTGATGCCCTGGTCGATGAACGCACGACCCAACGCGTCGGCCCGGGCCTTGAGCTCTGAGGCGTCCGAGGGTGCCAGCTCGGCGTAGATACCCTTGTACGGGCCGCGGACGTTGCCCTGCGCATCGAACATTTCGTCGAAAGCCTTCGAGTAGGCATCCGAGGTGTTGTAGCCGTCGAAGATGCGCTCGGATCGAGCGGGCGACCGCCGCCTGTTTGCCGCCACCGGGTTCGGAAGACTCACCTGTGTCATGCTGCCTCACATTGGACATCCCGGCAGGCCAGGGATTCCGCTTTTGGGCGAAAACGTAACCGACTGCTAACCTGGGCAGTCGCCGTCAGCCAAACAACCACCGAGACGCAAAGGGACACACGCGTGGCCAACATCAAGTCGCAGCGGAAGCGCAATCGCACCAACGAGCGCGCCCGGCTGCGCAACAAGTCGGTGAAGTCCTCGCTGCGTACCGCGGTCCGCGCGTTCCGCGAGGCGGTCCATTCCGGGGACCAGCAAAAGGCCGCCGAATTGCTGGCGTCGACCAGCCGCAAACTGGACAAGGCGGCCAGCAAAGGCGTGATTCACAAGAACCAGGCCGCCAACAAGAAGTCGGCGCTGGCGCGCACGCTCAACAAGCTCGGCTGACCCCTCAGGCGCGCTCGGCCGCCAGCTCGGCGACCTTCCTGACCGCGGATTCCAGCGCGTAGTCGGCGTCCGCGGCCGCACCCTTGACGTTGGCGTTGAGCGCCGCCACCAGCTTCATGGCGGTGGCCACCGAGTCGCGCGACCAGCGCCGGGCCTGTTTCTGGGCCTTCTGCACCCGCCAGGGCGGCATCCCCAGTTGCGCGGCCAGCCGGTACGGATCCCCGGACAGCGGCCCGACCCGCCCGATGGTGTGGATGGCTTCGGCCAGCGCATCGGCCAACACCACGAGCGGCTCGCCGCGCATCATCGCCCATCGCAGCGCCTCGACGGCCCCTGACACATCGCCGGCCACGGCCTTGTCGGCGATATCAAAGCCGCGCACCTCGGCCTTGCCGCTGTGATAACGCCGGACCGCGGCGGCATCGACGGCGCCGGCGGTGTCGGCGACCAACTGGGAACATGCCGACGCGAGCTCGCGGATGTCGGAGCCAACCGCGTCGAGCAGGGCGGTCACCGTTTGCTCGTCGACGCTGACCCGCAACGATCGAAATTCCTCCCGCACGAAGTCGGCGCGTTCGCTGGCCTTGGTGATCTTCGCGCAGGGATGCACCTGTGCGCCCAGCGACCGCAGCTCGCCGGCCAGCGCTTTGGCCCGCCCTGCGCCCGAGTGCACCACCACCAACACCGTGCCCGCGGGAATGTCGGCGGCCATGGCAGCGATCACCGCGGCCGCGTCCTTGCCCGCCTCGGCGGCGGCCTCGAGCACGACCATCCGCTCCTCGGCGAACAATGACGGGCTGAGCAGTTCGGCGAGCTCATGGGTGCTGACGTCGCCTGCCCGCATGCGGTTCACCGGGACGTCATCGGCGCCGGCTCCTGCCCGCTGGCGAACCGACCGCAGGATCTGCGCCACAGCCCGCTCGATCAGCAGTTCTTCATCCCCCAATACCAAGTGCAACGGTGACAGCTCGCTCACCCCATGATGGTGTCACGGAAGCCCGACGTGGGCTTAGGGCCCGACCAGTCCCGACAGCGACCAGGCCAGCAGGCAAGCGGCGGCGAGCAGGATCACGAAGAACAGCCACGCGCGACACCACCGCCAGCGACACAGCGCAACGACAAACCCCAGACCGCAACCGACGACCAGCGCCCCGGCAAACCCCGTCGGAACGGACACGGTCGCCCCGGGCACGGCGGCGGCCCAGTGCGCCACGCGCAGCACCCACCACACCTCGGGCCCGGTGAAACGGATGAGCAGCTGTGCGCCGGCCGGCCACCCGACGGCCAGTACCGCCGCCGCGCTGCCCAGCACTGTGATCGGCGTTATCACCGCCACCACCGCGAGATTGGCGGCCGCGCCGACCAGGCTGACCCGCCCCGACATGCCGGCGACCAGCGGAGCCGTCGCTACCTGGGCGGCCCCCGCGACCGCGAGCGCGTCCGCCAGCCGTCGCGGGCAGCCGCGCACGACCAGCCACTGTGACCACACCGGGGCGATGACCACCAGCGCGGCGGTAGCGGCCACCGACAACGCGAAGCCCATGTCCACGGCCAGGTGCGGGGCCATCGCCAGCAATAGCAACACCGTGGCCGACAGCGCCGGAATCGCCCGCCGTCGCCGCGAGGACAGCATTCCCACCAGCGCGATAGCGCCCATCACCCCCGCCCGCAACACGCTGGCCGTCGGCTGCACCACGATGACGAACGCCATCAGCGCGAGCGCGGCGAGCGTCACGGCCGCACGCGGCCCGATCAACCGGGCTGAGAACAGCACCGACGCGCACACGATCGTGACGTTGGCCCCCGACACCGCCGTCAGGTGCGTCATCCCCGCCGCGCGGAACTCGCGGCTGGTCTCGGTGGTGACCGACGTGGTGTCACCGAGAACCAGGGCGGGCAACATCGCGGCCTCATCGGCGGGCAACGCCCGGCGAACCGCCGCGGCGAACCGGCTGCGCACGGTGTGCGCGGCCCGCTGCACCACACCGGCCTGGCCCATGCTCGGCCGGCCTGTCGCGTTGAGCACCGCGACGCTCAGGTCATGGCGGACCGGGCGAGTGATGCGTGCGGTGAAGGCCACCGGCTGGCCCACCATCAACTCGCCGAAGTCCACAGCACGCGCGAAAACCACGACCCGGCCCGAGATCTCGTCGTCGCGCAGACGCTGGATCGTCGCCCGGAACATCAGCCTGCCCCGACCCAACGACAGCGGGCTTTCGCTGGGCGTGACGGTCACCGGGGCGGAGGTGCCAAACGCCGCGGTAATCGGGTGGCGACCGACCGCGTCGGCGCGCAACGCGATCGCCAGACCGTAGCCCGCGCCCACGACTGCGATCGCCATCAGGCCCGCGCTCACCGCCCGCAGCCGTGCGGCCCGGTCCGCTGGGTGCGGCGCCCACCGCCACAGCACTACCGACGCGGCCGCCGGCACCGTGCAGCACGCGGCCAATGCGCTGCCGATCGGCCACACGATGCCGACCGCGGTCACCAACCAGCTGGTCACCGCGGCCGGAACCAGGCGCACGTCCAGGCGCCCCGGCTGGCCGGCAACATGGCCGCCATCGGCGTGGCGCACCGGCGTCAGACACGGACCTGGGAACGCAGCTTGTCCAGCCGGGCCGGGCCGATGCCGTCCACGTCGGCGAGCTGGTCGACGCTGGTGAACTTGCCGTTGGCCTGCCGCCACGCCACGATCGCGGCGGCGGTGACCGGTCCGATGCCGGGCAGGGTGTCCAGCTGTTCCACGGTTGCGGTGTTGAGGTCGAGCACCTCGGTCTTCGGAGCGGTCTTCGGCCTGCCGGAAGTTCCGGGGGCCGATGGCGGTCCGGGCGCCGGCCCGGTGGCGCTGCCCGGGCTGACGGAGCTGCCCAGCGCCGGCGGCTTCCCGGCGACCGGAGCCAACCCGACCACGATCTGCTCGCCGTCGCCAAGCTGGCGGGCCATGTTCAGCCCGATGGTGTCCGCCCCGGCGAGGGCGCCGCCGGCGGCCTGCAACGCATCGGCGATGCGCGCGCCCGGCGCCAGGGTGACCAATCCGGGGGTGTGCACCAGGCCGACCACGCTGACCACCACCGGTCGGTCGGCGCCGGCCGGGGGACCAGGGCTTGCCGATGATCTGGGGGTGGTCGACGAAACCCGTTCTACCGGAGGGAGTTTAGCCGACATCACCGGAGCGGGCCGGTCGCGCACCAAGGTGAATACCGTGACCAGCACCGCCAGCGTGGCGATCACCGCCAGCGCGATGGCACCGGCTCGGCCCGGATCGGCGCGCATCAGATCCACCCAGCGCCGACCGGGCGAAGGGTCCGGAAGCCAACGCGGCAGCAGCGAATTCGGGTCGTCATCGGGATCCCGGTTCGCGTCTGGGTCCGGCTGGTCGGATTCGGCGACATCCCCGTCGTGTTGGGTGTCGGGTTCCGGGTCGGCACCCAGCCGGCGGTGCAGCCGCTGGGCGGTGAGTTCGGTTCGCATGTGTCGACCGTAGGTGCGGCGACCGCCACCCCCGGCCGCCCGCACCGGCGTCACGACGTCCGCCTGTGGATGAACCCGTGGCTGTGGACCGGCGCTGGGTCATAGACGGAACCAGCGCGTGGACCGGCGTCAGGCTCCGACGGTCTCCACAACCACCCAGATCCCGGCCGACATCCGCGAGCGGGTGCGCCAGGGCGAACCGCTGAACCGGCCGCGGTGTCGATCACCGTCGGCCACTTCGACCCGGTAATCGCCTCCCGCGCGACCACCAGCACATCCTGGTCGACCGCCTCGGCGACCAGATGTGGCCGGCCGTAAGCGGCTCAGAACTCGAAGGCGGTTTCAGCCGGGACTCCGCTGGCAAACGCGGCGTCGAACCGACGTATCACGTCAGCATCCTTGGCGCACAACCGATTCGCGGCAGCCAGCGTAACGGCCCGGTGCACACCCAGGTACAGACTGCCCAGCACGTCGCGCCCCATCTCGATGTCGGCCGGAGCATCCGTGGGTGCGCAACGCGCGCGGCCGTCGCGAATCTGCAGCGAGAATCGGCCGACGTCGGATATGCCGATCACCGTGGAGAGTTCGCCGGCGTAGTCGCGCGCCTCCAGCGCGGCCGGCACGTCCACGATTCGTAGCCACAGACCGTCCTGGCACCAGGTGGTGCGAGCCAGTCGGGGGTCGGTGAGCAGGAACGGCAACGAGTCGTCCGGGTGGCTGACGATGCTGACCCGCTCCATCGGGTCGAGCCCAAGCAATGCCCGCCACAGCGCGGCATGCGCATCGGCGGTTACCGCTTTGAGTTCACTGACCCGTGCCAGCTTCAGGTCGCTGGCGTCCACCCGGTACAGCGCGTAGCCGTCGCGATGCAGCATCGCGAACAGGTCGCGGGCCGCACACCCCGACGGCTCCGGTTCGGTCAGCAGCTGCTCCCACAGCACCTTTGGGCGCAGCAGTGCGCCCGGTACCTGGCGGCGCCAGCGGTCATAGATCGCCTCCAACTCGCCGCGATGCTCGTCGGGCCTGACCAACCGAACCTCCCCGCCAGCGGGCATGTCGGCGTGGCAGCGGGCGAAACGGCGATCCACCGTCAACTCCTGCAGGATGGTTGCCGGACCGTAGCCGAACCGGCCGTAGATCCCGCCCTCGCTGGCATGCAAGGCCGCCACTGGATACCCGGAATCGGCTATGCGGCGGTGCAGTTCGGCGCACATCGCACGCAGCACCCCGCGTCGGCGATGCGTGGGGGCTACCGCGACGAAGCTGAGGCCGGCGGTGGGTAGCACCTCGCCACCGGGCACCGTCATCCGCAGGTCGAAGTACAGCGCCATGCCGACGACGTCGCTCCCATCGCGGACCACCACCGCGCCCTCGGCAGGCACCAGGGTCCGCCACGGATTCGCCGACTCGGGGCCGACGAAGTCGGTGAAGCTGGCCGCCGCCAACAGGTACATTCCCGGCCAGTCGTGCTCGGTCGGGGTATGCAGGGTCAGCCCGGACGGGAGTCCGGCACGCACAGTCACAGGTTTCGACTGTGGCACACACGGACCGCTGCGCGCACCCAAATTTTGCGGGGCCCGCACGCCCGGCGGCCGGCCCGAACATAATGGGTCCGACCGCCGGCGAAGGAGCGTTCGATGATCACCGACCATCCATTGCGTGTGATCCAGTGGACCACCGGTAACGTTGGCCGGCGATCATTGCACGCGATCATCGGCAGGCCCGACATGGAACTCGTCGGCGTGTACGCGCACGGACCCGAAAAGGTCGGTGTCGACGCCGCCGACTTGGCCGGCTGGCCGGAGCCGACCGGCGTGCGGGCCACCAACGACGTCGACGCGCTGCTCGCGCTGGGCGCCGACGCGTGCTGCTATAACCCGTTGTGGCCCAACATCGACGAGCTGGTGCGCTTGCTGGAATCGGGGGTCAACGTGTGCACCAGCGCGGCCTGGATCACCGGTGGCAAGCAGACACCGCAGAATCGCCAACGCATCGTCGACGCGTGCGAGCGCGGCGGGTCGACCATCTTGGGCAGCGGCGCGCACCCCGGGATGACGAACATGGTCGGCATGGTGCTCAGCGCCGCCTGTGAACGTGTCGACGAGATCCGCATCACCGAGTCGGTCGACTGCTCGACCTATGAATCGGCGGAAACCCAGACGGCGATGGGATTTTCCCAAGATCCCGACACCCCAGGGCTGACGGAGAGCGTGCGCGCCGAAAGCGAGGTGTTCGCGGAGTCGGCGGCGATGATGGCCGACGCGATCGGGGCACGCCTGGACAAGATGACCTTCGACGTCACTTTCACCGCGGCCACCGCGGATACCGAGCTGGGCTTCATGAGGATCCCCGCCGGAACCGTCGGCGGCGTCTATGGTTACCACCGCGGCTGGGTGGGTGATCGAAACGTCGTCAGCGTCGGATTCAACTGGACGATGGGTGACCACGTCGTCCCGCCGAAACCCGTGGAACACGGCCACGTCATCCAAGTCTTTGGAGTGCCCAACATGCGCACCGTGATTCACTGTCTGCCGCCGAAGGATTGGGCCGAGCCCGGGTTCATGGGGCTGGGCATGATCTACACCGCTATGCCGGTCACCAACGCGGTTCCCGCGGTGGTGGCCGCCAAATCCGGGATCGTCACGCTGGCCGATCTGGCGCCGATTACCGGGCGGGTAGCCCGCTAGACGCATCTCGTTCGCCACATCAGCCAAGCTAAACTCGCGCGTCAGCCACGCCAAAACTGTCCAGCCACACCGGAATCCCGGCACCAGATCGGCGGTGTCCCAACGTGCGGATATCCGTATAATTTCATTACTGCTTCATCGCCGCTGCATAGATCGGAACGGCACCATCGTCGAGCTGGCGGGAGGTATGACATGTCGTTGGTGAGCATTGCGCCGGAAGTGGTGCTCTCGGCGGCGACGGAGCTGACCGGTATCGGCTCAACAATCAGCGCCGCTAACGCCGCCGCCGCAGCCCCGACGGTTGGGCTGCCGGCTATGGGCGCCGATGAAGTCTCAGCGGCGGTGGCCACGCTCTTTGCCCGGTATGGTCAGCAATATCAGGCGCTGGCCGGCCAGGTCGCGACGTCCTACGACCAATTCACCCGCAACGTGGTGTCCAGCGTGAATGCGTACACCGCCGTCGAGACCGCCAACATCAGGTGGCTTTTGTCCAGCGGCGTCAACGCGGTCAACCAGCCTTTCTTGGAGCACACCGGCCGCCCGCTGTTCGGCGATGGCGCCAACGGCTACACCGACGCTCAAGGCGTGGGGACCAACGGCAAGCCCGGCGGCTGGTTGTTCGGCAACGGCGGTACCGGTGGCACCAGCACGCGCGCAGGAGTGCCCGGCGGTGCCGGCGGGCCCGCCGGTCTGATCGGCAACGGCGGCACGGGCGGCAGCAGCGTCTACGGCGGAGCGCCCGGGGGAGCCGGCGGCCCGGCCGGTCTGATCGGCAACGGCGGCACCGGTGGGGCCAGCGGCCCTGGCGGCCTTGGCGGCCCCGGCGGCCGTGCCGGGTTGCTGTTGGGACTACCCGGCACCGGGGGAATCAGCACCCTGCTCTCGCCGAACCAAACGCTCATACATATCGATCAATTCGGCAACCCGCTGCTCAACATCTCGGTGGGCGGCGGACCAAGCCTGCCCGTCATCGTCGACTCCGGCGCCACCGGCCTTGTGGTGCCACCGCAATTCGTCACCGGGGTGGATCTCGGCGCACCCACCGGGAATGGTTCCGTCAGTTACGGCCTGGGCAGCACCGGTCGCCTGTACGTCAACTACCAGACCTATCAAACGACCGTGAATTTCGGGAACGGAATCGTCACCGGGTCAACCACCGTCGGCGTCGCCACCTCGGCATATCTGGGAAACCCGACCAACCAGATCGACGTTTCGTTGTTGCCTGCCTATCTGGGCGTGGGCCCCAACAACGGGTTTCCGTTCGCCACCCCCACGAACGCAACTTTACCGACCAACATGAACCAGGGTGTGCTTTTCAACATGCCTCGCGGTTTGTTGGAGTTCGGCCCCAATTCGCTGCCACCCATCATCGACCTCGATGGAGCGCCGGGGACCGTCGTGCAGGTACAGATCAACAACGAATTGCCGCAGACCGTCACCGCATACATCGATTCCGGCGGCGTCACCGGCGCCGTTCCACAATCGCTGGTGCCAGGCCTTGCGGTCGGTAACCGCCTTCCAGAAGGAACAACCATCACGGTCTACACGATCAACGGTCTGAAGCTGTACTCGCAGACCGTCACGGCGGCCAGCGCCCCGGTCGTTGTGTCGGCGGGCAACCCGTTCAATACCGGGAATTACCCCTTCCTGGTTGGACCGATCTATATCTGGAACAACGACGCCATAGGAACGACGGTCTTTGACCGACTGATCTGACCGGCCCGTCTCGCCGGTAGTCATTCTGCACACTGCAGACAGACCGCCAGCGCCCCGGCTCCGACGTGCACCGCGAGCACCGGACCCAACGGTGTAACGATCGCGGGTTCACATGCCGGCAACCGATCGGCCAGCGCGGCCGCCACGTTATGCGCACCGTCGGGGTTGGCGACGTGTTGCACCGCCAGCGCGGCGGGGCGCTCTCCCACTACCTGGCAAACTCGGTCGATCATCGCCGCCACCGCGTTCCTGACGGTTCGAACCCGTTGGGCCAGAACCAGTTTGCCGTCATCGATGCACAGCAGCGGCTTGAGCGCCAACGCGGTGCCCAACCACGCTTTGGCGCCGCCGATGCGCCCGCTGCGGCGCAGGTTGTCCAACCGGTGCACGACCATGAGCGCGTGGGTGCGTCGCGCCGCGGCGGCCCCAGCGCGCGCCACCGTGTCCAGATCACCCCCGGCGGCCGCCGCGCGGGCGGCGGCCAGCGTCACGAAACCGGTACCCATCGCAGCCGATTTCGAATCGATGACCCGCACGGCCTGCCCAAGCTCGACCGCGGTCAGCTCGGCGGCGCGAAAGGTTCCCGACAGCGCCGACGAGATATGCGCCGCCACGACCCCGTCGCCGCCGCTGTCGGCCAAGGCCCGTTGGTAGGCGGCGCACAGCTCTGCCGGGGTGGCCGCGGCCGTGGTGGCGTGGCGCTTGTAGATGTCATCGGGAATCTCGTCGACGCCGTCGCGCAGGTCGACACCATCCAGCAGGATGTGCAGCGGGACCTCGCGTATCGCCCACCTTTCACGCAGGTCGACCGGAAGACCCGACGAGGTATCGGTGATCACCACGACGGTCACGGGCGCCGCTCTCCCCCGCAAGCGGGTGGGGGTACCTCCCACTTGTGGGGCCATGCCCCCGCTGCGTCGTCGCCGCCACGGGTCACGGTTTCGCCACGCGGTTTCTGGTTCGGAACGCCGGCTTCGGCCAGCGCCTTGAGCATCAGCTCCGCGACCGCCTGATGGGCTTCGAAATTCCAGTGAATGCCGTCGGGATTGCCATGGCCACTCATAACGTGTTCGGCGACAGCGGCTTTGAGATCCACCAATGGAACATTGTGGCGTTGCGCCCATTCCGCGATCGCCGCCGCGGTGCGCGCCCGGCCGTGATGCGCCCTGCCGTAGGTCTTTGCGATGTGCACCGACGGCAGCGACGCCACGATCGGGATGCCCGGGCGATTGAAATCGATGGCGCCACGGGTCTGTTCAAGGTATGCAACGGTCAGGTGCGGCGGCAGCGCCGACCTGGCCACCGGTGACAGCTTCGGTTGCACCCAGGCATAGCCGTTGCGAACCCAGCGCCGCAGCCACGGTGGGCGGACATAGCGGATGAGCTCACGTAGCGCCGTCGGCAACACCGACGGCAGCGAATCCATCCCGCTGGTGGCAAAGACCACCGCTGCGGCCTTGGGCAGCGCTGCCCAGGACCGCGGATCCTGGGTTGCCGCCCACCAGACGTCGCGGCAGGTCCAGCCGATACGACCGATCAGTTCCAGATCCCAACCCAATTGGGACGCAACGATATTGGGCCAGATGCGGGGATCGTCGGCGGGCAGGCCGCCGGTCGGCCCATAATAGGCCAGCGAATCGGCGAAGACCAGAAGCACCGGCCTAGGCCCGCGCTCAGAAAACATCGTTGGAAACCTGCGCTGAGGCGTTCCACACGTCGAGGCGCCACCTGATGCTGTCAAAGTCCGCCTCGACGTCGCCGCCGGAGTCGGCCACGCCGTCGCAATGCCCGCTGAGCTGCACCCAGCTGGCGTTGCCCATGCGGCCCAAAACCGGCCAGCTGGCAACCGGCAGCTTCAACAGCGCGGCCGACAGGGCGGCGATCAGCCCGCCGTGGGCCACCAAGATCACCGGTCGGTCCGGCGCGGCCGCGCCGCCCCATTCCGGGGCATCGGCGACCAGCTCGGCGATCAACGGCAGGCTGCGGGCGGCCACGTCGACCCGGCTTTCCCCGCCGTGGGGAGCCCATGTCGCGTCCTCGCGCCACGCCAGCCGGGCGCCCGGCGCCTCGGCGTCGATCTGGGTGTGGGTCATGCCCTGCCAGTCGCCGAGATGAGTCTCCCGCAGCCGGTTGTCGACCCGCACCCGCAGCCCGGTGCGCTCCCCCAACTTGACCGCGGTGTCGTAGGCGCGCCGCAGATCCGAGGACACGATCAGCAGCGGCTGCAGCTTGCCGAGCACCTCAGCGGCGGCGACCGCCTGGGTGCGGCCCAGCTCGCTCAGCTCGGTGTCCAACTGACCCTGCATCCGGCTACCAACGTTGTAGTCGGTCTGCCCGTGCCGCAGCATCACCAACCGGCGGGTCCTCATGTGGCGGCCGCCGAGTTCGCCGACAAGTCCACCGGCACCACCGGGCAGTCACCCCAGAGCCGGTCCAGGGCGTAGTAGTCGCGGTCGTCCTGATGTTGGATGTGCACGACGATGTCGAGGTAATCCAGCAGCGTCCAGCGGCCTTCGCGAGCGCCCTCGCGGCGCGCGGGCCGATAGCCCGCCCTGCGCATCTTCTCCTCGACCTCGTCCACGATGGCGTTGACCTGTCGCTCGTTGGACGCCGAGGCGATGACGAAGCAGTCGGTGATGACCAGCTGGCCGGAGACGTCGATGACCACGACGTCGTTGGCGAGCTTGGCGGCGGCCGCGCCGGCGGCCACCGTGGCCATCTCGATGGCTTCCTGGGTTGCCGTCATGCGGTGTTCCCGGCGCCCCGGCCCGCGGTCGTTGCGCTCGCGCTGCCCTCGGGTTTGCGGTAGAGCCTGCGTTTGGACACGTATTGCACGACGCCGTCGGGCATCAGGTACCACAGTGGGCGCCGCTGCTCGGCGCGCTGACGGCAGTCGGTCGAGGAAATCGCCAGCGCGGGGATTTCGACCAGGGTCAGCGCGTTTTCGGCCAGCTCACCCAGGACGCCGGTGATGTGGTCGCGGCGCAACTCGTACCCGGGCCGGCTGACCCCGACGAAACGCGCCAACTCGAACAGCTCCTCCCAGCCTTGCCAGGTCAGGATGGTGGCCAGCGCGTCGGCACCGGTGATGAAGTACAGCTCGCAGTCCGGGTTGAGGGCGTGCAGATCGCGCAACGTGTCCCTTGTGAAGGTCGGACCGCCGCGGTCGATGTCGACCCGGCTCACCGAGAAGCGGGGATTGGAGGCGGTGGCGATCACCGTCATCAGGTACCGGTCCTCGGCGGCGGAAACGTGCCGGCCCTTTTGCCAGGGCTGGCCACTGGGCACGAACACGACCTCGTCGAGGCCGAACAGGGCGGCCACCTCACTGGCGGCAACCAGGTGCCCGTAATGGATGGGATCGAACGTCCCGCCCATCACTCCCAGCCGGCGAAGGTGCGTTTGCACGGTTTGCCAGCTTACTTGAGCACATACCACGGCTCAGATCGCGCGGGCCACCGGACATGCATACCCGCACGTATCGATCCAATGACCCGCCAACCTGGCGCGTGGTCGTGTAGAAGAGGTCTGTGGACAATCTGCCGCTCAGATCGGACGATCCCACGCAGCTGGCGAAGGAGGCCATGCTCCGGCGGTTTTACAGCCGGACACAGGTCACGGGCGAGATCACGCTGCCGGCCGTCCCGGGCATGATCGACGAGTACGTGAAGATGTGTGATGTCCTGTTCGCGGGTGTGGGTAGGAAGTTCTCCGACGACGAACTGGCTCATCTCAGGGCGGTGCTCGAGGGACAGTTGGCCGAGGCCTACTCGGCCTCCCAACGGTCGAGCATCGTGATCTCCTATAACGCGCCGATCGGCCCGACCCTGCACTACCAGGTCAGGGCCCAATGGCGAACCGTGGCCCAGGAATACGAGAACTGGATCAGCACCCGCGAGCCCCCGCTCTTCGGCACCGAACCCGACGCTCGGGTGTGGGCGCTGGCCACCGAAGCAACCGACCCCACGACGCATCCGATACTCGAAATCGGGGCCGGAACCGGCCGCAACGCGCTCGCGTTGGCACGGCGTGGGCACCCGGTCGACGTGGTGGAGATGACCCCGAAATTCGCCGATATCATCCGCGCGGACGCCGAGCGGGAATCCCTCGACGTGCGCGTCATCGTGCGCGACGTCTTCGCGACCATGGAGGATCTGCGGCGCGACTATCAACTGATCGTGCTCTCCGAGGTGGTGCCTGATTTCCGGACGACACAGCAGCTGCGCGCCTTGTTCGAATTGGCCGCCCAGTGCCTGGCTCCCGGTGCCCGCCTGGTGTTCAACGCGTTCCTGCCGAACGGGGACTACACCCCCGACCGGGCCGCTCGTGAGTTCGGTCAGCAGGTGTACACCGGCATCTTCACCCGACACGAGATGGCGGCCGCGACGGCCGGACTTCCTCTTGAGCTCGTCGCCGATGATTCGGTATACGAGTACGAGAAAACGCACCTACCCGAAGGCGCCTGGCCACCCACGAGCTGGTACGCCGATTGGGTCAGCGGCCTCGACGTGTTCACCATCCAGCGGGAGCTGTGCCCCATCGAGATGCGCTGGCTGGTGTTTCAGAAGACCCGCTGAACTCCGCGGCCTACACCGGCAGCAGTTGATCGATCACCGCGGCCAGCTGTTTGGCAGACCGGCATTCGTGCATCGTGATCACCTCCTGGTACCGCGGAACCGCGGAATCGCCACTGCCCCACAGATGTTTGGGCTCCGGGTTGAGCCAGTGCGCGTGCCGGCTCGCGGTCACCATGTCCGCCAGCACGTCGATGGCCGGATTCCGGTAGTTGGTTCGGCCGTCGCCGAGCACCAGCAAAGAGCTGCGTGGCGACAACACGTTCGGGTAGGCCTGCAGGAACGAGACGAAGGCGTTGCCGTAGTCGGAGTGACCATCGCGGTGGTAGACACCCGCCTCCCGGGTGATCCGCTGGATCGCGACGGCCAGATCGGCCTCGGGCCCGAACATGTGGGTCACCTCATCGGTGGTGTCGATGAAGGCGAACACCCGAACCCGCGAAAACTGTTGGCGCAGAGCGTGTACCAACAACAGGGTAAAGTGGCTGAACCCGGCGACCGAACCGGACACGTCGCACAGCACCACCAATTCCGGTCGCGCGGGGCGCGGCTTGTGCAGCACCACATCGATCGGCACGCCACCGGTGGACATCGACGTGCGCAGCGTCTTGCGCAAATCGATCGACCCGGCGCGGGCGCGACGCCGACGGGCCGCCAGCCGGGTCGCCAGGGTGCGGGCCAGCGGAGCCACCACCCGGCGCATCTGGCGTAGCTGCTCCCCAGAGGCGCGCAGGAACTCGACGTTCTCGGAAAGCTGCGGGATGCCGTACATCTGCACATGCTCGCGGCCAAGCTGCTCGGCTGTGCGTCGCTTGGTCTCCGCGTCCACCATCTTGCGCAGCTGGGCGATCCTCTGTGCGGCAAGCGCTTTGGCGATCTGCTCCTGGGTGGGCGTGAGCTGATCACCGTAGGGGGCGAGCAGACCCGCCAGCAGCTTGCCCTCCAGCTCGTCCAGCGCCATCGCCTTGAGCGCCTGATACGACGAAAACGACGGTCCTCGACTGGAACTGTACTTGCCGTAGGCCTCCACGATCCGGGCGATCATCGCCACCAACCGCTCGTCCATGTCGGCCAGATCTGCGTTGTCGATCAGCAGATCCAGCAGCATCTGCCGCACCGCCTCGACGTCGTCCGGCGGCAGGGAAGCGCAGGTTTCCCCATCCTCGTCCGCGACGACGGCCCGCGCACCCATTGCCGGCGGAAACCACAGGTCAAACAGGGCGTCGTAGGTGTCGCGGTGATCGGGCCGACGCAGCACCGCGCAGGCGATGCCCTCGCGCAGCACCTCACGATCGCCCAGGCCGAGCGTGGCCATCACCCTGCCGGCGTCCACCGTCTCCGACGGACCCACCGAAATCCCGCTCGCCCGAAGCGCTTCCACGAACCCCACCAAATGGCCGGGCAGCCCGTGCGGGGCGAGCGGCCGGGTGGGGCGGATGCGGCGGAGGGCCATCAGGGCAGCCCCATCAGTTGAGCCTGAGTTCTCCGCTGGCGCGCAGCTGATCGGATTGGTGCTTGAGGACCACGCCCAGGGTGGCGGCGACCACCGCGTCGTCGATGGTGTCCAGGCCGAGCGCCAGCAGCGTGCGGCCCCAGTCGATGGTTTCGGCGATCGAGGGCACCTTCTTGAGCTGCATGCCGCGCAGCACACCGATGATGCGCACCAGCTCCTCGGCGAGGTGCTCGGGCAGATCGGGGACCCGGGACAATAGGATGCGGCGTTCCAGGTCGGGGGTGGGGAAGTCGATGTGCAGGAACAGGCAGCGTCGCTTGAGCGCCTCGGACAGCTCACGCGTGGCGTTGGAGGTCAGCACCACGAACGGCGCCCGCACCGCGGTCATGGTGCCCAGTTCGGGAACGGTGACCGCGAAGTCGGACAGCACCTCCAGCAGCAGGCCCTCCATTTCGATGTCGGCCTTGTCGGTCTCGTCGATCAGCAGCACGGTCGGCTCGGTGCGCCGGATAGCGGTCAGCAACGGACGCTGCAGCAGGAACTCCTCACTGAACACGTCGGTCTTGGTGGTCTCCCAGTCTCCGGAGCCGGCCTGGATGCGCAGGATCTGCTTGGCGTGGTTCCACTCGTAGAGGGCACGAGCCTCGTCGACGCCCTCGTAGCACTGCAACCGCACCAGCCCGGATCCGGTGGCCTCGGCGACCGCGCGGGCCAGCTCGGTCTTGCCGACACCGGCGGGACCTTCCACCAGCAGCGGCTTGCCAAGCCGGTCGGCGAGAAACACCGCCGTCGCGGTGGCGGTGTCGGGCAGGTAGCCGGTCTCGGCCAGCCGTCGTGAGACGTCGGCGATGTCGGCGAACAGCGGCACGGGCCGCGCTGGCACGCTCACCATGGGGTTCTCCTAGGGTCAGGCCGGACGGGTGTGGCCATCGCCCCATACGATCCACTTGGTGGAGGTCAGTTCCGGCAGTCCCATCGGGCCGCGGGCATGCAGCTTCTGGGTGGAGATGCCGATTTCGGCGCCGAAGCCGAACTGTTCGCCGTCGGTGAATGCCGTCGACGCGTTGACCATCACCGCCGCGGCATCAACCTGCTCGGTGAACCGTTGGGCGGCAGCAAGATTGGTGGTCACGATGGCCTCGGTGTGCCCGGTGCCGTACTCGTTGATGTGGGCGATGGCGGCGTCGACGCCGTCGACCACGGCCACCGCGATCTCCATCGCCAGGTATTCGCGGCGCAGGTCGGCCTCACCCGCGTCCAGGTGCACCGTGACGCCCGCGTCCTGCAGCGCGGCCAGCAGCCGGGGCATCGCCTGCCCGGCGATCGCGGCGTCGACCAGCAGCGTCTCGGCCGCGTTGCAAACGCTGGGCCGACGGGTCTTGGAGTTCAACAGGACCCGCTCGGCGATGTCCAGGTCGGCGGATTCATGCACGTAGACGTGACAGTTGCCGACACCGGTCTCGATGGTGGGCACCTGCGCATCGCGCACCACCGCGTCGATCAACCCGGCCCCCCCGCGTGGAATCGCCACGTCGACCAGCCCGCGGGCCTGGATCAAATGGGTGACCGTGGACCGGTCCGCGCTGGACAGCAGCTGGACCGCGTCGGCGGGCAGGTGTTGGCCCACCAGCGCGGCGCGCAGCACCGTGACCAGGGCTTCGTTGGACTTGGCGGCCGAAGAGCTGCCGCGCAGCAGTGCGGCGTTGCCTGACTTGAGGGTGAGCCCGAAGGCGTCGACGGTGACGTTGGGACGGCCCTCGTAGATCATGCCGACCACACCGAGCGGCACGCGCTGCTGGCGAAGCTGCAGACCGTTGGGCAGGGTGTAGCCGCGCAGCACTTCGCCGATCGGGTCCGGCAGCCCCGCCACCTGCCGCAGGCCGGCGGCGATGCCGTCGATGCGCTGCGGGTCCAGCGCCAGCCGGTCGAGCATCGCGGCCGGGGTGCCGGCGTCACGCGCCGCGATCAGGTCTTCGGCGTTGGCGGCCAAGATCTGGTTGGAGTGAGCCAACAACTCGTCGGCGGCGGCGTGTAACGCGCGGTCTTTGACCGCGGTGGGCACCGTGGCCAGCCTGCGAGCGGCCACCCGCGCGCGGCGTGCGGCGTCGTGCACCTCGTGGCGCAAGTCGGGCTCCCGCTGTTGGGCCGTCCCGCTCGGGGATGGTGCCTGCACACTCATTGCCCCAGCGTATCGGGCTCAAGCCGGCTGGGTAAGACGGCCTGGCCGCACAATCGGTTTGAACGGCCCTCATCGCGCACCGCCCGATCGATGGCTACCCAGGTCGCAACGAGCAGCGTGGTCACCAGCCCTCCCTGGCGGGCGGGCCTTCGGACTTCGAGGATAATGAAATGGCTGGTCGGGCCAGGTCTGCGGGGCGTGACGGCGCAGGCCCAGGCTCTGGGTGCCGTCGGCTTCCGGGTTGGCTGCGCGGCCTAACCAACCCGCTCGCGATGAGTTGCCCGCTGCGCCTTGGTTTGGCGCTCGTCGATGAGCCGACCCAGCTCTTGCAGCAGCATTGGTTTGCTCATGACCACCGGCTCCAGATGGTCACGATCGATCTCGAGCACGGTCACCTCTTCCAGCGCCACCGCCCTGGCGGGGTTGGGTTGACGTGTCAGTGCCGTCATACCCAAAAACGCGCCCTCGCCCAGCGTGCTGATCGCGACGGCGAAGCCGTCCTCGGTGGTCGCCGTCAGCCGAACACTGCCAGCGATGATGAAACTCATCCCCCTCGGCACCACGCCCTGGTCCTGCACGATCTCGTCGATGCCGTACCGCACCACCCTCGCGTAGGGAACCAGTGCCTGCTGCTCCACCAGACTGAGCCGCAGCTCGGGCCCCACCACCGTGCGCAAGGCCTGCTGCACGCGTTCGGCCGTTGAGAATTCGTCATCGGCCTCGTCGAGGTGAAGCCCTTCGCGCCGTGCCGCGTACCACACCCACGGCAGAAATGTTGCTTGCGCCGCGCCGTCGTCCGCCGGCGACTTCAGTCCGACCGTGGTGCGGTACTCGCCGCCGCCCAGGGCAACCGTGGTGGGCATCACCGCGGGTTTGAGATGCGGTAGCCCGCTGGCAACCCTGGTCAGCATCGCGCATACCTGATTCGGCGGATCGGTGACGGCGAATTTGGTTGTAATCGTGCATTTGTGGGAGCCTCCCGGCCGGCTGAGGTTTGTGAAGGAGGTGGTCGCCAGCATCGAGTTGGGCGTGATTCGCAGCCCGGCTCCGGTCTCGATATGGACGGCGCGCCAGTTCACTTCGACGACTCGTCCGCGCGCGGTGGGGGTGTCCAACCAATCATCGATGCGGAAGGGCTGCTCGAACAACATGAACAAGCCCGAAACGATCTGGCCCACGGAGTTCTGCAGCATCAGGCCGATCACCACCGACGTCACCCCGAGCGCGGTGAATAGGCCACCGACCCGCACGCCCCAGATGTAGGACAGGATCATCGCCAGGCCAACGCCGATCAACGCGAACCGGGCGACGTCCAAGAAGATCGTGGGCAGCCGCTTGCGCCAGCTGTTTTCGGGCGCCCCCTGGAAAACGGTGGCGTTGAGCCCGGACAACAGCAGCACCAGCACCAAGAAGCCGAACACGGTGGTGAGGATTCGCACCATGGGGTCACCGGCCGGGATCTGCGCGGCCTTGACGAGCAGCAGCAGCAACGCGCCGAGCGGCACGAGATAGTTACGCAGCAGGCTCACCTGTCTAGCCAGATGGCTGCCTCTGCGAGCAAGTGCGCGATGTAGCTCGGTAAGGACGATCAGCCCAACGGGCAATCCGATCGCGATGCCGACGGCCCAGTAAAACCACGACGCGCCAAATACGTTCATGACCGCTCCACCAATCTGTAGATCGGCTCGTCTGTTCCGTCGACCGAGATGGTGCCGGCCGCGGTGAACTGCCGCACATCCCTTAACGTCTGGTACACATGCGAGGTCACGTAGATTCCGGGTTGCGGTGAGCCACTGTGCATTTGGTAAGCCAGGCTGACCGCGGTACCCCACATGTCATAGACAACGCTCGACCGGCCCACCAGCCCGCTGATGACGTCGCCGGTGTTGATTCCCACTCGCAAACTCAGCTCATGGCCGGTCTGGCGGTTGAACCGTTCAATGATGCGGCACATTTCGAGGGCGAAATCGACCGTTCGGGCGACGTTGTCCAGTCGCGGCGTGGTGATCCCGCAACTCGCCAGATAGCCATTGTGCAGCGTGCGAATCCGTTCTACACCAAGGGATTCAGCGGCCGAGTCGAACTGCCGTACCAATTCGTCGACGATCCCCACCAACTCGTTACCGGATAGGTCGCTGGAAATCTCGTCCAGTCCCAGGATGTCGGCGAACAAAACCGTGACGTCCTGGTGCTCCTGCGCGATCGTTTTCTCGCCATCGCGATAACGCTGCACCACCGGCTCGGGCATCATCGACAGCAGCAGTCGGTCGTTTTCCCTGCGCTGCTCGTTGAGCAGCTCTTCCTTGATCTCCAGGTTCCGGCTCATCTCGTTGAAAGCCGCTGTGAGATCACCAATTTCGTCACGCGACGTTACCGGAATCGTGACGTCATACTCGCCGGCGCTGATCCGTTGGGTGCCGGCCTGCAGCCGCCGGATCGGCCGCACCATTGCCTGGGCGATCAGCATTGAGGCCACACAGATGACGAAGACCATCGCCACCGTGACCAACACCAGGGCCCGGCTGAACGCGGCCGCGGCCGCAAATGCCTCGGAGTGGTCCCGGGTCGCCAGGATCGACCAGTGCAGATCGGAGTTCGGCACGTTCAACGGCGCGTAGGCCTCCAGCTCCCTGTTGCCCGTGTAGTCGGTATCGGAGACCGTCCCGGTCTGTCCGCGTTGCGCGGCACGCAACCCTTCGCTGACCACGGGCTGCAGCAGTGTTGTGCCCCCGATCTGGATGGCACGGTTCGCCACGTCGATTGGGGTGCCCGCGGCGACCACCTGTCGCTGGAATTCCTTGGGATCTTGCAGGAAGAGCCGAGAATCCGAGCGCATCAGGCTGTCTGGGCCGGCCAGAAACGTCTCCGTCCCATGCCCCATGCCGGCGGCTTGCCACTGCTTGTTGGCGGTCATGATCTTGTTGATCTTGGCGATCGGCAGCGGCAACGCCAAAACGCCCTCGGTCCGAGCGCCCGCCTGCACCGGCGCCACCAGCCATGCGGTCGGCACGTCGAGTTGTGGCTGATAGGGCTTGAAGTCGGTGATCCAGGTGAAGTCGACGGCGTTGGCGCCCAACGCCTTGAGGTAGGCGTCACGCAGGTTGGTTTCGCGGTACGGGCCGGTCAAAATGTTGGTGCCCAGGTCGGGGTCCTTGCTCAGGCTGTAGACGATGTTGCCCCGGGTGTCCAGCAGCACGGCGTCGTCGTAATCGAACCGGGTGACGATTTCCCGGAAGTAGCCGTTGAACCGGGCATTGGCCGCCGACCACGCGCTGCCGTCCCCGGCGTCGTCCAGCCGCATCGAATCGCTGTCGGATTTGAACGGCGCGGTGTAGTACGCCTGTAGGTACCGCTGCGCCGGGCTGGTCGGCAGCAGCGCGGTGATGTCGAGCCGTTCACCCGTCGCACGTTCCACCGGGTTGATAAGTTGGTTGTTGTAATAGTCGACGATCGCCTGTTGCTGCGCCGGGTTGATCGTCGCGTCGGCCAGTTGATCGAAGGCGGCGGTGAACTGTGCGACCGCGTCGATCACGGTCAACCCGCGGGCGTAAATGACCAGCGAATTCGTCAGGTCGGCAAACAGCGTCTCCACCGCCCGCTTCTGCGACTCGCGCAACTCGGTCAACCGCTCGTACGCCGCCGCTTGTAGCGAGCTGCGACCGGACTGATAGCCGACGACGACAATCGCCGCCACCGACAGCATGCTGCACAGCAGCAGCAGCACCATCAGCTTGGATTGGATGCTCGCCCGGAAGTGCGGCCAACGCCGGCGCTTGCCCGCCTGGCTCCGCTGCGCCGCGGCGGTTTCGACCGCCGGCGCTGGGTCTGTTGGCTCGGCCGAGGTCAATCGCATTCCTTCCGGTCGATGGGTTGTTCCGACGCACCGAGCAGACTAACGCGCGGACCTTAGGATAATCGCGTTTGGCGTACAGCCACCCGCTGCGATGAGGCTGCGGCACAGCGCGCTGCCCAGCTCGGTCTCGCTGGCCTACGCGGCGAGCTGATCGATCGACGCGTGCTGGGCCACCGGCAACCGGCGCGCCAGGCACTCCAGCCGCTGCAGGGCCCGCAATCGTTCGGGGGCGGTGAACGCGTCAAAGGACTACTCGCACAAGCGGTCCAGGTCGGCATCGAGCGGATCGAAGACCTCGACGACCTGTTCGCGGGTACTCCATCACAAGGGATTACAAAGACCGGCGGCCGACGTCGAGGTCGTGCTGGCCGCCGGACTCGGGCACCTGGCCAGGCGTCACGTAACAGGAAGCGCCGCAGCGGAGGCGGCGCGGCAAACCCGACCACGCCCCCGGAACCCCTCGTCACCAACTCCCCCGAAGTCTCAAAGCCGCCCAACAACCGTCGATGACCGTCAACCAGACGATGACGGGCCACTACCCTCGGTGGAATGGCAACGCGCGTCTGCGTGGTGGGCAGCGTGAACATGGACCTGACATTCCAGGTGCCCAACCTGCCGCGCCCGGGCGAGACCGTACTGGCGTCGTCATCGAGCTGCGCGCCCGGCGGCAAGGGCGGCAATCAGGCGGTGGCCGCCGCTCGGGCGGGTGCGTGGGTGCAGTTCGTCGGCGCGTTCGGCAACGACCCTGCCGCCGACCAATTGCGGGCGCACCTGCAAACTAATGGCGTCGGGCTGGACGGGGCCATCACCGTGCCCGGACCGAGTGGGACGGCGATCATCATGGTCGATGCCGGCGCCGAAAACTGCATCATTGTGGCACCGGGCGCCAACGCGGGACTGACGATGCCACCGGCGCTGGTCGCCGGCTGCGACGTGTTGCTGACCCAGCTCGAAATTCCGCTGGCAACGGTCTTGACGGCGGCACGAGCGGCTCGTGCGGCCGGTGCGGTCGTCATGGTCAACGCGTCCCCGGCCGGCCACGATACGAAGCAACTGGCGCAACTGGCGGCCGTCACCGACGTGGTGATCGCAAACGAGCCCGAGGCGAGCGAATGGTCCTGGCGGCCAACCCACTTCGTGGTTACTCAGGGCGCGCGCGGCGTCCGCTATGTCGGTGCTGATGGCGAGTTCGAGCTGCCTACGCCCGCAGTGACGGCGGTCGATACCACTGGGGCCGGCGACGTGTTCGCTGGAGTATTGGCCGCGAATTGGCCGCGGGACCCTGCTTCCGCGGCCGAACGACGGCGCGCATTGCGGCTAGCCTGCGCGGCAGGCGCGTTGGCGACGCTAGTGCCCGGCGCAGGTGACTGCGCACCCGATGCCGAAGCGATCAACGCACTTGATGACGGGAGAAGCTGATGCCGGCGACCACCGCGGCCAGCATCGCCATCGCGTTGCTGGCGATTTTCATTGTGCTCGGATTCGGTTGGCGCAGCTGGCTGCAATACCACCGCACCGGATCGAGCGGCTTTCGTCGCGTCAGCGCTCGGATCGGTTCCCCGGAATGGTTTGGCGCGGTGGGATTCGTAGTGGCGCTGTTGGTAGCAGCCAGCGCGCCGATCCTACAGTGGGCCCATGTTGTTGAACCGCTTGCGATCATGCGCGCGACCTGGATCCAAGTCGCCGGAATAATGGTTGCCTCAGTCGGTATCGCGGCGACGGTCTACGCGCAGCTCGCGCTGGGCGATTCGTGGCGGATCGGCGTAGACGAGCAGGAAACCACCACCCTGGTGACCACCGGACCGTTCGGGTGGGTTCGCAATCCCATCTACACCGCCATGTTCACGTTTGCTCTGGGGATCGCGCTGGTGACACCGAATCTCGTTGCTTGGGCCGGGTTTGTCGTGCTCATTGCCGCGATCGAGGTGCATGTTCGCCGTGTGGAGGAACCCTACCTACTACGGACACACGGCGATGCCTACCGCACCTACTGCACCACAGTGGGCCGGTTCATTCCGGGTGTCGGGTTGATACGCTAACGAGCGTGCCCGCACGCCGTGGGCGAACGTCCATCCGTCGACGCTTTCCAGCTCGTCGGCCGACTGCGTCAGCAACACCTGACTGCGGCCCGACCCGCCTCACCTTGGCGAACTGCGGCTTTCGGCACTTGTGCGGATGACAAATCGCGACCACAGTGAACATATGGCCCAACAGATCAAGCGGTGGCTGGAGGGCTGCGCGCTACAGCGGATCATGTTCCGCGACGGGCTGGTGCTGAATTTCGAGGATTACAACGAGCTTGTCATTGCGGCGCCGATACGCCTGACCCTGCCGGCCGTCAAAACCTTGCCCACCGAGGTCGTCGAGATCGACCCGAACGACCCCGCCGACCAGGAACGTCCGCTGTTCGATTTCGCCGGGACAACGTGCACCGGCGCTGTCTGGTACGACACCGGACATCTCCACCTCGAATTCTCCGATGGCCACCGGATCGACGTGCGCCCGGACGACCGCATCACCGCGTGGGAGCTGTATGGCAAATACCACGGGTACGCTGCCTGCCTGGCGCATGGCAAGGTGCGGGTGGTCCGGCATGACATGCCCGAAGTCAACCGCGACGGGTGAGCCGGCGGCGGGGGGAGCGGGCCAGCCCGTGCGCTGACAGCTAGCGCCCCGGCACCTCGCGCTCGATCTCGTCGAGCCAGGTTCGTGCCGACATATCCGACGGGGCGCGCCAGTCCCCCCGCGGCGACAACGAGCCACCGTGGGAGACCTTGGGGCCGTTGGGCAATGCCGAACGCTTGAACTGGCTGAACGAGTAGAACCGCTGGACGAAAATCTGCAGCCAACGCCGGATCTCGGCCAGCGAATAGGACGGGCGTTTGGTCTCGGGGAAACCGGGCGGCCACACGCCGCGGCCAGGATCACTCCACGCGTGCCAGGCCAGGAACGCGATCTTGGACGGCCGGAATCCGTAGCGCAGCACCCAAAACAGCGAGAAGTCCTGCAGCGCAAACGGTCCTATCTTCGCCTCGCTGCTTTGCAGTTCCTCTTCCTCACCGGTGGGTATCAGTTCGGGGGTGATCTCGGTGTCAAGCACCGACTGCAGCACCTCGCCCACCTGCTCGTCGAATTCGCCCGCCGATATGACCCAGCGGATCAGGTGCTGGATCAGCGTTTTGGGCACCCCGGCGTTGACGTTGTAGTGCGACATCTGGTCGCCGACGCCGTACGTCGACCAGCCCAGCGCCAGCTCCGACAGGTCGCCGGTGCCCAGCACGATGCCGCCGCGCTGGTTCGCCAACCGGAACAGGTAGTCGGTGCGCAGGCCGGCCTGGACGTTCTCGAAGGTGACGTCGTAGACCTCCTCACCACGTGCGAACGGATGGCCGATCTCGTCGAGCATCAGCCGGGCCGTCTGGCGGATGTCGATTTCCTCGAACGTGACGCCCAACGCACGGGCCAGCCTGACCGCGTTGTTCTTGGTGTGCTCCCCGGTGGCAAACCCGGGCAGCGTGAACGCCAGAATGTCGCTGCGCGGACGATTTTCGCGATCCATGGCCCGGGCCGCCACGATCAGTGCGTGGGTCGAGTCCAGCCCCCCGGAAACACCGATCACCACCTTCGGGTAGTCCAGCGCCCGTAGTCGTTGTTCCAGGCCGGACACCTGGATGTTGTACGCCTCGTAGCAATCCTGTTGCAGCCGGCGCGAATCGGCCGGCACGAACGGAAACCGCTCAACCGCCCGCAGCAGTCCGATGTCGTGCTCGGGCGGGTCTAGCCGAAACTCGATGCGGCGGAACGCCTCCGCCAATGCCCGGTGGTGGCGCCGGTTGTCGTCGAAGGTGCCCATCCGCAGCCGCTCCGAGCGAAGCAACTCGGTGTCGACGTCGGCCACGCTGCGACGCTCCCCGCGGGGAAACCGCTCGGACTGCGCGAGCAGCGCCCCGTTCTCCCAGATCATCGTCTGGCCGTCCCAGGCCAGGTCCGTCGTCGACTCGCCCTCGCCCGCGGCGGCATAGACATAGGCGGCCAGGCAGCGCGCCGACGCCGAGCGCGCCAGCAGGCGGCGATCCTCGGCGCGGCCGATGGTGATCGGGCTGCCGGACAGGTTGGCCAACACGGTCGCACCCGCCAGCGCCGCCTCGGCGCTGGGAGGCACCGGCACGAACATGTCCTCACAGATTTCGACGTGCAGCACGAACCCGGGGACGTCGGACGCCGCGAAGAGCAGGTCCGGGCCGAACGGCGCCTCGGTAGCGCCGATGCGAATGGTGCCGCGCTCGCCGTCGCCGGGTGCGACCTGGCGTCGCTCGTAGAACTCGCGGTAGGTGGGCAGATACGACTTCGGGGACACACCGAGCACGGTGCCGCGGTGGATGACGACCGCGGTGTTGTAGATGCGATGCCGGTGCCGCAGCGGCGCACCGACCACCATAACCGGCAACAGCTGCGCGGAGGCCGCGACGATGTCGAGCAGGGCGTCCTCGACGGCGGCCAGCAGGGCGTCCTGCAGCAACACGTCCTCGATGGAGTAACCCGACAGCGTCAGCTCGGGAAAGACCGCCAGCGCCGCTCCGTCGTCGTGGCAGGCGCGCGCCAACCCGAGGATGGAAACGGCGTTGGCCGCCGGGTCGCCGATCGTGGTGTGGTGCGTGCACGCGGCCACCCGCACGAACCCATGTCGGTAGGCGGAATAAAAGTTCATTGCCCCCTATTGTCGCGTCCCGACGGTCAAGATCGGGTGCCGGGGGGTGCACGAATGCCTACGCTCGGTTGCGTGGCGTCCCCCGCCCAGCAACCCCATGACAATCCGCCAGTTCACGTCGGACCCGCTGTTCCGGCAGCGGTACCGGGCGCGCAACCACGTCGGCTGGCGGCACATGGCCGACACGGTTCCCAACGCCGGACACCGGGCGCTGACCGAGCTGGAGCGCGCCGGCGTGGTCACCGGCGTGATCACCCAGAGCGTCGACCTGCTGCACACCAAGGCCGGCAGCCGAAACGTGGTCAACCTGCACGGCACGTATGCGCACGTGACCTGCCTAGGCTGCGGCTACCTCACCAGCCGCGCCGCGCTGGCCCCTGGACATCCCGGTGGCGATCATCAACCGGGCTCCGACCCGCGGCGACCACCTGGCCAGCGTCCAGGTCGACGGTGGCTGCTCAGACTTGTTGGCGCGGCTGGCTGGCGAACTGACGAAGCGCCGGGTCCGCTGACCGGCCACCTCGCCGACACCGCAACCAGGTCGTCGGCGTGCACCGCGGGCCTGCGCAGCTCGCCGGGCAGCTCCGAGGTCGACCGGCCGATCATGGTGGCGAGTTCGGCGGCGTCGTAGGCGACCACGCCACGGGCCACCAGGGCCGAGTCGGGTCCCCAGAGTTCGACGACATCGCCGCCGAAAAACTTGCCCGACACCGCCGTGATGCCGGCCGGCAGCAACGACCGGCGGTGGCGCACCACGGCGCGCACCGCACCCTCGTCCAAAGTCAACGAACCGGCGGACTCGGCGGCATGGCGCACCCAAAACCGGCGCGCCGACATGCGTTGGGGCCGTGCGGCAAACACCGTGCCCACCGAGGCGTCGGTGAGGGCCGTCGCCGCGTCGGCCGCGGGGGCAACCAACACGGGCACCCCCGCGTCGGCGGCCAGCAACGCCGACGACACCTTGGACGCCATTCCCCCGCTGCCCAGGTGGCTACTTCGGCCGGCAACCACACCCTCGAGGTCGGCGAGCCCCGTCACCTCGGCGATGAACCTGGGAGGCACCGAGCCCTTCTTGCGTGGGTCGGCCTGGTAGAGACCGTCGATATCGGACAGCAAGACCAAAGCGTCCGCGCCCACCAAGTGGGCCACCAGCGCCGACAGTCGATCGTTGTCACCGAACCGAATCTCGTTGGTGGCCACGGTATCGTTCTCGTTGACGATCGCCACCGCATGCAGCGCCCGCAACCGGTCCAGGGTGCGCTGGGCATTGGTGTGCTGCACCCGCATCGAAACATCGTGCGCGCTCAGCAGCACCTGCCCTACCGTGCGGCCATAGCGCGCGAAAGCCGCGCTCCACGCATTCACCAACGCGACCTGCCCAACGCTGGCCGCCGCCTGTTTGGTCGCCAAATCCCTTGGGCGCCGCGACAACCCGAGCGGCTCGAGGCCGGCGGCGATGGCGCCCGAAGACACGATGACGACGTCCGATCCGGCCTTCATCCGCCCCTCGATCGCGTCGGCGAGGTCGGCTAGCCGGCCGGCGTCGAACAGCCCCGACGGCGTGGTCAGCGCGGTGGTCCCGACCTTGACGACGAGGCTGCGTGCCGTCCGGATGGCTTCTCGGTGCCGGCTGATCATCGGTCGTCGCCACGCTCACGACGCTGACCGCGGGCGGCCTTGCGTTCACCGGCCCTGACCCGCTCGGTACGGCCCAACCGCGCATCGGTGCCCCGGCCAGACGTCGGGACCTGATCGCCGGCAGGGGTCTGCGGCTCCCAATCGAACGTCATCTCGCCGATGGTCACCGCGCACCCCGGTCGGGCGCCAAGCCGCACTAGCTCGTCCTCGACACCCAGGCGCGCCAGTCGATCGGCGAGATAGCCGACGGCCTCGTCATTGTCGAAGTCGGTCTGCCCGACCCAGCGCTCGGGCCGGGCTCCGGTGACGACAAAGCCGCCCTGCCGGTCGGGCTCGACCGTGAAGCCGCGGTCGTCCACCGGAACCGGACGGATCACCGGCCGGCGCGCCACTGGTTTCGGTCGCGCCGCGTGGTGCTCCGCGATCATCTGCCACAGCCCAAAGGTCAACGGCTGCAGGTTTTCCCGGGTGACCGTCGACACGCAGTACACCGGCCAGCCGCGCCGCTCGATCTCGTCGCGGACGAATTCGGCCAGCTCGCGAGCCGATGGGACGTCGATCTTGTTGAGCACCACCGCCCGGGGCCGCTCGGTGAGGTCGCTGAGCGCGGCGTCGCCCTGCAGGGTGGGTGTGTAGGCGGCCAGCTCGGCTTCCAGCGCGTCGATATCGGAGATGGGGTCGCGGCCGGGTTCAGCGGTCGCGCAATCCACCACATGCACCAGCACCGCGCAGCGCTCAACGTGCCGCAGGAAGTCCAGGCCCAGACCGCGGCCCTCGGATGCGCCCGGGATCAAACCGGGCACATCGGCCACGGTGAACGCATGCTCGCCGGCGGCGACCACGCCCAGGTTGGGCACCAGGGTGGTGAACGGATAGTCGGCGATCTTGGGTTTGGCCGCCGAGATGGCCGAGACCAGCGACGACTTTCCGGCCGACGGGAATCCGATCAGCCCGACGTCGGCGACCGTCTTGAGCTCCAGGGTGAGGTCGCGGGACTGGCCCGGCTCGCCGAGCAAGGCGAAACCGGGGGCCTTGCGGGCGCGCGACGCCAGCGCCGCATTGCCCAGGCCGCCGCGGCCGCCGCGGGCGGCTTCAAAACGGGCGCCAGCGCCCACCAGGTCGGCCAGCAACCTGCCGTTTTCGTCCAGCACCACGGTGCCGTCGGGAACCTTGACCTCCAGGTCCGCGCCCGCGGCGCCGTCGCGATGGTTGCCCATCCCCTGTTTGCCTGACGGCGCGGTGATATGCGGATGGAAGTGGAAATCAAGCAGCGTGTGCACCTGCGGGTCCACCACAAAGACGACGCTGCCGCCGCGGCCGCCGTTGCCGCCGTCGGGGCCGCCCAGCGGCTTGAATTTCTCCCGACGGACCGACGCGCAGCCGTTACCGCCGGAACCCGCTCGGGTGTGGATGACGACTCGATCGACGAATCGAGGCATCGAGGTTCCTTGCCTTACCCTTCCACGACGAAACCCACGTTGGCAGACCGTGAGCGAGCGACCGGCCGCAAAACGTCGCTCTCAACCCGAAGATAGCCGCGACTAGGCACCCCGAGCGGACGGCGCGACGATGCTCACCGTCTTGCGTCCGCGCTTGACGCCGAACTCGACCGCCCCGGCGGCCTTGGCGAACAACGTGTCGTCGCCGCCGCGCCCCACGCCCGCGCCCGGATGGAATTTGGTGCCGCGCTGGCGAACCAGGATCTCACCGGCCTTGACGACCTGCCCCCCGAACCGCTTGACGCCCAGCCGCTGGGCGGCGGAGTCGCGGCCGTTGCGCGAGCTGGAAGCGCCCTTCTTGTGTGCCATGTCTGTCGCCTCCGCTATGTGATGCCGGTGACCTTCAGCACCGTCAGCTGCTGGCGGTGCCCCTGCCGCTTGTGGTAGCGGGTCTTGTTCTTGAACTTGTGGATACGGATCTTGGGGCCCTTGGTGTGCTCGAGTACCTCGCCGGTGACCGCGACCTTGGCCAGGGCCTTGGCATCGGTGGTGACGCTGGCACCGTCCACGACCAGGACCACCGGCAGCGACACCTTCGCCCCGGGCTCGGAGTCGATCTTCTCGACCTTGACCACGTCTCCGACGGCGACTTTGTACTGCTTGCCGCCGGTCTTGGCGACTGCGTAGCTCGCCATCGGTGCTCCTGCCTCTTCCTCGGTCTTCTGCCTTCTGCGTGCGTCGCGCTTCGCGCGCGTGCCACCGGCGGTGCGCGGATGGGCGTTGGGGCGCGGGCCTGTGTGTCCCGCTGCCACCGGCCAGAACCCAATCTGTCCAGCCTGACGACAACTGCCCCAGGGTACGTGACCAGCGGCTACAGGGTCAAACCGGCGCCACTGTGTGGGTTCAGTCCAGGTGGATCGGCGGGCCGGCCGGCCGACCGGCCGCGCGCCGCCGCGGTCGCCCGACGGTCGACACGACCTGAATCGGGGCGGCTGGGGTGACCGGGACGCCGGTGCCGTCCCCCACGTCGGCGCCTGCCCCCCCGCCGTCGGAGTCGTCCTCGGGGTCGTCCTCGGTGTCCTCGTCAATGTCCTCGTCGGCTTCCTCGTCGGACACGTCCAGATCGTCGTCGAGGTCCTCATCGTCGTCAACGAGGTCCTCGTCGAGCTCGTCGTCGTCGAGGTCCACATCGTCGACGAGCTCCACGTCGACTTCGTCGGTGTCTTCGGTGTCCGCGAAGTCGGTGTCTTCGAAGTCGGCCGGCACTTGGTCTTCGGTCTGCTCGTCGATCTCGGCGGCGAGCTCCGCGCCGGGCTCTCCCGATTCGCCGTCACCGCGTTCGGCCGCCGCGGACAAGCCCGCGGCCATCGCCTTGAACAACGGATGCTCACCCGGCGTGTGCGCGGGGACCTTGGCCACCGTGGGCTCCTCGGATCGGCTCTTCTTCGATCGCCTGCCCCGCCGACCGCCGGACTCAGGCTTGCGTCCGGTCGCCGCCGCATCGACCGGGTCGGCGTGCAACAGGATCCCGCGGCCCCCGCAGTTAGGACACGAGGTGGAAAACGCCTCGATCAACCCGGTTCCCAGCCGCTTGCGGGTCACCTGCACCAGGCCCAGCGACGTCACCTCTGACACCTGATGGCGGGTGCGGTCGCGGGCCAGCGCCTCGGTCAGTCGACGCAACACCAGGTCGCGGTTGGATTCCAGCACCATGTCGATGAAGTCGATGACCACAATGCCGCCGATATCGCGCAGCCGCAGCTGGCGCACGATCTCCTCGGCGGCTTCGAGGTTGTTCTTGGTGACAGTCTGCTCGAGGTTTCCCCCCGAACCGGTGAACTTGCCGGTGTTGACGTCGATCACCGTCATCGCTTCGGTCCGGTCGATCACCAACGTGCCGCCCGACGGCAGCCACACCTTGCGGTCCATCGCCTTGGCCAACTGCTCGTCGATGCGATGCACCGCGAACACGTCCGGGCCGGACTGCCCGTCCGGCCCGGCAGCGGCTTCGTACTTGGTCAGCTTCGGAATTAATTCGGGCGCAACTGAATTCACGTAATCGTTGATCGTTGTCCAGGCTTCCTCTCCGGAGACGATGAGCCCGGAGAAATCCTCGTTGAACAAGTCACGAATCACCTTGACCAGCACGCCCGGTTCCTCGTAGAGCGCGACGGCGGCACCGGCGGCCTTCTCCTTGATCTCGGTTGCCTTGGCCTGGATCTGATTCCAGCGCTCCTGCAGTCGGGCGACGTCCGCGCGGATGTCCTCCTCTTTGACCCCCTCGGACGCGGTACGGATGATCACGCCCGCGTCGGACGGCACCACCTCGCGCAGGATCTCCTTGAGCCGCTGACGTTCGGTGTCGGGCAGCTTGCGGCTGATCCCCGTCGACGAGGCACCGGGCACGTAAACGAGGTAACGGCCGGCCAGCGACACCTGGGTGGTCAGCCGCGCGCCCTTGTGCCCGACCGGATCCTTGCTGACCTGCACCACCACGTAGTCGCCAGGTGTGAGGGCCTGTTCGATCCTGCGGTCGGCCCCGCCCAACCCGGCGGCCTCCCAGTTGACTTCGCCGGCGTAGAGCACGCCGTTGCGGCCACGACCGATGTCGACGAAGGCCGCCTCCATCGAGGGCAGCACGTTCTGCACGATCCCCAGGTAGATGTTGCCCACCAGCGAGGCAGAGGCCGCAGACGTGACGTAATGCTCCACCACGATGCCGTCTTCGAGCACCGCGATCTGGGTGTACCGGGCGCCCGCGTGCGGCGGCTCGGTGCGCACCCGGTCGCGGACGACCATGACCCGCTCGACAGCCTCGCGGCGAGCCAAGAATTCGGCCTCGGTCAACACCGGCGGGCGGCGCCGTCCCGCGTCCCGCCCGTCGCGGCGGCGCTGACGCTTGGCCTCCAGCCGAGTCGAGCCGTCGATGCCCTTGATCTCGGCGGCACCGTCGTCGTCGGCGACATCCGAGCCGGGCTTGGCCCCCGCGCGCGGCGCACGTTCGTGCACGACGGTGTTGGGCGGATCGTCGGGTGCTGGACCCTCGTCGCTATCCTCACCCGCACCCGACTTGCGCCGCCGTCGGCGGCGCCGGCGACGGGTGCCGGCCTCCGGCGAACCGTTGTCCGCCTCGCCGGTCTCGGTGTCGTCGGCGTCCTCGGCCGCTGGGCCGGCGATGTCCTCGGAGCCGGTGGCCTCCACGTTTGGGGCGCCCGGCTGGGCCCATTGCTCGGCTTCCCGATCGGCCGGGCCATTGGCGTCGTCGCCGGCGCGGCCGTCTGCTGGGCCGTCGGATCCGTTCTGCTCCCCGCGTCCGCGACCACGTCCGCGCCGGCCACGACGGCGGCGCCGGCTCGCGGGCCGTCCGGTTTGCTCGTCGTCGTCCTCCGGGCCGTAGCCATCGGCGTCGTCGGTGTCGTCGGCATAGTCATCGCCCGCGTCGTCGTCGAGCTCGATGGGTTGCGGCGCGACAAACAGCGGCATGTAGTGCGGCCGCTCGACATCCGTCTGCGGGCCCGGCGGGGTCTCCGGGGTCTGCAGCATCAGCCTGGATTCGGGTTCGCCGGGCGTGGGGAGGTCGGGGGCCGGTGGCGCATCGGTGGCGCCCGGCACACCCGTGGTGGCGGGTGCGTCCGGGGCTTGGGCAGCCAGCAGATCGCGCACCCGAACCGCATCGACGTGATCCACGGTGGAATGAGCGCTGCGGATCCGTCCGTCGAGCGAGGTCAACGCGTCCAGCACCCGCTGGCTGGTGGTTCCCAACGTTCGCGCCAGGGAATGGACTCGAAGGCGGTCCGGTAACTCCTCACGCTCGATCGGCTGGTTTGTTGATTCTGACGATGGGGCACCCTCTACCACGTATTCTCCTCAAGCCCCCGGGCGCGTCCTATCGAACGCGGCCACGCGAGGGCTTCGCTATCGGCCCGGCCCACTACTCCCGGGCTTGTGATGGTCTTGCCCCGAGCGGCTCACGGTGAGCCCGCTCGGCGCCGTGCTGAATGACGGCTCGACACGCCGCGCCGCATCACGGAATGGCGATGGTCGCGCTTGTCCAAGTCTTCATCCGGGTGTCTGCCACCGGTACGACGACGTTCACCCGACATCAGTATCCCACATCGTTTGGCGGGGTCACGCCCCGCTGAGCCGGGTGATCTGCAACCCGCTCAGCGCCCGCTGTGGCGTTAGACGCCGGGAAACCAGAGCGCGATCTCGCGCCGAGCCGACTCGGCCGAGTCCGAACCATGCACCAAGTTGAACTGCGTTTCCAGGCCAAAGTCACCGCGGATGGTGCCCGGCGCGGCCTGTGCCACCGGGTCGGTGCCGCCGGCAAGCTGGCGAAACGCCTCGATCGCGCGCGGGCCAACCACGATCGCGGCCACCACCGGTCCGGAGGTAATGAACTCCAGCAACGATCCGAAAAATGGCTTGCCTTCGTGTTCGGCGTAATGACGGCTGGCCAGCTCCTCGCTGACGGTCCTGAGCTCTAGGGCCGCGATGGTGAGGCCTTTGCGCTCGATGCGGCTGATGACCTCACCTATCAACTGGCGTTCTATGGCGTCCGGCTTGATCAATACGAGGGTCCGTTCGGTCACGGTGCCCAACAGTAGGTGACCGCCGAGGGATGCCCAAACCTGGATGCCGACACGTCGCCGATCCCAATCTTGAGCCAGCGACCGCCACGATCACACACGGCATCGGCGACCTCCAGATGCATCCTGCAAGCAAAGAACTAACCGTCGGAAACCTCCCCAGAGGCCGGTTGGAAGCTTATCCATCGACTCGTCGCTGAACATGTGGACCGGCGAGCGGGTGGTCGGCAAGCCCCGGCAAATCGTGAAATACGCCGACTCATAGGCCGCGCCTGGCGGGACTCACCTGCCCGCGGCCGACGATCCGCGTTCCTGCCGGCCTCGGACCTCCGCGCGCAAGTAGGCGATCAGGATCCACAATGCGGCAAACAGCACACCGATGAAACCCACGCCGGGGTATACCACGAAGCCGGCGATGGGGATCGTCTGCACGCCCAAATTCACCCAGATAGCCCAAGGTTTGCGCTGCAGACCGGCCAGCAGGATCAGCAATGCGGCCAACCCGATCAGGTAGACCAGCGACACCGCAGTCAGACCGCCGCCGACCGCACCCACCACCGGCAAGCCCAGCAGCACCACGATCGCCTCCAGGATCAGCGTCGCGGCCATCACCGCCCCGAAACTCCGCCACGGGTCCGCCCGCGGTGTCGGGGCCTGATCCTCGGGGAGCTCAGTCATTCGGGATCACGACCGAACAAGGTGCGCGCGGCCCCGGCGGTGACCACCGAGCCGGTAATCACGATTCCGGCGCCCGAGCACGCGTCACCTGCTGCCGCGGCGTCGTCGACCAGCGCGGTCGCCGCGTCGATAGCGTCGCGCAGGTTCGCTGCGGTGGTCACCCGGTCGGGTCCGAACCGCTCCCGTGCCGCCAACGCCAGCGATTCCGCGTCCAGCGCCCGCGCCGACCCATTGTGGGTCACCACGACGGAATCGAACACCGGCTCGAGCGCGGCGAGGATGCCGTCGACGTCCTTGTCGGCCATCACGCTAAGGACACCGACCAGCATCCGGAAGTCGAACTCGGCGGCCAGCGTCTGGGCCAGTGCCGCCGCCCCGGCCGGATTGTGCGCGGCATCGATGAACACCGTTGGCGCGCTGCGCATGCGCTCCAGCCGCCCGGGGCTGGTGACGGCGGCGAAACCGGCCCGGACCGCCTCGACATCAAGTTGACGCTGCGCGCCGGCGCCGAAAAACCCCTCGACGGCGGCAAGGGCCACCGCCGCGTTGTGCGCCTGGTGTTCACCGTGCAGCGGCAGGTAGATGTCGGAGTACACCCCGCCCAGACCCTGCAGTCGCAGCACCTGCCCGCCGACCGCGACCCGTCTGCCCAGCACCGCGAATTCGGAATCCTCCCGGGCCACCGCGGCGTCGGCGGCGACCGCCTGGGCCAGCAGGACCGCCATCACCTCCGGTGTCTGACGCCCGATGACGGCGACGGTGTCTGGCGAACCCTCGGCCGCCCGGGTGACGATGCCCGCCTTCTCGCCGGCGATCGCGGTGATGTCCTGCCCCAGGTAGTCGACGTGGTCGACGCTGATTGGGGTGATGACCGCCACCGGCGCGTTGATCACATTGGTGGCATCCCAACGTCCGCCCAGACCGACCTCGACCACGGCGACGTCAACGGGTGCGTCCGCGAACGCCGCGAACGCCATCGCGGTGACGACCTCGAACTTGCTCATGGCCGGCCCACCGGCGGCCGATGACTGCTGGTCGATCATCTGGACGAACGGCTCGATCTCCCGGTACGTCGCCACATACTGGGCCGGGCTGATCGGCAGGCCGTCGATGCTGATGCGTTCCACCGCCGACTGCAGGTGTGGGCTGGTGGTTCGGCCGGTGCGTTGCTGTAGCGCGGTCACCAACGCGTCGACCATCCGCGCAACCGAGGTCTTGCCGTTGGTGCCCGCGATGTGGATCGACGGGTAGTTCAATTGCGGTGAGCCCAGCAGGTCCATGAGTGCGGCGATGCGGGTCAAGCTGGGCTCGATGCGGGTCTCGGGCCAGCGCTGGTCGAGTAGATGCTCGACTTGCAGCAGAGAGGCAATCTCGTCCGGCGTCGGCCCCGTATTGCTAGCCGGACGGTGCTTCCACCAGGCCGGCGATCCGGAATTCATTGCAGCGCAGCCAACCTGGCCGCGATCCGGTCGGCTTCCTGTTGTGCTAGCCTCCGGCGGTCGCGGATCTTGTCGACGACGGCTTCCGGTGCCTTGGCCAGAAAGTCCGCGTTGGCCAATTTGGCGCCCGTCGATGCCAGCTCCTTTTGCGCTGTGGCCAGGTCCTTTTCGAGGCGGCGGCGCTCGGCGGCGACATCAATGGTGCCTGAGGTGTCGAGTTGGACGATGACCGTACCTCCGCGCAGCCGTACTTCCAGCGACACCGACGGCCGGAAGTCCGGACCGGCTGCGGTGAGCCACGCCAGCGACGAGATGGCGGCAACCTGGCCATCCAGATCCGAGCTCTGCACCCCGGACAGCCGTGCCGGTACCTTCTGCCGGTCCGCCAACCCCTGATCGCTGCGGAACCGTCTCACCTCGGTAACCAGCTTCTGCAGGTCGTTAATCCGTTGCACAACAACATGATCCAGTTCGGTGGCCGAAGATTGCGGCCAGTCGGCGATAACCAGAGACTCCTGGCCTGTCAGCGCTTGCCACAGCGACTCGGTAATGAACGGGATCACCGGGTGCAGCAACCGCAGCAGCGTGTCCAACACGGTGGCGAGCACTGCGGTGGTATGCGTGATGCCCTCGGCCAACTGGGTCTTGGCCAGTTCGACATACCAGTCGCAGAATTCGTCCCAGGTGAAGTGGTAAAGCGCCTCGCAGGCGCGGCTGAACTCGTAGCCATCGAAAGCCGAATCAACTTCGGCCCGGACCTCTTCCAACCGTCCGAGAATCCAGCGATCGGCGTCGGTCAGCTCGTCAAGCGCCGGCAAGGGGGCCACCGCCGCGCCGTTGAGCAGTGCATACCGGGTGGCGTTGAACAGCTTGGTACAGAAATTGCGCGACGCCCGCACGGCATCCTCGCTGACGGCCAAGTCGCCGCCGGGACTGGCGCCGCGCGCCAGTGTGAACCGCAGCGCGTCGGCACCGAACTTCTCAATCCAGTCCAGCGGGTCGACGATGTTGCCCTTGGATTTGCTCATCTTGCGACCAAACTCGTCGCGGATCAGCCCATGCAAGAACACGTCGGTGAACGGCACCTGGGGGCCGCGGCGGCCGTCGAGCGTGATGGCATCGTCGCCCCCGACGAAGGTGCCGAACATCATCATCCGGGCGACCCAGAAGAACAAGATGTCGTAGCCGGTCACCAGAACGCTTGTCGGATAGAACTTCTCCAGCTCCGGAGTCTTGTCCGGCCAACCCAACGTGGAGAACGGCCACAGCGCGGACGAGAACCAAGTATCCAGCACGTCGGGGTCCTGCTCCCACCCCTCAGGGGGCGTTTCGTCCGGGCCCACACACACCTGTTCTCCGTTGGGTCCGTACCAGATCGGGATACGGTGGCCCCACCACAGCTGCCGGGAGATGCACCAGTCGTGCATATCGTCGACCCAGGAGAACCAGCGCGGCTCGAGGCTGGTTGGATGAATCACGGTGTTCCCGTTGCGAACCGCATCACCGGCGGCCTTGGCCAACGACTCCACCCGCACCCACCACTGCAGCGACAGCCGAGGCTCGATGGGCTCGCCGCTGCGCTCGGAGTGCCCGACGCTATGCAGATAGGGGCGCTTCTCTTCGACGATCCGGCCCTGCGCGGCAAGCGCCTCGCGCACCGCGACCCGGGCCTGGAAGCGGTCCATGCCGTCGAATTGCGTTCCGGTGTCGACGATTCGGCCCTTGGTATCCAGGATCGAAGGCATCGGCAACTGATGCCGCAACCCGATTTCGAAGTCGTTGGGGTCGTGAGCAGGTGTGACCTTGACCGCGCCGGTGCCGAATTCGGGGTCCACGTGCTCGTCGGCGACGATGATCAGCGATCGGTCTACGAAGGGGTGCGGCAGCCTGGTTCCGACCAGGTGACGGTAACGTTCGTCGTCTGGGTGGACCGCAATCGCGGTGTCGCCCAGCATGGTCTCCACTCGGGTGGTGGCCACCACGATGTGGGGCTGCGAGTCCTCGAGCGAGCCGTACCGAAACGACACCAGCTCGCCCTCGATGTCGAGGTAGTTGACCTCGAGGTCGGAGATCGCGGTTTGCAGCACCGGCGACCAATTGACCAGCCGCTCGGCCCGATAGATCAGCCCGGCGTCGTAGAGCCTCTTGAAGATCGTGCGCACCGCTCGCGACAGGCCCTCGTCCATGGTGAACCGGTCCCGGCTCCAGTCCACGCCGTCACCAAGACGCCGCATCTGGCCACCGATGGCACCGCCCGACTCGCGCTTCCAGTCCCAGACCAAGGCGGCGAACAGCTCCCTGCCGAAGTCCTCCTTGGTCTTGCCATCCGCGGCCAGCTGATTTTCCACCACGCTCTGGGTGGCGATTCCGGCATGGTCGGTGCCCGGCTGCCACAGCACCTCGTAACCCTGCATACGCTTGCGGCGCGTCAACGCGTCCATCATGGTGTGTTCCAGCGCGTGGCCCATGTGCAGGCTACCGGTCACGTTGGGCGGCGGCAGCACGATCGAATAGGCCGGCTTGGTGCTGGTGGGGTCGGCGGTGAAGTAGCCAGCGTCCAGCCACTTCTGATAGATCGCGCTCTCCATCGCGGCCGGATCCCACGACTTAGGCAGCTGATCGGCGACGGGGCGGGAGCTGGCGGTCACCGGTCAATTCTAGGTAGCGTCTCCCCGCGGCCTGACAGCGCCCGAATCCGCAGGTGAAATCGCATCGCTCAGCCCGCTAACCGCTCCGTTTGCAGGGTCACACCCGCAGCCGGCAACCGCGCCAGCAGGGCGTCTCCCATCGCGGCCGCGGGGGTCAGCACACCACGCAGTTCGGAGAGCGTGTCGCGGTCCAACGCCAGCGCAAGACCACACTCCCCCAACAACACCGAGGTGGCCTGGTAGCCGGGGTCGCCCCGCTGCTGCATGCGCGCAACATAGCGCGCACCGCCGGTCGTGGTGGTGTACGTCTCGACGCGGTAGTAGCCGCGTTCCCGGGCCGCCGCGCTGGGGCCAGTGCCGGGTTTGGGGACAACATGATTCACCAGCCCACGCGGCAGCAGCCGAAAATAACGGCTGCCGAACCCGAACGTCGCATTGACGGCCCCGGTCACGACGGCCGCCCCCAGTGGCGCCAGGGGCGACGACCCCAGGCTCATGGTTTCGCTGTAGCGGAACCGCGGGCCGTACGCCCAGTCCAGTAACGCGTTGGTACGTCGCACGATCCGGGTGTTGTAGGGCGCCATCACGAAGCCCGCCGTCCACAAACCCGCCAGTTCCGGCGCGATCTGGCGACCGCGCCGCAACGGCAGATCCGGTTGCGAACCGAGCTCGGGCTCCGCGGCTCGGTCAGGGGTCAGGGTATACGGGTCGAAGAGCTGACGGCGCACGTCGGGGTCGCTGGAGGCGGTGCGCAGAATCTCCAGCATGGAGGCGAGGGTGCCGCCGGAAACCCCGCCCCGGAAGGACCGCACCACAAAGTTGGTGTCGGTCAGCTCGCCGGCGGCGTCCTCCCGCGCCGCCCGGTACAGCGCGTAGACACTCAGATCCGACGGCACCGAGTCGAAGCCACAGCCGTGCACGATGCGGGCGCCGGTGTCGGCGGCTTGCTTGTGGCACAGATCGATGCTGTCGCGGACGAAGTTCGCCTCGCCGGTCAGGTCGGCATAATCGGTGCCCGCGGCCGCACATGCGGACACCAGCGGCAGCCCGTAGCGGGTGTACGGCCCCACCGTGGTGATGACGACCTGGGTGCGAGCGGCCATCTCATTCAGAGTCGATGGCGACCCGGCGTCGGCGGCCACAACCGGCCAGGACCCGGCGGATTCGCCCAGGGTGTCGCGAACCGCGAACAGACGGTCGGTCGACCTGCCGGCCAGTGCGATCCGCGCATCTCCCCCAGCCCGGGCCAGATACTCGGCGGTCAGCTTCCCCACAAATCCCGTCGCGCCGTACAAGATGATGTCAAATTCGCGTGCTGTCGCGGTCATCGCCCCGACGCTACCAACGGCCCCGCTCCTCCACAGCGGCAGTCCCGGCTGCATCGTCGCGGCGCTTAGGTTGGCCGCATGGGACCGCGAATTGTCGTCATCGGAGCGGGTATCGCCGGCCTCGCGACCGCCGTCGCGCTGCGGCAGCGGGGTTGCGACGTCAGCATCATCGAAGAGCGCACCGACACCTCGCCCGGTGCCGCCATAAGTATCTGGCCCAACGCGCTGGCAGCACTGGACAGCCTCGGCTTGGGTGACGCCGTCCGGGCGGCGGGCGGCCGGGTGACAGTGGGTGCGCTCCGCTGGCGGGACGGCTCATGGCTGCGCCGCGCCGCGGCCGAGACGTTGGTCGCCGCGCTCGGCGAGCCACTGGTCGTGGTGCAGCGCTCGACGCTGCGCGACATCCTCACCGCAGCGGTGGGCCGCGGCACCATCGAATACGGGCTGGCGGCCCACGGACTCGCTGCCACCGGCGACGGGATGCAGATCAGGTTGTCCGACGAGACGTTCCGTCACGCGGACGCGGCGATCGGGGCCGACGGGATCGGCTCGATGGTGGCGCGCTATCTCAACGGCCCAGCGACCCGCCGCTACGCCGGCTATACCGCGTGGCGCGGCATCGCCACCTGTGCCATGGACCCTGAACTGGCCGGAGCGACGCTGGGACCCGGAGTGGAAACCGGCCATGTCCCGATGGGGCCGGACCGTACATATTGGTACACCACCGAACGCGCGCCCCAAGGGCGGCTGGCGGCCGAAGGAGAGCTGGCATATTTGCGCACCAAACTGGCCGCATGGCCAGAACCGATCCCGAACCTGCTGGCTGCCACGGCGCCGACCGACGTATTGCGCAACGACCTCTACGACCGCGGCCCCGCCCGGCACTGGGCACGCGGAGCGGTGGTGCTAGTTGGCGATGCGGCCCACCCAATGCGCCCACATCTGGGCCAGGGCGGCTGTCAAGGCATCGAGGACGCGGCGATCCTGGGGGCCTTCCTGGATCGGACCGCCGACTTGGCGACCGCGTTCGCGCGGTTCGCCGCATTCCGCCGGCCGCGGGTCACCTCACTGGTGCGCGAATCGGCGTTGATCGGCCGGGTCATCAACGTGCGTCCAGCGTTTCTCGGTGCGGCCGCCATCCGCGCCACCGGACTGGTGCCGGAGGCCTTGTTCACCCGACATCTGGCAACGGTGGCGGCGCGTTCGGCGTTCGTGTTACCCGCCGACGGTGATACCAGGTAGACCAACGAACGACGAGGTGCCGGGCCCAACGGCCCGGCACCTCCGGTACGTTACGGCTCAGCCGTCGCGCTGTGGGTCAGCCGCGCCGGCCGCAGACCGGCCAGGCGCCGATGCCCTGCGAACGCAGCACATTCTCCGCCACCCGGATCTGCTCCTCACGGCTAGCGTTAGCAGCCGATCCCGAGCCACCGTTGGCACGCCAGGTGCTGGCTGTGAATTGGAGGCCGCCGGAGTAGCCGTTGCCGGTGTTGATCGACCAGTTCCCACCGGATTCGCACTGAGCGATCGCGTCCCAGTTCACGCTGTATGCCTTGACGGGCGCGGGGGACGCGTCGGCGGGCGACAGCTCGCCGTCCGGCGCCGGCGGCTGGGGATGGACATCCTCTGGTCCCGGATCGGGCGCCGGGGGCAAGTCGACGGGCGCGATCGCGGCATCCGGAGCCGCCGGCCCGTCCGGGTCGAATCCGACGAGCTCGGGCGCGGCCGACACGTTGGGATCGAAGCCCGCAGCCTCCGCGCTGGGCGCCGCGTTCGGGTCCACATCATCTGCATTGGCGATACCGGATGACACAGCCACGAGAGTCCCGGTGATCGCGGCGACGGCAAGCGTCTTACGGACGGTCGTCAACTTTGTTCCTTTCGCGGTGCGCGCGCGCCAAAGCCAGCCCACAGGTATGGGTTGGGTGCCTGGTCCGTCGACATTGCTGCTTTAGGACGTGCCGTCTCGTTCCGGCACGACAGCGGAGGACGTGATATGTCCGGTGCGGCTACTAGCCACCGCCCACGGGGGCGGTCAGCCAAACTCCGGCGCCGTCCCCGGCTCCGCTCACACGCGGGTCCGTGGATTCAGTTATTACTAATTGCCCGTTTTCGGACTATCAGGACCGTACGATAACGATTTGGATTCGTCATCCCGACAGAAACAGATATCAGTCCAATAACGGGTCGATCACGGCGCGGGCCGCAGGAATATTTATGCAGGTCAAGCTGGTATTTTTGGTGGATATCGAACAAGGGGGCCAGCGGTACGATCGTGAGCCGAATCACGCCAATATTGTGAGCTGGAACACTAATTTGCCGAAGCGATCACTTGTCGGCCCGGGCGGAACGCCGCACAGCGTCGTGATCCTGGTCATAGGCCCACTCGCCCCCGAAGTTTTGCGCACCGCTGCGCCATTTACCGGCGGCACCGGTCCGCACGCACTGGCCCAAGTCGGCGGCAGAGCAACCACACGATCGACGAACACCGATAGCTACCAACAATTTTCGTGCCGACCACCCTGGCTCGCCGGGTGATCATCCTACCGGTGCCGACACCATCGCCCCGAGGTTCACGCAACGGCGTTTGCTGTTGGCGGAATTTCGCCGAGTCCGGCGCGGATGTCGCGTTACCCAGCTTTGCTATGGCTCAACGGAATACGCACCCGCCTCGACCCAAAGGATGCGGCGGCCTGCACAGGGAAATTAATACTTATAACAAGATCGAAATAAGGAAGACGCCGAAGCGCTCAGAATATACATGACTTACCGACAGGTTGCGCAGGAATTAACGTCCAGACCGCGACGGCGCGGGCAGGTCCCCGGCGGAATTCACGTTGGTCAGCGGCCGGGAATCGGGCAGCACGATGTGCTGAGCGTCCGAAGCCGCGACCAGCTCGCTCATCTTGCGCTGGCCGGCGGCCACCAACGCATCGACCCGGTCGGCCAGGTCGGTCCGGTATACCGCTGCCAGGTAGTGGCTGCGACCGTCCCACGGCAGCACCACTTCAGCGTTGGTCTCCGCAGCCAGGCGGACTAGCTCATCGATCAATTGCACCGTGAGATAAGGCATGTCGACGGCACAGACGAACGCGAACCGGGCACCGGCGTCCGCGGCGGCACGCAGTCCACGCCCGGTCGCCGGCAACGGCCCCAGCCCCGGCAGCTCATCGCGGAGTACGGGCACCGGCAGCGTGGGCAACGGCTGGCCCGGGGCGGCCATCACGAACACATGCGCGCAGCGCTGGGCGAGAAGGCCGACCATATGCTCAACCAACGTCGTGGTCCCCCCCGGAACCGGCAGGGTCGCCTTGTCACGGCCCATCCGCCGGGATTCGCCTCCTGCCAACACGACCCCAGCCAGAGAAGCATGGTCAGGCACGGATGCGGTCATCTCAGTCGACGGTCCAGGTATCGCGCCCACGCAGCAGCGATTGCAGCGCCGCGGCGTCGGACGCGGCCGCACCCGCGGCCGTCGCGACCTGCGAGCGGGCCGCGTCATCGTAGGTGGGCCGGTTGACGTGCCGGAAGATCCCTAGCACGGTGTGCTCCAGGTTCTGGTCGGACAGCCGTGACAGTGCGAACGCATAGGCCGCGTCGTCGGCGTGCGCGTCGTGCACCACAATCTCCTCGACGGCCACGTCGGCCGTCTTGGCGACGTCGAGACCGAACCCGGACTTCACCACACAGTATTCGCCATTGGCGCCGAACCTAATGGGCTCGCCGTGGCGGACATTGATCACCCGCTCTTCTGCGCCCTCCTTGCGCAGCGCGTCGAATGAGCCGTCGTTGAAGATCGGGCAGTCTTGCAGGATCTCGACCAGGGCTGCGCCGCGATGCTGGGCCGCCGCGCGCAGCACTTCCGACAGGCCGGCGCGGTCTGAGTCCAGTGCCCGGCCAACGAAGGTCGCCTCGGCGCCCAGCGCCAATGACACCGGGTTGAAGGGGTGATCCAGCGAACCCATCGGTGTCGACTTAGTGATCTTGCCGACCTCCGACGTCGGCGAGTACTGGCCCTTGGTCAGCCCGTAGATCCGGTTGTTGAACAACAGCACCGTGATGTTGACGTTGCGGCGCATCGCGTGGATCAGGTGGTTGCCCCCGATCGACAACGCATCGCCGTCGCCAGTGACCACCCAGATCGACAGGTCCTCGCGGGCCAGCGCTAAACCGGTCGCGATCGCCGGTGCGCGGCCGTGGATCGAATGAAACCCGTAGGTCTCCAGGTAGTACGGGAACCGGCTGGAACATCCGATGCCGCTGATGAACACGATGTTTTCGCGACGCAACCCGAGTTCGGGCAGGAAGTTCCGGATGGTGTTGAGGATGACGTAGTCACCACAGCCCGGGCACCAGCGCACCTCCTGATCGCTGGTGAAGTCCTTGGGCTTCTGCGGCTGGTCGGTCGTCGGCACCCCATCGTGTTTGGTCGACCTCGGAGCCACACCGAGGTCGATGCCCGCTAGATTGCCGGTCACGCTAGACATGCGCGCCGCTCCTCCTCATCGCTGCGTCCCCGGCAAGCGGGTAGTACCCCCACTGCATCGTCGCCGGCGCGGTCACGCGTTTGCCCCCGCTCCCACCGTAGCCGCTCCCAGTCTGGCAACCATCGTCTTGTCCTGCTCGATCTCGGCCAGCCGCCCACCCAGCGCGGCGCGAATGACACGGCCTATCTCGTCGGCAAGGAACGAAAGACCCTGAACCTTGGTGACCGATTGCACGTCGACCAGGTACTTGCCGCGCAGCAGTAGCGCCAGCTGACCCAAGTTCATCTCCGGCACCACCACTTGCGGGTAACGCCGCAGCACATCGCCCAGGTTCGCCGGGAACGGGTTCAAATACCGCAGATGAGCGTGCGCGACCTTGATGCCCCGGCGCCGCGCACGCCGGCACGCTTCACCGATCGGACCGTAGGAACTGCCCCACCCAATCAGCAACAGCTCAGCGTCTCCTGTCGGATCGTCGACCTCGAGATCTGGGACGCGGATACCGTCGATCTTGGCCTGGCGCAACCGCACCATCAGGTCATGGTTGACGGGCTCGTAGGAGATGTCGCCGGAGCCGTTGGCGGCCTCCAGCCCGCCGATGCGGTGTTCGAGACCAGGAGTGCCGGGAACGGCGAACTGACGGGCCAAGGTCTCCGGGTCGCGAGCATAGGGCTGGAAGGGTTCGTCCGGTCTGGCGTATTTGTGCTGGATGGGATCGAGCGCGCTGACATCCGGGATTCGCCACGGCTCCGAGCCGTTGGCGATGGCGCCGTCGGACAGCACAATCACCGGGGTGTGGTAGGACACGGCGATGCGCACCGCCTCGAGAGCGGTCGCGAAACAGTCCGACGGCGACCGCGGCGCCAGCACCGCCACCGGAGACTCTCCGTTGCGGCCGTATAGCGCCTGCAACAGGTCAGCCTGCTCGGTCTTGGTGGGTAGACCGGTCGACGGCCCACCTCGTTGAACGTCAATGACCAGCAGCGGCAGCTCGGTCATCACTCCCAGGCCGAGCGCCTCGGACTTCAGCGAAATGCCCGGACCCGACGTGCTGGTGACCCCCAAGGCACCACCGTAGGCGGCGCCCAACGCCGCGCAGATGCCGCCGATCTCGTCTTCGGCCTGGAAGGTGATGACATTGAAGTTCTTGTGTTTGGACAGCTCGTGCAGGATGTCGGACGCCGGCGTAATCGGATAACTGCCCAGCACCACCGGGATGTTGGCCAGTTGACCCGCCACGATGATGCCGTAGGCCAGCGCGGTGTTGCCCGAGATCTGCCGGTACTCACCGGGCGGCAGTGTCGCCGGAGGCACCTCGTAGGTGGCGCCGAAGGCCTCGGTGGTTTCGCCGTAGTTCCAACCCGCCTTCAGCGCCAGCACGTTGGCCTCGGCGACGTCGGGCTTGCGGGCGAATTTCTCCCTGATGAAGTTCTCGCTGTGTTCCAGCTCCCGCCCGTACATCCACGACAACAAGCCCAGCGCGAACATGTTCTTGGCGCGCTGGCCGTCCTTCTTCGACGCACCGATCGCCTCGACAGCCCGCAGCGTCAGCGAGGTCATCGCAACCGGGTGCACGACGTAGTCGTCCAGCTCGTCGGACTCTAGCGGGTTGGTCACGTAACCCACCTTGGTCAGGTTGCGCTTGGTGAACTCGTCAGAATTCGCAATCACCATTCCACCGCGGGGCAGGTCGCCGATATTGGCCTTCAGCGCCGCCGGGTTCATCGCCACCAGCACGTCGGGCCGGTCACCGGCGGTCAAGATGTCGTAGTCGGCGATTTGAATCTGGAAAGACGAAACTCCGGGCAAGGTGCCCGCGGGTGCCCTGATCTCGGCGGGGTAATTCGGCTGAGTCGCCAGGTCGTTGCCGAAAAGCGCTGCCTCCGAGGTGAATCGGTCGCCGGTGAGCTGCATGCCGTCGCCGGAGTCCCCGGCGAAACGGATGACGACGTTTTCCAGACGCTGCCGTACCGGTGCGGGACGGGCAGCCGCGGCATGAGCCTCCGGCGCGGCTCCGCTGCCGTTCGGATCCACGTCTCCGCCCTCCATCTGTTAACCGGACAGGCACTCCGCTGCAGTTTCAGACTATGCGACGTCGGAGCGACTCCCCCGCCCTCACGATTTATGTCACTGGCGGTACCGATTATGACACTTCTTGTTGGGTGTATTGCCAGGTCCAACGCCCTATTACCGGCGAGTGCGCGACCAAAAGCCGAAGTCAGCGCCGGAGCTGCGGTGAGGACAAACCAAACTGTGGTATTCGTCACTTTTCAGGGAATCCGATCCGCCGGCGCTCCCGCTTCAGACGCCACCTTAGGCACTCTTGTCGCGACGCTCGCTGCGCGACGGCTTGCGCGGCACGATCGTCGGCAACACGTTGTCCTGCACGGTTTCCTTGGTCACCACCACCTTGGCGACGTCGTCACGGCTCGGGATGTCATACATCACGGGCAGCAGGACCTCTTCCATGATGGCCCGCAACCCACGGGCGCCGGTGCCGCGGTGAATCGCTTGGTCGGCGATCGCTTCGAGCGCGTCGTCGGTGAACTCCAGCTCCACGCCGTCCATTTCGAACAGCCGGGTGTACTGCTTGACCAGGGCGTTCTTCGGCTCGGACAGGATCCGAACCAAGGATTCCTTGTCCAGGTTGGTGACCGAGGCAACCACCGGGAGGCGGCCAATGAATTCGGGGATCAACCCGAACTTGATCAGGTCTTCGGGCATCACGTCGGCGAAGTGGTCGGTGGTGTCGATCTCGGCCTTGGACCGGACCTCGGCACCGAAGCCCAACCCACGCTTGCCGACGCGCTCGTAGATGATCTTCTCCAGCCCGGCGAACGCGCCCGCGACGATGAACAGCACATTGGTGGTGTCGATCTGGATGAACTCTTGGTGCGGGTGCTTGCGCCCGCCCTGCGGCGGAACCGATGCCTGGGTGCCCTCCAGAATTTTCAGCAGCGCCTGTTGAACGCCCTCACCGGAGACGTCACGGGTAATCGACGGGTTCTCGCTCTTGCGGGCGATCTTGTCTACCTCGTCGATGTAGATGATGCCCGTCTCGGCGCGCTTGACGTCGTAGTCGGCGGCCTGGATCAGTTTGAGCAAGATGTTCTCGACGTCCTCACCGACGTAGCCGGCCTCGGTCAGCGCGGTGGCGTCGGCGATGGCGAACGGCACGTTGAGCATCTTGGCCAACGTCTGAGCCAGGTAGGTCTTGCCGCAGCCGGTAGGTCCGAGCATCAGGATGTTGGACTTGGTCAACTCAACCGGCTCGTGGCGGGAGTCGCGGCTCTTCTCGCCGGCCTGGATCCGCTTGTAGTGGTTGTAGACGGCCACCGCCAGCGTGCGCTTGGCGGTGTCCTGCCCGATGACGTAGCCCTCGAGGAACTCCCTGATCTCGGCGGGCTTGGGCAGCTCATCGAGTTTCACATCGTCGGCGTCGGCGAGTTCCTCTTCGATGATCTCGTTGCACAGGTCGATGCACTCGTCGCAGATATACACACCGGGGCCCGCAATGAGCTTCTTGACCTGTTTTTGGCTCTTCCCGCAGAACGAGCACTTCAGCAGGTCACCGCCGTCTCCGATGCGCGCCATGATGCTGATGGCCTACTTCCTGGTCGCCGTTCGTCTTGCTCTGTCGCGTGTAATCACCGACGCTACCCGCTTTCTCCGGCCCACCGCGACCGTTAGCGCCGAATAGCGTCAGTGGTATTCACGCCCCTCGTCCGAATGAAACATATAGCCCGATGGGGTCCACCACTCGCCGAGACGCGCAATCCGTGTCTCTGGCGTGTCGCGGTCGTTACGTCACCGAGGCCGCTGAACTAACGGACCCCGCGCGACGGTGGGCGGATCCCCAGCTGCTCACCTTACAGTGACCATGTGGAATTGGTCGGCGATTCCGTGCTGATCAGTGATGGCGGCCTGGCCACCGAACTCGAGGCGCGCGGCAACGACCTGTCCGACCCGCTATGGTCGGCGAAGCTGCTGCTAGACGCTCCACAGGAAATCAGCGCCGTGCATACGGCGTACTTTCGCGCCGGCGCCAAGATCGCCACGACCGCCAGTTACCAAGCCTCGTTCGAGGGTTTTGCGGCGCGCGGCATCGATCGTGACCATGCCGTCGGGCTGTTGCGGCGCAGCGTCCGTCTCGCCATCGCCGCGCGCGAGGACGTCGGCGCCGATGATCTCTGGGTCGCCGCCTCGGTCGGGCCGTACGGCGCCGCGCTCGCCGACGGGTCCGAGTATCGCGGACGTTACGGCCTGTCCGTCGCGGCTTTGACCGGGTGGCATCGGCCGCGGCTGGAGGCGTTGGCCGCGGCCGGGGCGGACGTGCTGGCCCTGGAAACCATTCCCGATACCGACGAAGCCGAGGCCCTCGTCAACCTGGTGCACCAGCTCGGCGTGCCGGCCTGGCTCAGCTACACGATCGACGGAGCGCGGACACGTGCTGGGCAGCCACTGGCCGACGCGTTCGCGGTGGCCGCGGGCGTGCCCGAGATCGTGGCGATCGGCGTCAACTGCTGCTCACCCGACGACGTGCTACCGGCGATCGCACTCGCGGACGTCGGTAAGCCGGTGATCGTCTACCCCAACAGCGGTGAGCGTTGGGATGTCCGGCGCGGCGCCTGGGTGGGTCCGCGGCGGTTCTCGGGGCGGCTCGCCTCTCGGTGGGTTGCGGCCGGGGCACGCATCATCGGCGGCTGTTGCCGAGTACGGCCGAGCGACATCGCCGAAATCTGCCGAACGTGCACACAGGGCGGAAATTCGGCCGAAAACCCGCCCTGATTACACGTTCGGCGAAAACGCTAGGCGGTCTGCGCCGACAGCTTCCGGTATTCGAGGACCGTGTCGATGATGCCGTAGTCCTTGGCCTCTTCGGCGGTCAGGATCTTGTCCCGGTCGGTGTCCTTGCGGATCACCGCGGCGTCCTTGCCGGTGTGACGGGCCAGTGTGGCTTCCATCAGCGTGCGCATCCGCTCGATCTCGGCGGCCTGGATCTCCAAATCGGAAAACTGCCCCTGGATCACGCCCGACAAGGACGGCTGGTGGATCAGCACCCGTGCGTTGGGCAGCGCCATCCGCTTGCCCGGAGTTCCGGCGGCCAGCAGCACCGCGGCCGCGGACGCGGCCTGACCGAGGCACACCGTCTGGATGTCGGCTCGCACGTATTGCATGGTGTCGTAGATGGCCATCAGCGAGGTGAACCCGCCGCCCGGCGAGTTGATGTACATGGTGATGTCACGGTCGGGATCCTGCGACTCCAGCACGAGCAACTGCGCCATGATGTCGTTGGCGGACGCGTCGTCGACCTGGACGCCGAGGAAAATGATGCGTTCCTCGAACAGCTTGTTGTAGGGGTTGGACTCCTTGATCCCGAAGCTGGAGTGCTCGATGAAGGACGGCAGGATGTAGCGCGCCGAAGGTGAGATCTGAGGATTCATCGCGATGCTCCGTTGACGTGGGCGCGGGTGATGATGTGGTCGACAAAACCGTATTCCAGGGCTTCCTGGGCGGTGAACCAGCGGTCGCGGTCCGAATCCGCCTCAATGCGTTCGATCGGCTGACCGGTGAATTCGGCGTTGAGGCGGAACATCTCTTTCTTGATGACGGCGAACTGCTCGGCCTGGATGGCGATATCGGCGGCGCTGCCGGTCACTCCGCCCAGCGGCTGGTGCATCAGGACGCGCGCGTGCGGCAGCGCGTAGCGCTTGCCCTTGGTGCCTGCCGCTAAGAGGAACTCGCCCATCGAGGCGGCCATGCCCATGGCGTAGGTGGCGATGTCGCAGGGCGCCAGGACCATGGTGTCGTAGATCGCCATGCCGGCGCTGATCGATCCGCCGGGGGAATTGATATATAGCGAGATGTCTTTGCTGGCGTCCTCGGCGGCGAGCAGCAGAATCTGTGCACACAACCGGTTGGCGATCTCGTCGTTCACCTCCGAACCCAGGAAGATGATGCGCTCGGAGAGCAACCGCTCATAGACCGAGTCGGTGAGGCTGAGGCCCTGCGAGTTCAAACGCATGTCAGTCACGACTGGGGTACCTGCTTTCTCGAAGTTCTCCTATGCACCGACCCTAACCAACCGGGCACGGTGTTTGGCGATCACGCACCCTGCGAAGCGGGCGCGTTCGCTCACAGCGTCATCGCCCGACCGCTAGCCGGACCCAGCGGCCTCCTGGGCGTCGACCTCGTCGGTCCCGTCGGGTGCGTCCACCTGGGGGCGCTTGCCGAACACCTCGCCGGTGTCGATCGTGTTGCCGTCGGTGTCGGTGACCGTCGCGGCCTGGGCCACGGCCCTGATGGCCAGCTCGCGCCGCACGTCGGCGAACATCGACGGCAGCTGGTTGTGCTCTTGCAGGTAGGCGAACAGCTGTTGCGGCTCGATCCCGTATTGCCGAGACGTCGTAAGCAGCCGCTCGCTGAGGTCATCCTGGCCGACCTGGACCTGCAGGTCATCGGCCAAAGCATCCAACAGCAGCTGTCTCTTGACGTCCTTCTCCGAGGCGCTGCGCGCCTCGGCGTCGAACGCCTCGCGCGACGAACCCTGCTCCACCAGCAATTCGTTGAACCTGCCCTCGTCGTGGTTGAGGCCGCGGAGCGCGCTGTGTATCACGCTGTCGTACTGGGCCTGGACATACGACTCCGGCAGTGGCACGTCGACCTGCTCGAGCAGAGCGTCGATCGTGGCGTTGCGAATCTGCTCCGCCTGGCGGGCGCGCTTGGCCGCGAGCACCTGTTCGCCGAGGTTGGCCCGCAGCTCCTCGATGGTGTCGAACTCGCTGGCCAATTGCGCGAATTCATCGTCGGGTGCCGGCAGTTCGCGTTCTTTGATCGACCGGACGGTGACGGTGACCTGCGCGTCCTTTCCGGCGTGTTCGCCCTTGGCCAGCTTGGCGGTGAACACCCGGGACTCGTCGACGGACAATCCGACAACGGCATCGTCGAGACCCGCGATCAGCCGGCCGGAACCGACCTCATGGGACAATCCTTCGGCGGCGGCGTTGGGGACGTCCTCGCCGTCCACGGTGGCTCTCAGGTCGATCGTGACAGAGTCGCCGACGGCCACGGGCCGGTCTACCGCGGTCAGGGTGCCGAACCGGGCGCGCAGCGACTGCAGTTCGGCGTCGACGTCGTCGTCGCTGACTTCGATCGCATCGACCGTGACCTGCAGCGCGCTCAGATCCGGGAGGGTGATCTTGGGGCGGACGTCGACCTCGGCGGTAAAGGTCAGGTCCTGGCCGTATTCCTTTCTGGTGACCTCGATGTTGGGCCGGCCCAGCGGCTGGATTTCCGACTCGGCCAGCGCCTGCCCGTACCGGCTGGGCAGTGCCTCGTTGACGATTTGATCGAGCATCTGCTCCCGGCCGAACCGCGCCTCGAGGAGCCTGATCGGGGCCTTCCCGGGCCGGAAGCCGGGCAACCGCACCTGTTTGGCCAGCTCCTTGTAAGCCCGCTGGAAATCGGGCTCGAGCTCGGCGAAAGGCACCTCCACATTGATGCGAACCCGGGTGGGGCTCAACTGCTCGACGGTGCTCTTCACGGCTGTGCTCCTTGTTGTCGTTCCAGCGATCGACTGGTCGGGGTGACAGGATTTGAACCTGCGGCCTTCCGCTCCCAAAGCGGATGCGCTACCAAGCTGCGCTACACCCCGCGCTGACCTCGCGATCCTACGGCCCGGCAGCCCCAGCTCCGCAGCGGCCTCGCAGACCTCACAGAGCGGTCACGTAACCGCGTCGATTAGATTTGATCTCCACCACCACGTACAGTCTCGCTCGACTAATACACGCGGGCGTAGCTCAATGGTAGAGCCCTAGTCTTCCAAACTAGCGACGCGGGTTCGATTCCCGTCGCCCGCTCGGGGTTAAGCATCTGCTGAACAGAAAGGCGCCATGAGCGACGTCGAGATCAACGGCTCGTGCGCGCCGGAATTCATCAGGGTACGCGACGCGTTCGTGGGCAACTTTGCGCTGCGTGACGAGATCGGCGCGGCGGTCGCGGTGTGGGTGGACGGAGACCTCGTCGTCAACCTCTGGGGAGGTTGGGCCGACGCCGCCAGAACGCGGCCCTGGCAGCACAACACCCTGGGCACCGTGCTGTCCGGCACCAAGGCCTTGACCGCCACCTGCGTCCACCAGCTCGCCGACCGCGGTGAGCTCGACCTGCACGCGCCGGTGGCCCGCTATTGGCCCGAGTTCGGCCAGTCCGGCAAGGAAGCCATCACCGTTGCCATGGTGCTGAGCCACCGCTCCGGCGTCATCGGACCCAACACAAGGCTGAGCTGGCAGCAGGTCGCCGATTGGGACTTCGTCTGTGAGCGATTGGCCGTCGCTAGGCCGTGGTGGGAGCCCGGCACCGCCCAGGGCTACCACATGACCACCTTTGGCTTCATCCTCGGCGAGGTGTTCCGTCGCGTCACGGGTCGCACGGTCGGTCAATACCTGCGCGCCGAGATCGCCGAGCCGATCGGCGCCGACGTCCACATCGGCTTGTCCCCGGCCGAACAACGCCGCTGCGCTGATCGGGTGAACAAGCCGCACGCCCGAGACCTGCTGGCCGACGTGCAGGCCCCCGGCTACCCGACCAGCCTGGACGAACACCCCAAGGCAGCGCTGTCGATATCGATGGGTTTCGCCCCCGACGACGAACTGGGCTCCAACGACCTGCAGCTGTGGCGCCAGCTCGAGTTTCCCGGCACCAACGGGCAGGTGTCCGCGCTGGGATTGGCGACCTTCTACAACGCGCTCGCCCAGGAGAAGCTGCTCAGCCGCGCGCACATGGACCTGGTCCGGGTGTCGCAGGGTGGCTTCGACACCGATCTGGTGCTGGGCCCGCGGGTCGCCGACCACGGCTGGGGTCTGGGTTACATGCTCAACCAGCGTGGCATCAACGGGCCCAACCGGCGCATCTTTGGCCACGGCGGGCTGGGTGGCTCGTTCGGGTTTGTCGACCTCGAGCACCGGATCGGCTACGCGTATGTGATGAACCGGTTCGACGCCAGCAAGGCCAACGCCGACCCGCGCAGCGTCGCGCTCAGCAACGAGGTCTACGCCGCGCTCGGGGTCACCGTGGGCTGATGCATGCTCGGCGCCCTCACCGGTCGCCGCTGAAGCCGTGGGCCTACCGAGGTCCGCCTGGCCCGCCTGGCCCTGGAGCACCCTGTCCGGGCGTAGGCCCACCGACTCCCGGCGGCCCGTAGCCGGGCCCGGGGTGGGTGTTAGGTCCGGGCCCGCGCCAGTTGTCGTGACACGATCCGGTGTCCCAGTTATCGCCCCAGCCGGGATCCCAAAATTCACCAGGGCACCATTGCGGGAGGGGCGTTAGCCGCGCCGGGGCTTGGGTCGCGGCCCCCAAGCCAACCGGCCCCAAAGCAGCCGTCATCGCGAAAGTCGTTGCAGCCAAACGCCAAGAAGTTTTCATGGAGTCTATACGTACCCCAAAAACCTGGAGCACACCTGAAGATACGCTGGATACGGCCGGAGGGTCGTCACCGCTGGCACATCGGGCACCAGAACACATTCCGGCCCTCCAGCACGGCCGTGCGGATCGTGGCCCCGCACACCCGGCACTGCTCGCCGGCGCGGCGGTACACGTACGTGCGGGGGCGCTCGGGCCGATACGACGGCGCACCGTGGTCGTGTTCGGGGCGCACGACGATGATCTTGCCGCGCCGCAAGCCCACCTTCATCAACGCCACCAGGTCGGTCCAGGCCGCGTCGAATTCGGCCTCCGAAATCCGCTGACCGGTCCGGTACGGGTCGATGTGGTGCCGAAATAGCAGCTCGTTGCGGTAGACGTTGCCCACCCCGGCGATCACCGTCTGGTCCATCAAGAGCGCACCGATGGGCCTGCGCGACTTCGTGATCCGGTTCCACGCCCACGCCGGGTCGGCGTCGCTGCGCAACGGATCGGGCCCCAGCCGGCCCACCACGTCGCCGAGTAGGCCGTCGTCGATCAGCTCGCATACCGTGGGGCCGCGCAGGTCGGTGCCGTATTCTGCGCCGACCATCCGCATGCGCACCTGCCCGACCGGGTCCGGAAGAGGCACGCCTGAGGGCCGTGCCCATTCGGTGAAGGTGCCGTACAGCCCGAGGTGCACGTGCACGACCGGGCCCCCGGACGAGCCACCGTCGTAGTGGTGGAAAAGGTGCTTGCCCCACACGCTGGCGCGCCGCAACACCCGACCGTCCACCGCGGCGGCCGAGGCGGCGAATCGGCCCTGCGGGCTGGACACGGCCACCGGCGCGCCGGCGAACCGGCGCTGGTGCAGCCGGGCCAGCCGATGCAGGGTATGTCCTTCAGGCACGGGCGTCCGCTAGCCCATCGTGCCCGGCACCGGGGGCGCGTCGTGGGTCCGCTCATACTCGGCGAGAATGTCGATCCTCCGTTGGTGGCGTTCGGCGTTCGACCATGGTGTGGACACGAAGGCGTCGACGATGGCCAGCGCCTCGGCGAGCGTGTGCATGCGGCCGCCGATGCCGATCAACTGCGCGTTGTTGTGTTCCCGGGCCAGCGCGGCGGTCTGCGCGCTCCACGCCAGCGCGCAGCGCGCGCCCGGCACCTTGTTGGCCGCGATCTGTTCACCGTTGCCCGATCCGCCCAGCACGATGCCCAGGCTGCCGGGGTCGGCCACGGTGCGCGTCGCCGCGGCGATGCAAAACGCCGGGTAGTCGTCGTCCGCGTCGTAGCTGAAGGCGCCGCAGTCGATCGGCTCGTGCCCGGTTTCCTTCAGGTGCTCGATGATCTGCTGCTTGAGCTCGAATCCCGCATGGTCGGCTCCCAGGTACACGCGCATGCCCGACATCCTTACCTGCCGGCCGGGAACCTCGCGACGCGCCCCCCAGTTGTCGACTGGGCTCAGAGGTGACACTGATTGCCCGCGGACCTTGAGGTTCCAGAGTCCGGCGACGATGTGGCGGCTAATGGTTGACGGCTTCGCCGTGGCGTCGGCATTGTCGCAGGATTTGCCGGTCCTTGATCCTGGCGATGACGTGGTCAACGCGGGCTGTGATCCGGCGGTGCGCCCGGTAGCTGTCGTCGCGGATGATGCGTGCGTCGGGTCGGCGGCGGGGCTGGTGATCGACGCGGAACCGCGGTAGCCGCGATGTCCCAGCACCCCCCGTGTGGGACACGTGTGGCGACAACCTTGACCCTGCGCACCCACGACTGCGACCGGTGTGGGCTGCGCGGTGACCGCGACATCGTCTCCGCGGCGCTGGCGGCCTGCGCCGAGTTCGCCAACCCCGATGACCCCGCGCACCGCGACCGTCGACTACCAGCTTGCCCACGCGCTGCGCGATGGGCTGGCCTTCCAGCACGAGTGGGAGGGTTCAGTCACCGGCGCCTGCCACCAACACCACCCGGTGTGAGACCGGCCAGGACCGGCAGCCACCACCGGCCGGTGGCCGCTGCTGAACAAGCGGCACCCGGCCCACCCCCAACACACCACGCCAGCGTGGACATTGCGGGACCAGCCGACACCAACCAGCACCCCAGCTGATTGGCGCCGCATAACCCCTTACGGGTCACCTCTCAGTCGCCGACGGGTTCGTCGACCAGCACGTCCGCGGGGGCGCCCAGCACCGCCGCCAGGTGGCGCTCCACCACGGGTCGCACGATGGACTCCGCGGGCACCGACACGCAGAACACATCGGCCGCCGTCGAACCGAACGTGTTGACCTTCGCCCAGACGATGTCCGCCCCGGCGCGCTCCAGCGCCCGGGCCAGCAGCGCGAGCAGGCCGATCCGATCCATGGCCCGGACTTCCAGGAGCAGCTGGCCCGGCATGTGGGTATCGAGCCACAGGATGCGCGGCGGGGCGGTCGAACGCGTGACCGGCACCCCCACCTGCACCTCTCCGGCCCGCGCGGACGCCGAGCTGGCGGCGTGACAATCGCGCTGCTCCAGCGTGCCGAGAACGTCGACGTCACCATGAAGGGCGCCGACGAACTGCTGACGCAGCAGATCCGCTGCGGGCGGCGAACCGAAAAGTGGTGACAGCACGAACTCGGTGATCGCGACCCCCTCGTGGACGTTGACCGAAGCCGAGTGGACGCGCAGCGAGTTCAGCGCCAGCACGGCCGCGGCCTTGGACACCAATCCCGGCTCGTCCGGCGCCACCATCACGGCGTGAACCCGTCCGCTGTCGCCCGGGTTGATCTCCACATGCACCCCGTGGTCGGCCGCCAGCGAAAGATAGCGGGGCGCGGTCGGTTCGGCCTGCGGGAGGGGCTCACCGGCCATCACCATCCGGCAGCGACGCACCAGATCGTCGATCAGTGACGCCTTCCAGTCGCTCCACACGCCGGGCCCGGTGGCCTTCGAGTCGGCCTCGGTCAGCGCGTGCAGCACTTCCAGCAATTGCGGGTCCCCGCCCAGAGCCTCCGACACCGCCTGGATGGTGGTGGGGTCGTTGAGGTCTCTTCGGGTGGCGGTAATGGGCAACAGCAGGTGATGACGCACCAGCTTGGCGAGCATCTCCACGTCCGGGGGCGACAACCCCATCCGCTTGCCGATCGCAACGACCAATTCGGCCCCGACGACACAGTGATCGCTGCCGCGGCCCTTGCCGATGTCATGCAGCAGCGCGCCCAGCGCCAGCAGGTCCGGTCGCGCCACCTGAGTCGCCAGCGGCGCCGCGTGGACGGTGGTCTCGACCATGTGACGGTCCACGGTCCACTTGTGCGCAACGTCGCGAGGCGGAAGGTCGCGGATCGACTTCCACTCCGGCAACAGCGTGGCCCACAGCCCGGTGCGGTCGAGCGCTTCGACGGTCGGCACCGCGGTGGGGCCGGCCGACAGCACCACCAATAGGTTGTCCAAGGCCTCCCGCGGCCACGGCTCAGGCAACTGCGGAGAGCTATCGGCCAGCCGGCTCAGGGTGGCGGCCCCGATGGGCACTCCGGTATCGGCCGACGCGGCGGCCACCCGCAGCACCAGGCCGGGGTCGTGTTCGGGCTGGGCGTCGCGGGCGAGCACGATTTCTCCGGCATACTCCACGACGCCCTCGTCCAGCGGTCGCCGCTTCGGTCGCCGCACCAAGGCCGAGATGCCGCGCCGAGGCAAAGCGTTGGCGGCCGTGCGCAGCCCGGTGACGGTGTGGTAGCCGATGGTGCGGCCGGCGTTGGACAGCATGCGCGCCAGGTCGAATCGGTCACCGACGCCCAGGGCGGCGCTGATCTCGTCGGCGAACTGCGCCAGCAACTGATCGCGACCGCGGCCCGACACCCGGTGCAGTTCGGTGCGCACATCGAGCAGCGTGCGGTAGGCGGCACCGAGTGAACCGGCCGGCATGTCCGGATTGTCCATGCCATGGCGGTCGATCAGCTGAGCGAGCGCCAGCGCGTTGAGCAACTGCGCGTCGCGCAGGCCCCCCCGTCCGGATTTGAGGTCGGGCTCGGCGCGCTGGGCGATCCGGCCTAACCGCAGCCAGCGGGCATGCGTCATGTCGACGAGTTCGTCCATTCGGGATCGAATTCCGCTGCGCCACTGCCGCCGCACCCCATCGATCAGTTCGGTCGAGAGCCGCTCGTCACCGGCGATGTGGCGCGCCTCCAACATGCCCAGCGCGGCCGTCAAGTCCGAATTGGCGGTGGCCAGCGCCTCACCGACGGTGCGAACGCTGTGGTCAAGGCGGATGTTGGCGTCCCACAACGGGTACCACAGGCGGTCGGCGACCGGCCCCAGCGCGTCGGCGGGCTTGCCGTCGTGCACCAGCAGCAGGTCCAGGTCCGAGTGGGGCAGCAACTCGCGACGGCCCAGACCACCGACCCCGACGATCGCGAAGCCGCTGGCATCGGTGATTCCGATCTCGGCCGCCCTGGCCCGCAGCCAGGACTCGTGCAGATCCAGCACGGTCCGCCGCAGTTCGGCGGGAGCCATTCCGCGATCTCCACGAGCCAGCAGCGTACGCCGCGCAGCGGTCAAATCGACTGCTGAGCAACCGTTTTCCGTCTGCGCGGCCTCGGAAAGAGCTGCCCTGGACGGGTTCGGCTGGGGCGGTTTCATACCCGGTTCCGCATCCGGCCGGCCCGTCTGGGCCGGGTCAGCAATGCGCGGCTATGGTCATAGCGCGTCGGGTCCGCGTTCACCGGTACGTACCCGCACGATGGTGTCCACCGGGCTGACCCACACCTTGCCGTCGCCGATCTTGCCGGTACGCGCCGCCCGCACGATGCTGTCCACCACCTTGTCGACGATGGAGTCGTCGACGACGACCTCGATCCGAACCTTCGGCACGAAATCGACGGAGTATTCGGCGCCCCGGTAAACCTCGGTGTGCCCCTTCTGCCGCCCATACCCCTGGATTTCGCTGACCGTCATCCCCAAGACCCCGGCCTCTTCGAGGCTGGTTTTGACGTCATCGAGGGTGAACGGCTTCACGATCGCGGTGATCAGCTTCATTTCTGTTCGGCCTCCACTTTCTCGCCCACTCGCTCCTCCTGGCCGTTGCGGCTGTCCTCCAAGGCGACCCGCGGAGGCAGAACCGAACCGCTGGCGACTGCGAAGTCGTAGCCGCTCTCGGCGTGCTCGGCCTCGTCGATGCCCGAGCTTTCCTGCTCGGCGTCCAGCCTGAGCCCGAGGGTGTATTTCAGGATCAAAGCCAAGATCAGGGTGACGATGCCAGAATAGATGAGCACGCTGAAGGCTCCGATCGCTTGCCGTTCCAGCTGGGCGAAACCGCCGCCGTAGAACAACCCCTTGGACACTCCCGCGACGCCGTTGATGGCCGGGGCCTCCGGGGCCGCCAGCAGACCCACCAACAGGGTGCCCACCAGACCACCGACCAGGTGCACCCCGACCACGTCGAGCGAGTCGTCGAAGCCGAGCCGGAACTTCAGCCCAACCGCGAGCGCGCACAGCACGCCGGCGGACGCGCCAACCACCAACGCGCCCAGCACGTTGACCGACGAACACGATGGCGTGATGGCAACCAGTCCGGCGACAATGCCCGAGGCCGCGCCCAACGTCGTGGCCTTGCCGTCGCGGATGCGCTCGGTGAGCATCCAGCCGAGCATGGCCGCGGCCGTGGCGACCGTGGTGGTGATGAAGGTCGACCCGGCAACCCCGTTGGCGCTGGTCGCCGATCCGGCGTTGAACCCGTACCAGCCGAACCACAGCAGCCCGGCGCCGAGCATCACAAACGGCAGGTTGTGCGGGCGGAACAGGGTCGCCGGCCAGCCATGGCGCTTGCCGAGCACGATCGCCAGCATCAGCCCGGCGATACCGGCGTTGATGTGGACCGCGGTGCCGCCGGCGAAGTCGATCGCGTGCAGCTTGTTGGCGATCCAGCCGCCGTGCTCGGAGGCAAACTTGTCAAACGCGAAGACCCAGTGCGCAACCGGGAAGTAGACGAATGTCGCCCACAGCCCGGCGAACAGCAGCCAGGCGCCGAACTTCAGCCGGTCGGCCACGGCGCCGGAGATCAGCGCGACCGTGATGATCGCGAACATCAGCTGGAACGCCGCGAAGACGGTGGCGGGCAGCGTGCCGGCCAGCGGGATGTTCACCGCCGCGGTCCCGGTGGCCGGATCCGCGGCGACGGCGTTGACGCCGATGAGCCCCTTGAGACCCCAGTAGTTGGTCGGGTTGCCGGCGATGTTGCCCACGTCGTCGCCGAATGCCAGCGAATAGCCGTAGAGCACCCACAGCACGGTCACGACGCCCATCGCGCTGATGCTCATCATGATCATGTTGAGCACGCTCTTGGCACGCACCATGCCGCCGTAGAAGAATGCCAGGCCCGGCGTCATCAACAGCACGAGCGCGGAACTGGCCAGCATCCAGGCGGTATCGCCGGTGTCGGGCACGCCCAGTATCGGGAAGTCACTCACTCGCTATCACCTCCAGTCAGCGTTGGGTGGGCCCCAGGTGGATGGCTGGCGACCTGATCCAGAACCATGCGCAGTGGTTGTTGCCGCTGTGGGGCCGCCGTGTTTCATCAGGATTAACGTCAAGCTTGCTGTGTAAGAGCTTTTAACCGAGTAGGGCGTCGACGAAGGCGCCGGGCTCGAACGGCGCCAAATCGTCGGGGCCTTCGCCGAGTCCCACCAGCTTCACCGGCACCCCGAGTTCCTGCTGGACGCGGAAAACGATGCCGCCCTTGGCCGTTCCGTCCAGTTTGGTCAGCACCGCGCCGGTGATGTCGACGACCTCGGCGAACACCCTGGCCTGTGCCAGCCCGTTCTGCCCGATCGTGGCGTCGAGCACCAGGAGCACCTCGTCGACGGCCGCGCGCCGGGTCACCACGCGTTTGACCTTGCCGAGCTCGTCCATCAGGCCGACCTTGGTGTGCAGCCGCCCGGCGGTGTCGATGACCACGACGTCGGCGCCGGTCGCGATGCCCTTGTCGACGGCGTCGAACGCCACCGACGCCGGGTCGGCGCCTTCGGCGCCACGCACCACGTCCGCGCCCACCCGTGCGGCCCAGGTTTGCAGCTGGTCGGCCGCCGCCGCCCGGAAGGTGTCGGCCGCGCCCAGGACGACACGCCGCCCGTCGGCCACCAGCACTCGCGCCAACTTGCCGACGGTGGTGGTTTTCCCGGTGCCGTTGACCCCCACGACCAGCAGCACCGCCGGATTGCCGTCGTGCGGCAGGGCGCGAATCGAGCGGTCCATGCCGGGGTGCAGCTCGTTGATCAGCACGTCGCGCAGCACGGCCCGCGCGTCGGCCTCGGTACGCACGTTGGCGCTGGCCAGCCGGCCGCGCAGCTGCGACACCACCGCCGCGGTGGCCATCGGGCCCAGGTCGGCGACCAGCAGGGTGTCCTCGACCTGTTGCCAGGAGTCCTCGTCCAGGTCGCCGCCGCCGATCAAACCGAGCATGCTGCGCCCGAGTGCATGCTGCGATCGGGCCAGCCGTCCGCGCAAGCGTTCCAGTCGCCCTTCGGGCGGTGCGATCTCTTCGATCGCGGGCGCCCGCGGCGCCGCCGGTGCGGTCTCGGGTCCCAGCTCGAACTCGGGAAGTTGGACGTCGGAGATGGTGCGCCTGGGCGCATCGCGGGGGACGGTCGCGTCGTCGCCGACGCCGGGCAACCCGGTGGTGTCGATCCGTTCGGGTGTCTGGCTGAAGGTGATCCCCGACGAGGCGGTGTACCCACCGGAGCGGTCGATCGCGTCGGGCTGTGGCCGCGACGACAGGCTGATCCGGCGCCGGCGATACAGCACCAGGCCGAGGGTCAGCGCGGCGATGACGACCAGGGCGGCGATGACCGCGATGGCGATCCAGAGACCTTCCGACACGCTGACAATCCTGCCAAGCGCCCGGGGGCAATCCTACGAGGAGGTGGCGACCAGCCGATCCACTCGGTGGCCGCGGATTCGCTGCGAGATGACCGCGGTGATGCCGTCGTCCTGCATGGTCACTCCGTAGAGCGCGTCGGCGACTTCCATCGTGGGCTTCTGGTGGGTGATGATGATCAGCTGCGCCCGGTCCCGCAGCTGTTCGAACAGGCCCAGCAGACGACCGAGGTTCACGTCGTCCAGCGCGGCCTCCACCTCATCCATGATGTAGAACGGCGACGGACGGGCCCGGAAGATGGCCACCAGCATCGCCACCGCGGTCAGCGCCTTCTCTCCCCCCGACAGCAGCGACAGCCGGGTAATCTTCTTGCCCGGTGGACGTACCTCTACCTCGATGCCGGTGGTGAGCATGTCGTCGGGCTCGGTCAGCCGCAGCCGCCCTTCGCCGCCGGGGAACAGCGCTGCGAACACGTCGCGGAACTCGCGCTGCACGTCGACGAACGCGTCGCTGAACACCTGAAGGATGCGTGCGTCGACGTCGGCGACGACCTCCAGCAGGTCTTTGCGGGCGGCCTTGACATCCTCGAGCTGGGTGGACAGGAAGTTGTAACGCTCCTCCAGAGCGGCGAACTCCTCTAGCGCCAGCGGGTTGACCCTGCCCAGCTCGGCCAGCTCCCGCTCGGCCCGTTTGGCCCGGCGTTCTTGGGTAGCGCGGTCGAACGGCATCGGGGCGGGCGCGACCACCTGCTCGCCGCGCTCGCGGGCCTGCCGGAACTCCGCCATCTCCAGCTCGGTCGGCGGCAGCGCCACCTGCGGCCCGTATTCGGTGATCAGGTCGGCCGGCGCCATTCCGAACTGTTCCAGCACCATCTGCTCGAGCTGCTCGATTCGCAACGCCGCCTGGGCGTTTGCTACCTCGTCGCGGTGCAGCGAATCGGTGAGTGCGGCCACTCGGGCGGTCAGCGTGTTCGCCTCCTCGCGGACCGCCGCGATCGCCGCCGACCGTTGCTGGCGTTCGGCGGCCAGCCGGTCGCGCAGTTGTGCCGCCGCATCGACCACCCGGTCCAGCCGCCCCGCCAACAGTCGCCCGGCATCGGCCACCGCCGCGGCCACGGCGGCTGCACGCTGCCGGGCGGCGCGCGCTTGCTCGGCCCGCGCCCGGGCCGCACGTTCGGCCACGGCGGCGCGGCGCAGCGAATCGGCGCGGCCACGAACGGCGTGGGCGCGTTCCTCGGCGGTCCGCACCGCCAGCCGGGCCTCCACTTCGACGCCGCGGGCGGCTTCCGCGGCCGCGGCGATCGCTTGCCGGGCGACTACCGGATTGGAGTCGCCCTCGTCCACCTGCTGGGTCTGTTGGGCATTGCGCAGCCGGGTCTCGAGTTCGACCACCTCCGCGAGGGCCTGCGCACGCCCGGCTTCTAATTCCTCACGCTGGCGCAGCAACCTGCTCCACTCGTCTTCGGCCGCACGCGCCTCCTGGCCCAGCCGCCCCAGCCGCTCATACATCGCCGAGATTGCGGTGTCGGATTCGTTGAGCGCGGCCAATGCCTGGTCGGCGGCGTCCTGGCGGGCGGTCTGCTCGGCGAGCGCGCCGGACAGCGCCGCGCTCAACTGAGCCACCTGCGCTTCGGCGCCGGCCAGCTCGCCGCTGGCCTTGTCGATCTCCGAGGTGATCTCCAGGGTGGACAGCTTGCGGTCCGACCCACCGTTCACCCAGCCGGCACCCACCACATCCCCGTCCCGGGTGACCGCCCGCAGCCTGGGCCGGACCACCACCAGATCCAGCGCTTCGGCCAGGTCCTCGACCACCGCGACACCCGCCAGCATGGCGGCCATCGCGCCCCGCAGCCGCGGGGGCGCGTCGATCAGGTCCAGCGCCCACCGCGCGCCGCCGGGCAGCGCCGGCGCCGGCTCAGCGGCGTCCGGGGTTGGCCAGTCACTCAATACCAGGGCGGCGCGGCCGCCGTCGGCTTGTTTGAGCGCGGTGACCGCGCGATGTGCCGCGTCCAAGCCGTCGGCGGCCAGCGCGTCCGCCGCGGAGCCGAGTGCGGCGGCCACCGCCGCCTCATAGCCCGAGCGCACCTTGACCAGCTGCGCAACCGAGCCCAAAAGCCCGGCACCACTGTGATTTCGGGCAAGCCACCCGGCCCCGTCCTTGCGTTCCAGACTCACCGATAGTGCGTCGATGCGTGCCCGCAGCGAGGCCACCTGGCGTTCGGCGTCGCGTTCGGCGGACCGCAGCTGCCCGACCCGCTCGTCGGCCAGCCGCAACGCGGCCACCGTCCGCTCATGGTGTTCATCCAGGCCGACCTCGCCCTGATCCAGTTCACTGACCCGGCCCTGCACGCTTCCGAACTCCGCACGCGTCTGCGCAGCGCGCACCGCGGCCTGCTCGATCCGCTCCGACAACCGCGCAACGCTGTCATCGATCGATTCGACCCGGGCCCGCATGGTCTCCACCCGACCGGCCAGCCGCGCCAGACCCTCGCGGCGGTCCGCCTCGGCCCGAACCGCCGCCAGATGGGCCCGGTCGGCCTCGGCGGCGCGGCGCTCGCGCTCGGCGAGTTCCGCGCGGGCGGCATCCAACCGGCTGCGCGCCGCGGCCAGCTCCGCCAGCAACTGCTGCTCGGTGAGGGCAACCCGCTGGGCCTCGGCTTCCAGGGCGTCGGGGTCGGTGTCGCCCATCGCCGGCGGCTCGACGTCGAGATGGTGAGCGCGTTCGCTGGCGATGCGGACCGTGGCGGCCACACGTTCGGCCAGGGCAGACAGCCCGAACCAGGTGTGCTGCACCGACTCGGCCCGTACCGAGAGCTCAGCCAGCGCCGCCTCGTGCGCGGCCAGCTCCTCGGACGCCAGCGACAGCCGAGCGGCGGCCTCGTCATGGTCGCGGCGCATCTTGGCCTCGGCCTCGACGATCGCTTCTTGCTCGGCGCGCCGGCTGACCAGCTCGTCGGCCGCCAGCCGCAGCCGGGCGTCGCGCAGATCCGCCTGGATGCCTTGCGCGCGCCGGGCCACCTCGGCTTGCCGGCCCAACGGTTTGAGCTGGCGGCGCAGTTCGGTGGTCAGGTCGGTGAGTCGGGCCAAATTCGCCGACATGGCGTCGAGTTTGCGGAGGGCCTTTTCCTTGCGCTTGCGATGCTTGAGCACGCCCGCGGCCTCTTCGATGAGCGCCCGGCGATCCTCGGGCCGCGACTGCAGGATCTCTTCCAGCTTGCCCTGACCCACGACCACATGCATCTCACGGCCGATGCCGGAGTCGCTCAGCAACTCCTGGACATCCATCAAACGGCAACTGCTGCCGTTGATTTCGTATTCGCTGGCACCGTCGCGGAACATCCGGCGAGTGATCGACACCTCGGCGTACTCGATGGGCAGCGCGCTGTCGGAGTTGTCGATGGTGACCGTGACTTCGGCACGGCCCAGCGGCGCCCGCGACGAGGTGCCGGCGAAGATGACGTCTTCCATCTTGCCGCCGCGCAGCGTCTTTGCTCCCTGCTCCCCCATCACCCACGCCAACGCGTCCACCACGTTGGATTTGCCGGAGCCGTTCGGCCCGACGACCGCGGTGATTCCCGGCTCAAACCGCAGAGTCGTGGGCGCGGCAAAGGACTTGAAGCCCTTCAGCGTCAAGCTCTTGAGGTACACGACCCGCCAGACTACCGCTCGCCGAACCCGGTGATCTGCTCCGTCGGCTGCGACCAGTCGGCGACGACCTTGGTGACGCGGCCCGGCGTCGCGCCGCCCTGCAACAGCTGCAGGAGTTCCTCACCGCGTTCGCGCGGCCCTTGGGCGACCACCAGCACGCGGCCGTCGGGGTAGTTGACCGCGTACCCGGTGAGCCCAAGCTCCAACGCGCGACATCGAGTCCACCAGCGGAAACCGACTCCCTGCACCCACCCGTGCACCCAGGCGGTCAGCCGCATGTCAGGATCCGACATCGACCACCTCGAAGTTGACGGTGGTACCCGAGCGCAGGGTGCGCCCCACCGTGCACACCTGGTCGACGGCCCGGTGGACGACCATCAGCAGCCGCTCCTTTTCGTCTGCGGACAATCCGGCCAGGTCCAGCTCGAGGGACTCCTCGAGCAGCGGATAGCGCTCCCGGTCCCGGTCGGCGGCGCCGGACACCTTCACCACCGCCCGGTAGTCGTCGCCGAGCCGACGCGCGAGCGGCTGGTCGCTGGCCATTCCGCTGCACGCGGCGAGCGCGATCTTGAGCAGCTCGCCGGGCGTGAACACACCGTCGACCTCTTCGGAGCCCACCAGGACCCGCGCGCCGCGCGTGCTGTATCCGGTGTAGCGGCGCGATCCGGTGCGTTCCACCCACAGTTGCGTCATGGCTTCTTTCTACGTGACGGCCACCCTCGAGCGTGCTCACAGGGCGGCAGCGCTCGGCGTGTCGTCACCGGCAGCGCACGCCCGGTGCTCGCGGCCGGGGCTGGCACCGCGGGCAGTAGAACGACGAGCGGTTCATGAACCTTTCCCGGCGGATCACCGCGCCGCAGCGCCGGCAGTTTTCGCCCGCGCGGCCATAGGCGTCCAGTGAGCGGTCAAAGTACCCCGACTCGCCGTTGACGTTGACGTAGAGCGCGTCGAACGACGTGCCACCGGCCGCCAGCGCGTCGCGCAAAACGCCGGCGGCGGCATCCAGCACGGCGCCGAGCTGCCGGCGGGTCAGCAAGGCGGCGATCCGCGCGCCGTTGACCCGGGCCCGCCACAGCGCCTCATCGGCATAGATATTGCCGATCCCCGACACCACCCGCTGGTCCAGGAGCTGACGCTTGATCGCGGAATGCTTGCCCCGCAACACTTTCACCACCGCGTCGGCATCGAACCGCGGGTCCAGTGGGTCGCGGGCCAGGTGGGCGACCGGCGCCGGCACCACGCTGCCGTGCACACTCACCAAGTCGGCCAGCAGCCATCCCCCGAAGGTCCGCTGGTCGGCGAAGCTCAACACGGTCCCGTCGTCGAGCAACGCGGAAATTCGCACATGGTCGGGGCGCGGGACACTGCCGAGCAACATCTGCCCGCTCATGCCCAGGTGCACCACCAGCGCGGTGCCCGGGTCCAGCGTCAGCCACAGGTACTTTCCCCGCCGGCCGGTCCCAGTGATCGTCGCGCCCCGCAGCCGCGCCGTCAGGTCGGCGGGTCCGGCCAGATGGCGGCGCACCGCACGGGGGTGGTGCACGCGAACCGTCGCGATCGTCCTGCCCACCACGTGGTCCTGCAAGCCGCGCCGCACCACCTCGACTTCGGGGAGTTCGGGCACCCCGTGATGATCGCAAGCGCGGCGCAGCCGGGCGAAGCGGGTCATCACCGTCGACCCCGTGATCGCAAGCGCGGCGCAGCCGGGCGAAGCGGGTCATCACCGTCGACCCCGTGATCGCAAGCGCGGCGCAGCCGGGCGAAGCGGGTCATCACCGTCGACCCCGTGATCGCAAGCGCGGCGCAGCCGGGCGAAGCGGGTCATCACCGTCGACCCCGTGATCGCAAGCGCGGCGCAGCCGGGCGAAGCGGGTCATCACCGTCGACCCCGTGATCGCAAGCGCGGCGCAGCCGGGCGCTGGGGGCACCTCCCGCTTGCGGGGGACGGGTCATCACCGTTGATCTAGGCAGAGGTTTTGTCGGCGCGATCCAGCGCTTCCAGTGCCTTCCACGCGGCGGCCGCCGCCTTTTGTTCGGCTTCCTTTTTGGACCGACCCACGCCCGACCCGTATTCGGTGTCCACCACCACGACCACCGCGGTGAACTCCTTGTCGTGGTCCGGGCCGGTGGCGGTGACCACATACGACGGCGCGCCCAGCCCGCGCGCGGCGGTCAGCTCCTGCAGACTGGTCTTCCAGTCCAGCCCGGCGCCCAGCGTGGCCGCGGCGTCCAGCAGTGGCCCGAACAGCCGCAGGATCACTTCCCGGGCCGTCTCCATGCCGTGTTGCAGATAGATCGCGCCCAGCAGCGATTCCATGCCGTCGGCCAGAATGCTGGACTTGTCGGCTCCGCCGGTGTTGACCTCGCCACGCCCCAACAGCACGTGCCCACCCAGGCCCTCTTCGCACAGGTTGCGTGCGACGTCGGCGAGCGCCTGGGTGTTGACCACGCTGGCCCGCAGCTTGGCCAGGTCCCCCTCGGAACGCTCAGGATGGCGGTGAAAGAGCTCGTCGGTGATGGTCAGCCCCAACACGGCGTCGCCGAGGAACTCCAGGCGCTCGTTGGTGGGTAGCCCGCCGTTCTCGTAGGCGTAGCTGCGGTGCGTCAAGGCCAGCGACAGCAGCTCGTCGGGCAGGTCGACACCGAGCGCGTCGAGCAGAGATTGCCGTGACCGGGTCACCGCTCACCCCGCTGTGCGGCATCCGGGCCTTCCGACGCCAGCATCCGGGCCAACGTGGCCCACCTCGGGTCGATCTGTTCGTGGCGGTGGCCGGGTTCGGTGTCCAGCGGAACGCCGCATTGCGGGCATAGCCCCGGGCAATCCGGCCGGCACACCGGTGAAAACGGCAGCTCCAGGCCGACGGCGTCGATGATCGCCTGCTCAAGATCGATGGTCTCGCCGACGACGTGTCCAACCTCGTCGTCCTCGGTGGTCGCCTCGGTGGCACTGTCCGGATACGCAAACAATTCGGTCAGGTCGACGTGCACGCGCCCACCAATGGCGGTCAGGCAGCGGGCGCATTCACCGGTGGTGGGCGCGGCCACCGTCCCGGTCACCAAAACCCCCTCGGATACCGACTCCACCCGCAGATCCAGTTCTAGCGGGGCACCCCGCTCGATCGCAATCAGCTCCAACCCGATGCGTGAGGGACTGTCCACGGTGTCGCGCACCGTGAACATGGCACCCGGGCGCCGCCCCAGCCGCGCGATGTCAACGGTCAACGACTCGGTCACATGTGCGCTCACATGCCGTGGTGTTGCCTGGGCGTGCAGCCTTGCCATAGCAGAAATCCTACGGCGCACGCCGCGTAGATCCGAGGTCAGCGCGTCGCGTAGTCGTGCGTGCCGGCCGCGGTCCGAAGTTGGTGGCGACCCCGGCCGACGGAGCGAAGCGTGCCGTTGAGGAATTCTTCGAACTCGGCGAGCTTGTTGTCGACATAGATGTCGCATTCGCCGCGCAGCCGGTCGGCCTCGGCATGCGCGGTGTCGATCAGCCGGGTGGATTCGGCGCGGGCGGCCTGGACGACCTCGTTCTGCGACACCAACCGCTGTTGTTCCTTGATGCCCTCTTGCACGGCCTTCTCGTAGGAGATGTTGCCGTTTTCGATCAGCCGGTCGCATTCCGACTGGGCGCGGCTGATGCTGGCCTCGTACTCGCGTTTGGCCGAGGCGGCGATGCGCATCGCCTCCTCGCGAGCCTCACTGACCATAAGCTCGCTGTGTTGGCGCGCCTCACTGACCATCCGGTCGGCCTGGGCCTTGGCGTCCGACAGGATCCGGTCTGCCTCCGCGCGGGCGTGGTTGAGCATCGAGTCCGATTCGGTGGTGGCCGAGGAGACCATCGAGTCGGCCTGCGCCTTGGCGTCGTGCAGCATCGAATCGCGCGCGTCAAGCACGTCCTGGGCGTCATCCAGCTCGGCGGGGATGGCGTCTTTGATGTCGTCGATCAGCTCCAGCACGTCACCGCGGGGCACGACACAGCCCGCGGTCATCGGCACACCGCGGGCTTCCTCGACAATCGCGCTCAATTCGTCCAGCGCTTCAAAGACTCGGTACACGGCCATACATCGGTTACCACTGGTGCTGTGGCATGACCCCCGGCACCCGCGAGCCCAAGCCGCCACAGCAGTCGCCCGGCCGTCCACTCTCCCATCCGGCGATGGCGCCACGGCAGCGCGGCTTCGGCCCAACGCCGAGCCCACGATGTTGCCGGCGGCTACCGCACGACCGACGATCGATCAGGCGGGCGACCGCTGGCGCAAGCAGCCGCGCTGCGATTCCAGTCGGCAGGACAAAACGTCATCGCGTTATTTTTGTCGTCCTGCTCGGCGCCGGGCCACATCAGATATAAGCAGATCCAGGGTTTTTCAGATAGCGACCTTTTGAACTTGGTCGCCCAAGTGACCGGGACTAATGCGGATTTTCTTGCCGATGACGAATTTCGCGTAGGCGTGCTGCCGACATTGCGAGCGGTACGGGCCATTGCCGGCTATGACCGTCCGCCGGAGGTGACGGTTTCATGCCCCATTTATGCGTTCCTCGGGGACAAAGATTGGATTGTGACCGAAGAAGACATGGGGCCGTGGCGCGCACGAACGACCGCGGAATTCTCTCTCCGGGTATTTCCGGGGGACCATTTTTATCTCAACAACAATTTGTCAGAACTTGTCGGAGACATAGAAGACCGAACGCTTCAATGGTCTGGTCGAATTTAGCTGCACTGCACACGCAAGCGACTGGAAGATGGGTGGTCGCCGACCTGGAAAGATTCGGCTCCAAGTTTGCTGCAATGCACGCAACCCGGGACCAGGCGGACGCCGCGCGGAGCGCAGGACCGGGCCGGCGGGGCCGTTGCACCGAGCGGGCCGCTCCCCCATCCTCCCCGGCGCAGCCCCATCCCCCCGATACAGCCACGGGACATGATAGCCTCCGGACAACGGGACGCTGGTCCCAAAACCGGTCGGCCTCCCTGCCCAGACAACTATGACTCAAATCTCACTCTACTAACAGCCGTCACCAATGCATCATTGGCCACATCAACCACAGCGGACGGCCCCGGTGGGGAGCACCAACCCGGCTGAAACCACCGCGTCACCAGCCAATGATCGACCCGTCGCGGCGCAAAGGGTCCGTGATTTCCCGAATACCGCCCGCGCTCGTCCCAAGAGGTGCTTACCTTACATACAAGGACTAGTTAACTGGGGACAACGGGTAGTCTAGGGGGCGATCATCTGGTGCTCGCAGACGTGCCCTGATAGGGGGGCTGCACCATCGTCGGAGCGGCGTGGTCAGCGCAGACCACAGGTTGCACAACGCTGGGGGACTTCGGCTGTGCAATCTATCAGGGACATTCACGGGGCGCGTAACACATAATGAACGCAAACAGTCGAATGGGAGTGTAGTGCGATGGCGGTCACCGACCCTTCCCTCCCCGCGTTGCTAAAGGAGCGAGCGGATCAACAGGACGGCACCACCGCATACACCTACATCGACTACGGATTGGACCCAAAAGGGTTTGCTGAGAGCTTGACCTGGTCGCAGGTTTACCGGAGTGCTTACATCATCGCTGAAGAACTCAAACTGTGCGGCTTACCCGGGGATCGCGTGGCGATTTTAGCGCCACAGGGGCTAGAATACGTCGTAGCTTTTCTTGGGGCGCTACAGGCCGGGTTCATCGCGGTTCCGCTGTCCACCCCGCAGTACGGCATTCACGACGATCGCGTTTCCGCAGTGCTGCGAGACTCCGCGCCCGTCGCCATTCTCACGACGTCGTCCGTGGTTGGCGACGTGACGAAATACGCAAGCGGACAGGACGGGCAGCCAGCCCCGTTCGTCATCGAAGTCGACCTGCTCGACCTGGATTCGCCACGTGAGCTGCGACCCGCTCAGCAATACACTTCGGGCGCCGCCTACCTCCAATACACGTCCGGCTCGACGCGCACGCCGGCCGGTGTCATTGTGTCGCACAAGAACGTCATCGCCAACGTGACGCAAAGCCTCTACGGCTATTTTGGAGATCCCGCAAAGACACCGACCGGCACCGTGGTGTCCTGGCTACCGTTGTTTCACGATATGGGCCTGATTCTCGGAATTTGCGCGCCATTGGTGGCCGGCCGCAGCGCGGTGTTGCTGAGCCCGATGTCTTTTCTGCGGCGCCCGGCCTGCTGGATGCAACTGCTCGCCACCACCAGGCGGTGCTTTTCCGCGGCACCGAATTTCGCCTTCGAACTGGCCGTGCGCAGAACATCCGACGACGATATGGCCGGGCTCGACCTGGGCGACGTGGCCGGAATCGTCAGCGGCAGTGAACGCATCCACGTCGCGACCGTGAAGCGTTTCACCGAACGTTTCGCTCGGTTCAACCTGAGCCCCACGGCGGTGCGACCCTCTTACGGACTCGCCGAAGCAACGCTGTACGTGGCGGCCCCGGAAGCCGGTACCGCACCCAAGACGGTCCGTTTCGACTACGAGCATTTGACCGCCGGACGGGCCAGGCCCTGCGGCACCGAGGGCTCGCTCGGTACCGAGTTGATCAGTTACGGGTCACCGGACCCGTCGGCCGTGCGAATCGTCAACCCGGACACCATGATCGAGAATCCGCCGGGAAACGTCGGTGAGATCTGGGTGCACGGCGAACATGTGGCCCTGGGGTATTGGCAAAAGCCCGAGCAGTCCGCACGCACGTTCAACGCCACCATCGTCAACCCCGCACCGGGGACCCCGGAGGGGCCGTGGCTGCGCACCGGCGACCTTGGCGTCATGTTCGACGGCGAACTGTTCATCATGGGCCGCATCAAAGACCTGCTCATCGTCGATGGCCGCAACCACTACCCCGACGACATCGAGGCGACGATCCGGGAGATCACCGGCGGCCGGGTGGCGGCGATCGCGGTGCCGGATGACATCACCGAACAGCTGGTGGCGATCGTCGAATTGAAACGACGGGGGGCGTCGGCCGAGGAGGCCATGCGCAAGCTGCGTTCGGTGAAGCGTGAGGTCACTTCCGCGGTATCGAAGTCACACAGCCTGCGGGTGGCCGATCTCGTGCTGGTGTCACCTGGCTCGATCCCGATCACCACGAGCGGCAAGATCCGGCGTTCAGCCTGCGTCGAGCGTTACCGCAGCGACGGCTTCAAACGGCTGGACGTGACCGTATGACGGCGAGCATCGGTGGCGAAGCGGACCTTCGCCACTGGCTTGTCGACTACTTGGTGACCAACATCGGCTGCAGACCCGACGAGGTTGACCCCGATCTGTCGCTCGCCGACCTCGGCGTCAGTTCCCGTGACGCGGTCGTACTGTCGGGGGAATTGACCGAGTTGTTGGGCAAGAGCGTATCCCCGATCGACTTCTGGGAACACCCCACCATCAACGCACTGGCCGCATATCTCACCGCGCCCGAACCCAACGCCGAATCGGATGCGGCGCTCAAGCGGGCGGCTCGCGGATCGCTGGAGGAGCCGATCGCCGTCATCGGCATGGGGTGTCGCTTCCCAGGGGGAGTATCCGGGCCAGAAGCGTTGTGGCAGTTCCTCTGTGACCGCCGTTCCGCGATCGGTCAGGTTCCCGACGAGCGGTGGGAGCTCTTCGACGACGGCTCCCCCGAAGTCAAGGCACTGCTTGCCCGCACCACGCGTTGGGGCTCATTTCTGCCCGACATCGACGCCTTCGACGCGGAATTCTTCGAGATCTCCCCAAGCGAAGCCGACAAGATGGACCCCCAGCAACGCCTGCTGCTGGAAGTGGCGTGGGAAGCGTTGGAGGACGCCGGAATCCCGCCCAGCTCGCTGCGCCGCTCGCAGACCGGCGTGTTCGCCGGGTCATGCCTGAGCGAGTACGGCGCCATTGCCTCCACCGAGCTGTCCCAGGTCGATGGGTGGAGCAACACCGGTGGCGCGATGAGCATCATCGCCAACCGGCTGTCGTATTTCCTTGACCTGCGCGGCCCCTCGGTGGTGGTGGATACCGCATGCTCGTCGTCGTTGGTGGCAATCCATTTGGCCTGCCAGAGCCTTCGGACCCAGGACTGTCACCTGGCAATCGCGGCCGGCGTGAATGTGTTGTTGTCCCCGGCCGTATTCCGCGGTTTCGACCAACTCGGCGCGTTGTCGCCGACCGGTAATTGCCGTGCGTTCGATGCCGCCGCCGACGGGTTTGTGCGCGGCGAAGGCGCCGGGGTGGTGCTGCTCAAGCGGTTGACCGACGCGCAGCGCGACGGCAATCGCGTGCTCGCGGTCATCTGCGGCTCGGCGGTCAACCAGGACGGCCGCTCCAACGGCCTGATGGCCCCCAACCCGGCCTCCCAAATGGCGGTGCTGCGCGCGGCCTACGCAAACGCCGGGATGCAGCCCAACGAGGTCGACTATGTCGAAACTCACGGGACCGGAACACTGTTGGGCGATCCCATCGAAGCGCGCGCGCTCGGCACGGTGCTGGGTCGGGGGCGTCCCGAGGATGCACCGCTGCTGATCGGTGCCGTCAAGACCAACCTCGGTCACACTGAGGCGGCGGCCGGGATCGCGGGCTTCATCAAGACGGTGCTGGCGGTGCAGCGTGGCCAGATTCCGCCGAACCAACGGTTCGAAAGCCCTAACCCACACATCCCCTTCGCCGATTTGCGATTGAAAGTCGTTGACACCCAGACTGAGTGGCCAGACGCCGGGCATCCGCGGCGGGCCGGCGTGTCGTCATTCGGGTTCGGCGGCACCAACGCGCACGTCATCATCGAGCAGGGTCAGGAGGCGGTGGCGGCGGCCGAGCGCGCCGCCGACCCGGCCGTGTCGACGTTGGTGGTGGCCGGTAAGACGGCGCGGCGGGTGGCCGCCACGGCGGGGGTGCTGGCCGAGTGGATGGCGGGCCCGGGTGCCGGCGTGGCCTTGGCCGATGTGGCCCATACCCTCAACCATCACCGCGCCCGGCAGACCACGTTCGGCACCGTGGTCGCCCGCGACCACGCCGCGGCGATCGCCGGGTTACGCGCACTGGCCGCCGGCCGGCAGGCGCCGGGGGTGGTGGGCCCCCCACGACGGCGCGCCCGGCCCGGGCACGGTGTTCGTCTACTCCGGGCGCGGCTCGCAATGGGCCGGGATGGGCCGCCAACTGCTGGCCGACGAGCCGGGGTTCGCCGCGGCGGTGGCCGAGCTGGAGCCGGTGTTTATCGAGCAGGCCGGGTTCTCGCTGCACGAACTGATCGCCGGCGGCAAGGAATTGGTCGGCATCGAGCAGATCCAGCTGGGCCTGATCGGCATGCAGCTGGCGCTGACACAGCTATGGCGCTGCTACGGGGTGACCCCCGATCTGGTGATCGGGCACTCCATGGGTGAGGTGGCCGCCGCGGTCGTCGCCGGAGCGCTCACCCCCGCCGAGGGGGTACGGGTGACCGCCACCCGGTCGCGGCTGATGGCGCCGCTGTCGGGTCAGGGCGCCATGGCACTTGTGGAACTGGACGCCGCGGCCACCGAGGCGCTCATCGCCGACCACCCGCAGGTGACGTTGGGAATCTACAACTCGCCGCGCCAAACCGTGATCTCCGGGCCCGCCGGCCAGATCGAGGCGCTGATCACCCGGGTGCGCGCGCAGAACCGGTTCGCCAGCCGGGTCAATATCGAAGTGGCCCCGCACAACCCGGCCATGGACGCGCTGCAGCCGGCGATGCGCGCGCAGCTGGCCGATTTGGCCCCGCGCACCCCGACGATCCCCATCATCTCCACCACCTACCCCGACCTCGACACCCGCCCGCTGTTCGACGCCGAGCACTGGGCCACCAACATGCGCAACCCGGTGCATTTCCAGCAGGCCATCACCCGCCGGCAGCGGCCCCGGATCCGCCCACCACACCTTCATCGAGATCAGCGCCCACCCGCTGCTGACCCAGGCCATCATCGACACCCTGCACGCCGCCCAGCACGGCACCCGCTACACCAGCGTCGGAACCCTGCACCGCGACACCGACGACACCATCACCTTCCACACCAACCTCAACGCCGTCCACACCACCCACCCACCCCACACCCCCCACCCACCCGAACCCCACCCAACCCTGCCCACCACCCCCTGGCAGCACACCCACCACTGGATCACCGCGAAACCGCCCGCGGCTGGATCGGCACCCCTGGCGGGCACGCTGCTGGGTCGACACACCAAGGTCTTGTCCACGCCGCCCTCCCACCTGTGGCAAGCGCGGCTGGCACCGGACGCCAAGCCGTACCCGGGCCGGTATCGATTTCACCGGGTCGAGATCGTCCCGGCGTCTATCGTGCTGCACACGATCCTTTCCGCCGCAGCGGAATTGGGCCACTCCGTGGTATCCGGGGTCCGATTCGAGCAACCGATCTTCCTCGACCGGCCGCGCCTGATCCAGGTCGTTGCCGATACCCACTCGATCAGCCTGGCCTCCAGTCCGGCCACCGAACCGGCGGCAGACCGTTGGACGCGGCATGCGACCGCGCGCCTGGGGCCCTCGCCGTCGGCGCCTGCCGCGGGTTCGAACGACCCCGTCAACGGGCTCCAACACACCACCAGTCACCGGCACACGGTTCCCGACGTCGCGGAGCTGCTGGCGTTGCGTGGCGTCGACGGCCTGCCCTTCGCGTGGTCGGTGGACGCCTGGACACCGGCGCCGACCGGCCTCACGGCCACGGTGGCTCTCCCCGACGCAATGCCCGGCGGCTCGACCGCCCCGCTGCTGGACGCCGCGATCCACGTCGCCGCCCTTGCCGACGTCGCCGATCCGCGGCTCTACGCGCCGGCCAGCATCGAGCAGGTGTGCCTCGGCGACCCCGGTAGCGACCCGCGTGGCCGGGTGACGCTAAAGCGCACCGTTCGTGACGACGACGGGATCACCGTCGATGTCACGGTGTCGGCCCGCGGCGTGCCCCATCTGTCGATGCGGTCGCTTCGCTACCGGGCACTCGACGTTGTCGACACGTCGCCGGCCGGACGGGTCGAATCCCAGGCCGATGCCAGGACGTTCGTGCACACGATCGACTGGCAACCGCGGACCGACCGGGACGGCGCCGGGGCCGGGCGGGTGACCGGTCGGGGGCCGGTCGCGCTGATCGGCGACGACGCCGTCCCGCTTCGGAGGCCCCTCGAGGCGGCGGGCTACCCGCTGGGCGGGGTGTCCGAGGCCCGGCACGTGCTCTACGTCGCGGAGTGCCGGCCGGCGAGCAGCGCCGAGACCGATGTCGACTTCGCCGTTCGGGTTTCCGCCGAGGTCAGCGGGCTGGTACGGACCCTGGCGCGGCGAGGAGCGAACAAACCCGCGGCGCTGTGGATCGTCACGCGTGGGGTGCACGAAGCGGTGGCCCCGTCCGCGTTGCGTCAGAGCTTCTTGTGGGGCTTCGCGGGCGTCGTCGCCGCGGAACATCCCGGGCTGTGGGGCGGGCTGGTCGATCTCGCGACCGACGACGACCTCGACGACGCCGGGCCGACACTTGGCGATCTGCTGCAGGCGCCGAGCAAATCGATTCTGGTGCTGCGTGACGGCAAAGTGCTCGCCCCCAGGCTGACGCCGGTCCGGGGCGCGCCGGCACGAAAGTCTCTGCGATGCAAGCCCGACGCGGCCTATCTGATCACCGGCGGCATGGGCGCACTGGGCCTGTTGATGGCCGAATGGCTCGCCGACCGCGGGGCTCGTCGATTGGTGCTGACCGGCCGTACGCCGTTGCCGCCCAGGCGAGACTGGGAACTGGACAGCCTCGACGCCGACGTGCGCGACAAGATCGCCGCGATCCGCGCCCTGGAATTGCGGGGAGTGACCGTCGAGGCCGTCGCCGCCGACATCGGATGCCGCGACGACGTGCAGGCCCTGCTGGCCAAGCGGGATCGAGACGGGGCCGCACCCATTCGCGGCATCATCCACGCGGCCGGCGTGACGAACGATCAACTGGTGACGAACATGACCGAGGATGCGGTGCGCCAGGTTGTGTGGTCCAAGATCGCCGGCAGCCAGGTGCTGCACCAGGCGTTCCCCCCCGGCAGTGTGGACTTCTTCTTCTTAACCGCCTCGGCCGCAGGGATTTTCGGCATGCCCGGGCAGGGGTCCTACGCCGCCGCCAACTCGTACCTGGACGCGTTGGCGCGGGCACGTCACCGCCAGGGCTGCCACACCATGAGCCTCGACTGGGTCGCGTGGCGGGGGTTGGGATTGGCGGCCGACGCCCAGATCGTCAGTGAAGAGCTGCAGCGCATGGGTTCGCGTGACATCACACCGTCGGAGGCGTTCACCGCCTGGGAGTACGTCGACGGCTACGACCTCGCGCAAGCGGTTGTGGTGCCGGTACCCTCGCCGGGCGGAGCGGACGGATCGACCGCTGACAACAACGCGGGACCGGACTGGTCGCAGATGTCGGCCACGGATGCGCGAGATCGACTTGAAAATGGTTTGCGAACCATCGTCGCCGCCGAGCTCCGGCTGCCCGAAGCGGAGCTGGACCGTAATCGCCCGTTCGTCGAGTTCGGCCTCAACTCCCTGATGGCGATGGCAATTCGGCGCGAAGCCGAGCGGTTCGTCGGGATTGAGCTGTCGGCGACCATGCTGATCAATCACCCAACCCTGGCATCACTGGCCGAGTATCTGACGAAAATTCTTCTGCCACAGGACGATTCGGAAACCAACGAGATGGCAGCGCTCTCCGCGTCGGCGGGAAGCGTATTGGATAGCCTGTTCGACCGCATCGAATCGACATCGACCGAGGCCGAAAGGCCTGCGTGATGCGAACGGCCTTCAGCCGGATTTCCGGAATGACCGCGCAGCAACGCGCCGCCCTTGCCGACGAATTCGACAAGGTCTCGCGGATCACGGCCGCGCAGCCGGTTGCCGTGGTAGGAATTGGTTGCCGGTTCCCGGGGGATGTTGTTGGGCCGGAGAGCTTCTGGGACTTGCTGGTCGAGGGCCGCAGCGCGATTTCGACGGTACCGGTCGACCGGTGGGACGCGGAAGCGTTCTACCACCCCGATCCGTTGACGCCGGGACGGATGACGACGAAGTGGGGCGGTTTCATCCCCGACATCGCGGGCTTCGACGCCGAATTTTTCGGTATCACCCCGCGGGAAGCCGCGGCGATGGACCCGCAGCAGCGAATGCTGCTCGAGGTTTCCTGGGAAGCCCTCGAACATGCGGGCATACCAACCGATTCCCTCACTGGTACCCGAACCGGCGTCATGATGGGGGTCTATTTCAACGAATATCAGTCCATGCTGGCCGCGAGTCCGGACAGGGTAGACGCCTACACCGGAACCGGAAATGCGCACAGCATCACGGTGGGTCGCATTTCGTACCTGTTGGGGCTGCGCGGCCCGGCGGTGGCGGTGGACACCGCGTGTTCGTCGTCGCTGGTGGCAGTGCACCTGGCCTGCCAGAGCCTGCGGCTGCGGGAAGTTGACCTGGCTCTGGCCGGTGGAGTGAGCATCACGCTCCGCCCGGAGACCCAAATCGCCATTTCGGCATGGGGATTGTTGTCCCCGCAGGGTCGCTGCGCCGCCTTCGATGCGGCCGCCGACGGGTTTGTGCGCGGCGAAGGTGCCGGGGTGGTGGTGCTCAAGCGGTTGACCGACGCGGTGCGTGACGGTGACCGGGTGCTGGCGGTGGTCCGCGGTTCGGCGGTCAATCAGGACGGCCGGTCCAACGGTGTCACCGCGCCGAATACCGCCGCGCAGTGCGACGTGATCGCCGACGCCCTGCGATCGGCTGACCTCGCACCCGAGAGCGTGCACTACGTCGAAGCCCACGGAACCGGCACCGTGTTGGGCGATCCGATCGAGTTCGAGGCGCTGGCGGCCACCTACGGCCGCGGCGAGGGGCAGTGCGCACTCGGGGCCGTCAAGACCAATATCGGCCATACCGAGGCGGCGGCCGGGATCGCGGGCTTCATCAAGACGGTGCTGGCGGTGCAGCGTGGCCAGATTCCGCCGAATCTGCATTTCTCACAATGGAATCCAGCCATTGATGCCGCGTCGACCAGGTTCTTCGTTCCCATCGAGAGCGTCCCGTGGCCGACCGCTGAGGGGCCGCGGCGTGCGGCGGTGTCGTCGTTTGGATTGGGCGGCACCAACGCGCACGTCATCATCGAGCAGGGTCAGGAGGCGGTGGCGGCGGCCGAGCGCGCCGCCGACCCGGCCGTGTCGACGTTGGTGGTGGCCGGTAAGACGGCGCGGCGGGTGGCCGCCACGGCGGGGGTGCTGGCCGAGTGGATGGCGGGCCCGGGTGCCGGCGTGGCCTTGGCCGATGTGGCCCATACCCTCAACCATCACCGCGCCCGGCAGACCACGTTCGGCACCGTGGTCGCCCGCGACCACGCCGCGGCGATCGCCGGGTTACGCGCACTGGCCGCCGGCCGGCAGGCGCCGGGGGTGGTGGGCCCCCACGACGGCGCGCCCGGCCCGGGCACGGTGTTCGTCTACTCCGGGCGCGGCTCGCAATGGGCCGGGATGGGCCGCCAACTGCTGGCCGACGAGCCGGGGTTCGCCGCGGCGGTGGCCGAGCTGGAGCCGGTGTTTGTCGAGCAGGCCGGGTTCTCGCTGCACGAACTGATCGCCGGCGGCAAGGAATTGGTCGGCATCGAGCAGATCCAGCTGGGCCTGATCGGCATGCAGCTGGCGCTGACACAGCTATGGCGCTGCTACGGGGTGACCCCCGATCTGGTGATCGGGCACTCCATGGGTGAGGTGGCCGCCGCGGTCGTCGCCGGAGCGCTCACCCCCGCCGAGGGGGTACGGGTGACCGCCACCCGGTCGCGGCTGATGGCGCCGCTGTCGGGTCAGGGCGCCATGGCACTTGTGGAACTGGACGCCGCGGCCACCGAGGCGCTCATCGCCGACCACCCGCAGGTGACGTTGGGAATCTACAACTCGCCGCGCCAAACCGTGATCTCCGGGCCCGCCGGCCAGATCGAGGCGCTGATCACCCGAGTGCGCGCGCAGAACCGGTTCGCCAGCCGGGTCAATATCGAAGTGGCCCCGCACAACCCGGCCATGGACGCGCTGCAGCCGGCGATGCGCGCGCAGCTGGCCGATTTGGCCCCGCGCACCCCGACGATCCCCATCATCTCCACCACCTACCCCGACCTCGACACCCGCCCGCTGTTCGACGCCGAGCACTGGGCCACCAACATGCGCAACCCGGTGCATTTCCAGCAGGCCATCACCCGCGCCGGCAGCGGCCCCGGATCCGCCCACCACACCTTCATCGAGATCAGCGCCCACCCGCTGCTGACCCAGGCCATCATCGACACCCTGCACGCCGCCCAGCACGGCACCCGCTACACCAGCGTCGGAACCCTGCACCGCGACACCGACGACACCATCACCTTCCACACCAACCTCTCGTCGATCGGCAGCAAACCACCGGCCATCCCCGGCGCCCGCCTGACCGACCTGCCCACCACCCCCTGGCAGCACACCCACCACTGGATCACCGCCCCGGACGCCGGCGCGGCGGCACCGGCCCGTCCGGGCCGCAACGGGGTCGCGGTGAACGGACAGTCGAGTTCCGACAACCCGGCGCTCGACGACTGGTGTTACCAGCTGACCTGGCCGGTCCGGCCGGCACCCAGCGCCGAAACCCCGTGCGCCGCCGCGTGGCTGGCGGTGGCGGACACGGGCCTGTCCGCGCAGCTGGCCCGGCTCGCGGGTTGTCGGGTAGACCTGCTTGCGCCCTCGGCGCTGGCGGACGAGGACGATCCCAGCGCACTGCTCGACGCGCTGCGCGGTGTGCACAGCGTGCTGTACGCCCCGCCCGTCTCCGGCGACCCACTCGACGTGGGGGCGGCCTACCGGGTGGTCCACACGGCCCGAAGGCTGGCCGCTGCGATGGTCGCGAGCGGCTCGCGGCCGAAATTGGTCATCGTTACCCGCAACGCCCAGCCCGTCTCGGAGGGCGATCGAGCCAACCCCGGCCATGCGGTGCTCTGGGGCCTGGGTCGCTCGCTGGCGCTCGAACATCCGGAAATCTGGGGCGGTGTGCTCGATCTCGACGAGTCGGTGCCCGACGAGCTGGCCGCCCGGTACGTGCTGGACGAAGCCGCCAACGGCGACGGGGAGGACCAGGTCGTCTACCGCGCCGGGGTGCGCCGAGCGCCCCGGCTGCGGCGACGAACCGCGCCCGCGACGTCGCCGGTCACGCTCAGCGGCGACACCAGCCACGTGGTCATCGGGGCCACCGGCAACATCGGACCGCATCTCATCCGGCAGCTCGCGGCGATGGGCGCCACAACGGTGGTCGCGGTGGCGCGGAAACCGGGCTCGCTACCGGAGTTGGCGCAAAGCCTGGCGGCCACCGGGACGCAACTCGTCGAAGTGGCCGCCGACGCGACCGACGCCGCCGCGATGCAAGCCCTGTTCGACCGCTTCGGGACGGAGTTGCCGCCGCTCGAGGGAATCTACTTGGCGGCCTTCGCGGGCCGGCCGGTGTTGCTTGCCGAGATGACCGACGACGACGTGGCCACCATGTTTCGTCCCAAGCTGGACGCCGCCGTCCTATTACACCGGTTGTCGCTGAAAACGTCCCCACGGCACTTCGTTGTGTTCTCGTCCATCTCGGGCATCCTCGGTTCCCGGTGGCTCGCCCACTACACCGCGACCAGCGCCTTCTTGGACACCTTCGCCCACGCGCGTCGGGTCATGGGGCTACCGGCCACGGTGGTCGCTTGGGGATTGTGGCAATCCCTGGCCGACGCGCAGCAAGAGGCCGGTCGGCTCAGCACCGAATCCGGATTGCAACCCATGGCCGACGAGATCGCCATCGGCGCGCTGCCGCTGGTGATGAGCCCAGATGCGGGCGTGCGGACCGCGGTGGTCGCCGCGAACTGGCCCCGGCTGGCGGCCGCGTATCGGACGAGAGGATCGCTTCGTGTCATCGACGACCTGGTGCCCGCCCCCGACGAGGTGGGCGACAGCGAGTTCCGCACGGCGCTGCGCAACTGCCCGGTGGAACGGCGTGCCGACATGCTGCTCGACCATGTCGGCACGTTGGCCGCCATGGTGATGGGAATTCCTGCCACCGAGCGGCTGGATCCCTCGACCGGCTTTTTCCAACTCGGCATGGACTCGCTGATGAGCGTCACCCTGCAGCGGGCATTGTCCGACAGCCTTGGCGAGGTTCTTCCAGCGTCGGTCGTCTTCGACTACCCCACCGTGTACAGCCTCACCGATTATCTGGCCACCGTGTTGCCCGAGCTCATCGAAACAGCCGCCGCCAGCGGCCAACCGACCGCCGATGTCTACGATGAGTTCACCGAAGACGAGTTGTTACAACAGCTTTCGGAAAGATTACGAGGATCGTGATGGCCACCCCGACATCTGATCGCCGGGCGATCATCACCGAGGCGCTGCGCAAGATCGACGATCTGAGCGCCCGCCTGGACATCGCCGAGAGGGCCAGCACCGAACCGATCGCGGTCATCGGCATGGGCTGCCGGTTCCCGGGCGGGGTGAACAACCCGGACCAGTTCTGGGAGTTGTTGCAAGCCGGCCGCAGCGGCATCGTCCGAGTGCCCGCCGAACGCTGGGATGCCGACGCCTTCTACACCGACGATCACACCGTGCCGGGCACGATATGCAGCCGGGAGGGCGGCTTCCTCACCGGCTGGAAGCCCGATGAGTTCGACGCGGAATTCTTTGCGATCTCCCCGCGGGAGGCCGCGGCGATGGACCCGCAGCAGCGACTGTTGCTCGAAGTTGCCTGGGAGGCATTGGAGAACGCCGGCCTGCCGCCGCAGGCCATCCGCGGCACGCAAACCTCGGTCTTCGTGGGCGTCACCGCGTATGACTACATGCTCACGCTGGCGGGCCGGATGCGGCCCGAAGATCTCGACGCCTACATCCCCACCGGGAACTCGGCGAACTTCGCCGCCGGGCGGCTGGCGTATTTCCTCGGGATTCGGGGGCCCGCGCTGGTCATCGACACCGCCTGCTCGTCGTCGCTGGTGGCCGTGCACCTGGCATGTCAGAGCCTGCGCTGGCGGGAAAGCGACACCGCGCTGGTCGGTGGCACCAACCTGGTGCTCAGCCCGGGACCCAGCATCGCGTGTTCCCGGTGGGGAATGTTGTCTCCCGAGGGGCGGTGCAAGACCTTCGACGCGGCCGCCGACGGGTATGTGCGCGGCGAGGGTGCCGGCGTGGTGGTGCTCAAGCGGCTAGACGACGCGCTGCGGGACGGCAACCGCATCCTGGCCGTGGTGCGCGGTTCGGCGGTCAACCAGGACGGCGCCAGCAGCGGAGTGACCGTTCCGAACGGGCCGGCGCAGCAGGCGTTGCTGCGCCAGGCTTTGACGGCCGCCAAGTTGAAACCCGCCGACATCGACTACGTCGAGGCACACGGCACCGGCACCCCGCTCGGCGACCCGATCGAACTCGACTCGCTGAGCAAGGTTTTCAGCGATCGGGAAGGCCGCCAGCCGCTGGTGCTGGGATCGGTGAAAACCAATCTCGGCCATCTCGAGGCCGCCGCGGGCATCGCCGGATTCATCAAGGCCGTGCTGGCCATCGGACACCGGCACATCCCGCGGCACCTGAACTTCCGGCAGCTCACACCGCACGCCGGCGAGGGCGTCCGCAAGCTGCGCATCGCCTCGCAAGGAATGGAATGGCCCGACACCGACCGGCCCCGCCGGGCGGGGGTGTCGTCGTTCGGGGTCAGTGGCACCAACGCGCACGTGGTGATCGAGCAGGGCCCGGATCCGGCGCCGGTGTCACCGCAGCCGCCCGCGCGGCACGCGGTATCCACGCTGGTGGTGTCGGGCAAGACGGCGCAGCGAATCGCCGCGACCGCGTCGGCGCTGGCCGATTGGATGGACGGGCCCGGCGCCCACGTCGCGCTGGCCGATGTCGCGCACACGCTCAACCACCACCGGGCCCAGCACCCCAGATTCGCCACCGTGGTCGCCCGGCAACGCGCCGACGCAATCGCCGGGCTGCGCGCGCTGGCCACCGGCCAGCCCGCCCCCGGCGTGGTGGCCCCCCGCGAGGGCCCGGTCGGAGCGGGCACGGTTTTCGTCTACTCCGGACGCGGATCGCAATGGGCCGGGATGGGTCACCGGCTGCTGGCCGACGAGCCGGCATTCGCCGAGGCGGTCGCCGCATTGGAACCGGATTTCGTTGCGCACGCAGGGTTTTCACTGCACAATGTGATCGCCAACCGCCGTGAGCTGGTCGGCATCGAGCAGATCCAGCTCGGACTGATCGGGATGCAGTTGGCACTCACCGCGTTGTGGCGCTCCTATGGGGTGCAACCCGATGTGGTGATCGGCCACTCCCTGGGCGAGGTTGCCGCCGCGGTGGTGTCCGGGGCACTCACCCCGGCGGAGGGCCTGCGAGTCACCGCGGTTCGGGCGCGGCTGATGGCCCCGCTGTCCGGACAGGGCGCCATGGCGTTGCTCGAACTCGACGCCACCACAACCGAGGCATTGATCGCCGGCTACCCGCTGGTGAGCGTGGGCATCTACGCCTCGCCGCGCCAAACCGTGATTTCCGGACCGCCACTCCAGGTCGACGCGCTCATCGACGCGGTGCGCCAACGGAATTGCTTTGCCAGCCGAATCAACATCGAAGTGGCCCCGCACAGCCCGGCGATGGACGCGCTGCAACCGGCGATGCGTTCGCAATTGGCCGATCTCACCCCGCGGCCACCGAGCATCCCGATCATTTCAACGACCTATGCCGACCTGGATACCAGCCCGGTGTTCGACGCCGAGCATTGGGCGACCAACATGCGCAACCCGGTGCGGTTTCAGCAGGCCATCACTCGGGCCGGGGGCGAGCAGCACACCTTTATCGAAATCAGCGCACACCCGCTGTTGACCCACTCCATCACCGACACCCTCGACGCCACCAACTATGTGAGCATCGGCACGCTGCACCGCGACACCGACGACACCCTGACCTTCCACACCAACCTCAATACCGCCCACACCACTCGCCCCCCCCGAACTCCGCACCCGCCCGAACCACACCCCGTGTTGCCCACCACTGTCTGGCAGCACACCCACCACTGGGTCGACACCACGTCCGCCGCCCGCCACACCGCGGACACTCATCCGCTGCTCGGCATCGGTGTCACCGACCCCACCAATGGCACCCGGGTGTGGGAAAACGCGCTGGACCCGGATCTGTTGTGGCTCAACGACCATGTCATCGACGAGCTGTGCGTTCTGCCCGGAGCGGCCTACGCCGAGGTAGCGCTGGCGGCAGCCAGGGAAGCGTTCGCTGACGAACGGGATCGGCCCTGGATGATCCGCGAACTCAGCCTCCATCAGGTGCTACACGTGACCCGCGACACCGTGTTCGTCACCACACTCACCGGCGACGACCAGACGTGCCGGGTCGAAATGCGCACCCGCAGCGGTGTTTCGGGGTGGACCAAACACGCCACCGCCACGGTTGTGCGCACCACCACGACACCGGATCGCCGGGAACCGCCATCGGTGACCGGCGATTTCACCGACGACCTGGACCCCGACGACCTGTATCAGCGGCTGCGCAGCGCCGGCCAGCAGCACGGTCCGGCTTTTCGCGGCATCGTCGGGCTCACCGTCTCGCCTTCCGGTGCGGCCCGCGCGCGGGTGCGGCTGCCCGCCGAGGCCAAGGCGGGGTCGCGCAATTTCGCGCTGCACCCGGTGATGATGGATATCGCGCTGCAGACCCTGGGTGCCACCCGGATGGCGACCGACCTGGCCAGCGGGCGGCACGGGCGGCAGGCGCTCGTGCTGCCGGTGCGATTCACCGGCATCCAGGTGTACGGCGATATCACCGACGGGGTCTACGCGGTTGGCTCACTGGCCGCAGCCGACGGCTCGGATCGGCTGGTGGGCAACGTGGTCCTCACCGACGCGAACCACCGGCCACTGCTGGTCATCGACGAAGTCGAGATGACGGTGCTCGGTTCGACCAGCGGCGCACCCGACGTCACCAATCGCCTGTTCACCCTGGAATGGGAGCCCGCACCCCTGAACGAGTCGGCCCAAAACGTGGCCAGCCTGTTGCTGATCGGCGATCCGACCGCCGACGACCCGCTGCTGACCGCGTTGCCGTCAGCGCTGCGGGACCGGGTCGGGCACGTCGAGCTGGTGTCGGCAAGTGACGAGGCGAAGCTGCACGCCGCGATCGGGACACGCGATACCGGCTGGGACGGCATCGTCGTGGTCTGCCCGCCGCGAGCCGTCGACGAGGCGTTGCCGGACCAGCTCCAGTTGGAGCTTGCCCAGTCACGCACGCTGTTGATCGCCAGCGTGGTCCGCGCGGTGACTCGGCTGGGGGTGCGGACCAGCCCGCGGCTGTGGATCGTCACCCGCGGCGCCGCTCAGCTCGCACCCAATAGCCCAGTCACGCTGGCGCAGAGCCAGATTCGCGGCATCGCACGAGTGCTGACCTTCGAACATCCCGAACTGAAGGCCACGGTCGTCGACCTCGACGCCGACGGTGCCGGCTCGCTGGCCGCCCTGACCGAGGAGCTGCTCGCCGGCTCCGACCACGATGAGATCGCCTTGCGCGCCGGCGAACGCCACGTTAACCGGCTGGTGCCCGCACCCGCCACCGCGACCGGTGCGCTGGCCGGCGAATCGCGCCGCACGGTCGTGGACCTGGATCGCGGCGGCGCGGTCCGGTTGCAGATCGATCAGCCCGGCCGGCTGGACGCGCTGAACCTGCACGAAGTGAAGCGCCACACGCCGCGGGCCGACCAGGTCGAGGTTCGTGTGGTGGCCGCGGGCCTTAACTTCAGCGATGTGCTCAAGGCGATGGGCGTGTATCCCGGGCTCGACGGTGCCGCGCCGGTGATCGGCGGCGAGTGTGTGGGCTATGTGACCGCCGTCGGCGACGATGTCGACTCCGTCGAGATCGGGCAGCGGGTGATCGCTTTCGGTCCCGGAACGTTCGGAACACACCTGGGGACGATTGCCGATCTGGTCGTCCCCATCCCCGACGCGCTGCCCGATCACGAGGCGGCCACGTTCGGTGTGGCGTACCTGACCGCCTGGCACTCGCTGTGCGAGGTGGGCAGGCTCTCCCCCGGTGAACGCGTGCTGATCCATTCCGCCACCGGCGGTGTCGGCCTGGCGGCGGTGTCAATCGCGAAGATGCGTGGCGCCCGCGTCTACACGACGGCCGGCTCGGATGCCAAACGCGAAATGCTCTGCGGGCTGGGTGTCGAGTACGTCGGCGACTCGCGAAGCGTGGACTTCGCCGATGAGATTCTCGCCCTCACCGACGGCTACGGTGTGGACGTCATCCTCAATTCCCTGGCGGGCGAAGCGATTCAGCGTGGTGTGCAGATCCTTGCTCCCGGCGGCCGGTTCATCGAACTAGGCAAGAAGGACGTCTACGCCGACGCCAGCCTGGGATTGGCCGCGCTGGCGAAAAGCGCCTCGTTCTCGGTGGTGGACCTCGACCTGAATCTGAAGCTGCAGCCGGCACGGTATCGCCAACTGCTGCAACACATCCTGCAGCACGTGGCGGAGGGCACGCTGCCGGTGCTGCCGGTCACCGAATTCGGTCTGCGGCACGCCGGCGACGCGTTTGGGCTGATGGCCTCGGGCAAGCACACCGGCAAGATCGTCATCTCGATACCGCAGGGCGGACGCCTCGAAGCGATCGCGTCCCCGCCCCCACTTCCGCTGGTCAGCCCCGACGGTGGCTACCTCATCGTCGGCGGCATGGGCGGTCTCGGTTTCGTCGTCGCCCGATGGCTGGCCGAGCAAGGCGCGGGATTGGTTGTCCTCAACGGACGTTCGGCTCCCAGCGACGATGTGGCGGCGGCCATCGCGGACCTCAACGACGCGGGTCACCGGATCGAGGTCATCACCGGCGACATCGCCGAACCCGGCACGGCCGAGGCGCTGGTGCACGCGGTCGACAACGCCGGGTTCCGGCTGGCCGGGGTGCTGCACAGCGCGATGGTGCTCGCCGACGAGATCGTGCTGAACATGACGGACTCCGCGGCCCGGCGGGTGTTCGCTCCCAAGGTGACCGGCGGCTGGCGGCTGCATCGGGCCACCGCTGCCCGAGACCTCGACTGGTGGCTGGTCTTCTCCTCGGCTGCCGCGATGCTCGGCACCCCCGGGCAGGGGGCGTACGCCGCGGCGAACTCGTGGGTCGACGGCCTGGTCGCGCATCGACGCTCGCTCGGGCTGCCCGCCGTCGGGATCAACTGGGGCCCATGGGCGCAGGTCGGGCGCGCCCAATTCTTCGCCGATCTCGGCGTCTCGATGCTCACCGCCGAGCAGGGGCTGGCCGCGATGCAGACGGTGCTGGCCGCCGATCGGGCACGCACCGGCGTGTTCAGCCTGGACGCGCGGCAGTGGTTCCAATCCTTCCCCGCGGCGGCGGGCTCGTCGCTGTTCGCGAAGTTGCACGACTCGGCCGCCGTCCGGCGAGGCGGCGGGGGCAAGATTCGGGCCCAACTGGACGCCCTCGACCCGGCCGAACGCCCTGGCCGGCTGGCCGCCGCGATCGCCGACGAGATCCGCGGGGTGCTGCGCTCCCGCGATCCCATCGACCACGACCGGCCACTGGAGACACTTGGCCTGGATTCGCTGATGGCCCTGGAACTGCGCAACCGGTTGGAGGCAATCCTGGGCATCACGTTGCCGGTGGCGCTGGTGTGGGCGTATCCAACGATCACCGACCTCGCGGCCGCGCTGTGCGAACGGATGGACTATGCACAGCCGCCCGCCGCGCCGAAGACGGGCGGCGCCGAAGCCGAATTGTCGGCCGAGGAAATGGACTTGCTGTCCGATCTGGTCGACGCCAGCGAACTCGAAGCCGCCACCCGAGGCGAGTCATGACGACCCTGGCGGACAAGGCGGCCCAACTGTCGCCGAACGCGCGGGCGGCGCTGGCACGCGAGCTCGTCCGTGCCGGAACGGCCTTCCCGACCGACCTCGCCGAGCCGGTGGCGGTGGTCGGCATCGGGTGTCGATTCCCGGGGAATGTGACTGGGCCGGATAGCTTTTGGCGGCTGTTGGTCAACGGTGTCGACGCGATCGGGGAGGTGCCGCCGAACCGGTGGGACGCCGACGCGTTCTACGACCCCGACCCGTCGGCGCCGGGGCGGATGACGACGAAATGGGGCGGTTTCGTCTCCGACATCGACGCTTTCGACGCCGACTTCTTCGGCATCACTCCTCGCGAAGCGGTGGCGATGGACCCGCAGCATCGGATGCTGCTCGAGGTCGCCTGGGAAGCGCTCGAACATGCCGGCATCCCGCCGGATTCGCTGACCGGCAGCCAAACCGGTGTGATGATGGGGTTGTCGTCGTGGGACTACACGATCGTCAACATCGAGCGTCGAGCCGACATCGACGCGTACCTGAGCACTGGGACCCCGCACTGCGCGGCGGTGGGGCGGATCGCCTATCTGTTGGGGCTGCGTGGTCCGGCCGTCGCGGTGGATACCGCGTGTTCGTCGTCGTTGGTGGCGATCCACTTGGCCTGTCAGAGCCTACGGCTGCGAGAAACCGACCTGGCGCTGGCCGGCGGGGTGCAGCTCACGTTGTCACCGTTCACCGCCATCGCGTTGTCCAAGTGGTCGGCGCTGTCGCCGACCGGACGATGCAACAGCTTCGACGCCAACGCCGATGGCTTCGTGCGCGGCGAGGGCTGCGGCGTGGTGGTGCTCAAACGGCTGGCCGACGCGGTGGCCGACCGGGATCGGGTGCTGGCGGTGGTCCGTGGTTCGGCCACCAACTCCGACGGTCGCTCCAACGGCATGACGGCACCCAACGCGCTGGCGCAGCGCGAGGTGATCACCTCCGCCCTGCGGCTCGCCGACGTCACCGCCGACAGCGTGCACTATGTGGAAACCCACGGCACCGGAACGGTGCTCGGGGACCCCATCGAGTTCGAGTCGCTCGCGGCCACCTATGGTCTTGCTCACGGCCAGGGCCAGGGAGCGTGCGCCTTGGGGTCGGTCAAGACCAACGTCGGCCACCTGGAGGCGGCCGCCGGTGTGGCCGGGTTCATCAAGGCGGTGCTGACGGTGGCGCACGGATACATTCCGCCCAATTTGCACTTCACCCGGTGGAACCCGGCCATCGACGCGTCACCGACCCGGCTGTTCGTGCCCACCAAGGGGACACCGTGGCCCAGCACCGCCAGCATCCGCAGGGCGGCGGTGTCGTCGTTCGGGCTGAGCGGGACCAATGCGCATGTGGTCATCGAGCAGGGCCCGGACCCGGCAGCACCGTCCGCGCTTGGGGCGCAACATGTTTCGGAGCTGGTGGTGTCGGGCAAGACGGCGGCGCGGGTGGCGTCCATGGCCGCGGCGCTGGCCGACTGGATGTCCGGGCCGGGCGCGGACGCACCCCTGGCCGATGTCGCGCACACGCTGCGACATCACCGGGCGCGGCACGCCAAGATCGCCACCGTGGTCGCGCGTGACCGCGCGGAGGCCGTCGCGGGGTTGCGGGCGCTGGCGGCGGGCCAACCCCGCGTGGGGGTGGTGGGTTGTGATCAACATGCCGGCGGGCCGGGCCGGGTGTTCGTCTACTCCGGTCAGGGCTCGCAGTGGGCCGGAATGGGCCGGCAGTTGCTGGCCGACGAGCCGGCGTTCGCCCAAGCGGTAGCCGAGCTGGAGCCGATATTCGTTGCCCAGGTTGGCTTTTCGCTTCAGCAGGCTCTGCTCGACGGCGACCGGGTGGTGGGCATCGAACGCATCCAGCCCACGCTGGTGGGGATGCAGTTGGCGCTGACCGCGCTGTGGCGGTGCTACGGCGTCGCACCGGATGCGGTGATCGGGCATTCCATGGGGGAGGTGTCCGCGGCGGTGGTGGCCGGCGCGTTGACCCCCGAGCAGGGCTTGCGGGTGATCGCCACCCGGTCGCGGTTGATGGCGCGGCTGTCGGGGCAGGGGGCGATGGCGCTGCTGGAACTCGACGCCGACGCCGCCGAGTCGCTGATCGCCGACCAGTCACAGGTGACGCTGGCGGTGTACGCCTCGCCGCGTCAGTCGGTGATCGCCGGACCGCCGGAGGCGGTGGACGCGCTGGTGGCCGCGGTCGCGGCGCGGAACCGGTTGGCCCGCCGCATCGACGTCGAGGTGGCCTCCCATCACCCGATCGTCGACCCGATACTGCCCGAATTGCGCAGTGCGCTGGCGGATCTGGCTCCGCAGCGGCCCAGCATCCCGATCATCACCACCACCACCGAGGGCCCCCTGCCGGCGATGGATGCCGACTATTGGTCGGCCAACCTGCGCAACCCGGTGCGCTTCCGGCAAGCCGTCGCCGCCGCCGGCGCCTACCACACCTTCGTCGAGATCAGCCCCCACCCGGTGCTCACCCACGCCATCACCGAAACCGTGGACGAGACCGGCGGCCACACCGTCACGGCGACGCTGAGCCGCGACCACGACCAGACCCTGTTCTTTCACAGCCAACTCGCCGTCGTCGGGGCGAGCGCCTCGGACACCGCCGACGGTCGCCTCGTGGACCTGCCCGCTACGCCGTGGCACCACCGCCGCTTCTGGGTCGCGGATCGGTCGGCGATGTCGGAGCTGGCCAGCGGCCACCCACTGCTTGGCGCTCACATCGAGATACCCGGCGGCGCAAACCATGTCTGGCAGGCCGACGTCGGAACCGACGTGTGTCCGTGGCTGGGCGACCACAAGGTGTTCGGCCAACCCATCATGCCGGCCGCGGCGTTCGCCGAGATTACGCTGGCGGCGGCGAGCGAGGCCCTGGGTGCGCCGGCAGAGGCCATTGTGGTCAGGCAGCTCGAGGTGGAGCGGATGCTTTCCCTGGACGGCCACACCCAGCTGACGACGCAGTTGATTCGCAACGGGGACGGCAAGATCCGCGTCGAGGTCCATTCTCGCTCGCCGGGCGGCGAGTTCTGCCGGCACGCCACCGCCAGGGTCGAGGAGCTCCCGCGGGATGCTGCGCGTGCTCACCAGCAACCGCACGGTTTCCAGAACGGCACGACCGTGTCGCCGGCCGATTTCTACGCCGTGCTGCGCCAGACCGGTCAACACCACGGGCCCGCGTTCGCGGCATTGAGCAGGATCACCCGGCTGCCCGACGGTTCCGCGGAGACCGCGATCACCGTTCCCGACGAAGCTCCCCGGCATCCCGGATACCGATTTCACCCCGTCGTGCTGGATGCGGCGCTGCAGAGCGTCGGGGCGGCGATCCCCGAGGGCGCGGCCTCGGCCGAGGTCAGCTACCTGCCGGTGTCCTTCGAAACGGTCCGGGTGTACGGCAACGTCGGACGGCACGCCCGGTGTCGCGCGCAGCTGAGCAACCTCGATGACGCCGGCAAGGTGGGCAGGATCGTGCTGACCGACGACGCCGGGTACGTCACCGCCGAAGTGGACGGCATCTACCTGCGACGCGTCGAACGCCGTGCGGTGCCATTGCCGTTGCCGCAGAAGATCTTCGATGCCGAATGGCTGCAAAGCCCCATCACCGACGCGGTGCAGTCTTCCCAGTCGGCTCCCGGAAGTTGGCTCGTGGTCGTTGATCCGACCCTGGAAGGGCAAGCCGTGGCCGACGAGTTCATCGCGGGCTGGCCCGCCCCGACGCGTCGGGTGCGCACCGCCAACCTCGACGACGAATCGGCGGTGCTGGCCGCGTTCGCGGAGACGGCGGGCGATCCCGAGCACCCGCCCGTCGGGGTGGTCGTCTTCGTCGGCGGTGCCGCGACCGGACCGGACGACGGGCTGGCGCGGGCGCGGGACGCGGTGTGGTCGATCGCGACCGTCGTCCGTGCGATCGTCGGCGGGTGGCACGGCCGCTTGCCACGGCTGTGGCTGGTCACCGGCGGCGGGCTGGCCGTGCACGACGACGAGCCGGGGGCCCCCGCCACCGCCGCGCTGACGGGTCTGGTGCGCGTGCTCACCTACGAACATCCGGACCTGCGCACCACCCTGATCGATCTGGATCTCACCCGGGACCCGGTCGCGGCGCTGACCACGGAACTGCACACCTGCGGCGGCGACGACGTGATCGCGTGGCGGGGTGGGCGCAGATTCGTTCAAAAACTGTCGCGCGCGACTCTCGGTGCGCGCCGCCGGGATCCGGTCATCCGCCGGGGCGCGTCCTACGTCGTCACCGGTGGTCTGGGCGGCCTGGGCCTGGTGGTGGCCCGATGGCTGGTGGACGGGGGCGCCGGCCGGCTGGTCCTCAACGGACGCAGCGATCCCACCGACGAGCAGCGTACGACGCTGGCCGACCTGCAAACCCGGGCCGAGGTCGTGGTGATCACCGGCGATGTGTCCTCGCCGGGCGTGGCCGAAAGCCTCGTCGAGGCGGCCGAGCGCGCGGGCGGGCAGCTGCGCGGCGTCGTGCATGCGGCGGCGGTGATCGAAGACGGCCTGCTGTTCTCCATGACCAAGGAAAGCCTGCACCGGGTGTGGGCCCCCAAGGCCGGTGGAGCGCTGCGGATGCACCAGGTCACCGCTGGCAGGGAGCTGGACTGGTGGCTCGGGTTCTCCTCCGCGGCGTCGCTATTGGGCTCTCCGGGGCAGTCGGCGTACGCGTGCGCGAGCGCCTGGCTGGACGCGCTGGTCAGCTGGCGCAGGGCGGCCGGGCTGCCGGCGGCGGTGATCAACTGGGGGCCGTGGTCACAGGTGGGCGTCGCCCAGGCCCTGCTCGGCAACGCGCTCGACACGATCACCGTCGCGGAGGGCCTCGAGGCCCTCGAGGCGTTGCTGGCCGCCGACCGACCCCACACCGGCGTCGCCCGGCTGCGCGCCGATCGGACGCTGGCGGCGTTCCCGGAGATCCGCGGCATCGGCTACTTCACCAGGGTGGTCGAGGAGCTGGACGCGGCCGGCGACCTGGGCGACTGGGGCGGGCCCGACGCGCTTCGCGGGCTGGACGCCGCCGAGGCCGAACGCATCGTCACGGAGCGGATGCGCGCCCGCATCGCGGCGGTGATGGGCTACGCGGACCGCTCGGCGGTCGATGCCGGGGTGCCCCTGGACAAGCCGCTGACCGAGCTGGGGCTGGATTCGCTGATGGCGGTGCGGATCCGCAACACCGCGCGGGCGGACTTCGGCGTGGAGCCCCCGGTGGCCCTGATCCTGCAAGGCGCGTCCGTGCACGACCTGACGGCCGACGTGATGCGCCAGCTGGGGCTGGTCGGCCAGCAGCGGGCGCCCGAACACGTTGACACGGTGCGCGACCGGGCGCAGCTGCGCGCCGCGGCGCGTCACGAAGCCGCGATGCGGCGGCGAACCAAACCTGGAGCACCGGGAGGACACCTGTGAACATCCCCGACAACGCGATCGCGGTGGTCGGCATGGCCGGCATGTTTCCGGGCGCCAACAACGTTTCGGCGTTCTGGGACAATCTCCGCCGCGGCCGGGAGTCCATCGTCACCCTGTCCGAACAGGAGCTGCGTGACGGCGGGGTCAGCGAGCAGACGCTGGCCAATCCGGCGTATGTGCGGCGGGCACCGCTGCTTGACGGGATCGACGAGTTCGACGCCGACTTCTTCGGCTTCCCGCCGCAGGCGGCAAGCGTGCTGGATCCGCAGCATCGGTTGTTCCTGCAGTGCGCGTGGCATGCGCTCGAGGACGCGGCCTGCGACCCCGCGCGGTTCGACGGCTCGATCGGCGTGTACGGAACCAGCTCTCCCAGTGGCTATCTGCTGCACAACCTGCTGTCGCATCGCGACCCGAACGCCGTGTTGGCCGAGGGACTCAACTTCGATCAGTTCAGCCTGTTCCTGCAGAACGACAAGGATTTCCTGGCGACCCGGGTATCGCACCAGTTCAACCTGCGGGGCCCGAGCATCGCGGTGCAAACGGCGTGCTCGTCGTCGCTGGTCGCGGTTCACCTGGCCTGCCTGAGCCTGCTGTCCGGCGAATGCGACCTGGCCTTGGCCGGCGGGGTGTCGCTGTGCATCCCCCACCGGGTGGGTTACTGGCACTCGCCAGGGTCGATGGTGTCGGCCGTCGGCCACTGCCGGCCCTTTGACGTGCGGGCCGACGGCACCGTCTTCGGCAGCGGTGTCGGGATCGTGGCCCTCAAACCGTTGCGGGCCGCCGTCGACGCCGGGGACCGCGTGCACGCCATCATCCGCGGATCGGCGATCAACAACGACGGATCGGCGAAGATGGGGTACGCCGCACCCAACCCGGCCGCGCAGGCCGATGTCATCGCCGAAGCCCACGCGGTGGCCGGCGTGGACGCGTCCACCGTGAGCTATGTCGAGACCCACGGAACCGGCACCCCGCTGGGTGATCCGATCGAAATCCAGGGCCTCCGAACGGCATTCGAGGTGTCTCGGACAACCCGGGCGGCTCCTTGCGTGCTCGGATCGGTCAAGTCGAACATCGGCCACCTGGAGGTCGCGGCCGGAATCGCGGGCCTGATCAAGACGATCCTGTGCCTGAAGAACACCGCCATTCCCGCAACGCTGCACTTCAGCAGCCCCAACCCGGAACTGCGGCTGGACCAGAGTCCGTTCCTCGTGCAGAGCACATACGGCCCCTGGGAATGCGACGGCCCGCGCCGGGCCGGGGTCAGCTCGTTCGGGGTAGGCGGGACCAACGCCCACGTCGTGCTCGAGGAGGCGCCGCAGGTTCCGGAACGCGCCGAGCCGTCCGGCCCGCAGGTGCTGCTGCTGTCGGCGCACACCTCCGCCGCGCTTGGCCAGTCGCGGACCGCCCTGGCCACCGCGTTGGCCGGGCCAGACTCCCCGAACCTTGCCGATGTCGCCCACACGCTGGCGGGGCGGCGCAAGCACAACGTCACAATGGCCGCCGTCGTTCACGACCGCGAGCACGCGGTAACGGTGCTGCGGGCCGTCGAGCACGACAACGTCTTTGTCGGTGAATCTGCAGACAGCGGCGAAAAGGCCCAACCATCTTCGCAGCGAGTCGTTTTCCTGTTTCCCGGACAGGGCGCTCAACATGTCGGGATGGCCAAGGGGCTGTACGATACCGAGCCCGTTTTCGCCGAACACTTCGACGCCTGCGCCGCCGGATTCCGCGCCGAACTGGACCTGGATCTGTATTCCCAGATATTCGATGGCACCGCAACGGATCTGGAACGTATTGACCGTTCGCAGCCGGCGCTGTTCACGGTGGAATACGCGCTGGCGAAGTTGGTCGAGACGTTCGGCGTGCACGCCGGGGCTTATGTCGGATACAGCACCGGCGAATACATCGCGGCCACCCTGGCCGGGATATTCGATCTCGACACGGCGATCAAGACGGTGTCGTTGCGCGCCCGGCTGATGCACCAGTCGCCGCCCGGCGCCATGGTCGCGGTGGCGCTGAGCCAAGACGAGGTCGCCGAGCACCTCTCCCCCGGGGTCGAACTGTCGGCGGTGAATGATCCCGGCAACTGCGTCATCGCCGGGCCCACGGATCAGATTCGCGCGTTCACCAAGCGCCTGGGTGAGCGTGGAATACCCGCTCGGCGGGTACGCGCAACCCACGCGTTTCATTCCAGCGCAATGGATCCCATGCTGGCTGAATTCCAGGAGTTCTTGTCCCGTCAGCGGCTGCACGCTCCGCGCACGCCGGTGCTGTCCAACCTCACCGGAACCTGGATGTCGGCCGAGCAGGCCACCGATCCGGCCATCTGGGCGCGCCAGATCAGTTCCACCATCAGGTTTGCCGACGAACTCGATGCGGTGCTCAGCGATCCGGCGCGGATCCTGGTCGAGGTGGGACCGGGTGGCAGCCTGACCGGGTCGGCGATCCGACACCCGAAATGGTCGACCGGGCACCGCGCCGTCCGGCTCATGCGCCACCCCATCCAGAACACCGACGACCGGGACACCTTCCTGCGGGCCCTCGGCGAGCTCTGGTCGGCCGGCGTCGAGGTCGACTGGTCTCCGCTGCGCCCGGCGCACCCGCGCGTCGTTTCGCTACCCGGTTATCCGTTTGCCCGCCAACGGCATTGGGTGGATCCCAAGCCCACCGTGCGGACGAACGTTTCGGCAGCCGGCAACGGCGCGCCCGCCGGCGCCACCGCCGATGCCGCCACCGGCGGTGTGGCAGGCAACGGGGCGTCGCAGACCGAGGCCACGTTACAGCGCATCTGGTCGCAGTGCCTGGGCGTCAGCTCGGTCGATCGAAACGCCAATTTCTTTGATCTGGGCGGCGATTCCCTGATGGCGATCAGCATCGCCATGAGCGCCGCCAACGAAGATCTGACCATCACGCCGCAGGACCTGTACGAATACCCAACCCTGGCGGCGCTGACCGCCGCGGTGGACGCCTCGTTTGCGGCCAGCGGGTTAGCCAAACCCCCGCAAGCGGAGGCGAATCCGGCGGTTCCGCCGAACATGGCGTACTTCCTCGACCGGGGCCTGCGCGACACCGGCCGCTGGCGCGTGCCGCTGATCCTGCGGCTGGACCCCAAGGTGGATCCGGAAGACATCCGTGCGGTGCTGACCGCGGTGGTCAACCATCACGATGCGCTGCGCCTGCGGCTGGTCAACCGGGACGGAGGTTGGCAGCAACAGATAGCACCGCCGGCCGAATTCACCCGACTGATAACCCGATCGCTGCCCGAGGATGTGGCCGCCGAAAGCGCCGAGGAGCGCGCCGCGGTGTCCGGCATCCTGGCCGAACTGATTGCCCACCAAGACATGTCGAACGCGCTGGTCGCCGCGCATATTATCGGTGCACACGGCGGTCCGCACTACCTGGGCCTGGCCATCCACCGGCTGGTCGCCGACGACGCGTCGCGCCAAATCCTGGAGACCGACATCCTCACCGCGTTTGGGCAACGGCTGGCAGGCCAGCAGATCACGCTGCAGCCGGTCGGCACCGGGTGGTGGGAGTGGTCGGTGCGCTGCGCGGCCCTCGCGACGCATCCGGCGGCGCTGGACACCTGCTCCTTCTGGATCGAGAATGCCCGCAAGGTGACGTTGTGGCTGGCCGATCCGATGACGGCCCCCGGCGTCGACGATCTGACCACGTTGTCGTGCACGTTAACCGTCGAGCAGACATTCGAACTCGACGATGCTCGGCGCAGGTTCCGACGATCGATCCAGGAGATCGTGCTGGCCGGGCTTGGCCGAACGATAGCGCAGACGGTCGGTGAGGGTGTGGTCGCCGTGGAGCTCGAGGGCGAGGGCCGCTCGGTGCTGCGGCCGGATGTCGACCTGCGTAGAACGGTCGGCTGGTTCACGACGTGCTATCCCATTGCGCTGGCATGCGCGAACGGCCAGGGCGCCGCGGCGATTCAGCAGCTCGACGCCGTTCACGACACCCTGAAATCCGTTCCGCACTACGGAATTGGCTACGGCTTGCTGCGGTATCTGTACGCACCGACCGGACGGATCCTGGGCGCGCAGCGCACCCCGGACATCCACTTCCGGTACGCCGGCGTGATCCCCGAGTTGCCTGCCGTCGACGCTCCCGCGCGGTTCGACTCCGACATACTGCCGGTGCGCGAGACGGTCGCCGGACTGGGCCACGCCATCGAACTTCGCGCGTATCGCTGCGCCGGCTCGCTGCATCTGGATTGGTGGTACGACACCCGCCGGATCCCAACGGCAACCGCGGAAGCGCTGATGCGGACCTTCCCGATCGCGCTCAGCGAGCTGATCCAAGAGGCCGTCGCCGCGGAACAAGAACGAGGCGACGCTGTCGGAGCCACCGAAGCCGGTGCGCTGGTGGACCTGTCGAGCCTCGACTGAGGAGAATTCAGATGCCCAATAGAGATAAGGCCGTGGCGGTTCGCGGGATTCGCAAGACATACGGCAAGGTGGTGGCGCTGGATGACGTCAGTTTCGACGTGGGCCGCGGTGAGGTGATTGGTCTGCTTGGCCCCAACGGGGCGGGCAAGACGACCATGGTGGACATCTTGTCGACGCTGACGCGGCCGGATCGAGGCTCGGCGACCGTCGCCGGCTACGACGTCGCATCCGACCCGGCCAGCGTGCGGCGCTCGATCATGGTCACCGGACAGCAGGTGGCCGTCGACGACGCGCTTTCCGGTGAGCAGAACCTGGTGCTGTTCGGTCGTCTGTACGGGTTGAGCAAGTCCGCGGCGCGCCAACGGGCGCGGGAACTGCTCGGGCAATTCGGCCTCGTGCATGCCAGGAAGCGGCCGGTGAGCACGTACTCTGGCGGGATGCGTCGACGGATCGACATCGCGTGCGGACTGGTGGTCCGACCCCAAGTGGCGTTCCTAGACGAGCCCACCACCGGGCTGGATCCGAGGAGCCGGCAAGCTATTTGGGATCTGGTGGCCAGCTTCAAGAAGCTCGGCATCGCCACGTTGTTGACCACGCAGTATCTCGAGGAGGCGGATGCGCTCTGTGACCGCATCGTGTTGATCGATCACGGCACGGTCATCGCCGACGGCACCGCAACTGAGCTCAAGCACCGCGCCGGCGACACCTTCTGCGAAATAGTGCCGCGGGATCTCAAGGATCTGGACGCTATCGTCGCAGCGCTCGGTCCGCTGCTGCCCGAGCACAGCACGGCCATGCTGACACCCGAATCAGACCGGATTGCGATTCCGGCGCCACGCGGGACCAGCACGCTCATCGAGGCCGCGCGCCGACTCGACGAGGCGAATATCGAGTTGGCCGAAATCGCGCTACGCCGGCCGTCGCTCGACGACGTATTCCTGTCCCTGACATCAGATCCCAGCGAGTCTCTAAGCCATCTTGCGTCCGGGGCCATGCGGTGAGCGCCCCGGCCTTCGATCCGATTCCGGCCTCGACCTTCACGGGGCCACGCCCAAGCATGGGGGAACCACGCCTGTCGACGATCCGGCAGTGGTGGGTACTGTTTCTGCGCTTCATCGCGCCGGGCCTGCGCAACGCTGAAGAAGTCACCACGATTGGTGCGCCGGTGGTTTTCACGGTGGGCTTCTACATACCGTTCGCCATACCGTGGAACCATTACGTGGGTGGTGGCAGCCCAGGCGTCGCCAGTAACTTGGGGCAATACATCGCCCCGCTGATCGTGCTGCAGTCCATTGCGTTCGCCGCCATTTCCTCGGCCTTCCGGGCGGCAACCGATTCTCTGCTGGGCATCAATCGACGGTTCAGGTCCATGCCGATCGCTCCGTTGATGCCGGTGCTGACGCGGGTGTCAGTCGCCGTGTACCGCTGCTGCTGGGGTTTGGCGGTATCGCTGATCTGCGGCTACGCGATCGGGTTCCGCTTCCATCGTGGCCCCCTGGCTATCATCGGCTTTTGCGTATTGGCGATCGTGATCGGGACCCTGCTGTCATTTGCCGCTGACCTGATCGGCACCGCGACCCGCAACCCCGACGCCATGCTGCCGCTGCTGACATTGCCCATTTTGATCTTCGGCCTGCTGTCGATCGGTCTCATGCCCATCAAGCTGTTTCCTCACTGGATACATCCGTTTGTCCGTAACCAACCGATCTCCCAGTTCGTGGCGGCGCTGCGCGCCCTGGCCGGGGATACCATCAAGACAGCGATACCGGTGGCGTGGCCTGTCATGGTGCCGACGTTGGCGTGGCTGCTCGGTTTTATGGTGCTCCTGGTGCCCTTATCCATCTTCGTGTTGTCCAGACGGCCATGATTTCTATGACAAGTCAACAAGTCGGGTTTGCACCCGTGCGCTCGCAGTACCCGGAAAACTCTGTCAGGCAGCTCGTTTCGCATACTGTGGTGCAGACCAAGCGGATACTCAGTCGGTGGTCGCGTGACTACCTGACCGCCGTCGAAGCGCTGGTGTTACCGATTCTGTTCATGCTGGTGTTGAAGGTCGTGCTCGGTAATCTGATTTACGCCGTAACCCACGACAACGCGATGTACAGCATCGTTCCGCTCATCGCGATCGGCGCCGCGATCACTGGATCATCGTTCGTCGCAATCGACCTGATGCGCGAGCGCTCCATCGGGCTGCTTTCCCGGTTGTGGGTGCTGCCTGTGCACCGGGCATCGGGCCTGCTCTCTCGAATCCTCGGAGACGCGGTTCGGATTCTGTTCACCACCGTCGTGATGCTGAGTGTGGGCGTCATGTTGGGCTTCCGGTTTCGGCAGGGCGCAATAGCGAGCCTCACCTGGCTTAGTGTTCCGGTGATACTGGGTATCGCATTCGCCGTTACCGTCACGACCGTGGCCTTCTACGCCACCCAAGCTTTCGTTGTGGAAGCGGTTGAGCTGGTGCAAGCGATCGCGATCTTCTTCTCCACGGGTCTGGTGCCGCTGGACCAATACCCACGTTGGATCCAGCCGGTGGTCGCGCATCAGCCGGTGAGCTACGCCGTCGCGGCGATGCGCGGATTGTCGGCGGGCGGTCCGGTGCTGGCTCCGATGATCGCCACGCTGCTGTGGGCCGTGGGCATTTGCGCCGCGTGCGCACTGCCGCTGGCAGTCGGGTATCGACGGGCCAGCACGCATTGACCCGGCATGCCGCGACCAGTTGGGAGTCTTTGAGGTGTTTGGCGGATCGGTGATCCGAAAGCTGTCACACAGCGAGGAAGTCTTCGCGAAATACGAGGTTTTCACGTCGATGACGGTGCGGCTGCACGGTGGTGTCGACGTCGATGCGCTATCGGATGCGTTCGACGCCCTGGTGGCGGCCCACCCGGTGTTGGCCAGTCACCTGGAGCCAAGCCCCGATGGCGGTTGGTTTCTCGTCGCCGACGACCTGCTGCATTCCGGGATATGTGTCGTCGACGGCAACAACGCGACGCCGGCCGGAATCCGGCTCGATCAAACCGCGTCCCTGTTGAATCTTCGGCTGACGCTCGGCGAGCAAACATCGGCGCTGACGGTGTATCTGCACCACAGCATCGCCGACGGTCACCATGGGGCCGGCCTTCTCGAAGAGCTGTTCACCCGGTACACCGCTGTGGTAACTACCGGCGACCCCGGTCCGGTGATCCCGGAGCCGGCTCCGGCGCCACTCGAGGTCGTGCTGCAACAGCGGGGCGTCAAAAGGCTCGGGGTGTCGGGCGTCGAGCGTTTCATGCCGGTGATGTTCGCCTACGACCTACCCGCCTCCGTCAAGCCGACCCTGGTTGCCACTCCCGGATCGCCGCAGGCCGTTCCGGTCACCAGGGTCCGGCTCACCGAGCAGCAGACGGCCGACCTGGTGGAGTTCAGCCGGGAGAATCGGGTCAGCGTCAACACCGTGGTGGCCGCGGCCATCCTGCTGACCGAGTGGCGGATGCGGGAAACCCCGCACGTCCCGATCCCCTACGCGTATCCGGTCGACCTGCGATACTTCCTCACCCCGCCGGTAAGGCCGACCGAGAGTACCAACCTGGTCGGGGTGGCAACCTACCTCGCGGAGATCGGGCCGAACACCGACATCGTGGACCTGGCGACCGACATCGGCGCCACCTTTCGGGCGGACCTGGCCGACGGCCTGATTCAGCAGTCGGCCCTGAACTTTGGCGTGGCATTCGAAGGAACTCCACCGGGGCTGCCGCCGCTGGTGTTCTGCACCGATGTCAGCGCGCTCCCCGTCCCCACCCCCGAGGGCTTGGAGCTGGGCGAATTTCAGGGCCAATTCTTTTGTTCCATCACCGTCCCCCTCGATTTCTACGGCTGCGGGGTTCACGGCGGGCAAATGGTGATCGAGCATCACGGACACATCGAGGCCCAACAGACCCTCGAGGCGATCCGCGCCCTGCTGTGCACGGTGCCCGCGGAGTACGGCTGGGTGATGGAGTGACCCCACGGTGCGCGAGCTACTTATCGGCGTCCTCCGCGAGCAGCGTGTCCGCCAGGTGCTGGGCCAGTGCGCGCGCGGTGTTGTGGGTGGCGATCACCTTGGGGGACAGCCGTATCCCGGTCTCGGTTTCAATGTGGGTGCGCATCTCGAGCATGCCCAGCGAGTCCAGCCCGTACTCAACGAACGGCCGGTCGGCGTCGACCGTGCGGCGCAGGATCAGGCTCGCCTGCTCGACGATCAGCCGCCGCAGCCGGGCGGGCCATTCGTCGTGCGGCAGCGAACTCAGCTCGGTGCGGAATTTGCTTGGCCCCCTTGCGCTTTGCCCGGTGGAGGCGAACATCTCCCCCCATGGGCTGCGGCGCACGAGGTCGGGCAGCCAAGGTGCCCCGATGATCGGAATGTAGCCGGTGTAGGTGCGGTCGTGGCGCAGCAGCGTCTCGAAGGCATACGCACCCTCCTCGGGGGTGATCATGATTTCGCCGCCTTCGGCCAGGAAGGTGGCGCGGCCGACCTCCGCCCACGCACCCCAGGCGATCGCGCTGGCCGGCGTGCCCCGCGCACGGCGCCACTGCGCGAACGCGTCGACCCAGCTGTTGGCCGCGGCGTAGGCGCCCTGCCCCGGCGAGCCCAGCAGGGCCGCTCCGGACGAGAACAGGCAGAACCAGTCCAGCGGCTGCCCGCTGGTGGCGCGGTGCAGGTTCCAGGACCCGTACACCTTGGGCGCCCAGTCGCGGTCGATGAGCTCGTCGGTGATGTTGGTCAGCGTGGCGTCCTCGACCACCGCCGCCGCGTGCAGCACACCACGCACCGGAAGCCCGGTGGCGGTGGCCGCGCTCACCAGGCGGTCGGCGGTGTCGGGTTCGGCGATATTGCCGCACTCGACCACGATGTCGGCCCCGCCCTTGCGCAAGCGCTCGATTGTCTGCCGGGCTCTGGGGTTGGGCTGGTTGCGCGCGGTCAGCACGATGCGGCCGCAGCCCGCCCCGGCCATCTTCGAGGCGAAGTAAAGGCCGAGGCCGCCCAGGCCACCGGTGATGATGTAGGCGCCGTCGCGGCGAAACACCGGAACCCGCTCCGGCGGCACCACCACGCTGCTGCGCCCGCCGCGGGGCATGTCGAGCAGAAGTTTGCCGGTGTGTTCGGCATTGCTCATCGCCCGGATGGCGCTGGCCGCATCCGCCAGCGGGTAATGCGTGCACTGCGGTGCCGCCAGCACACCGTCGGCGGTGAGCTGGTACACCGTGGTGAGCAACTCGCGGACCCGGCCGGGCTGGAGGATCGACATCAGCGCCAGATCCAGGTAGTAGAACGTCAGGCCGCGTCGGAACGGGTACAGCCCCAGCCGGGTGTTGCCATACACGTCGCGTTTGCCGATCTCGACGAACCGTCCACCGAAGGCCAACAGCTCCAACCCGGCGCGCTGCGCCGCACCGGTCAGCGAGTTCAGCACGATATCCACGCCGTAGCCGTCGGTGTCGCGTCGGATCTGCTCGGCGAACTCGACGCTGCGTGAGTCGTAGACGTGCTCGATGCCCCAGTGCTGCAACAGTTTCCGACGCTCGGGGCTGCCGGCGGTGGCGAAAATCTGGGCCCCCGCATGGCGCGCGATCGCGATCGCCGCCTGCCCCACACCACCGGTCGCCGAGTGAATCAACACCTTGTCACCGGCCTTGATCCCGGCCAGGTCGTGCAGCCCGTACCAGGCGGTGGCGTGCGCGGTGGCGGCCGCCGCCGCCTGTTCATCGGTCAGGCCGGGTGGCAGGGTGGCGGCAAGGGTGGCGTCGCAGGTGAGGAACGTCCGCCAACAGCCGCCTTCGGAAAACCCGCCGACCCGGTCGCCGACCTGGTGATCGGTGACGCCCTCCCCGACCGCGGTCACCACACCGACGAAGTCCATCCCCAATTGCGGTTGGCGGTCATCGATGACCGGGAATTGCCCGAAGGCGATGAGAACATCGGCGAAGTTGACGGTGGACATGCTGACCGCGACCTCGATCTGCCCGGGCCCGGGCGAAACCCGCTCGCAGGCGGCCAGTTCCAGCGTCTGCAGATCACCCGGGGTACGGATCTGCAGCCGCATGCCGTCGCGTTCGTGATCCACCATGGCGGTGTGCCGCTCGTCGTGGCTCAGCGGAGCGGGGCACAACCGCGCCACATACCACTCGCCATGGCGCCAGGCGGTCTCGTCCTCGTCGGATCCGCCCAGCAGTTGGTGGGCCACGTGTTCGGCGTCGGTGTGGTCGTCCACGTCGATCTGGGTGGTGCGCAGCAGCGGATGTTCGCTGCTGATCACCCGGAGCAGGCCACGCAGCCCGGCCTGGTCCAGGTTGAGCTGATCTTGCGGCCGAACGATCTGCGCCTGCCTGGTCACCACGAACAGACGAGGCAGCTCGCCCTCCAATTCGGCCAGCTCCCGGGTGATCCGGACCAGCTGCCGCACCTGCTCACGACCGGCCAGCAGTCTTGCCTCATCGGGGTCGCCGACCCCGGACCCACACAGCACCACCACGCCATCGACCAGGCGGGCGCGCAGGTGACTTGTCAGCCGTTCCCGGCCGGTCGCCGGATCCGCCTCCCGCGACCAGGGGAGGTTGACGCATTCGGTGCCCTGGGGACCGTGGGATTTCAACGCGTCCGCCAGCCTGGCGGCCAGCATGTCCACGGCGTCGGAGGTGTCGATCAGCAGCCATGACCTCGCCTCGTCGGGCGCGGCCTCGGGCAGCGTTCGTTGCTGCCACGCAAGGGTCAGCAGCCGCTCGTTGAGCAGCCGATCGCGCTCGCCGGTTTCGGTGGTCCCGGTTCCCATGCGCAGCCCGACCACGGTCAACAGGACGTTGCCGTGCTCGTCCAGCAGGTCGAGGTCGGCCTCCCCTCCGGTCGCGTCGGCCTTGGTCACCCGCGTGTAGCAGTAGTGGACGTTGCGGGTGGATCCGTAGGCGCGCAGCCGGCGCACACCCAACGGCAGCAGCAGGCCACCACCGGCGGTGGCCTGCACGCCGGCGGCGACGGACTGGAAACAGGCATCCAACAGCGCCGGGTGCACGCGGTAGGCGCCCTGCTGGAAGCGGATCGACGCGGGCAGCCCGACCTCGGCCAGCACGGTGGGGCCGCCCGCCTCGGCGGTGCGCGCGCTGGCCAGACCACTGAACGCGGGACCATGCGCAACCCCGCGCTCGACGAACGATGCCCGTAATTCGGTCCCGCTCACGCTGCACGGATGCGCCGCCAGCAGGGCAGCGACGTCGTAGGCGGGTGGCGCGGGGTCATCCTCGGTGGGGCGCAGCGTCGCCGTGGCGTGCCGGGCTTTTTCCCCGTCCTGGTTGGTCTCCACCACGAAGCTGACCGCACCCGGCGCGTCCACCGTGGCCACCGCATCGATGGGCGTCTGGTCGTCCAGCAGCAGCATCTGCTCGAAGGCGATGTCGCGGACCTCCCAGGATCGTGCGGTCGCCTCGCCGAGCACCTCGGCGGCGGCCAGCGCCATCTCGCAGTAGCCGGCCCCGGGAAAGGCGGCCACGTTGTGCACCTGATGATCGCCCAGCCAGGACAGCGTGGCGGTGCCGACGTCGGCCTGCCAGACGTGGCGTTCCGGCTCCTCGAGCAGCCGCACATGCGCGCCCAGCAGCGGATGAACGGCGACGGTGCAGGCGCCCTGCGCCTGCCGTTCTGGCCCGTCGCCGTCGATGAGCAAACGCGGGTGCGTCCACGCCGGCAGCGGCGCATCCACCAACCGCCCCGCGGGGTAGAGCACGGAAAAGTCCACGGCGGCGCCCGCGCTGTGCAGGTCGGTAAGCAAGCCGCGCAGCCCCAGCGGCAGCGGCTGCTCCCGCCGCATGCTGGCCAGAGCGGCCGCCGACATGTCCAGACTCCGGGCGGTCTGCTCGACGGCGTGGGTCAGCAGCGGGTGCGGTGACAGCTCGGCGAACACCCGGTAGCCGTCCTCCAACGCGGCCTGCACGGCCGCGGCGAACTGCACCGTGTTGCGCAGATTGTCCACCCAGTACCGGCCGTCGCACGTCGGGCGCTCGCGGGGGTCGAACAGGGTAGCCGAGTAGTACGCAACCTTGGGTGCCGTCGGCTTGAGCTCCGCCAGCGCGGCGGCCAACTCGTTGAGGATCGAGTCGACTTGCGGCGAGTGCGACGCCACGTCAACGGCCACCTCGCGGGCCATCACGTCACGCTGCTCCCACCGGGCGACCAGGTCGCGCACCGTCTCGGCGGCGCCGCCGATCACCGTCGAGGCCGGGGAGGCCACCACCGAGATCGCGACATCGTCGATGCCGCGGGCCATGAGCTCCGAATTCACCTGTTTGGCAGGCAGTTCCACCGATGCCATGGCGCCGGCGCCGGCAATGCGGGACATCAACCGGGAGCGCCGACAGATGACGCGCGCCCCGTCTTCCAGCGACAGTGCCCCCGCGACGACGGCCGCGGCAACTTCGCCCAGCGAGTGTCCGATGACCGCGCCCGGTCGCACCCCGTAGCACGTCTCCATGGTGGCGGCCAGCGCGACCTGCATGGCGAACAGGGTCGGCTGCACCCGGTCGATCCCGGTGACGGTCTGCGGGGCCGTCATCGCCTCGGTCACCGAGAAGCCCGATTCCGCGGCGATCACCGGCTCCAGCGCTGCGACGGTCGTGGCGAACACCGGCTCACGCGCGAGCAGGTCAGCGCCCATGCCGGCCCACTGGGATCCCTGCCCGGAGAACACCCACACCGGTCCGCGGTCGCCGTGTCCCACCGCGGGCTCATACCGGCGGTCACCGTCGGCCACCGCCCGCAGGCCCTGCGCGAGTTCCGGCAGCGTTGCGGCCACCACCGCGGTGCGCACCGGCCGATGCCCGCGCCGCCGCGCCAGCGTGTAGGCCAAGTCCGCGGGCGTCAGGGAGTCGGGGCGTTCCTCCACCCACTCGGCGAGCCGGCGCGCGGTCTGCCGCAACGCGTCGGTGGACGTGGCGGACAACGCGAATAGCTGCGGGCCCACGGACTCCGCCGAGGTGTCATCGTGGGCGGTCTCCGGTGCTTGTTCGACGATGGCGTGCACGTTTGTTCCCGACATCCCGAACGAGGACACCGCGACCCGCTTCGGCGCCTGCTCGTCACCGATCGGCCATGGCGTAACCGCCTGCGGCACAAAAAGTCCCGTCTCGATCTCGGCCAGTTCCTCGGGCAGCCGGTTGAAGTGCAGCAGCGGCGGTATGACCCCGTGCCGCAGCGACAGAATCGCCTTGATCAGGCCCACCGCCCCGGCCGCGGATTCGTTGTGGCCGATGTTGCTCTTGGCCGATCCGAGCGCGCAGCGGTTGCCGACGCCGTACACCCGCGCCAGGCTGCGGTACTCAATCGGGTCACCGATCGGGGTTCCGGTGCCGTGCGCCTCCACCGCGCCGACCGTGTCGGGTTGCACTCCCGCCGCCGCCAACGCCGCGCGATACACGGCGACCTGCGCGTCCTCCGACGGCATCGTCAGCGTTTCCGTGCGACCGTCCTGGTTAGCGGCGGTACCGCGCACCACGGCCAGGATCCGGTTACCGTCGCGCAGCGCATCGGGCAATCGCTTGAGCAACACCACGGCACAGCCCTCGGAGCGCACGAAACCATCCGCCCCGACATCGAAGGCATGGCAGCGACCGGTCGGCGAAAGCATGCCCTGCCCGGACGACGCCACACTTCCGTCCGGCTCCAGCAGCACCGCGCAGCCGCCGGCCAACGCGAGATCGCTCTCGCCCTGGCCCAGGCTACGGCAGGCCAGGTGCACCGCCATCAGGCCCGAAGAACACGCCGTATCGAACGTCATCGCGGGGCCGTGCAGGCCCAACGCGTGGGCGATCCGCCCGGAGGCCACGCTGTTGTTCAGGCCGGTAACCACATACGGGCTGGCCAAACCGCCGGCACCCTTGGTGAGCACCAGGTAGTCCTCGTGCGTCAGCCCGGTGAACACGGCCGTCGCGGACCCGGCCAGCGACGCCGGATCCAGTCCGGCATGCTCGACCGCCTCCCACGCGGTTTCCAGCAACAATCGGTGCTGCGGATCGATCGAGATCGCCTCCCGCTCGCTGATCCCGAAGAACTCGGCATCGAAGCCGGCGACGTCGTCGAGAAACCCGCCCCACCGCGACACCGTCCGACCGGGAACCCCCGGCTCAGGGTCGTAATAGTCGTCGGCGTCCCAGCGGTCAGGCGGAATCTCGGTGATCAGGTCGTCCCCGCGCACCAAGGACTCCCACAGCATGTCGGGCGAGTCGATTCCCCCGGGAAGTCGACATGCCATCCCGATGACCGCAATGGGAGTGACACGTGTTTCCATCGCTCTTTATCCTCGTCTCAGCTCAACCGGTGTTACCCGACGACACGATTTTCGGTACGGGCACGCCGACGGCGCAGCGCCGCTCTCACCACCCCCGACCCGAGCTAACCCGGATGTCGACACCATAGCCGGAAGCCCCAAGCTTAGACCGCCCAGCGGGAAGCGGAGCCCAAACGGCGCGAATTCCCGTGGTAGGCCCGCCGGACCCGCCGCCACCGCACGGTCACGTTCGGCGCGCGGCCAGCCGCGCGGCGGGTGCCGCAGCCGGCCCCCGCTGACCTGGCGAAATGCGACTCTGCCGACACCGGGGGCCGCCGCTACCATTCGACGAACGCCGGGACAACCCCGAAACGGGGCCGGTAACGTGATGCCCATGACAGTGCGTTCCCTTCCTGCCGTGCTGCGCGCGTGGGCCCGTCTGCAGCCCAACGAGACGGCGTTCACGTTCATCGACTACGAGCAGGACTGGGATGGGGTTGCGGAAAGCCTGACGTGGGCGCAGCTATATCGGCGAACCCGCAACGTCGCACGCGAGCTGAGGCGTTGCGGTTCGACGGGTGAGCGCGCGGCCATCGTGGCTCCGCAGGGACTCGACTACATCGTCGGCTTCCTCGGCGCACTGCAGGCCGGGCTTGTCGCGGTTCCGCTGTCGGTTCCGCAGGGCGGCGCCAGCGATGACCGCGTCGATGCGGTGCTGCGCGACGCGTCGCCCGTTGCCGTTCTCACGACATCCTCGGTCATAGACGATGTCGCCCAGCATGTTACGCGGCAGCCCGGTGAATCCGCCGCTTCGATCATCGAGGTTGATTCGCTCGATCTGGACTCTCCGAACGGGTCTGACGCCGGTGACGAAAATTACCCGGCCACCGCGTATTTGCAATATACGTCGGGGTCCACCCGGACACCGGCCGGCGTGATGATGTCCCATCAGAACCTTCGCAGCAACTTCGAACAGCTGATGTCCGGCTACTTCGCGGACTCCGACGGGATCGCACCGCCGGACGCGACGCTGGTGTCGTGGCTGCCGTTCTACCACGACATGGGTTTGGTGCTGGGAATTTGCGCACCGATTCTGGGGGGATATCGGGCGGCGCTCACCAGCCCGGTGGCGTTCCTGCAGCGTCCGGCCCGGTGGATGCACCTGCTGGCCGGCCATTCTCACCCCTTTTCGGCGGCGCCGAATTTCGCCTTCGAACTGGCGGCCAAGAAAATTACCGACGACGACATGGCCGGGCACGATCTCGGCGCTGTGCTGACCATCCTCAGCGGTAGCGAGCGGGTGCAGCCGGCGACGCTCCAGCGGTTCGCCGACCGCTTCGCCCGCTTCAATCTTCAGGAAAAGGTGCTGCGCCCCTCCTATGGGCTGGCAGAAGCGACGGTGTACGTGGCGACCAGCAGGCCGGGCCAACCACCCACACTGGTCGACTTCGAGACCGAAAAACTCTCCGCCGGCCATGCGCAACGGTGCGCAACCGGACGCGGTACCCGGTTGGTCAGCTACCTGGTGCCGCAATCACCGATCGTGCGGATCGTTGACCCCGAGACCCGTACCGAACGACCGCAGGGCATGGTCGGGGAGATCTGGGTGCACGGCGACAACGTCGCCACCGGCTATTGGCGGCGACCCGAAGAGACTAAGCGCACCTTCGGCGCGACGATCGTCGCACCGTCGGCGGGCACACCCGAAGGTCCGTGGCTGCGGACGGGAGACTCGGGTTTCGTCGACGACGGCGAGTTGTTCATCATCGGCCGGATCAAAGATCTGCTGATCGTGTACGGGCGCAACCATTCTCCCGACGACATCGAGGCGACGATCCAGGAGATCACCCGAGGCCGCTGCGCGGCAATCTCGGTTCCCGGCGATCGCAGCACCGAAAGACTGGTGGCCATCATCGAACTCAAAAAGCGCGGCGACTCGGACGAGGCCGCGACCGAAAGGTTGAGCGCCATCAAACGCGAAGTCACCTCGGCGCTGGCCAGCTCGCACGGCCTCAGCGTCGCGGACCTGGTGTTGGTACCGCCAGGCTCGATCCCGATCACCACAAGCGGCAAGGTCAGACGAGGGGCGTGTGTCGAGCAGTATCGGCAGGATCAGTTCGCCCGCCTGGACGCCTAGCGTGTCGGCCGACCGGTCGCGGCTCGCCAAGCTCCTGACGGTCACCGCCTGGATCGCGGTGGCGGTGATCGCGAATTTGACCCTCGCGCTGACACCACCGAAATCCGGCGACACCGGCTCGGCGCTGCTGCCCCACGATGCCACGAGATCCGCCGCCGCCAGCCGGATCGCGGCGGCCTTCCCGGGCACCGGCAGCAACGCCCTCGCCTACCTGGTGCTGGAAGGCCGTGACCCGCTGGGGCCGGCGGACCAGCGGTACTACGACGCCGCCGTGAGCGCCCTGCGCGCCGACACCCGCCACGTGGGATCCGTGCTCGACTGGTGGTCCGATCCGCTCACCGCCCCGGTGGCGACCAGCGCAGACGGCCGCTGCGGCAGCGCGCTGGTGTGGCTGGTGGGCCAGGCGGGGACCGCCCAAGCGCGGGAATCGCTCGACGCCGCACGATCGGTGCTGCGCGCGCTGCCGCCGGGTGCGGGGCTTCGCGCCCGCATCGTGGTCCCAGCGACCACCGCCGCCACGCCCATGCGGATGACCTGGTGGCAGGGCGCGGCGATCGTGATCGCCGCGGCGCTGATCGCCGTTCTGCTGCTGCTGCGCGCGCGGCGGTCCAGGAAGGCGGCCGGGATCGCGCTGCTGACCGCAGGGCTGTCGCTCGCGGTGGCGTGGCCGTTGGCCGCGGTGGTGTCGGGACCGCGCGGGGGCACCGGGTCGGGGCTGTCGACGTTCTCCGCGACCCTGGCCGCGGTCCTGATGATCGCCGCCATCACCACGTCCGCCGTGCTGGTCGGGCGGCCGAGGCCCGACGCCAGCGCTGGCACCGCCGGCCGCCGCGCATACCGCAACAACCTGCCCGGGTTGGCCCTGCCCGGGGCGGGCCTCGCGCTGCTCACCGGCCCGCTGCTGTTTGCCCGGACCCCGGCGCTGCACGCCGTGGGCATGGCCACACCGGGGGTGGCCGTGGCAGTTGCCGCGTGCCTGACGCTCTTGCCCAGCCTGATCGGGCTCGCGGGGCCGTGGGGGCAGTCACCGTCGCCGACCGTGGGTGCCGTCTGGACACCCGCGCTGTCGATACCCGGCCTCGCTCATCCCGCCGTCGTCACCGCGGTGGTGTTGGCGATCTGCGCGCTACCGGTGATCGGGATGCGCTGGGGTCTGGCCGAAAGCCCCACCGAGACACGTCACGCACAGTCACTCGCGGGCAGTCCGGTGCCCGACGTGGTGGTGATCCAGTCCGCACACGACCTTCGCGACCCGGCGGGGCTGATCGCCATCGATCGGGTCAGCCGCCGTCTGATGGAGCTTCCCGGGGTCCGCAAGGTGCAGTCGGCGGCATGGCCGGGCGGTGTCCCGTGGACGGAGGCCACCCTGACCTCCGCCGCGGGACGGCTCGCCGACCAGCTGGACCGGCAGGCCGCGACGTTTGTGCCGCAGGTCAACGCGATCAAGACCCTTCAGTCGGTGGTCGATCAGGTGAGCGGCGCGGTCAACGAGCTAGAGCACAGCGTGACCGCCGGTGTCGCCGGGCTGACCGAAATGCAGCAGGACATCGACCAGGTGATCTCCGGCACCCGCAACATCAAGGCCACCACCGAACAGGTGTCGGGATACCTCGACCCGGTGCGCGGCTGGATGGGCGGCATCGAAAACTGTCCCGCAGACGCGCTGTGCTCGGCCGCGCGCAAGGTGGTCGATCCCTTCGACAGGGTGGTCGCCGATGTGGCGGTGCTGTCCGACGGCGCCGACCAGATCGCCGCGGTGTCGGCCAGAACGGTGAGCGCGTTGGCCTCCACACCGCGCGTGGTGGCACAGATGCGTTCGGCGCTGGGGCAGCTGCGCTCCTTTGTGCCTGCCCTGAAAACCACCGTTGAGGACACCATCCCGCAGGTCGTGCAGCTGTCGGCGTTCCTGAGAAAACTCAGCATCGATTTCGCCGATACCGGCGAGGGCGGCTTCTACCTCTCCACCAAGGCGCTGGCGGACCCGTCGTACCGGAACGTCCGCCAGTGGATGTTCTCGACGGACGGAACGGCGACCCGCCTGTTCGTCTATTCCGAGGGAGACGCGCTGGACCTGGATGCGGGGAGGCGGGCGCACCAGCTCGAAACCGTCGCGCGCACCAACTACGGAAGCCTGGTCGACAGCCAGATCACGGTGAGCGGGGCCGCGCAGGTGGCCGCGACCGTCCGCGGCGCCCTCACCCACGATGCCGTGCTGCTGGCGGTCACGATGTTGGCGGTGGTGGCCCTGGTCGGCATGTGGCGCGGCGCCGTCGGTGGTCTGGTGACCGGCCTCGGGGTGCTGGCCTGCCACCTCGCGGCGCTGGGGACCTCGGTGGCGCTGTGGCAACACCTGCTGGGTCGCGAGCTACAGGCCTCGGTGCCGCTGGTGTCGTTCGCCCTGCTCGCGGCGTGCGGCGTGCCGTATCTCGTCGCCACCCTCATCGATGCCGGGCCACGGCCTGCGGGCACCGGGTCGCTGGGGCGCGCCGTCGCGCCGATCATGGTGCTCGGTGCGGTGTTCGGGTTGGGGCTGGTGCTGGTGTCCGGCGGGGCCGTCGGCGCCCTCGGTCAGGTCGGCACCATTGTCCTGGTTGGAGTGGGCGCCCTGACCGCGGTGGCGCGCACGTGGCTTCCCCGCGCACCCGTGCGGCCTTGACGCGGCCCCTTCCAGATGGCCTCCGACGCGTGGCGTCAACGCTCAGTCGACGTCGCCCGGCTCGTTCCACTTCGACAGCGTGACCTGGACAGACCCGGACCCCAGGTCCACGCTTGCCCGGACCAGGCGGTGCGAACCGTCCGCGGCAATCCACACGGTCGCCGGCCTCGACTTCCTGGCACCGGGATCGAGGATCTTGACGGCCTCCGTCGGGATGGTCCCGGTGATCTTGGTGGTGGGAACCCCGTCGATCACCTCCGAGCTTTGCGATTGCAGATTGGTGACACCCGAAAGCATCTTCGCCACACCGTCGGTGGGGTCGACCAGGCGTGAGGCCGCCAGGTCGGAGACGTTGCCGAGATTGGTCCAGTCGTCGAACAGCTTCACCGCGATGACGTCGTCCTTGATCCGGAACGGGACGTCGGCCTGGCCGTTATAGGTGCACACGCCCTTTGCGGCGAGCGGCTTGGCCCGAACATCGACGTCGGCGCTGGTGATGCCGAGCATGCTGTCGACTTGCCCGGTCGTCCGGACCGCCAGGTGCACGCCGGTCAAAGCCTTGGTCGCATCCGCTACCTGCCGGATCTCGGCCACCAAAGCGGGGTCGGCCGTCGCGGTGACCGCACCGTGATCCTCGGAATCGGGTGTGGCGGTTGAGCATCCCGATAGCCACAGCGCCAGGCTGGCCCCCAGCACGGCCAGGACGGCCACCGTCGCCGCCGGTTTGCGATCATTCATCGCTTACCACCTTGATGATGTTCGCCCATACCGCGTGCATCACGGGCCGCCGCGCTGTGCGACGAATGCACCGGCACCTTGGCGTCGGGTTCGGCCGGCCGCGCACGGCCGGATTCGGGGCGGTCGCTGTCCAGGATTTGCCGACCCACATGGTCGGCGACTGCGGTGGGGGTTGGATGGTCGAAGATCAGGGTGGGGGGCAGGGTCAGCCCGGTGGCGGTCTTCAGCCGGTTGCGCAGTTCGACCGCGGTCAGCGAGTCGAAGCCGAGGTCTTGGAATCGGGCCTCGGGGTCGATGTCCCCGGGGGCGGGCCGGCCCAGCACCGCGGCGGCCTGCGCACGCACCAGCCCCACCAGCAGATCCCGTTGTTCGCCCGCGGGCAACCCGTGGAGGCGTTGGGCCAGCGCCGACTTCGATTGGGCGGCATCACCGGTGTCGTCGATGTGGCGTCGCCGTGGGCGCCGGACCAGACCGCTCAACAACGGCGGCAACCCGCCGCCTCGGGCCCGGGCATCCAACGCGGCCCGGTCCAGGCGGGTGGCCACCATGACGGGATGGTTGATCGCCAGCGCGGCGTCCAGCAAGTCCAGCGCCTGCCCGGGGTTCATCGGGGCCAGCCCGCTGCGGCTCATCCGGGCCCGATCGCGGCTGCTCACATGCGCGGCCATGCCGCTGGGCTGTTCCCAGAGCCCCCACGCCAGCGATACCCCGGCTAGCCCCGCCGCCTGCCGGTGCGCGGCCAACCCGTCGAGAAACGCGTTTGCCGCCGAGTAGTTACCCTGCCCGGGTGAGCCCACCGTGGCCGCGACCGAGGAACACAGCACAAACATCGCCAGATCCAGATCGCGGGTGGCCTCGTGCAGGTTCCACGCCCCGTCGACCTTGGCCCGCAACACCGTATCGATGCGGTCCGGTGTCAACGACGTGATCACCGCGTCATCGAGCACCCCGGCGGCGTGAATCACCCCGCGCACCGGCGGATACTCCCGCGACAGCTGGGCAAACAACCCCGCTACCGCGTCGCGATCGGCCACGTCACAAGCCACCACCCGCACCGTGGCGCCGTCCTGCGCCAACTCGGCGGCCAGCTCGGCCGCACCCTCGGCGCGATCACCCCGCCGACTGGCCAACACCAGATGGCGCACACCGACGGCGCTGACCAGGTGGCGGGCCAGCACACCACCGACCGCCCCGGTGGCTCCGGTGATCAGCACCGTGCCGTCGGCAAGCCGATCGGGCAGCGCCGAGGGCATGGTCAGCACCACCTTGCCGATGTGGCGGGCCTGGCTCATGAACCGGAAGGCCGCCGGCGCGCAGCGCACATCCCAGGTGGTGACCGGCAGCCGATGCAGCACCTGGGCGTCCAGTAGGTCGCGCACCTCGCCCAGCATCTGCTGCATGCGCACCGGACCGGCCTCCGACAGATCAAACGCCCGATATCGCACGCCGGGATAGTTGGCGGCGATCTGCTGCGCATCGCGGATGTCGGTCTTGCCCATCTCCAGGAAACGCCCGCCGCGGACCAGCAGGCGCAGCGAAGCATCCACGAAGTCACCGGCCAGCGAGTCGAGCACCACATCAACCCCGCGGCCCTGGGTCACCTCGAGGAACTTCGCCTCGAACTCCAGCGTTCGCGAATCACCGATATGGTCGTCGTCAAATCCCATGGCGCGCAGCGTGTCCCACTTGCCGCGGCTGGCGGTGACGAAGACTTCGACGCCCCAGTGCCGGGCCAGCTGCACCGCCGCCATGCCCACGCCGCCGGTGCCGGCATGGATGAGCACCGATTCCCCCGCTCGGATGCCGGCCAGGTCCGCCAACCCGTACCAGGCGGTCAAGAACACCACCGGCACGGCGGCGGCCTGGGCAAACGACCAGCCCCGCGGCACCCGGGTAATCAGTTGCTGGTCCACCACCGCCAGCGGACCCGCCCCGCCGAAAAACCCCATCACCGCGTCACCGACGGCCACGGCGGCCACCTCGGGACCGGTCTCGATCACCACCCCGGCGCCTTCCGCGCCCAGCGGTGGGGCCTGGCCGGGATACATCCCCAATGCGGCCACCACATCGCGGAAGTTGACCCCGACCGCGGCCACCGCCACCCGCACCTGCCCCGCCCGCAGCGGCGCCTGCGCCTCCGGGCAGGGCTGGATCACCAGATCCTCCAACGTGCCGCCACCGCCGGCTGCCAACCGCCACGCCGATTCCCCGGCCGGCAACGTCAGCAGCTGCGGGCCCGGGGACAGCCGGGCGGCATGCACGGTGCCGGCGCGCACCACCAGTTGGGGTTCCCCGGTTCCGGCCAGCACCGCCGCATCCACCGCCGCGTCGGTGTCGATCAACACGATCCGGCCGGGGTTTTCGGCCTGCGCCGAACGCACCAGACCCCACACCGCCGCGGCGGCCAGGTCACTGACGTCCTCACCGGCCAACCCCACCCCACCGCGGGTCAACACCACCAACGTGCCCGCCCGATCCCCGCCGAGCCAGGACTGCAGCACCTCCAGCGCAGCGTGGGTGGCCGCATGGACCGAGCCCACCACGTCCTCGCCGGCAGACCCGCATTCCCACACCACCACCCCGGCATCGCTTTCATCGCCGGCACAAAAGTCCGCCCACGACACCACGGCAGGCCGATCGGAACTGTCACCGTCGTTGTGGCTCACCGACATTGGCGACCACGCCACTTCCAGCGGGCCCTGGTCGAGCGCACCGCCGGCCGCGGTCACAGCGGCCCGCAGTTGCTCGGCGGTCATCGGTCGGGTGACCAGCGAGCCCACCGTCAGCACCGGTAACCCCGCGGCGTCGGCCACCTCCACCGAGATCGCATCCGCCCCCGCCGAGGTGAAACGGGCCCGCACCCGCCCGGCACCCCCGGCGTGTAGCGACACCCCGCGCCAGCAAAACGGCAGCCTGGTCTCGGTGGTCTCGGGGCCGGTTCCCAGGGCCAGCCCCAGGGCATGCAGCACCGCATCCAACACCGCCGGATGTATGCCCATCCCGTCGACCGCCACCCCTGCCCCGGCGGGGGCGGCCACCTCGGCGAAGAGCTCCGATTCGCGCCGCCAGATCGCCACCAACCCCTGAAACGCGGGGCCGTAGGCGTAACCGCGCGCGGCCAGTCGCGCGTAGGCGTCCGAAATGTCCACGCTCTCCGCGCCCGCCGGCGGCCACTCCGACAGATCCGCCGCGGGGTCCGCGGCGTGCTCCCCCAGCGTGCCCTCGGCGTGGAGCCGCCAACCCTCGGATTGATCAGCCCGGGAATACACCGACACCGCCCGGTGCCCCGCCTCTCCGGTGGGCCCCACGACCACCTGCACCTGCACCCCCACACCCGGGCGCATCACCAGCGGCGCGGTCAGCACCAACTCCTCGATGACCGCACAGCCCACCTCGTCGCCGGCGCGGATGACCAATTCCACAAAACCCGCCCCCGGAAACAGCACCACCCCGCCGATCACGTGATCGGCCAACCACGGCTGATTCGCCAGCGACAACCGGCCGGTCAACACCACCCCGCCGGAATCGGGCCGCTCGACCACGGCACCCAGCAACGCATGCTCGGCCCCACCCAGACCCAAACCGGCCGCATCGGCGGGCCCGTCCGCGCCCGGCGTCTCCCAAAATCGCCGTCGCTGAAATGCATACGTGGGCAACCCCACCCGCCGCCCACCCGAGCCGGCGAACACCGCACGCCAATCCACCGGCACGCCAGTGGTGAACAGCTGACCGGCCGCACCCAGCACCGAGGCCAGCTCGGGCCGGTCCTTGCCCAGCATCGACACCACCACCGCCTCGGCCGGCGCCAGCGACTGCTCGATGGAGCCGGTCAAACCACTACCGGGACCGGCCTCGGCGAAGTGGGTCACCTCAAGTGACTGCAAACGACGCGCGCCGTCGGCAAAACGCACCGGCCGGCGAACATGCTCCACCCAGTACTGGGCCGACCCGTATTGGGCCGACCCGAAATCACCATCGGCGCAGGCCAATTCGCCCGTCACGTTGGACACCAGCCCGATCTGCGGCTCGCGCGCCGCAACCCGGGCTGCGACGCGCGCGAACTCCTCGAGCATCGGTTCCATCAACGGCGAATGAAACGCATGCGAGACCGCCAACCGGTGCACCCGCCGGCCCCGCGCGGCAAATCGATCCGCGATCGCGCTCACCGCGGCCCGCGCACCGGAGATCACCACCGAGTTGGGCGCGTTGAGCGCGGCGATCCCCACCCGCTCAGCCAGCAGCGGCGTCACCTGGTCTGCCACCTCGTCTTCTGAGGCGGCCACCGCCACCATCGCCCCACCCTGCGGCAGCGCCTGCATCAATCGGCCCCGCGCCGCCACCAGCATCGCCGCGTCCGCCAGCGTCAACACCCCGGCCACGTACGCCGCCGACAGCTCCCCCACGGAGTGACCCATCACAAAGTCCGGATGCACACCCCAGCGACGCAACACCGCGAACGACGCCACCTCCACCGCGAACAACGCCGGCTGAGCAAATTCGGTACTATCGAGCAAATTCTCATCACTACCCCAAACAACCTTGCGCAGAGGTAATCTCAGATGCCGATCCAACTCATCGGCCACCGTATCGAACGTCTCAGCAAACACCGACAACTGGTCGTACAATTCCCGGCCCATCCCGAGGCGCTGCGAACCCTGCCCCGGAAACACGACCGCCGTCTTGCCCACCGACCCCGCCTGACCCATCACCACACCCGCACCCGGCTCGCCGCCGGCCACCCCGGCCAACCCCATCAGCAACGCCGGTCGATCGGAACCCACCACCACCGCTCGATGCTCAAACACCGACCGACCCGCCAACGAGCAGCCCACGTCAACCGGATCCACCCCCGGGTCAGCCTGCACATGGGCCAACAACCGGCCGGCCTGCGCCGTCAACGCCTCGACCGATCTCCCCGAAACCACCCAGGGCACCACCGGCAGCCGCCGGCCGCGCTGGGCGCTTTCACCCACCTCAACCGGGGCCTCCTCCAAGATCACGTGCGCATTGGTGCCGCTGATGCCGAACGAGGACACCCCCGCCCGTCGCGGACGCCCGTCAACCGGCCAATCCCGGGCCTCGGTCAACACCGACACCGCTCCGCTGGCCCAATTCACCCGCGGGGAAGGGGCATCGACATGCAGCGTCGCCGGCATCACCCGATGACGCATCGCCTGCACCATCTTGATCACCCCGGCCACCCCCGCCGCGGCCTGCGTGTGACCCATATTCGACTTGATCGAGCCCACCCACAGCGGCCGCCCCGGCGGACGGCCCTGTCCATAGGTGGCCAGCAACGCCTCCGCCTCGATCGGATCACCCAGCGTGGTGGCCGTCCCGTGCGCCTCCACCACATCCACGTCGGCCGCGGTCAACCCCGCACTGGCCAGCGCCGCCCGAATGACCCGCTGCTGGGCGAGCCCATTGGGCGCGGTCAACCCATTGGAGGCGCCGTCCTGATTGACCGCGCTGCCACGCACCACCGCCAGCACCGAATGCCCCAGCCGCCGCGCATCCGACAGCCGCTCGAGCACAACCACCCCGGCACCCTCACCCCACCCCGTCCCGTCGGCCGCTTCGGCAAACGCCTTGCAACGCCCATCGGCGGCCAACCCGCGCTGCCGAGAAAACCCCACGAAGATCGACGGCAACCCCATCACCGTCACCCCACCGGCCAACGCCAAATCGCACTCCCCCGCGCGCAATGACGCCATCGCCCAATGGATCGCCACCAACGACGACGAACACGCGGTATCCACCGACACCGCCGGGCCCTGCAGCCCCAACACATAGGACACCCGTCCGGAGGCCACACTCACCGCCGTGCCGGTCAACCCGTACCCTTGCAGGCCTCCGGTCTCCCTGCTGCCATAACTCGGCGCGAAAATCCCGGTAAACACCCCGGTCGCCGACCCGCGCAACGACAACGGGTCAATTCCCGCGTGCTCCAACGCCTCCCAGGACACCTCCAACATCAACCGCTGCTGCGGATCCATTGCCAACACCTCACCCGGGGCGATGCCGAAGAACCCGGCGTCGAAACCCGCCGCATCCTCGAGAAACCCACCCCACCGGGTATAGGTCTTGCCCTCCGCATCCGGATCCGGGTCGAACAACCCGTCCACATCCCAGCCCCGGTCCGTCGGAAACTCCGACACCACGTCGCGACCCTCGGAAACGACGTCCCAGAGCGCCTCCGGACCATCCACCCCGCCCGGAAACCGGCAGCCGATGCCCACCACCGCCACCGGCTCGGTCGCCCGGTGCTCATGGTCCCGCAGCCGCGCGCGTGCTTCGTCGAGTTCGACAACAACCCTTTTCAGATAGCGAAAGAGCATTTCGCTCTGCTGATCGGCGCCTTCAACGCTGGTGCTCATTGCTCGGTTGCTCCTCGTCATGACTGGCCAAACGCAGCATCAATCAGCCGGAAAACCTCGTCAGGGGTCGAGGCCGCCCGGATCCGCGTGCCCAAGTGATCCGGGCCGTCGGTGATCGTACCGAGGAGGTCACGCAACCGATCGGCCACACGCTGCCGCTCGCCGTCCCCGATCCCCGCGACCAGCTCCTCGAGCTTTTGCAACTCCTCGTCGATCGGTGAGCCGCCCTGGACGCCGATCTTCGTCGACCGGGGCAACGCCACCCGGGTGTCCCATCCGGACAGCTCGGCCTCCAAATACTGGGCCAACCCCGATATTGAGCAGTAATGCCAGCCGACCGTCTCGGGCAGCCGCAGGCCGGTAACGGCTGCCAGCCGACGACAAAGCTCGACCGTCATCTGCGAGTCGAAACCCAGTTCCGAAAAGGCCAGATCTCGATTGATCGAGCGCGGATCCGACTCGCCCAACATCGTGGCGGCCTCGGTACATACCGCCTCCACGACCAGCCGGCGGCGTTCCTGCTGCAAAACGGCCAGCCGCTCGTTCAGCGTCACTTCGCCGGCGTTTCCGACGGCAACCTGCCGGTCCCATGCCGGTCGGTTGTCAAGCCGCGCGGCCGCGTCACGATGTGGCTCACTCGACGAGAGTTCCCAAATCGGTTTGGCGGGACTGGCCGCGCGCAGCGCGCCCCGCAATAGTTTCCCGTTCGCGGTTCGGGGGAGTCGCTCAACGCTGGCAAATCTGTGCGGCACCTTGAATGCCGACAGTCGGGCAACCAAACCTCGGTGGACGTCTCGCATCACCGCTTCGTCGATGACCGCACCGTTGGTCGGCACCAGAAATGCCTGCAGCGCCGACGCACCGGTGAACTCCCTTACCCCGACCACCGCGGCCTCGGCTACCGCGTCGTGCTCAACAATGAGTCGCTCGACCTCCCGCGGATTGACGTTGACCCCTCCGACGATTTCCGTATCATCTGCCCGGCAGCGGTAGGTAACCCAACCGTCCGCGTCGATACACACCCGATCCCGCGTATCCAGCCAACCCCCCTTCCCCGCGGGCGGATCTGCACCATTCCAATAGCACGCCGCGATCGACGATCCGCGGACCCAGAGGTTCCCCTCGACCCCTGGTCCGGCGGGTGCGCCGTCCGGGTTTACAACGCGAATCTCATAGGGTGGCAGAACCTTTCCCAAAGTCCCCAGCCGCCATTCGTCGACGCTATTGGATACAAATGTCTGCCCGACCTCTGTAGATCCAATTCCGTCAAGAATGGGGATACCGTCAAAGAATTCCAGGAGCCGCTCGGCGAGACCCATCTCAAGCGCCTCGCCCGCTGAGACCACACACCGAAGTGAACGGAAGGAATCGGGAGAACACGTGTCGACGACTCTGGCAAAAAAATTTGGCACACCATAAAGCACCGAGGGCGCAAATCTCGCACTGAGCGTTGCCGCCGCTTCCGCGCTTATCGGCAGCGGATTGATGACCGCCGAACCACCGGTCGCGAGCGGAAACCAGACCGAATTGCCCAGACCGTAGGCAAAATACATGCGCGCGCTACTTAGCCCGATATCGTGGGGGCTGAGCCGCAAGGCCTTACCGCACATCGCCTCGACAAACGCGAACACGTCGGCGTGCCGGTGGATCGCCGCTTTCGGCGGCCCGGTGGTGCCGGACGTGTACGTCGCGTAGGCAAGCGCGTCGCCACCTAACGGTTCGTAGTCGCCCGGGGCCACCGCGGCCGCATCCGACAACAGCTCTTCGGCCTGCACGACGGCCGACGGCCGAAACCGATCGCGGAGCGGACCACCGGTCACGACCAGCGCGGGTTCGGTGTCACACTCGGCAAACGCATGGTCGTCGCGATGCAGCTCCGGGTTCACCAGGAACGCCACAATCCCACGGGCCAGGCAGCCGAGCAGGAGCTGCACCAGGTCGGGCGAGTCCGGAAGGCACAACAGAACGCGATCTCCTCGGCTAAGGCCCCGGCCTCTCAGGACGTCCCCCACACGCGCGGCCCCGTCATGAAGTTGGCCATGCGTCACGACGTCGGGCGCATAGTAGGCCGGCTTGTCATACCATCCGGCCCGCGATGCCCGCTGCGCGAGCAGGCCTGCCAGATTCCCGTTCCCCATCAGTGGATGACCACCGTAGTGGAGACCAACGCGATTTCGGTCCACGCGGTCTGCGGCCCGGCATGGTCAGCGCGGTCAGCGCGCGAGGCTCCTGGGGATACGATCACTGGGTACAAATCGATCTCCATTCCCGGTCTCGATGTCGTTTGGATGCTGGCAATCATCGGGTCCCTCGCGCACGGCGCCGTGGAATATACTTCGAAGAAAATATTCGGTAATAATAATGGCGGGCTGGCCTCCGACGATAACGCGATACCGGCGAGCGACGGTTTTCGCTGGCGAATCCCGATACCCGTGAGGCGCGAGCCAATCCGGCAACTCCGCTCTCCAGATCTTGGCCTCTTCTTTAAAGCTCTCAATGCGACTGGCCGCCATGACCTCGCCAATAGGACGCGCCGTCTCCGTCAGGTTGGCGGTGACGGCGGGGGGTAACAGGTCGACGGCAATCAGGGACTCCGCAGCGACGAACGGGTTTCCGGAGGTCCGGCCCTTCAGTACGATATCGCGCTGCAGAACCCGGCCAACCGCTGGGTCCTCCAATTGGGGTATTTTGGACGCGGAGTCGTGAATCTGCTGCTTGATAATCTGTACGACAATCTCATCGTTGGCGATAACGTTGAGAATCCGAGTGAGGGTGCCGTTGGTTGCGATAAGTATTTGAAGATCACGATTGAGCTTTCGGATTTCGTGAGCAGAAAGAATGCACTCGGTCATATTTCATTTCTCGGGTAAGTACACCAGCCCAGTCGGACGCGGGCGAGGTTGGCCATTCTAGCCGCCACGCGTCGACATGGGAACGTCGCGTTCGACGCCGCGGCCGAGAACGCCCACCTGGCCACGGGGTGTCGGCCCGCCGTCATCCCGGCACGTCCCAGCGGGCGAATTCGTGGTTGAGGTAGCGCTGCACACAGGCTGAACGTCGAACCTTGCCGCTGGTGGTCACCGGAATCGAGCCCAGCGCCACCAGCACGACATCGGCGACCCGCACGCGATGTGCCCTGGAAACCGCGGAGGTGACCGCACGTTTGACGGCGCGGACGGTGTTGCCCCGCGTTGCGAGTTCGACGATGACGACAAGCCGCTCGGTGCGATCGTCCGGCACGGCTATCGCGACCACCCGACCGCCGGTGACTTCCTGGATCGTCTCTTCGATGTCGTCCGGATAGTGATTGGAGCCATCCACGACCAGCAGGTCCTTGATCCGGCCGGTGATGAACAGCTCGCCTTCGAAAATGACGCCGAGGTCACCGGTGCGGAGCCACGGACCCACCGGTGTGCCGGGCGAGGGATTGACCAGCATGGCGCCAAACGTGCGCTCGGTGTGTTGTGGGTTCCGCCAATAGCCCATGGCGACGTTATCGCCCTGCACCCAGATTTCACCGACCGTTCCCGCCGGCCGCTCCACCCTGGTGTCGGGGTCGACGATCCGCACGGTCGAGGCCCGCGGCGCTCCGTAGCTGACCAACTTGGCGCCGTCGCTCGCTGCGCCCGCGCAGCGCTTCGCCCGACCGGCCGACAACTGCTGGTAGTCAAAACAGACGGTTTTCGGCGGGCGTCCCGGTCCCGCGGTGGCCACGTACACCGTCGCCTCCGCCAGCCCGTATGACGGCCGGATTGCCGTCTCGCTGAGGTTGAACCTGGCGAAGCGGTCGATGAAACGCTTGACCGTCGCGGGGTTTACCCGCTCGGCGCCCGTGGCGATCGCCCGCACATGCCCGAGATCAAGCCCGGCCATGTCGTCGTCCGATGTTCGGCGCACCGCCAATTCGAGACCGAAATTCGGTGCACTGGAAATCTGTCCACGATGTTTGCCCAGCAATTGCATCCAGCGTGCTGGCCGTTGCAAAAATGCCATTGGGCTCAGCAACACCGCGGTGTCTTGATTGATCATCGGCAGCAGGACTCCCAACATCAACCCCATGTCGTGATAGAACGGCAGCCACGACACCGCAGTTGACGGAACCTTTTCCGAATCCCCGAGATAATCGGACATCAGCTGTACGCAATTGGTGATGACGTTTTTGTGCGAGATGACGACACCGGCCGGCGAGCGGGTCGACCCGGACGTGTATTGCAGGTACGCGGTGCTCGGGCGCGCGGCCGGAGTCGCGTCGAGTTCGCGCGGGGAGTCCAGATCCAGCGAGTCCACGGCGATGACGACCGGCGCGGGGCCCTGCGCGGCGCGCCCGCGTGGCGCATATTGAGTGACCTCGTCAATGACCGACGAGGTCGTGAGAATGACGCTCGGCAAGCAATCTCGCAATGCTGAGGAAATTCGCTCGTCGTGAATGCCGAACTGCGGCACGGGAAGAGGAACAGCGATCAGCCCGGCCTGCAGTGCGCCCAGAAAGGCGATGATGTATTCCAGCCCCTGAGGGGCCAAGATCGCGACCCGATCGCCGCTCGACGCACAGATCTCGAGCTCCGCTGCGACGATCATCGCTCGCCGGTAGACCTGCCACCAGGTCAGGGTTTCGACAAACCCGGTCGGATCCACCTCGTAGTCGATGTACTTGTACGCCGCACGATTGGGGTACTGGTTGGCCGCCCTGTGCAGCAGATCGGTAAGCGACGACTCGCTCATCGCGAATCGCGCTGCGATCCCGTTCGACGGTTGTGCCGCTTGCCCATCGGTGCCCGCTGCCGGTTGCGTCGCCACCACGCCGCCAGCGTGCGTTGACACAGCGTTCGTTTCCATGATCATCCTTCGGCTCTTGACGCAAGTAGAGTACGGGCGTTTCGCTGCCCTGTCACACCGACCCGAATCAGCGCCAAACGGGCCGCACCCTGCCGAGGCCCGCGACCCGAAATCGATGAGGGCCCACGGCGATAGCAGGTGCCGAGCGCAGCCGCCCGCAGCCGTAATTAACCTGTTCGTCATCCACGAATTCAGGTGCTGCCAATCGGCGCCTGGCTCGGTCGCGATGACGGGCTTCGACCCGCGCGACCGGGAGCTGCCGATTAGCAGCCTGCCCACACGCACACTGACTTTGAAGTGCCGTAACGACTTTGAGGGATCAAACTCCGACTCTATACCCATCGGTATTCAATCGCTTTGAATCAGTCCCGAATTCCGGCGGCGGGATCGTCGGCAAGCGGAATGGCCTGCTGCTCGCCGCTGTTGGCGTGCCGGCCGCTAGGCATCTGTGGCGACTGCAACACTTGACAGCCGTTTCCCAGGCGGGCCAGAGGTAAGTCACAGCTTCCTGAGCCCGCGAAGAACCTTGGCGTGCGGCAGGCCCGCCGCGACGGTCTTGCGCACGCTCGGGTTCACCAAGCTGCCGTTGATGACGAGTAGGTATCGAAGGCCGTGATCGCGCCATTCCGCCACCTGATCGATGACTTCGTCCGGTGTCCCACTGAAAACGACTTCTTTCACAAGTGCGGGCGGGACTTTCGCGGTGTAGGACAAGACCGTCTGCTCGTCCATGGTTTGTGGGATCAAATCCTGGACGCCGGAAAAGTCGGCTCCCATGGGATGCTCGACGCCGTGGCGCGCCCAGGCTTCGCCGGGCACACCGAGCGCGGTCATTTTCACGATGACGGAATCCAGCGCCTCCTCCACGTCGTCGCGACTGTGTCCGGTGATCACACCGCGCACCGCCGCAGGAGTAATCGACATTGGGTCACGACCGGCGTCGGACGCCGCGACGCGTACGGCTTCGAGTGCGCGGCCGTAGTCGGTGGGACGAACCAGGACGATGGGCACCCAGGCGTCGGCGTAGCGGCCGGTGGCCCGCAGCATCCGCGGCCCATGGGCCGCCACCCAGATCTCGGGCCACTTCCCACGGTATGGCGGCAGGTCGAACGCCGCGTCACGAAGCGGAAAATATGGCGATTCACGCGAGACAAGCTTCCCGTGCGAATCCCACAACGCGCGAATCGTGGCGATGGCTTCTTCGAACCGTGCCACCGGTTTGGTCCACTCCACGCCGTAGGGCTCGTTGCCCTCACGTTCCCCGACACCGATGCCGAGGATGGCCCGGCCTCGGGTCAACAGATGCAGCGTCGCGGCGGCCTGCGCCGTGACCGCTGGGTTGCGACGACCCGCGTCGGTCACGCACACACCGAGACGCAGCCGGCTGACCCGGTTCCCGGCGGCCAGGTTTCCCAGCATCGTCCACGGTTCGAAGTTGGCGTCGATCCTGGGTACCAGCTTCGCGGCAACTCCGAGATATTCGGGCGTCGCGACCGACCGCGGCACCAGCGCGTTGAGATGATCACCGACCCAATACGAGTCGGCGCCCAGCGCGGCGGCAGCCAGGGAACTCGCGCGCGGCAACAGGCTCGGCGGAAAGCGCGAGTGCACCAGCGCATCGACGAAGCCGAAACGAAACCCACCCATCCTCAGTGCCCGCATGCCGCGCTGGCGATCACCGTCATTCCGGCCACGCTACCTCAGGCGGCCACGTCCCACGGTCGGGTGTGCGGCGGCGCCGTTCTGACATACTTTGTGCCCATGGGCTTCCGTCCTGCCCACCGCCTGCTCGCCCGCGTGGGAAGCACGGCCGCCTACAAGAGGGTCTGGCGGTATTGGTACCCGCTGATGACGCGCGGGCTCGGTTCCGACGAACTCGAGTTCATCAACTGGGCCTACGAGGAGGATCCCCCGATGGCCCTGCCGCTGGCAGCCTCCGACGAGCCCAACCGGGCCCACATCAACCTGTACCACCGCACGGCGACCCAGGCGGATCTCACCGGCAAACGGGTCCTGGAGGTCAGCTGCGGCCACGGCGGCGGAGCCTCATACCTCATGCGCACCGTGGCGCCGGCCTCCTACACCGGGCTGGACCTGAACCCGGCCGGCATCAGGTTTTGCCAACAACGACACCGCCTGCCCGGTTTGGACTTCGTGCGAGGTGACGCCGAGAAGCTGCCCTTCGACGACGAATCCTTCGACGTGGTGCTCAATGTCGAGGCCTCGCACTGCTACCCGCACTTTCGGCGTTTCCTGGCCGAGGTGGTGCGGGTGCTACGCCCCGGAGGCTACTTCCCATACGCCGACCTGCGCCCCGACAATGAGATCGCCGAATGGGAGGCCGACCTGGCCGACACCGGGCTGCGGCAACTTTCCCAAAGGGAGATCAACGCCGAGGTGCTGCGCGGCATCGAGATCAATTCGCACAAGTCACAGGCGCTGGTCGATCGCCATCTGCCGACCTTCCTGCGCTTCGCGGGCCGCGAATACATCGGCGTGCAGGGCACGCAGCTGTATCGCTACCTGCAAAGCGGGGATATCTCATACCGGATGTACTGCTTCACCAAGGACTGAGGCGGCGTCCCGGCCCGCGATCGGCACGCGGCGCCGCCGCACCGTGGGTCCGGTAGTGTCGCCCGGATGAGCCCACTCGAGCGCGAGTTCGACATCGTCTTGTATGGCGCCACCGGCTTCTCCGGCACGTTGACCGCCGACTACCTCGCCCACAGCGGGTCACCGGTGCGCATCGCGCTGGCGGGCCGCTCGACCGAACGGCTGCGGGCCGTGCGGGAGAACCTGGGCGCGGCCGCGCAGGATTGGCCGCTGATCCTGGCCGACGCCGCACAACCGTCGACGCTCGAGGCGATGGCCACGCGGGCCCAGGTGGTGCTGACGACCGTCGGACCCTACACCCGCTACGGCCTGCCGCTGGTGGCGGCCTGCGCCACGGCAGGAACCGACTATGCGGACCTGACCGGTGAGTTGATGTTCGGCCGAATCAGCATCGACCTGTACCACAAGCAAGCCGCCGACACCGGTGCCCGGATCGTGCTCTCGTGCGGATTCGATTCGATTCCTTCGGATCTGAACGTCTATCAGCTGTACCGCCGGGCGATCGAGGACGGCACCGGTGAACTCTGCGACACCAACCTTGTGCTCCGCTCGTTCTCCCAGCGCTGGGTCTCCGGCGGCTCGGTTGCGACGTATTCCGAAGCGATGCGCACCGCATCCAGCGACCCTGACGCCCGCCGGATGGTCAACGACCCGTACACGCTGACCACGGACCGAGGAGCCGAGCCCGAACTGGGTCCGCAGCCGGATTTTCCCTGGCGACGCGGACGCGACCTGGCGCCCGAGCTTGCGGGCTTCTGGACCGGAGGATTCGTTCAAGGGCCATACAACACTCGAATTGTCCGGCGTAGCAATGCATTACAGGACTGGGCCTATGGCCGACGATTCCGTTACTCGGAGACGATGAGTCTGGGAAGGTCGGTGGCCGCACCGGTCGCCTCCGCCGCCGTCACCGGCGCTATCGCGGGTGCCATCGGTGTGGGCAACAGATACTTCAGCCGGTTGCCCCGACGACTGGTGGAGCGCATCACGCCCAGACCAGGCACCGGCCCGAGCCGGAAAACCCGTGAACGCGGCCATTATCGGTTCGAGACCTACACCACCACCACGACCGGTGCCCGCTACCGGGCGACTTTCGCGCACCACGTCGACGCTTACGCCTCGACGGCGGTGCTGCTCGCTGAGAGCGGTCTGGCGCTGGCGCTGGATCGCGACCGGCTTTCCGAGCTGCGCGGTGTGCTGACTCCCGCCGCGGCGATGGGCGACGTGCTGCTGAGGCGGCTTCCCCGCGCCGGCCTGTCCATGGGGACCGCCCGGCTGAACTGATTCAGCACAATCGAGCCATTCATCGGCGGATTCGGCGCTCTGACCCGAGAAATTCGTTCAGGTACCCGGCGGGCTTCAGGTTGAGCAGGCGTTCGCGGTCGGCGGCGAGATCGGCGTAATCGAGCGCCTCGATCTGCGCCGCCGAGTAGGGCAATGGCGATTCCGCCGATCCCTTTCGTATGATCCCGACGCCAAAATCACAGTCCAGCACCGCGATTCGCAGGTCATTGCGGGTGCTGCGCAGATGGACGATCGCCTTCCAAACATCGCCGCTCCAAAAGAAGTTCCGCCAATGGTTGTGCGCGCGGAAGTCGGCATAGGACGTGGCCGGGTAGGCGATCGAGGCGTGCGCGGGGTTGCAGTCGTGCAGCACAATGACGCCGTCGCTCCGCAGATGCCGCAGGGTGTTCTCGACGTCACGCACGACCTGTCGATAGGTGTGCAGCCCGTCGATCAGGGCGACGTCGATGCCGCGCTGCTCGAGCAAGGCCGTCTCGTTCGCGAAGAAGGCGTCGCTGGTCGTCTCGAAGTAGTGGGTGGCGCGCGCCTTGGCGGCAGCGAGTCTGCGAGAGCGCCCCGAGAGCTTGAACGCCGGGTCGACGGCGATCTTCTCGTCGGCGGCAATGCGCCGGAACGCAAATCCGTGCGAAACTCCGATCTCGAGGTATACCCGCGTCACCCGTCCGTCGAGCGCTTGCTGCACGGCCCTGATCCGGTTCGTGCGCCGATCCGCCCCGAGATGGAACTGGCCGTAGTTCCAGGTCTCTTCGGCGATGCGCCACATCAGCGCCTTGGAGAATTCGGTTGCTCCCACCTCGGGATCCTTTCGCCGCGAGGGATAACCCTATCCCTTGACGCGGCGTCGGTATCAAGTCGGCGATTAGGCCGTTGGCGTGCACGCGCCACCCGGTTGCGGGCTGCCACCGCGGCCGGGCGATCCGCGGGCACCGTCTCCAACAATGGGCGCAACCCACTCTCCACCTGCTGTGGGAATCGAGCCAAGCTTCGACTAAAGGCTTCGGCGAGTCGCCCGGCGGCGTGCCGGTGCTGGGAGCCAGTGAGCGCCTGCTGTACGGCTTCGGCCACACGCCGACTGGTGAGCCGCTCGGTTCGCAGCAGCACACCCGCGCCGGCCCGCTCGATGGCTTCCATGTTGAGGTGTTGGTCCAAGTTACTGGCGATCCCGATCACCGGCACCCCGGCCACCAAGGCCTGCTGAGTCGTCATGCTGCCGCCGTTGCAGATCACCACGGCCGAACGGGCCGCGGCGGCCTCGCCCGGCAGGTAGTCCGCCACGAAGGCGTTGGCCGGCACGTTCGTCAGGTCGCTGCGGCCCGCGGTGGCCGCGATCACCGTCACCGGCAGTTCAGCCAGGGCGGTCAACACCACCTGCAACAGGTTCCTCCCGCCGGAACTGCCAAGGGTCGCGTAGACGATCGGCCGGTCCGTCGGCAGCGACTCCCACCACGCCGGCGGCGCCACGTCGGGCGACCAGAGGACCGGGCCGAGATACCGATGGTTGGCCGGCAGGTTGTCGGTGGGCACCAGCTCCGGCAGGTCGGCGTAGAGCGTGTGGTCCCCGTCGGTGAAAATGCGGCAAAGATTCCAGCCCAGACTCGGCAACCCGTGCTCGCGGCGGACCCGGTTGAGCGGCACGCATTGCATGGCGAAGAACACCGGACGTTCCAGGCGGTACAGCAGCTTGACCAGCTGGACGCCGAGCAGGTGGGTCCACAGCACGTCCGGCAGCGGAAAGCGGCGCCGGGCGTAGGGGCTCCAATAGGCGTTCGCGATGGCGACGTAGGGGATGCCGGCCAGGCGGGCGCTGACCGAGAGCGAAATGCGAAGGTCGCCGACCACCAGGTCGGGTGCGACCGCGGCCAGCACCCTGCTGTCCTCCTCGACGTACCTGCGCAACGTCCGGCCGGTGTAGAACCGGCCCTGGGCCACGTTGCCCAGAAACCGCTCGCTGGGAATGGTGCCGATCGGATGGTGGGGGAAGGGAAGCGTGCCCAGGAGCTTGTTGTATCGCGGGTCGCAGGCGAAGTGGACCTCGTACCGGCTCGGGTCCAGCGACCGGGCCAGGACAAGCGGCCGGACGACGTGGGCCAGGGTCACCGCTTCCGCGATAAACAGGATGCGCCGCCTGCGGGTGGAGGGCTCAGCTGCGTTCGGTGCGGTGCCCATGCCCGCGTCCCTTCTCCCGTCGCTGGCGACCGTTGTTCGTCACGCCCCGCCCCGACGCCGTAGCGTACCCGCACCCCGGCGGTGAGAAGGCCGGATGCCAGGCCGATCTGGCCGATCGCCGTCTGCCGGCCTCCTGCGCTTCACCGGCGGCGACACCACCGCGGGCGCGTCCGACCCCAGCTTCTCAGCCGTCGGTGTCTCGGTCGCCGGGTGCGCGCGCCGCAGCGACGCCCCGATGGGCCCGCCACGACCCCTGGCGTGACCAGGATCTCAACGTTGAGGCCATATACCCCTGGGTGGTATATGGTGGTGGGACGGGCGGTGCCCGGAACCGGCGGTGATAATCGCCGGAACAGCTAACCGCAGCGGAGGTCCGCGTGAGGGGCAATGTGCTAGGTGCCATCGGGCACGCGTTGGCGCTGGCTGGGTCGATGACCTGGGAAATCCTGTGGGCGCTGATCCTGGGCTTCGCACTTTCGGCTGTGGTGCAGGCCGTGGTGCGCCGCTCGGCGATCGTGGCCTTGATGGGCGACGACCGGCCGCGCACCCTGGCCGTCGCGACCGCACTGGGAGCGGCATCCTCGTCATGCTCCTATGCCGCGGTGGCGTTGGCGCGATCACTGTTCCGCAAGGGTGCCAACTTCACCGCCGCCATGGCGTTCGAGATCGGCTCCACCAACCTCGTGGTGGAGTTGGGCATCATCCTGGCCCTGCTGATGGGCTGGCAGTTCACCGCCGCGGAGTTCATCGGCGGCCCGCTGATGATCGTCGTGCTGGCGCTGTTGTTCCGACTGTTCGTGCGCGACCGGCTCCTCGAGGCCGCGCGCGAACAGGCCGAGCGGGGAATCGCCGGATCGATGGAAGGCCACGCGGCCATGGACATGTCCATCCGGGGGGAGGGCGCATTTTGGGGCCGGCTGCTTTCCCCGCAGGGATTCACCTCCGTCTCGCATGTGTTCGTGATGGAGTGGCTGGCGATCCTGCGCGACCTTGTTCTGGGGCTGCTCATCGCCGGCGCCATGGCCGCATGGGTCCCCGAAAGCTTTTGGCAGAACTTCTTTTTGGTTGACCATCCGGGCTGGTCTGCGCTGTGGGGACCAATCGTCGGACCGTTCGTGGCCATCGTTTCGTTCGTCTGCTCGATCGGCAACGTGCCACTTGCCGCGGTGCTGTGGAACGGTGGCATCAGCTTCGGCGGCGTCATCGCGTTCATCTTTGCCGACCTGCTCATCCTGCCGATTCTGACCATCTACCGTAAGTACTACGGCACCAAAATGATGCTGACCCTGCTGGGCAGCTTTTACGCGGCGATGGTCGCCGCTGGCTATCTGATCGAAATACTTTTCGGCACAGCCAATCTCATTCCAAGCCAGCGCAACGCGACGGTCATGACCGCCGAGTTTGCCTGGAATTACACCACCTGGCTCAACATCGCCTTCCTGGCGATCGCCGCGGTGCTGGTCATCCGCTTTGTCACTTCCGGCGGAATCCCGATGCTGCGCATGATGGGCGGCTCACCGGACACGCCACATCACCGCCAGTGCAACGGGGAGCACGACGGGCGTCACGACCACCAGAGCCACGGCCATTACCGCCACGGCCATTAGGGACGCGGCCGCGCGCGGTCCCCGGATTTACTGACAGGTATCCTGGCCTGCGGAATTTCCGAACTCCGGGCAAGGAGGCCGATCATCGCGCACTCCGCGTCGCCAACGCCGAACGAGCCTAGCTACCCACCGTCGCCAACCGGTTCACCGCCGCCGGCCGATATCGGTCGGCTGCTGCTTCGTTGCCACGACCGCCCGGGCATCATCGCCGCGGTCAGCACCTTCCTGGCCCGGGCCGGCGCCAACATCATTTCCCTGGACCAGCACTCCACCGCACCGGAAGGTGGAACATTCTTGCAGCGCGCCATCTTTCACCTCCCCGGACTGACCGCTGCCATCGACGAGCTGCAACGCGACTTCGGCAGCACGGTCGCCGAAAAGTTCGGCATCGACTACCGGTTCACCGAGGCGGCCAAGCCCAAACGGGTCGCCATCATGGCATCCAAAGAGGACCACTGCTTGCTGGATTTGTTGTGGCGCAACCGCCGCGGCGAGCTTGACATGTCCGTTGTCATGGTGATCGCGAACCACCCCGAACTGGCCGAGCATGTCCGACCCTTCGGTGTGCCGTTCATCCACATTCCCGCCACCCGGGACACTCGCCCGGAGGCCGAACAGCGTCAGCTTCAGTTGCTCAGCGGCAACGTTGATTTGGTGGTACTTGCCCGCTACATGCAGATACTGAGCGCGGAGTTCCTGGACGCCATCGGCTGCCCGCTGATCAACATTCATCATTCGTTCCTTCCCGCCTTCACCGGCGCGGCCCCCTACCAGCGGGCACGCGAACGCGGCGTCAAGCTGATCGGCGCCACCGCCCACTACGTGACCGAAGTTCTCGACGAGGGGCCGATCATCGAACAAGACGTTGTCCGCGTCGACCACACGCACACCGTTGACGATCTGGTGCGTGTCGGCGCCGACGTCGAACGCGCCGTGCTGTCCCGCGCCGTGCTCTGGCACTGCCAAGACCGTGTCATCGTGCACCACAACCAGACCATCGTGTTCTGACACGTCGGCATCGGAGAAGCGCCGGCGCCCCGCGTCCCCACGCGAGTCGTTCGACAGCGCACGAGACCGGACGCGATGGTTGCCGGCGGCATCGGCGCGGAGCGCTGCAAACGTCGCGGACTTCGTGCGCCAAGAATGTCCCAAGGCTTTGCCAAGTGGCCGCCGTCAACCTGTGGTCAACGGCAACCGCCGCCACCCGAAGCAACGATGCAAAGAGAGGTTCCCATGTTCACCACCCGGATCCGCGCCCTCGCCGGCATGTCTCTGCTGGCCTCGGCGATCGGCCTGACCGCCCTCGGCGCCTCCGTGGGCACCGCCAACGCGGCCCCGGCGCACCAGCCCGAGTACGGCACCTACACCTGCTACGACTACGCCACGCAGACGTTCTACGAGTGCTTTGACCCGAGCTAGCCGGTCTCGCTGGCAAGTTCGTCGTGAGTGGGTACGCGAGTGACCCCGCGTGCGGCCGCTGCTGGCGACCCGGTGCGCACGGTGCATGTTCCCTGTTGTCTCATTCGCCTCGCGCGTGTCGGCACGGCAGGGATGCACGTGGGGCAGATGAGGAAGGTGCAACGCCTCGGGCATGCTGCCGCAACACCCAGACCCGACGAACCCACCGGCGAGATTAGTCGCAGTGGCCGGCAATCAACGTACCTCCATGCTGGAACTCGGTTCGTTCACGTTCGGCGGGTAAGCCGGTCACGCAACCGCCGGTTCACCGGTTCGGGCAGCAGATCCGACACGTCCCCGCCCAGCGTCGCGACCTCTTTGGCCAGCGACGACGACACGAACGAATAGCGCGGCGTGGTCGCCACAAAAAAGGTGTCCACGCCGGCGATGTGCTTGTTCATCTGCGCCATCTGCAGCTCGTATTCGAAGTCGGTGCCGGTGCGCAAACCCTTGATGATCGCGGTCATCCCGCGGGACCTGACGAAGTCGACCACCAGCCCCTGCCCGGCCTCCACCCGCAGGTTGGGCAGATGCGTGGTCGACTCCTCGATCATCGCGATCCGCTCGTCGAGATCAAACATGCCCTTCTTGGCGGGGTTGACCAGGACCGCGACCACCACCTCGTCGAACTGAGCTGCGGCGCGTTCGAAAACGTCGACGTGGCCCAACGTCACCGGGTCGAACGATCCCGGGCACACCGCGCCGCTCATGCTCGCCGCTCCTCCCCATCGCTTCGTCCCCCGCAAGCGGGCGGTACCCCATCTGCATCGTCGCCGGCGGTCATCAGCGATGACGCTACACGGTGTTTCCGAGCCGTTCAGCCAGCTCCAGGCGGGTGTCGCCGTAGCCGCGCACGGGCCACACCGACCAGCCGGACGGCCACATCAATCGCGCAGCGCCCGCGGCCCGCTCCACGACCGCGACGGTGCCCTCCCGTGCCCAGCCGTGGATGCTCAGCGCGGCCAGCAAGGCCTCGATTTCGGCCGCGCCGACGTCATAGGGCGGGTCGGCCAGCACCAGGTCGACCGGCCCCGGGGCACCTGCGGCCACCACGGCTGCCACCGCACCCCGCCGCACCGTCGCACCTGCCAGACCCAGGGCCCGCAGGTTACGTGCGATCACCGCCGCGGCCCGTGGATCGGATTCCACGAACAACGCCGACGCGGCTCCGCGCGACAGCGCCTCCAGCCCCAGCGCACCCGACCCGGCGTAGAGATCCAGCACCGCCAGGCCGGTCAGATCGCGCCGGGCGGTCACGATGTTGAACAGCGACTCGCGCACCCGATCCGTGGTCGGCCTGGTCCCCCGCGGCGGCACGGCGATGCGCCGGCCCCCAGCGACGCCGCCGATGATCCTGGTCATCTGCGCTCCTCTCCCCCGCAGGCGGGTGGTGCCCCCACATCGCTTTTGTGCTCTGCATCGTCGCCGGCGCGGTCAGCTCACCACCAGCAGCAGGTCTCCGCCCTCCACCTGGGCGGTGTCGGACACCGCCACCCGCGCCACGGTGCCGTCGGTGGGGGCGGTGATCGGGGCCTCCATCTTCATCGCCTCGATGGTGGCGATGGTCTGGCCGGCGCTGACCTGATCACCGGCGGACACGCTCACGGTGACCACCCCGGCGAAGGGCGCGGCGATGTGCCCGGGATTGCCGCGGTCGGCCTTCTCGGCGGCCGGAACCGCGCTGGCGATGCTGCGGTCGCGCACCAGCACCGGCCGCAGCTGGCCGTTGATGATGCACATCACCGTCCGCATGCCCCGTTCGTCGGGTTCGGAGATGGCCTCCAGCCCGATCAACAGCTCCACCCCGCGCTCCAGCTTCACCCGGTGCTCCTCACCCTGCCGCAGGCCGTAGAAGAACTGGTTGGCCGACAATTGCGAGGTGTCGCCGTAGATCTCCCGGTGCTCTTCGAATTCCTTTGTGGCGCCGGGGAATAACAAGCGGTTCAGGGTGGCTTGGCGTTTCGGCCCGGGTGCGGCCAGGGCCGCCTGGTCGTCCTGGCTCAGCCGTGGAGCGGGCCTGGCCGGGGGGCGGCCGGCCAGCGCCGCGCCGCGCAGCGGCTCGGGCCACCCGCCGGGCGGGTCACCCAACTCCCCGCGCAGGAACCCCAGCACCGATTCCGGGATATCGAATCGCGCTGGGTCGGAGGCGAACTCGTCTGCGCTCACACCCGCACCGACCAGCGCTAGCGCCAGATCCCCGACCACCTTCGACGACGGGGTGACCTTGATCAGCCGGCCCAGCACCCGGTCGGCACCGGCGTAGGCCTCTTCGATCTCCTCGAACCGGTCCCCCAGCCCCAGCGCGATTGCCTGCTGGCGCAGATTCGACAGTTGACCACCGGGAATCTCATGGCGATAGACCCGCCCCGTCGGCCCTGGCAGGCCAGATTCGAAGGGCGCGTAGACCTTTCGCAGCGCCTCCCAGTAGGGCTCCAGCGCGCATACCGCCGACAGCGACAAGCCGGTGTCGAACTCGGTGTGCGCGGCGGCGGCCACGATCGAACTCAGCGCGGGCTGGCTGGTGGTTCCGGCCATCGGCGCGGCGGCGCCATCGACGGCGTCGGCGCCGGCCTGCCACGCGGCCACGTAGCTGGCCAGCTGACCACCCGGTGTGTCGTGGGTGTGCACGTGCACGGGCAGGTCGAAACGACTGCGCAACGCGGTGACCAGCGCGTGTGCGGCCGGTGGCCGCAACAGTCCGGCCATGTCCTTGATCGCCAACACATGCGCGCCGGCGTCCACAATCCGCTCGGCCAGCTGCAGGTAGTAGTCCAGCGTGTACAAACGCTCACCCGGGTCGGACAGGTCGCCGGTGTAGCACATCGCGACTTCGGCTATCGCGCAACCCGTTTCACGTACCGCGTCGATCGCCGGGCGCATGGAGTCAAGGTTGTTCAGCGCGTCGAAGATTCGGAAGATGTCGATGCCGGTGGCCGTCGCCTCTTCGACGAACGCCGAGGTGACCACCTCGGGATACGGCGTGTAGCCCACGGTGTTTCGGCCCCGCAGCAGCATTTGCAGGCAGACATTGGGCATCGCTTCTCGCAGCGCGGCCAGCCGCTCCCAGGGATCCTCCTTGAGGAAGCGCAGCGCCACGTCGTAGGTCGCACCGCCCCAGCACTCCACCGAGAGCAGCTGCGGTGTGGTCCGGGCCAGGTACGGCGCCACCATCAACAACCCGCTGGTGCGCACTCGGGTGGCCAGCAGCGACTGGTGCGCGTCCCGAAACGTCGTGTCGGTGACGCCGACCCCAGTCGACTCGCGCAACCAACGCGCGAAACCCTCCGGCCCCAACGCGGTCAGCCGTTGCTTGGACCCCGGCGGCGGCGGGGCGCCCAGATCGACGTCGGGCAGCTTGTCCTGCGGGTACACCCTCGACGGCCGGGTGCCGTGCGGTTTGTTGACGGTGACATCGGCCAGGTAGTTGAGGATCTTGGTGCCGCGGTCGGCCGAGGTTCGTGCGGTCAGCAGCTGGGGCCGCTCGTCGATGAACGACGTGGTGACGCGGCCGGCCCGAAAGTCCGGATCGTCCAAAACCGCTTGCAGGAAGGGAATATTCGTCGACACCCCGCGAATCCGGAACTCCGCGATCGCCCGGCGGGCCCGGCCCACCGCGGTAGCCAAGTCACGGCCCCGACAGGTCAGCTTGACCAGCATGGAATCGAAGTGCGCGCTGACCTCCGCGCCCAGGTTCGTGCTGCCGTCCAGGCGGATGCCCGCGCCTCCGGGGCTGCGGTAAGCGCTGATCCGGCCGGTGTCGGGCCGGAAGCCATTGGCCGGATCCTCGGTGGTGATCCGGCACTGCAGCGCGGCGCCGTGCGGCACGACGGCATCCTGCGTCAGACCCAGATCGTCGAGTGTCTCTCCGGCGGCGATGCGCAGCTGGCTGGCCACCAGGTCGATGTCGGTGATCTCCTCGGTCACCGTGTGTTCCACCTGAATCCGCGGGTTCATCTCGATGAAGACGTACTCCCCGTTGGCGTCCAATAGGAACTCGACGGTGCCGGCGCAGCTGTACCCGATGTGGCGGGCGAAGGCGACCGCGTCGGCGCAGATCCGGCTGCGCAGCTCGGCGGGCAGGTTGGGTGCCGGCGCCAGTTCGATGACCTTCTGGTGGCGACGCTGCACGCTGCAGTCGCGCTCGTAGAGGTGGATCACGTTGCCGTGGGTGTCGGCCAGAATCTGCACCTCGATGTGGCGTGGCCGCTGCACGGCCTGTTCGAGGTAGACGTTGGGGTCCCCGAACGCGGACGCGGCCTCCCGGCTGGCGGCTTCGACCGCGTCGGGCAGCGCGGCGAGGTCGCTGACACGGCGCATGCCGCGGCCCCCGCCGCCGGCGACGGCCTTGACGAACAGCGGAAATCGCAGGTCCGACGCGGCCGCCAGCAGTTCTTCGGCCGAGGCCGACGGCGGTGACGATAGCAGCACGGGCAAGCCGGCGTCGCGGGCGGCGGCAACGGCCCGGGACTTATTGCCGGTCAGCTCAAGCACTTCGGCGCTGGGGCCGACAAAGGTGATGCCCGCCGCCGCGCAGGCCGCGGCCAAATCCGGGTTCTCCGACAAGAACCCGTAACCGGGGTAGATGGCGTCCGCGCCCGCGCGGCGAGCCGTTTCGACGATCTCGTCGACACCGAGGTACGCGCGCACCGGGTGACCGATCTCGCCGATCTGGTAAGACTCGTCGGCCTTGAGGCGATGCTGCGAATTGCGGTCCTCGTAGGGGTAGACGGCCACCGTGCCCACACCCAGTTCGTAGGCGGCGCGAAACGCCCGGATCGCGATTTCCCCGCGATTGGCCACCAATACCTTGGAGATCACTCTTGAGCCCTCTCAAACAAGTGTCGACCAATAGTCCCAGAAGCGGACCATGATCAGCAGAAACACCGCGGTGAACCAGAACGTGGCGATCGACCATCGCCATTGGTGGACCAGCCGCCCCGCGGCCTTATCCGGCGCGGGGTGAAACGCGATGGAGGCGACCACCACCAGCAGCGAGATGGTCGCCACCCACACCACCATGCAGTATGGGCACAGCGCGCCGATGCGGTAGAGGCTCTGGAAGATCAGCCAGTGCACGAACGCCGCACCCGCCACGATCCCCAATGTCAGGCCGATCCAATACCACCGCGGCAGAGCAACTTTCGTCACCGCCAACACGCCCGTTACCACCACCACGGTGAACCCCGCGATGCCGATAACCGGATTGGGGAAACCCAGCAGCGACGCCTGCGGGGTCATCATCACCGAGCCGCACGACAGGATGGGGTTGATGTTGCACGTCGGCACATACGACGAGTCGAGCAGCAGCTCGATCTTCTCCACCGTCAATGTCACCGAGGCAAGCAGGCCGATCACACCGGCGATCAGCACCCACCACGCGCTGGGCGCGGGCACCCGCAGGTCATCAGCCACCGCCGGTGCCGGGTCTCCGGGGTGCCCTGCGGGTTGAGCCGACACGGGTCAGGATGTCGCGGAGACCGCGGCCGAGTCAATGCCCGCCACAGTGCCGACGATCTCTTTGATCTTGGCGACCAGCGCCTCCGGCGTCGACCACTCGTATTCGACACCGTTGATCTTGATCGTCGGGGTGGCATGCACATTGGCGGCCGCGGCCAACCCGTCGACCATCGCGATGTGCTTCCCGCTGTTGATGCAGTCCGGCACGGTGCCCACCACGCCCGCTTCGCGCGCGATTTCGATCAACCGCGCGTTGTCCGGGAAGGAGGTGCCGGTCTCGGCGGGTTGGATGCCCGGGCTGTACAAGGCGCCGTGAAACCGGCGGAACGCGTCGATCGACTCGTCGGCGACGCAATAGGCCGCCGCGGCGGCTCGCGACGAATAGTTCTGATTCCGTGGGCTGTCGAGAATGGCCACCATCGAGTAATCGGCCGCGATGGCGCCGATGTCGATGAGCTTGGACACGGTCGGCCCGAAACCGCGCTCAAAATTGCCGCACGCCGGGCACAGGAAGTCCTCGTATAGGGACACCACCGCCTTGGGGTTGCTGGTTCCGGGTTGGGTGACCAGGTTGCTCGAGGTCACCCGGATCGCCTCGCCCCGCCCCGGGGCGCCGCCCTTCTTGTGGTGCGACGTCACGATGTAGAAGACCAGCGCGACGGCGAACAGCACGACGACCGCGGTGCCACCGATCTGCAGCAGCCGGCCGAAGTTGCCATCGGCGGACTTCAGGTTGATCCGTGGGGGTTTGGGTTTGTCGGCCACGCTGTTCCTCGCATCGCTCGATTTGTCATCCGCAATCAGATAACAGCGCCTAGAGTACCGGCGGGTGGCCGGGCCCAGCTCAGACCCGGCTCAGGTGGGCACGCAGCGCCGAAATCAGCTCGTAGGTGGCCGCCGCGCAGCCGCCCCCCAGCGCAAACAGGTTGAGGAATCCATGCGTGAGCGAACCCAGGTAGCGCAGGTCAACCGCCGTTCCGGCGGCGCGCAGCGCCGTCGCGTACTGCTGACCCTCGTCGCGCAACGGGTCGAACCCGGCGACGGCGACCAGCGCCGGCGCCAGACCGGTGAACGACGCGGCCAGCAACGGCGACACCCGCGAATCGGTGGGCTCGATGCCCGAACCCTTCAGGTACTGCCCATGGAACCAGTCGATGTCCCGTCTGGTCAGCAGGAAACCCCGGGCGAACAGGCTGAGCGAGCGGGTCTGCGCGGTGAAGTCGGTCCGCGGGTAGATCAGCCACTGCAGCACCGGGGCCGGGCCGCCTTTGTCGCGGGCCAATTGGGACACGACCGCCGCCAGGTTGCCACCGGCACTGTCGCCGCCGACCGCCACCTTCCCGGGGATCGCACCCAGTTCGGCGGCGTGCGCATGGGCCCACTCAAAGGCCGCCACGGCGTCGTCGATCGCGGCCGGGGCCCGATGCTCGGGCGCCAGCCGGTAGTCGATCGACACCACGTGGATGCCGGCGTCGCGGCAGGTCAACCGGCACACCGCGTCGTGGGTGTCCAGGTCGCCGATCACCCAGCCACCCCCGTGGTAGAAGACCAGCAACGGCGCGGCCGCGTCGCCGGGCGGGCGGTAGTGCCGGGCCGGGATCTCGCCGCCCGGTCCGGGTATCGATAGGTCGCTCACCTCCACGTGAATCTGCGGACCCGGCAACCGCAGGCACGTCTCGCGCATCTGGGCGCGGGAGGCGGTCGGGTCGTCGTCGATGACCAGTCCGTCGATGCCGACGGCCCGCATACCCAACAGCATCAGCTGCAGCGTGGGGTCAAGCGTATTGCCGTCGATGATGACCCGGCGACCGCGGGTGATGACCCGCTTGGCGGCGTCCGGAATCCGTGGAATGACTTTGACGCCAACGGCGGCAACGCCGTTGTGGATGCTCCTCGTCCAGCCGATCGGTAGCCGGGTTACTCCGAGGTGGAGATCCGGCGGGCCTGGCGGGCTCTTGGCCATGGGCAACTCCTAAAGAAAAGCTCGGTCACGTTAGCGAAATTCGATCCCCGCGGGCTCGGACTCTATCCGGATCGAGCCGGCCGATACCGAGCAGGCCGCAGCTACCGCGCCGCGCGTCGGTTACCGGCCGACCGACACCGCCGCCGCCCACGCGAGACCGGGCGAGCGGTAGCCGCTGCGACGTCCCCGCGACCAACGGTGCGCGGTGGCCTCATCGACCAATCCCGACCGGGGTGACGGCGCCGCGAACGAGGCCGCGCTCGGCAAAGGCACACGGTCGCGGTCGGACACCTGCCCAGGTGTTGACCGGTTCGCATGGTCAACTCGGTAATATCGTGATCCCCAAGTCGGTGAACCCCACACGGATTGCGAGCAAACTTCGACGTGTTCGACTTCGAACTCAACGCTCGGATGACGGAACCCGGCTTGGTCCAAATCCGAGAACCTTCAGTTTCACAGGCAGGTGAAAACGATGCCGGGCGCCCCTAGCCCCTCAATACCTTCGATAGCCCTCAACGACGAGAACACGATGCCCGTGCTCGGCCTCGGCGTCGCCGAACTGTCGGACGACGAGACCGAACGTGCGGTTTCGGCCGCGCTCGAGATGGGCTGCCGGCTCATCGACACCGCCGCGGCCTACGGCAACGAGGCCGCCGTGGGGCGCGCGATTGCGGCCTCCGGCATACCCCGCGCCGAGCTCTTCGTGACCACCAAGCTGGCCACCCCGGACCACGGTTTCAGCAGGGCGCAGGTGGCCTGTCAGGAGAGCTTGCAGCGGCTGGGCCTGGATTACGTCGACCTCTACCTCATTCACTGGCCGGCCCCGACGGTGGGCAAATACGTGGACGCCTGGGGCGGAATGATCCAATCCCGCGGCGAAGGACATGCCCGTTCGATCGGCGTGTCCAATTTCACCGAAGAGCACCTGTCGATGGTCATCGACCTCACCTTCGTCACACCGGCGGTCAATCAGATCGAACTGCACCCGCTGCTCAACCAGGACGAGATGCGCAAAGCCAACGCACGCCACAGCGTCATCACGCAGGCCTACACCCCGCTCGTTCTCGGCAAGCTGATGGACAACCCCACGGTGACCTCGGTCGCCGCCGAATACGGCAAGACACCCGCGCAGGTCCTGCTGCGCTGGAACCTGCAACTGGGCAACGCGGTCGTCTTCCGCTCGGCCAAGGCCGAGCACATCGCCAGCAACCTCGACGTGTTCGGTTTCGAGCTGGCCGCCGAGCACATGGCGGCGATCAACGCGCTCAACGACGGCACCCGGGTGCGCGAAGACCCGCTGACCTACGCGGGGACGTAGGTTCGTCCGGGCACCTACCCGGTCGGGCAGCTGGCCGCGGCCTGACGCAGCGCGCCAGCCGACGCCTGGTCCACCGGCAACGCGTAACCGCGCACCACGGCGATGAACGCCATGGCGTATTGACACGCAAACGCGGCGTTCGGCGGCATCCAGTCGGCCGGCGGCGAATCACCCTTGTCCTGGTTGGCCTGCCCCTGCACGGCCAGCAGGTTGGCCGGGTCGTTGGCGAACCGCAGCCGCTGGGAGTCCGGCCAGCCGTAGGCACCCATGTCCCAGGCATAGGACAGCGCGACGATGTGGTCGATCTGCACCGACTGGCCGACCTGGGCGCCACGCTGAAAGACGACGATGGCGTTGGTGTACGGGTCGTGCAGCGTGCCGCTGGCCACCGCATTCGGACACCGCTTGGTCGCGACGTAGGTCTTGTTGACGAGGTCGCGGTTGAGGATGTCGTCGCGCGTGTCGCACCCGTTGTGCCCGCCCGGCGCGTCGTTGTTGTCGTCCCACGGTTCGCCGAACGCCGACCTGCGGTAGTCGTAGCGGTGGATGCGCGCCGGCAGCACCGCGATGCCCGCCAACACGTCGGCACCGGGCTGCACCGTCGGCACATCGGCCCGGGCGGCCAGACGGTCGCCGCGGCGGCCCGGCGAGGACCCCCACGTCTGATAGGCGACCACCACCGCCAGCACCGCGGCAGCGGCCAGCCACAGCAGCGTCGCGCGTCTCACAGCTTGTCCAGGTAGTCGATGCGGTCGGTGTCGATGAACCGCGCCGCCAACACCCCCAGCACCGGGTGCGCGGGTGCGTCCAGGTAGGCGCGGGTGCAGAAGTCCCGGGCGGCCTCGATGAACACCTGGTGCTCGGCCAGCGATAGCAGGCGCAGGGTGACCGCCTTGCCGGACTGGTTGCGGCCCAACACATCTCCCTCCCGGCGCTCCTTGAGGTCCAGGTCGGCCAGCGCAAACCCGTCCATGGTCTGGGCCACCGCGCACAGCCGTCGGCCGGCCGGTGACCCCGGCGGCACCCAGCTGGCCAGCAGGCACAGGCTCGGATGCTCGCCGCGCCCGATGCGCCCACGCAGCTGATGCAACTGGCTGATGCCGAACCGGTCGGCGTCCATCACCAACATGATGGTGGCATTGGGAACGTCGACGCCCACCTCGATGACGGTGGTGCACACCAGCACATCGACCGCACCGGCCCGGAACGCCGCCATCGCGGCCTCCTTCTGGTCGGTCGACAGCCGGCCGTGCATGAGCCCCAGCCGCAGCTTGGCCAGCTCGCCGGAGCGCAAGCGGGCGAACAGGCCCTCGGCCGTCTCTGCCGGCCTGGCCCCGGTCGGACCTGCTCCCGGGTCATCGGTCTCGTCGATCCGGGGCGCCACCACATAGGCCTGACGACCGGCGGCGACCTCCTCGATGATGCGCTGCCAGGCACGGTCGAGCCAGCTGGGCTTGTCCTTGACGAAGATGACGTTGGTGGTGATCGGCTGGCGTCCGCACGGGAGTTCGCGCAGCGTCGAGGTCTCCAGGTCGCCGTAGACGGTGAGCGCCACGGTGCGCGGTATCGGGGTCGCGGTCATCACCAGCAGGTGCGGCGTGATGCCGGCACCAGCCTTGGCGCGCAATTGATCTCGTTGCTCGACACCGAACCGGTGCTGCTCGTCGACCACCACCATGCCCAGGTTGTGAAACTCCACCGCATCCTGCAGCAGCGCGTGGGTGCCGATGACGATGCCGGCCTGACCGTCGGCGATCTCGGCGCGGGCCTGCTTCTTTTGCGCCGCCGTCATCGACCCGGTCAGCAGCGCCACCCGGGTGGCATCGTCGGCCCCGCCCAGCTGTCCACCCATCCCCAACGGGCCCAGCACGTCGCGGATCGATAGCAGATGTTGGGCGGCAAGGACTTCCGTCGGCGCCAGCAGCGCGCACTGATAGCCGGCGTCCACCATCTGCAGCATGGCCAGCACCGCCACGATCGTCTTGCCCGACCCCACCTCGCCTTGCAGCAGGCGGTTCATCGGGCGGGTGGCCGCGATCCCATCGGACAGCACGCCAAGCACCTCGCGCTGGCCCGCCGTCAGCTCGAACGGCAACCGCCGCAGCAGCGTGGCCGCCAGACCATCCGACCGCGGCGGCGCCGGTGGCCCCGATTCCGACAGCTCGCTGTGCCGGCGGGCCACCAGCGCCCACTGCAGGCCGACGGCTTCGTCGAATGTCAGCCTCCGGCGGGCACGCTCACGTTCGGACTCGGTTTCGGCGAGGTGGATGGCGCGCAGTGCGGCGTCTTCGGAGATCAGGCCGAGTTCGTCGCGTAACTGCGCCGGCACCGGATCATCCACCGGGTCAAGGACGTCGAGCACCTGGCGAACGCAGGCGAAGATGTCCCAGCTCTGCATCTTCGTGCTGGCCGGATAGATTGGGAAGAACCGCCGTTCGAACTCCGACAGCAACACCTCACCGCTGGTGGCCTGGGAGGCTTCGGCGATGCGTTTCAGCGACCTGGTGCCGCGGTTCCTGCCGTCCGGCGAGTCGAGGATGAGAAACGCCGGATGCGTCAGATGCAGCCTCTCCCGGAAGTATTCGACCTCCCCGGAAAGCATCACCCTGGTGCCGGTGGTGAGGTCTTTCTTGATGAAGTTCGCGTTGAAGAACGTCGCGGTCACCCGGCTGCGGCCGGAGCCGACGGTGAGCAGCAGGTATTCCTTCTTGGTGTCCTTCTTCATCGGTTTGGCCAGCGCACCGGTGATCCTGTCGACGACGGTGATGTGCTCACCGGCGGGGGGCCGCTCGCCGTCGTCGCCGCGCACCGCCGCGCCCTCGGTGTAGTCACGCGGGTAGTGCCGCAGCAGGTCATCCACCGTTTTGATGCCGAAGATCTCGTCGAGGTTGCGGGCGGCCTTGGCACCGAGGATGTCATCGAGCCGATCGCTGAGCGACACCACGGCTACTCGACCCCGATCAGCAGCGCGTCGCCACGGTGTCCGGTGCGGTAGGTGACCAGCTCGGTTCCCGGATGACGGTCGTGCACGTGCATTTCCAGGACTTCGGCGATGTCGTCGGTGACGCCGGCGCCCACCAGCACCGTCACCAGGTCGCCGCCGGAGGCCAGCAGCCGATCCAACAGGCCGATCGCCGCCGCGGCCACCCCGGCAGCCACGATCAGGACCTCGTCGCCGGCGATGCCCAGGCCGTCGCCCGGCTCACAGGCGCCGGCCCAGGTCAATGCCTTTTCGGTGGCGATGCGCACCGATCCGTGCCGGGTGGCGCCGGCGGCGCGGGCCATGGTGTAGCCGTCGTCGACGGCCTGCCGGTCGGGATCGTGCACCGCCAGCGCGGCCAACCCCTGAACCATCGACCCGGTCGGAACGGGCACCACCTCGACTCCCCACCCGATGGCCGCGGTGCACCCGGCCACCAGCTCCTCGGCGGCCACGTACCCGTTGGGCAGCACCATCACCTGCGCGGCGCCGGTGTCGACCACCGCCCGCACCAGTTGATGGGCGCCGATATCGGCCGCCGGTGCCGCCGCGTCCGGGCTGGGCCGCAGCACGCACGCGCCCTCCCCCGCGAACAGCTCGGCGGCGCCGTCGCCGTCGACGACGGCCAGCACGGCACGTTCCCGAGTCCAGCCGCCCGCGGGCAGCCCACCGCCAGCGGAGTTCAGCGCGGAGATGACGATCCGGCTCGGGCGCCCCGCCGCCAATCCAGCCTCCACGGCGGCGCCGGCGTCGTCGGTATGCACGTGCACCGAGTAGCTGTGCGACGCGGCCGCCGCGATGGCCACCGAATCCCCTAACTCACCGAGCCGATCGCGCAGCCTGCCGGCCGCTGCCGCGTCGCAGCCGGCCAGCAGGTACATCACCTCGAATTGCGGGGTGGGGCGTTGGGTGGCCACGGTCGCCGGTGACCCGCGCGGCGACGGTTCGTAGACCGTCCGGGCGGGTACCTGTCCGGTGATCGTCGAGCGCAGCGCGTCCAGCAGCACCAGCAGGCCCCGTCCGCCGGCGTCGACGGCGCCGGCGTCGGCGAGCACGTCGAGTTGCTCGGGAGTCTTCTCCAGCGCGACCACGGCCGCGTCCCCGGCGGCGGTGATCGCCCCGGCCAGCCCCTCGCCGCCGGTGGCGCACTGCTCGACGGCGCCGGCGGCGGCCCGCAGCACCGACACGATGGTTCCCGGGATCTCTTCGCCGCCCATCGAGGTGATGACCAAATCGACGCCGCGCCACAACGCGGCCCCCAGCACGGCGGCGTCGATGGTGGGAAGGACACCGCCCGCGTCGGCCGCCGCGCTCGCGGTCACGTCGGAGATGCCTCGCAGGATCTGGGACAGGATCACGCCGGAGTTGCCGCGGGCCCCGTTGAGGGCGCCGGCTGACAACGCGGCCGCGACCCCGGCGACATCGTCCGGCCAGTCCCCCGAGTTGGCCTCGGCCAAGGCGGAGCGCATGGTGAACAGCATGTTGGCGCCGGTGTCGGCGTCGGCGACCGGGAACACGTTGAGCCGGTTGATCTCGTCGACGTGCACGATCAGGTCGCTGACGACGGCGTGTGCCCAGTCCCGCAGGGCCGGGGCGTCCAGCTCACGTTCCGGCGTGCTCACCCCACCTCCTCTGCGTGGAATCGGTGCCGGCGGTTGAACTAGTCCGGTCGACAGTGATGACCCGCTGCGCCCGGCTTCGCCGCGCTTGCGATCATCACAGAGCCGACGATGATGACCCGCTGCGCCCGGCTTCGCCGCGCTTGCGATCATCACAGAGCCTAGCCAGCCGGGCCGACAGCGCGCGTCAGGGCGCGTCCGGGAGCGGTTGTTCGTTTTGGTGCTCGCCGCCACGGCGGTTATCCTGGGCTGTCGCGGCCGGCCAGGTCGCCGGACCCCAGCACAAGACTTTCGAGGAGTTTCACCGATGGCCGCTGTGTGCGATATCTGCGGGAAGGGCCCCGGCTTCGGCAAGTCGGTGTCGCATTCCCACCGGCGCACCAGCCGCCGGTGGGACCCCAACATCCAAACCGTGCACGCCGTGACCCGTCCCGGCGGCAACAAGAAGCGCCTCAACGTCTGCACGTCGTGCATCAAGGCCGGCAAGGTCACCCGCGGCTAACTCCTGCCGGCGCGCGAAGTCGCGCGCCACATCGGTCGGCTGGCCAGGTCAGGGCAACCGCCAATCGATCGGCTCGGCGCCCAGTCCCGCGAGCAGTTCGTTGGCCCGGCTGAACGGCCGAGAGCCGAAGAACCCGCGAGCCGCCGACAGCGGCGAAGGGTGCGGCGACTCGATGGCGACGCAGTTGCCGGCGGCCAGCATCGGCTTGAGCGTCGACGCGTCGCGGCCCCACAGAATCGCCACCAGCGGCGCCGAGCGCGCGACCAGAGCGCGGATCGCGCACTCGGTGACCGCCTCCCAGCCTTTGCCCCGATGCGACGCCGGGTTGTTGGGGCGCACCGTAAGCACCCGGTTCAGCAGCAGCACGCCCCGGTGCGCCCAGGGCGTCAGATCACCGCATGACGGCTGCGGATAGCCGAGGTCGGCGCTGTACTCGTCGAAGATGTTGGCCAGGCTGCGCGGCAGCGGGCTCACCTCGGGGGCAACCGAGAAGCTCAGGCCCACGGCATGTCCGGGCGTTGGGTAGGGGTCTTGCCCCACGATCAGCACCCTCACCTGGTCGAACGGGAAAGTGAAGGCGCGCAACACATTCGGCCCGGCGGGCAGGTATCTGCGGCCGGCCGCGAGCTCGGCGCGCAGGAACTGTCCCATCCGGGCGACGTGCTCGGCCACCGGCGCCAGCGCGGACGCCCAACCCTGCTCGACGAGTTCACTGAGCGGGCGTGCGCTCACCACGGCCCTGTCACCACCAGCGTTCCGGTGCGCGTCGACGGTCACCGCGCCACCCTACCTCCCGAAGGACTGCCAGCCCGCATAGCCAGACCACTCCGCACCGTCGACAAGCACCCTGGCCGGCCCGTCGAGCACCCGCCCGACAACCCGCCACCCAACTGGAGCCGGACCGGCGAAACAGGCGGCCAGGGCATGATCTTCACCGCCGGTCAACACCCACGGCCACGGATCGGCCCGCACCGCGGCGGCGGCCGCGGTCAACGCCTCGACGTCCGCGGCCAGCGCCGCGGTGGACAGGTCGATACCGACCCCCGATGCCCGCGCAACGTGGCGCAGATCGGCGATCAGGCCGTCGGAGACGTCGATCATCGCCTGGGCCCCAGCGACCGCTGCCGCCACGCCCTGACCGTAGGGTGGCTCGGGCACCAGGTGACGGCGGCGCAACTCGTCAAACCCGTCAACCCCGTTGTGCCACAACGCATAACCGGCGGCAGAGCGGCCCAGTTCGCCGATCACGGCGAGCACCGACCCGGCTTGGGCCCCGGACCGCGACACCGGCGGGCGGCCGTCCAGCTCTCCGAGCACCGTCACCGACACCACCCACTGCGGGCAGCTGACCAGGTCGCCGCCGGCGATGCCGGCCCCGATGCGCTCCGCCTCGTCCCACAGCCCGTCAACGAGCGCGCTCACCCGGGCTGCCCGGGTATCGCCGGGCGCCGCGAACCCCACCACGAACGCCATGGGCCGCGCGCCCACCGCCTCGATGTCGGCCGCGTTCTGGGCGATGGCCTTGCGGCCGACATCGTGCGGTGTCGACCAATCCAGCCGAAAGTGCCGATCCTGCACCAACATGTCGGTCGACATCACGGCACGGCCACCACCGACGGCCACCACCGCCGCGTCGTCACCGGGCCCGACCAGCACCGCGGCGGGCTGGCGTCGTCCCCGCACCAACCGGTCGATCACGGCGAACTCACCGAGCTGGTCCAGGCTGGCAGACTCCGCCGCCGTGTCGTCGCGCACGTCACCTCCCTCGACCCGTCTCGGCCAACCGATGGCCGCACGGCCTGCGGTAACTTGAGTCCCTGCCCGCCCGCGTCAGTGTATGAGATCGGAGGTGGCCAGCCAGGTGACAGGCGACTCGGACGCCGACTCCGACGGACCGCCGCGCGTCGTGATGATCGCCGCGGTGGCCCTGGCCGTGGCGGCGGTTGGGGGGATCCTGGTCCTCGCGGCAACCCGCCACCGGACGCCGCAACCGGTCGCCATTCCCGCGGTGGCCGCCCCGCAGGCCGCCGCTCCCGCCTGCCAGGCGCTGCTGGCGGCGCTGCCCGGCCACCTTGGCGACTACCAGCGGGTGCCGGTCGCCCCGCCGGCGCCCGACGGCGCGGCCGCCTGGCGGGCCGGGCGCGAGGGCGAGCCGGTGATCATGCGCTGCGGACTCGACCGCCCGGCCGAGTTCGTGGCGGGCTCGGCGATCCAGTTCGTCGACCGGGTGCAGTGGTTTGAGGTGGCCGCCCAGTCGGCCGGCGAGCGCCGCTCCACCTGGTACACCGTGGACCGTCCGGTCTATGTGGCACTGACGCTCCCGGCGGGCTCGGGACCCACCCCCATCCAGCAGCTGTCCGAGGTGATCGACCGCACCCTGGCCCAGGTGCCGATCAACCCGGCGCCGGCTGGTTAGCCGGAGCGTCAGCGCAGCCCGACCCCGTGGGCCAACGCGGTGTCCACCATGGTCGCCAGCAGGGTGGGATAGTCCACGCCACTGGCCGCCCACATCCGCGGGAACATCGAGATCGTGGTGAATCCCGGCATCGTGTTGATCTCGTTGACCACCGGACCGTCGTCGGTGAGGAAAAAGTCCACCCGGGCCAGGCCCTGACAGTCGATGGCCCTAAACGCCCGGATCGCCAACTGCCGCACCGCGTCGGCGACGTCGTCGTCGACCTTGGCCGGAACGTCCAATTCGGCTGCCTCGTCGAGGTATTTGGTCGCGAAGTCGTAGAAGGCGTCCTCCCGTCCGCGCACCCCGGCGACCCGGATCTCCCCCAGCGTGCTGGCCTCCACTGTGCCGTCGGGCTTTTCGAGGACGCCGCATTCCAGCTCGCGGCCGTTGATCGCCGACTCCACGATCACCTTCGGATCGTGGTGGCGGGCCGCCGTGACCGCGGCGGCCAGCTGGTCCCAGCTCGACACCCGGCTGACGCCGATCGACGAGCCGCCCCGCGCGGGTTTGACGAACACCGGCAAACCCAGCCGCTCGCGCTCCCGCCGGTGCAACGTCGGCCGCGACGGGCGTAGCACCGCGTAGGCGCCCACCGGAAGTCCCTCGGCGCTGAGCAGCTTCTTGGCGAATTCCTTGTCCATGCCCACGGCGCTGGCCAGCACCCCGGCGCCCACGTAGGGCACACCGGCAAGTTCGAGCAACCCCTGGATGGTGCCGTCCTCGCCATACGGGCCGTGCAGCACCGGGAACACCACGTCGACCGCGCCCAACACCTCGCCAGCACCCGGCGGCAGCGACACCAACTGCCCGCCCCGGCGCGGATCGGCGGGCAACACCAGCTCGGTCCCCGATCCGGGGCGCACCGTGGGCAGTTGCCGATCGGTGATCGCCAGCGCATCGGGGTCGCCGTCGGTGAGCACCCACGAGCCGTCGCGGGTGATGCCGATGGCGAGCACGTCGAACCGCTGCGGGTCGAGGTTGCGCAGGATGCTGCCGGCGGACACACACGAGATGGCGTGTTCGTTGCTGCGCCCGCCGAACACGACGGCGACGCGCACCCGCTGGTCACGGCGGTCGCTGGCACCCACAACCTTCAGAGGCTACCGGCTACCGCGCTGCCGGGTCGGGGCTGGCACCCCGAGCTGCGGTTTTGAGGTGCGGAGGCTCATTCGGGCTTGGTGCTGCGACCCAACAGCAGAGCGATCGCCTCGGTCACCGACAACCCCTTGTGACAGACCCGGTGCACGGCGTCGGTGAGCGGCATTTCGACGTCGTAGCTGGACGCCAGCGCGAGCACCGACTCACATGACGTCACCCCTTCGACGACGGGACCGTCTCCGCCATTGGGGGAGCCGTGCAACGCCGACGGCATGGTCTCGCCCCGGCCCAGCCGCTCACCCAACGACCGGTTACGCGAGTGCGGTGAGGTGCAGGTAGCCACCAGGTCACCCACCCCGGCCAGCCCGGCCAGCGTCGCGCCCTGGGCGCCGAGCGCGATCCCCAGCCGCATGATCTCCGCCAGGCCTCGGGTGATGATCGCCGCCGTGGTGTTTTCGCCCAGGCCAACCCCGGCCGCCATCCCACAGGCGAGCGCGATGACGTTCTTGCAGGCCCCACCGATCTCGGTGCCGACGACATCGGAGTTGGTGTAGGGGCGAAAGTACCCGCTGTTCAGGAAGCGTTGCAGCGTTACCGCCCGACCGGAGTCGCTGCACGCGATCACGGTGGCGGCGGGCTGGCATTGCGCGATCTCACTGGCCAGGTTGGGTCCCGAAATCACCGCGACCTGTGCCGGGTCCACCCCGGTCACCGAGACGATCACCTGGCTCATCCGCATCAGCGTGCCCAGCTCGATGCCCTTGGCCAGGCTGACCAGCGTCGCGCCGTCGCGAAACAGCGGCGCCCAGCGCTCCAGATTGGCCCGCATGGTCTGCGCCGGCACCCCCAGCAGCACGGTCGTCGCACCGCCGAGCGCTTCCCCGGCGTCGGCGGTGGCGTGGATGCCCGGCGGCAGCAGCGTGCCGGGCAGATACTCGGGGTTGTAGCGGGTCGCGTTGATCTGCTCGGCGATCTCGGCGCGCCGCGCCCACAGCGTGACCTCTTTACCGGCGTCGGCGAGCACCTTGGCCAGCACGGTGCCCCACGCGCCGGCACCCATCACCGCGATGGTTGACGTGCTGGCCATCGACCATCCTTTCGTGGAGCGCTCCTGCGTCGAAGCTCACTTCAGCCGATACACCCTACTCCGCAGCCAATCGCCGGCAGTGCTGCAGACGCCACCACGCCCAGGACGGCAATCCCACCGAAAATAGGATGACCGCATGGGCGGCACGCGGGCCGACGGCACCGGCGATATCGGCTTGATCGTCGCCGTTAAGCGGTTGGCCGCCGCCAAGACCAGGCTGGCCCCGGTGTTCTCGGCACAAACCCGCGAGAACGTGGTGCTGGCCATGCTGGTGGACACCTTGACCGCGGCCACCCGGGTCAGCGCCGTGCGCTCGATCGCCGTCATCACGCCCGACGAGGCCGCCGCGGCCGCGGCCGCCGGGCTTGGCGTGCGGGTACTCGCCGACCCCACGCCGCACGACGATCCCGACCCGCTCAACAGCGCCATCACCGCAGCCGAACGTGTGATGGCCGGCTCATTCGCCAATATCGTTGTGCTGCAGGGTGATTTGCCCGCATTACAGGCCCAGGAACTCGCCGAGGCCATCGCGGCGGCACGCCAGCACCCACGCAGTTTCGTCGCCGACCGGCTGGGGACCGGGACGGCCGCGCTGTGCGCCTTCGGTGCCGCGCTCGACCCGCAGTTCGGGGCGGATTCGTCCGCGCGGCACCGCCGTTCGGGCGCCATCGAGCTGACCGGCGCGTGGCCCGGCCTGCGCTGCGATGTCGACACCCCGGCCGACCTTGCCGCCGCCCGCCGGCTCGGCGTGGGGCCCGCGACCGCGCGCGCCGTTGCCCATCGCTAGCCGAGATGGCCACGCCGCGCGGTCGACCGACCTATCGTTGATGTCGAAGGGGTGAACAGCACATCAACGGCCAATGGGATGGCTGCCGGGTGCTGGCAGCGATACCCGGAAATGAGCAATGATCGCAGGGTGACCGAAACCGAAGCGCAGGCCCGGCCCCAGGAGAATGCCTGGGATCTCGTCGACTCCGCCACGGCGGCGCCGCCCGCGGCGACCGCCGCCGAGTTCCGCCTTGCGATCGATGAACAACTGCCCGCGGACCGCTATCTGAACCGGGAACTGAGTTGGCTGGATTTCAACGACCGCGTGCTCGCCCTGGCCGCCGATAACTCACTGCCCTTGCTGGAGCGAGCCAAATTCCTGGCGATCTTCGCGTCCAACCTCGACGAGTTTTACATGGTGCGGGTGGCCGGCCTCAAACGCCGTGACGAGATGGGGCTGTCGGCCCTGTCCGCCGACGGGTTGACCCCCCGAGAGCAGCTGCGCCGCATCGGCGAGAAGACCCAGCAGATCGCCAGCCGGCATGCGCGTGTGTTCCTCGACGCGGTGCGGCCCGCGCTCGCCGAGGAAGGCATCCACATCGTCACCTGGGCTGACCTGGATGAGGCCGAGCGCGACCAGTTGTCCACGTATTTCAACGAACAGGTCTTCCCCGTGTTGACGCCGCTGGCCGTCGATCCCGCCCACCCGTTCCCGTTCGTCAGCGGGTTGAGCCTGAACCTGGCGGTCACGGTGCGCCAACCCGAGGACGGCACCCAGCATTTCGCCCGGGTCAAGGTGCCCGACAACGTCGATCGCTTCGTCGAACTCAGCGCCTGCCACGGTGACGGCGAATCGGCCGACCAGCAGGTCGTGCGGTTCCTGCCGATGGAGGAGTTGATCGCCGCCTTCCTGCCGGTGCTGTTCCCCGGCATGGAAATCGTCGAGCATCACGCGTTCCGCATCACCCGCAACGCCGACTTCGAGGTTGAAGAGGACCGCGACGAAGACCTCCTGCAAGCGCTGGAACGGGAACTGGCTCGCCGACGGTTCGGTTCGCCGGTGCGACTCGAGGTCGCCGACGACATGACCGAGAGCATGTTGGAGTTGTTGCTGCGTGAACTCGACGTGCATCCCGGTGATGTCATCGAGGTGCCGGGGCTGCTCGACCTGTCGTCGTTGTGGCAGATCTACGGCGTGGAACGGCCGGCGCTCAAGGACCGGACATTTGTTCCGGCCACCCATCCCGCGTTCGCCGAGCGCGAGACACCCAAGAGCATCTTCGCGACGCTGCGCGAAGGCGACGTGCTGGTGCACCATCCCTACGACTCGTTCTCCACCAGTGTGCAGCGATTCATCGAGCAGGCCGCCGCCGACCCCAACGTGCTGGCGATCAAACAAACCCTGTACCGCACATCCGGTGATTCGCCGATCGTGCGAGCGCTGATCGACGCCGCCGAGGCCGGCAAGCAAGTGGTGGCACTGGTGGAGATCAAGGCGCGCTTCGACGAACAGGCCAACATCCGATGGGCGCGTGCCCTGGAACAAGCGGGCGTGCATGTGGCCTACGGGCTCGTTGGACTCAAGACGCACTGCAAGACATCGCTGGTGGTGCGCCGGGAAGGTCCCGTCATCCGGCGCTACTGCCACATCGGCACCGGCAACTACAACAGCAAGACCGCGCGGCTCTACGAGGACGTCGGATTGCTGACGGCCGCACCCGATATCGGCGCCGACCTGACCGACTTGTTCAACTCATTGACCGGCTACTCCCGCAAACTGTCCTACCGCAACCTGTTGGTGGCCCCGCATGGAATTCGCACCGGCATCATCGAACGCGTCGAGCGCGAGGTCGCGGCTCACCGCACCACCGGTGGCGGCCACATCCGGCTGAAAATGAACGCGCTGGTCGACGAACAGGTCATCGACGCGCTGTATCGCGCGTCGCAGGAGGGCGTGCGGGTGGAGGTGGTGGTGCGCGGCATCTGCGCGCTGCGCCCCGGCGCGCCAGGCTATTCCCAAAACATTGTCGTTCGCTCGATTCTCGGTCGTTTCCTGGAACACTCGCGAATCCTGCATTTCCGCGCCATCGACGAGTTCTGGATCGGCAGCGCCGACATGATGCACCGCAACCTCGACCGCCGCGTCGAGGTGATGGTTGCGGTCAAGGATCCGAGACTGACCGCCCAGCTGGACGAATTGTTCGAGTCCGCACTGGATCCGTCCACACGGTGCTGGGAGCTCGGGCCCGACGGTCAGTGGACCGCGTCGCCCCAGGACGGCGAGAATGTCCGCGACCACCAGGTGTCCCTGATGGAACGCCACCGCAGCCCCTGAACCTATCCCGGTTAGCCCGAGTCCACGTCCGCCACCGCGACCGGCCCTGGCCGAATTGACCTGCAGGAGTTGAGGTGTCGAACCAGAACTCGTCGGCCCAACAATGCGCGGGAGGCCGCGTCGTGTATGCCGCCGGCGCGGTGCTGTGGCGACGTGGCAAGGCCAACTCCGCCAAGACAGCCAACTCCGCCAACACCGTTGAGGTCGCGCTGATCCATCGTCCCCGGTACAACGACTGGTCGCTGCCCAAGGGCAAGGTGAACCCGGGCGAGACGGCGCCGGCGGGCGCCGTGCGGGAGGTATTCGAGGAGACCGGGCACCACGCATACCTTGGCAGACGACTCGCCATGATCAGTTACCCGATCGAGCAAGGCGTCAAGAAAGTCCACTACTGGGCAGCGCGCGCCACCGGCGGTGAATTCGTCCCGGGAACCGAGGTCGATGACCTGGTGTGGCTGCCCGTTGCCGACGCGGTGCGAAGACTCGACTATCCGCCTGATCGAAAGGTCTTGCGCCGGTTCGCTAAACACCCTGCGGACACCAAGACGGTGCTGGTGGTGCGGCACGGCACCGCCGGCAGAAAGTCACGCTTCTCCGGCGACGACACCAAGCGGCCGTTGGACAAGAAGGGACGCGCGCAAGCGGAGGCTTTGGTGGCCCAGCTGCTCGCCTTCGGGGCCACCGACGTGCACGCCGCCGACCGGGTGCGCTGCCATCAGACGGTGGAACCGATCGCCGCGGAGCTTGGCGTTGCGATCCGCAACGAGCCCACCCTGACCGAGGAGGCCTACGCCAAGGATCCGAAACGAGGCCGGCGCCGGGTTCTGCAGATCGCGGCGCGGTCGGGCACACCGGTGATCTGCACGCAGGGCAAAGTGATTCCGGACCTGATCGCCTGGTGGTGCGAGCGTGACGGCGTGCGCCCGGACAAGGCGCGCAACCACAAAGGCAGTACCTGGGTGCTGTCGCTGTCGGCCGGCCGGCTGGTGGCTGCCGACCACATCGGCGGCGCGCTGGCCGGCAACGTTCGGGCCTAACAGCCGGCCCAACACGCGGATACCCTTCGGGGGGCATCGCTGCCCGCCGAAGGGTATCCGCATGGGTAACCTACTTGCGGCCCCGCTTGGCAGCGGCCTTCTTGGCAGGAGCCTTGTTGGCCGGCCGCTTCACCGCCGCCTTCTTGGCCGGTGCCTTGGTCGCGGCCTTGCGCACCGTGGCCTTGGCGGCGGTCTTCTTCACCGCCGCTTTGGTCACCTTCTTGGCCGGGGCCTTGGCCACCGCCTTTTTCGCAGCCGCCTTGGTGACCGCCTTCTTGGCAGCCGCCTTGGTGACCGCCTTCTTGGCGGGGGCCTTAGTGGCCGCCTTCTTGGCGGGGGCCTTGGTGGCCGCCTTCTTGGCGGGTGCCTTGGTGGCCGCCTTCTTGGCCGCCTTCCTGGCTGTGGCCGTCCCCACACCACGCTTCACGGCGGGCCCTTCCGCCGGGAGACGCTGTGCGCCAGAGACAACCGCTTTGAATTGCGCGCCCGGACGGAACGCTGGGACGGACGTCGGCTTCACCCTCACGGTCTCTCCGGTACGCGGATTGCGGGCCACGCGAGCCGCACGGCGCCGCTGCTCGAACACACCGAACCCGGTAATGGTGACGCTGTCACCCCTGTGGACCGCACGCACAATCGTGTCGACGACATTCTCGACGGCGGCGGTCGCCTGCTTACGGTCCGAGCCCAATTTCTGTGTGAGCACGTCAATGAGCTCTGCTTTGTTCATCCAACCCTCCAAGCTAGCGGTCCTCGTTTTGGAACCGACTAGTGGACACGGTAAACCTTCACCTGGCTGATTTCCAAGAGCCACGCGCAATTTCACCGAACCGATTGCCCGGCATTTCGCAATCCGATTGCCGCCCTTGACCGGTGGCGTGGTCTGGAAATGGGTCCGGCCATCCGGCTCCGCAGGGGTTACCCGGGGGCGTACATCCCGCCCCGGAGCCCGTCAAGGGGTGGGCAGAGTGCGCGGTTTCCAGTCCGGGTACGCCGCCTCAAACGATTCGATCTCGTCGAGTTTCCGCAGCGTAAGGGCTATATCGTCGAGTCCTTCGAGCAGTCGCCACGCGGTGTGGTCGTCAATCTTGAACGGCACCACCACCGTTGCAGCGGTGATATTTCGATCTTGAAGATTGGCAGTGATTTCCAGACCCGGACTCTGCTCGATCAGCTTCCAAAGAAGTTCCACATCGTCTTGGGCGACTTCGGCCGCCAGCAGCCCCGCCTTGCCCGCGTTGCCGCGAAAAATGTCACCGAATCGAGACGAGATAACCACCCGGAATCCGTAGTCCAGGAGCGCCCAGACGGCATGCTCCCGGGAAGACCCCGTGCCGAAATCGGGTCCGGCGACCAGGACGGAACCCCGGTCAAAGGGGCTGAGGTTGAGCACGAATGACGGATCCGAGCGCCAGCTCGCAAACAAGCCGTCTTCGAATCCGGTTCGGGTGACGCGCTTCAGAAAGACCGCGGGAATGATCTGGTCGGTGTCGACATTCGACCGCCGCAGCGGCACGCCGATGCCGGTGTGGGTGTGAAAGGCTTCCATGCTGAGTCCCTTGATTCGCGTGAGTTCAATTCAAATCGCCCGGGGCGGACAGTGTGCCGCGAACCGCGGTCGCGGCGGCCACCGCCGGGGAAACCAAATGCGTGCGGCCGCCCTTGCCCTGCCGCCCTTCGAAGTTGCGGTTGGACGTGGCGGCACACCGTTCCCCGGGCGCCAGCTGATCGGGATTCATGCCCAGGCACATGGAACATCCCGCCTGGCGCCACTGCGCGCCCGCGGCGGTGAAGATCTCACCGAGCCCTTCGGCTTCGGCCTGCGCGCGTACTCGCATCGAGCCCGGCACGATCAGCATCCGCACACCCCGAGCCACCTTTCGGCCACGCAGCACGTCGGCCACCACCCGAAGATCCTCGATGCGCCCGTTGGTGCACGACCCGACGAACACGGCGTCGACCGCTATATCGCGCATCGCGATTCCGGGCCGAAGGTCCATGTATGCCAACGCTTTCTCGGCGGCCAGCCGCTCGGCCTCATCGGTCATCAGCGCGGGATCCGGCACCGCTGCAGCCAACGGCACTCCCTGGCCGGGGTTGGTTCCCCAGGTGACGAACGGGCTCAACGAGGCGGCGTCGAGATGCACCTCGGTGTCGAAAACGGCGCCGGCATCGGTGCGCAGGCGCCGCCAGTATGCGAGCGCGGCATCCCAGCGAGCACCGGTCGGGGCGTGCGGGCGGCCCCGCAAGTACTCGTAGGTAACGTCGTCGGGAGCCACCATGCCGGCTCGGGCGCCGGCCTCGATGCTCATGTTGCAGATCGTCATCCGGCCCTCCATGGACAGCGATTCGATGGCGCTGCCGCGATATTCGATGACGTGACCCTGCCCTCCGCCGGTGCCGATCGTGGCGATCAACGCCAGGATGATGTCTTTGGCCGACACGCCCGCGGGCAACCGCCCATCGACGTTGACCGCCATGGTCTTGAACGGACGCAACGGCAGCGTCTGAGTGGCCAGCACATGCTCGACCTCGGACGTGCCGATGCCCATCGCCAACGCGCCGAACGCACCGTGGGTAGAGGTGTGGCTGTCGCCGCAGACGATCGTCATTCCCGGTTGGGTGAGGCCCAATTGCGGTCCGACGACGTGCACGATGCCCTGCTCGATGTCGCCCATCGGATGCAGCCGGATACCGAATTCCGCGCAGTTTCGGCGCAACGTTTCCACCTGGGTGCGCGACACCGGGTCGGCGATCGGCTCGTCGACGTCGACGGTGGGCACGTTGTGATCCTCGGTGGCCAGCGTCAGGTCCGGCCGGCGCACCCGACGTCCGGAGAGCCGCAGGCCGTCGAAGGCCTGCGGGCTGGTGACCTCGTGTACCAGATGCAGGTCGATGTAGATCAAGTCGGGCGCGCCCACGTCGGCACCGGATGCCACCACGTGGTCGTCCCAAACCTTCTGCGCCATGGTGCGAGGTTTCGACGTCATGTTCTCTCAATTCGCTTGATCTCAGAATGCGAGACGCTAGTATCTTTATGTGGGACAGCATAGCGGCATCGGCGTGCTTGACAAAGCCGTGGGCGTGCTGCGGGTGATCGCGGAATCTCCGTGCGGGCTGGCCGAACTCTGTGACCGCACCGGCCTGCCCCGGGCCACCACGTACCGGCTGGCGGCCGCGCTGGAGGTGCATCGCCTGCTGCGACGCGACCAGGAGGGCCACTGGCTGCTGGGGCCGGCGATCACCGAGCTGGCAGCCCTGGTCGACGATCCGCTGCTGGCCGCCAGCGCGGCGGTGCTGCCCCGGCTGCGCGAGACCACCGGCGAAAGCGTGCAGGTGTACCGCCGCGAGGGCACGTCCCGGGTCTGCGTGGCCGCAGCGGAACCGCCTGCAGGCCTTCGCGATACGGTTCCGGTCGGGGCGCGGCTGCCGATGACCGCGGGCTCGGGGGCCAAAGTGCTGCTGGCGCACAGCGACGCCGCCACCCAAGCCGCCGTGCTGCCTTCTGCGGTGTTCACCGATCGGGCGCTGGCCGAGGTGCGCCGGCGCGGTTGGGCGCAAAGCGTGGCCGAGCGGGAGCCCGGAGTAGCCAGCGTGTCGGCGCCGGTGCGCGACGGCCGCGGCGTGGTGATCGCCGCCATATCGGTGTCCGGCCCGATCGACCGGATGGGCCGGCGCCCGGGTGCTCGCTGGGCCGCCGACCTGCTGTCCGCGGCCGACGCGCTGACCCGCCGGCTGTAGGACTCGCGTGCCCCGGTTGTGAATTGCGCGACGGCAGCGCGGCGTGTCACGTCGCGGATTTCACACTGGCGTCCGGTGGCTCGCGTCGGCCTGACAGACTGACGCCGTGGGAACCAATCAGCGCGCCGACATCGTCATGTCCCCGGCTGAAATCGCCGACTTCGTCACCAACAGCCGCACCGGCACCCTGGCCACCCTCGGTCCCGACGGGCAGCCGCACCTGACGGCGATGTGGTACGCCGTGGTCGACGGCGAGATCTGGCTGGAGACCAAGGCCAAGTCGCAAAAGGCCGTCAACCTCAGGCGAGATCCGCGGGTGAGTTTCCTGATCGAAGACGGCGACACCTATGACACCCTGCGCGGGGTGTCCTTCGAGGGTGTTGCCGAAATCGCCGACGATCCGGACACCCTGCACCGGATCGGGGTCAGCGTGTGGGAACGCTACACCGGCCCCTACAGCGACGACGTGAAGCCGTTCGTCGACCAGATGATGAACAAACGCATCGGGGTACGCATCGTCACCCGGCGCGCGCGCTCATGGGATCACCGCAAGCTGGGGCTGGCCCACATGCCGGTAGCCGGATCGACGGCACCGGCGGCGCGCCGAATCCACCGATGAGTAGCCCCGATGGGATTCGAACCCACGCTACCGCCGTGAGAGGGCGGCGTCCTAGGCCGCTAGACGACGGGGCCGGAGCCGATCCGAGCAGTCAGCATAGCTCACGCCTTTTGCTGGGGTACCAGGACTCGAACCTAGAATGGCTGAACCAGAATCAGCTGTGTTGCCAATTACACCATACCCCATCGGCTGGCTAAGACCGCTGGTCAGGGCCCATTCTGCGAATCATAGCCCGCGCCCTGGGAAACGCTGCCGCCAGCCGTCGTCGGCCGACGTGCAGACTACCAAAAACTCGCCCCGCCGCGCGCCCACCTACCCCGAGCGGACGTGCTCGCGCGCGGCGCGCAGCCGCCTTAGGCTGCGGTCGCGGCCGAGCAGCTGCAGCGATTCGAACAACGGCGGGCTGATCGTCGTCCCGGTGGCAGCGACCCGGATCGGGCCGAACGCCGTGCGCGGTTTGAGGGCCAAGCCCTCGATCAGTGCGGCCTTCAGGGCGTCCTCGATGCGCGCCGTGGTCCAGTCCGTCACGTCCGACAACGCGGCCACGGCCGCGTCCAGGACCGGACCCGCGTCGGCAACCAGCTCCTTGGCCGCGGCCTTGGGGTCGATCGCGTAGTGGCTGTCGTTGAGGAATTTCAGCAAGTCCCACGCATCACCAAGCACGACGATGCGGGTCTGCACCAGCTCGGCGGCCTGGGCGAAGCCGGCTTCGTCCAACCCGACGTGCTGGCCGTGCGAGTCCATGTAGCGGCGCAGCCGGGCGGTGAAGTCGTGCACGTCGAGCATCCGGATGTGCTCGGCGTTGAGCGCGTCGGCCTTCTTCTGGTCGAACCGGGCCGGGTTGGAGTTGACGTCGGCAACGTCGAACGCGGCCACCATCTCGTCGAGGCTGAACAGGTCGCGGTCGTCGGCAATCGACCAGCCGAGCAACGCAAGATAATTCAGCAGGCCTTCGGGGATGAAGCCACGGTCGCGGTGGGCGAACAAATTCGACTGCGGGTCGCGCTTGGAGAGCTTCTTGGTTCCCTCCCCCAATACCGTTGGAAGGTGGGCGAATTCCGGAATCCGCTCGGCGACCCCGATGCGAATCAGCGCCTGATACAAGGCGAGCTGGCGTGGGGTCGACGGCAGCAGGTCCTCGCCGCGCAGCACGTGGGTGATCTTCATCAGCGCGTCGTCACAGGGGTTAACCAAGGTGTACAACGGATCTCCGTTGGCCCGGGTCAGCGCGAAGTCGGGCACCGAGCCCTCCGCGAACGTCGTGGGCCCGCGCACCAGGTCGTTCCAGCCGAGATCCTCGTCGGGCATCCGCAGCCGCACCACCGGCTTACGGCCCTCCGCCCGGTACGCCGCGCGCTGCGCGTCGGTCAGCTGGCGGTCGAAGTTGTCATAGCCCAGCTTGGGGTTGCGGCCGGCGGCGATGTGGCGGGCCTCGACCTCCTCCGGCGTGGAGAACGCGTGGTAGGCCTCGCCCGCCGCGAGCAGCCGGGCCAGCACGTCGCGGTAGATTTCGGTGCGCTGCGACTGCCGGTACGGGCCGTACGGCCCGCCCACCTCGGGCCCCTCGTCCCAATTCAGACCCAGCCACCGCAGCGCGTCCAGCAGCGCCAGATAGCTTTCCTCGCTGTCGCGTTGGGCGTCGGTGTCCTCGATGCGAAAAACGAAGGTGCCCCCGGTGTGCCGGGCGTAGGCCCAGTTGAACAACGCGGTGCGCACCATCCCCACGTGCGGTGTGCCGGTGGGCGACGGGCAGAAGCGGACCCGGACGGTTTCTGCTTCGGTCACGACTTTCCTTTGCGGACTACGGGATTGGTGAGGGTACCGATTCCCTCGATGGTGATGGACACGGTGTCACCGTCCTCGATGGGACCGACGCCCGCGGGTGTTCCGGTGAGGATGAGATCACCGGGCAGCAAGGTCATTATCGCCGAGATCCATTCCACGATGGCGCCGACGTCGTGGATCATCAGCGAGGTGCGGGCGTGCTGCTTGACGTCACCGTTGACGGCGGTGCGCAGTTCGAGATCGGCCGGGTCTAGCGGATCTAGGTCGGTGACGATCCACGGCCCGAGCGGGCAGAAGGTGTCGTGTCCCTTGGCCCGCGTCCACTGGCCGTCGGCCTGCTGCTGATCCCGGGCCGACACATCGTTGCCGATGGTGTAGCCGAGAATGTTGTCGGCGGCCTCGCCGGCCGGGACGTCCTTGCACGGCCGGCCGATCACGATCGCCAGCTCGCCCTCGAAGTGCACCGGCGATGCGTTGGCGGGCAATCGAATCGGCGCATTGGGTCCGATGATCGCGGTGTTGGGCTTGAGGAAGATCACCGGGTCAGCCGGCGGCCGGCCACCCATCTCGGCGATATGGCCGGTGTAGTTCTTGCCGACGCCGACCACCTTGCTGGCCAGTATCGGAGCCAGCAGCCGAACATCGGCCAACGGCCAGGACCTGCCGGTGAACGTCGGGGTGCCGAAGGGATGCTCGGCGATTTCGTGTGCGGTCATGCCGGCGGGGTCGTCCGGTTCGCCGTCGATGCCGACGAAGGCGACGCCGTCTGGGCTGGCGATTCGACCAAGACGCATTCGGATGAGCCTAATCAGCCCCGGCAGCGCCAGGACGGCCGAGGCGGCCGCACCGGTGGGTGCCTGTGCGAACATGAGCAGATGTCGCGCGATCCGACCAGCGTGGGCGTGCGTTGGGCGATCATGTTCATCTCGCTGGGGGTGACGGCGAGCTCATTTCTATTCATCAACGGTGTCGCGTTCTTGATCCCGCGTCTGGAAACGGCGGGTGGAGTCCCGTTGGCCCAGGCAGGTCTGGTGGCGTCGATGCCCAGTTGGGGCATGGTGGTCACCATGGTCGCCTGGGGCTACCTGCTGGATCACGCCGGCGAACGGATCGTGATGACGGTGGGCTCGGCGCTTACCGCCGCGGCCGCCTATGCTGCGGCATCGGTGCATTCGCTGCTGTGGGTCGAGGTCTTCTTGTTCCTCGGCGGCATGGCCGCCGGCGGCTGCAACAGCGCCGGCGGCCGGCTGGTGTCGGGCTGGTTCCCGCCGCAGCAACGCGGTCTGGCCATGGGAATCCGCCAGACCGCACAACCGTTGGGGATCGCCTCGGGCGCGCTGGTGATACCCGAGCTGGCCGAACGCGGCACCCACGCGGGGCTGATGTTTCCCGCGATCGCATGCACGGTGGCCGCGGTGGCCAGCCTCCTCGGCGTCGCCGACCCCCCGCGACAATCCCGTCGGAAAGCCTCCGAGGCGGAGCTGGCCAACCCGTATCGCGGATCGTCGGTTTTGTGGCGGATACACGCGGCCTCGGCGTTGCTGATGATGCCGCAGACGGTGACGGTGACGTTCATGCTGGTCTGGCTGATGAACCACCACGGCTGGTCGGTGGCCGAGGCCGGTGTCTTGGTGACCATCTCGCAGCTGCTCGGGGCGCTGGGCCGGATCGCGGTCGGCCGCTGGTCCGACCATGTCGGGTCACGAATGCGGCCGGTCCGCATGATCGCCGCCGCCAGCGCACTGGCCCTGTTCCTGCTCGCACTCGTCGACAACCAGGGCTCCAGGTATGACGTGATGCTGATGATCACCATCTCGGTGCTTGCGGTCCTCGACAACGGTTTGGAGGCCACCGCGATCACCGAGTACGCCGGGCCGTACTGGAGTGGGCGGGCGCTGGGCACGCAGAACACCACCCAGCGGCTGATGGCGGCCGCCGGACCCCCGCTGTTCGGGGCGCTGATCACCGCGTCGGCCTACCCGACGGCGTGGGCGCTGTGCGGTTTGTTCCCGCTGGCGGCCGTGCCGCTGGTGCCGGTCCGCCTGCTGCCGCCGGGCCTGGAAACTAGAGCGCGGCGACTATCCGTTCGCCGACATCGCTGGTGGCAAGCCGTTCGCGTCCGCGAGTTGCCAGGTGGGCCTCGACGGCCCGGTCCACCCGGGCAGCGGCGTCGTGCTCGCCAAGGTGGGACAGCAACAGCGCCACCGACATGATCGCCGCGGTCGGATCGGCGATACCCTGGCCGGCGATGTCTGGCGCGCTGCCATGCACCGGCTCGAACATCGACGGATTGGTCCGGGTGGCGTCGATATTCCCGCTGGCCGCCAGGCCGATGCCGCCGCATACCGCCGCGGCCAGGTCGGTGATGATGTCACCGAACAGGTTGTCGGTGACGATCACGTCGAACCGACCCGGGTCGGTGACCATGTGGATGGTGGCCGCGTCGACGTGCTGATAGGCCACCTCGACGTCGGGGTAGCGTTCGCCGATCTGCTGCACGGTTCGCGACCACAGTCCGCCGGCGAAGGTCAGCACGTTCGTCTTGTGCACCAGCGTCAGGTGTTTGCGACGCTGCCGGGCCCGTCCGAACGCGTCGGCGACCACGCGCCGCACCCCGAACGCGGTGTTGAGACTGACCTCGGTGGCCACCTCGTTGGGCGTGCCGACGCGAATCGCCCCGCCGGTTCCGGTGTAGGGTCCCTCGGTGCCCTCGCGCACCACCACGAAATCGATCTCGCGGTTACCGGAGAGCGGACTGGCCACCCCCGGATACAGCCGGGCCGGCCGCAGGTTGATGTGGTGATCCAGCTCGAACCGCAGCCGCAGCAACAGCCCTCGCTCCAGCACGCCGCTGGGGACCGACGGGTCACCGATCGCCCCCAGCAGGATGGCGTCGTGCTCGCGCAGCTCGGCCACCACCGAGTCCGGGAGCACTTCGCCGGTGGCCTGAAAGCGCCGCGCACCCAGGTCATAACTGGTCTTCTGAACACCCGGCAGGACCGCGTCGAGGACTTTGACCGCCTCGGCGGTTACCTCGGGCCCGATCCCGTCGCCGGCGATGATCGCGAGTTTCATCGGCGTGGAGGGGCTCACGACAGATCAACAACCTCGAGCTTGTAGGCGTCCACCGCCGCCGCGATCGCCGACCGCACGTCGCCGGGAACGTCTTGGTCCAGCCGCAGCAGAATCGTGGCGCCCGGACCTTCGGCATCTTCGGAGAGCTGCGCGGCCTGGATGTTCACCCCGGCCGCACCCAGCAACGTGCCGATCTTGCCCAACGCTCCTGGCCGGTCGACATAGTGGATGACCAGGTTGATCCCTTGGGCACGCAGGTCAAAGTGGCGGCCGTTGATCTGCACGATCTTCTGCGACAGTTGCGGGCCGTACAGCGTGCCGGAGACGTTGACCACCGAGCCGTCCGGAGCAACCGCACGAACGTCGACGACGCTGCGATGGTTCGGACTTTCCGAGGCCTTAGAGATTTCGGCGGTGACCCCACGCTCGGCCGCCAGCGCCGGCGCATTGACGAACGTCACCGCGTCCTCGATCACCGCCGAAAACAGACCGCGCAACGCCGAGAGCTTCAGCACTTCAACCTCTTCGGTGGCCAGCTCGCCGCGAACCTGCACCGATAACGACACGGGCAGTTCATCCGACAACACACCTGCCAGCACGCCGAGCTTGCGCACCAGATCCAACCAGGGCGCCACTTCCTCGCTGACCACGCCGCCGCCGACGTTGACCGCGTCGGGAACGAACTCTCCGGCCAAGGCCAATCGAACGCTCTCGGCGACGTCGGTGCCGGCCCGATCCTGGGCTTCCGCGGTCGATGCCCCCAGATGCGGTGTGACGACCACCTGCGGAAGCTCGAACAGCGGGCTGTCGGTGCACGGTTCGGTGGCGAACACGTCAAGCCCGGCCGCACGGACGTGGCCGCTGATGATCGCCTCGGCCAGCGCCGCCTCGTCCACCAGGCCGCCGCGCGCGGCGTTGACGATGATGACGCCGGGCTTGGTCTTCGCCAGGGCCTCCTTGTCGATCAGTCCCGCGGTCTCGGGCGTCTTCGGCAGGTGCACCGAGATGAAGTCGGAGCGGGCCAGCAGCTCGTCCAGGGACACCAGCTCGATGCCCAGCTGTGCGGCACGGGCCGGCGAAACGTACGGGTCATAGGCGACGACGTGGGCGCCGAACGCGGCGATCCGCTGGGCGACCAGTTGGCCGATCCGGCCCAGGCCCACCACGCCGACGGTTTTGCCGAAAATCTCGGTGCCGGAGAACGACGAACGCTTCCAGGTGTGCTCGCGCAGCGAAGCATCGGCCGCCGGGATCTGCCGCGACGCGGCCAGCAGCAGCGCCAGGGCATGCTCCGCGGCGCTGTGGATGTTCGATGTGGGGGCATTGACCACCAGCACGCCGCGGGCGGTGGCGGCTTCCACGTCGACGTTGTCCAGCCCGACGCCGGCGCGCGCGACGATCTTCAGCTTGGGCGCGGCGGCCAGCACCTCGGCGTCCACGGTGGTGGCCGACCGCACCAGCAGCGCGTCGGCTTCGCCCACGGCGGCCAGCAGCTTCTCCCGGTCAGGACCGTCTACCCAGCGCACCTCGACCTGATCTCCCAGGGCGGCAACGGTGGATTGGGCGAGTTTGTCGGCGATCAACACAACAGGCAAGTTCACGCCGCCAGCGTAGCGGTGATCGCCAGCGCGGCGGAGCTGGGCGCTGGGGTGCGCCCCGGGCTCGCCGTCGGCGTAATCGGTGCCCGCGCGGGTGTGCATCAAAACGGCGGGGGTTCGTCCTCGCGGGCGAGGCGCTCGGCGAGGAGGAAGTTCTTGCGGGCGATGCGGGCGGCGTTGCGTTTGCGCTCACCGGCGATGCGAGCGGCCCGGTCCTGGGCGCGGGTGCGGGTGCGGGTGGGCATCATCAGCCCACGCTGCGCGCCCGGCGCGCGGGTGGGCTCGGGGATGACCAACCGCCCGGTCGGCGTGCCCAGCGCCGGGAAGAACAACGCCCCGGCGGGTGTGGTGGTATAGGTGTGGCCGGTGGGCGCGGTGACAATGACGGTGCCGTCGGGCAATTGGCGATCCGCCCAGCCGCCCGCCCCGGCGTAGAAGGTTTTCAGCAGGTGATGCGCCGGGCAGTAAAGCTTGAGGTTCGACGGGTGGGTGGGCCCCACCGGGTACGCGATGGTGTGGTCGATCTGGCAGGCCGCGGCGGGTTGATCACAACCCGGAAACCGGCAGGTGAGATCGCGCCAGCGGATGAACTCGGCCAGCGCGGCCGAGGGCCGATACCCCGGCTCGGCCACCGGCGCCGGGATGCGCAGCGGCTTGCACTTGGCGCTCCCGGCCAGCTCGCGCAGCAGCGGCGCGGGCACCGCACCCAACCCGGGCAGATACCCCGGCGCCGTCGACGCACCGTCCACGGTGGCCTGCTCGGCCAGCACATGGATCACCACCTGGGCAAGGGGCGCCTGCTCGGCGCCCGCGGCCGGGCAGTGCTCGGCCCCGCACCCACAGACCAGCCGCGACTGCCCGCCGGCCAGCGCCAGCAGCGCATCGGCACGGCGGTGCGCGGCGGTGCGCGGATCATCGCGACACACCGTGGCCGCCAGCTGATCGAGCCGGCGATCCAGGGCCGCACCCTCGGTGATCTCCAGCTGACCCCAGATCCCAGCCATCCCCGCACCGGTGGGCCCGATGTCCACATAGCGGTCCTCGCGCGGCGCACGCGGCTCCCGCACCCCTGCGGGATCGAACTTCTCCACCACATGTCGATGCGCTCGGTGAGCTTGGGCCCCGACATGCGCATCCAGCTGGGCGCGTGCCTAGCGAACGCCGCATCCAGCTTGCCGATCGCCTCGTCGTCAACGATGTCGCTGCGCGCCACCAGGGCGGCCATCATCCGAAAATCAATCGCCCCAGCACCAAACACCTCGGCCACCGTGGGCAACCGCTCCCGCAACGCGATGGCATAACGCAGCTGGGCCCCGGCGCGGCCCCGGCTGATCCTCAGCGCCGCCGAGATCTCGGCCACCACGTTGGCATGCCCATCGATGGCCCAATTGCTGCGCTCGGCATCATCTTCGGGGGCGCGACGGACATAAAGCTCACCCATCCAGGCCAACCGGCGCGCCGCCGCGCCGTTCTCCGCACGCGCGGCCGCCCCCAGCGCATCGACCACCGCGGCATCATCCAGCCCGGCGGCATCATCGAGGCCAATGCCGTCCTCGACCGGGCCCGGCCCCGCCACCTGCGACGACCCCTCCTGATCGAACATAGTTTCGATTCTAGCGGGAACCGCTGACACCTCGCGCACGTTATCCACAGCCCCCGCACCCAAGCATGGCCGACGCCACTGTTCCGGGTGCACCCGAAAAGCCCATCGCGCCGCCGCCGCGGCGCGGGCGTGCCGCGGGCCCGACGTGCTGCGACCGCCGGTGTGGCCGCCGGCACCGCGGTGCCCCGACCACACGAGGAAGCCCACGCTGCGCGCGTCCGGCCATTGACGCGCGTCTTTGTCTCGGCCAGTCCGCACGCGAAGCGTTCTTGCCGCACCAACGATCCGCCTTGCGCACTGCGCCGACACCCGCGACCGACTCCACGAAAGTCGTTGGGCTGATCCCGCACCGACTCATCGCGCATGAGTTCGCCACTCGATCGCCGCCAACCGCCGCTGTGCCATGTGACCGTCGTCAGTCGCTATCCAGGGCCTCCGTGCCCAGGAAAATGGAAGCCCTGAGCCAGGTGTACTTCCACCTGAGTGCCACGGGTTTGGTGACGAGCACCCCGTAATAGGCCGTCCCCCTCGTTGGTTTCCTGTTCGACCTTCCCGGCTTTGCCGGGTGCGACCCGCACCGCTGCGGCACTGGCCGCACCGATGCCGGTCGGCGGCCCCGGTGTTCATGGACGAATAGCTAGATGGTCTCGGTGATCGGCCGGTCGACCCAGCTCATCAGGTCGCGCAGCTTCTTGCCGACGACCTCGATGGGATGCTCGGCGTTTTGCCGGCGCAACTCTTCGAGCTGTTTGTTACCGCCCTCGACATCGGCGACCAGCTTCTTGACGAAGGTGCCGTCCTGGATCTCCCGCAGAATCGCGCGCATCCGCTCCTTGGTGCCGGCATCGATGACTCGTGGACCCGACAGGTAGCCGCCGAACTCCGCGGTGTCCGACACCGAGTAGTACATCCGCGAAATGCCGCCCTCGTACATCAGGTCGACGATCAGCTTGAGCTCGTGCAGCACCTCGAAGTACGCCATCTCCGGCGGATAGCCCGCCTCGACCATCACGTCGAAGGCGGCCTTGACCAATTCCTCGGTGCCGCCGCACAATACGGCCTGCTCCCCAAACAGGTCGGTTTCGGTTTCGTCCTTGAAGGTGGTCTTGATGACGCCGGCGCGGGTGCCGCCGATGGCCCGGGCGTAGGACAGCGCCAGCGCCAAGCCGTCACCAAACGGATCTTGAGCCACCGCCACCAGACACGGCACGCCCTTGCCGTCGACGAACTGCCGGCGCACCAGGTGCCCAGGCCCCTTCGGGGCGACCATCGCGACGGTGACCTCGGCCGGCGGCTTGATCAGGTCATAGTGGATGTTGAGCCCGTGACCGAAAAACAACGCATCACCGGATTCGAGGTGGGGCTCGATGTCGTTGGTGAAGATGTCGGCCTGTGCGGTGTCGGGGGCCAGCAGCATGATCACGTCCGCCCACTCGGCCACGTTGGCGGGCGTGTCGACGGGCAGGCCCTGCTCCTCGACCTTGGCCCGCGACTGAGAGCCCTCCTTCAGCCCGACGCGCACCGGAACGCCGGAGTCGCGCAGGCTCAGCGAATGCGCATGCCCCTGGCTGCCGTAGCCGATCACGGCGACCTTGCGGCCCTGGATCTTCGACAGGTCTGCGTCGTCGTCGTAGTACATCTCTAATGCCACTGTTGCGTTTCTCCTTGTCTTACTTGGCCGTGCCGATGCCGCGTGGGCCGCGGGACAATGACACCATGCCCGATTGGGCGATCTCGCGGATGCCGAACGGCTCCAGCACGCGCAGCAGGGCTTCCAGCTTGCCGCGGTTGCCGGTGGCCTCAACGGTCAGCGATTCCGGGGATACGTCGATCACGTTGGCGCGGAACAGATTAACCGCTTCGATCACCTGGCTGCGGGTGCCGGCGTCGGCGCGCACCTTGATCAGCGCCAATTCCCGGGCGACCGAGTGTTCGTCGTCCTGCTCGACGATCTTGATGACGTTGATCAGCTTGTTGAGCTGCTTGGTGATCTGCTCGAGCGGGGTGTCCTCGGCGGAGACCACGATCGTCATCCGCGACATGTTCTTGCACTCGGTGGCGCCAACCGCCAACGATTCGATGTTGAATCCCCGCCGCGAAAACAGCGCCGCCACTCGGGCCAGCACACCGGGCTTGTCTTCGACCAGCACCGACAGGGTGTGCGTCTTTGGGCTCATCAGGCGTGCCCTTCGGTGATGTCGTCGAACAGCGGGCGAATGCCGCGGGCGGCCTGGATCTCGTCATTGCTGGTCCCGGCGGCCACCATGGGCCACACTTGCGCGTCGGCGCCGACGATGAAGTCGATCACCACCGGGCAGTCGTTGATCGCCCGCGCCTGGTTGATGACGTCGACGACGTCCTCTGCACGTTCGCACCGCAACCCGACACACCCCAGAGCCTCGGCCAGTTTCACGAAGTCGGGGATGCGGTGCGAGTGGGTGGCCAGGTCGGTCTGCGAGTACCGCTCCTGGTAGAACAGGCTCTGCCACTGGCGCACCATGCCCAGGTTGCCGTTGTTGATCAGCGCCACCTTGATCGGTATGCCCTCGACCGCGCAAGTGGCCAGCTCCTGGTTGGTCATCTGGAAGCAGCCGTCGCCGTCGATCGCCCAGACCTCGGTGCCGGGAAGGGCGATCTTGGCGCCCATGGCCGCCGGGACGGCAAACCCCATGGTGCCCAGCCCGCCGGAGTTCAGCCAGGTGCGCGGCTTCTCGTATTTGATGAACTGCGCCGCCCACATCTGGTGCTGGCCGACACCGGCGACGTAGATAGCGTCCGGACCGGCGATCTGCCCCAGCCGCTCGATCACGTACTCGGGGCTCAGGCTGCCGTCGCTCTGCGGCCCGTAGCTCAGCGGATAGGTGTTTCGCACGCCAGCCAGATAGGCCCACCAGGCGGTCATGTCGATGGTGCCGGGAATCTCGTAGTGGCGCAGCATCGCGACGAGGTCGGTGATGACGGCCTTGACGTCGCCCACGATCGGCACGTCGGCGTGCCGGTTCTTGCCGATCTCGGCCGGGTCGATGTCGGCGTGGATGACCTTGGCCTCGGGAGCGAACGAATCGAGTTTTCCGGTGACCCGGTCGTCGAAGCGGGTGCCCAGCGCGATCAGCAGGTCGCTGCGCTGCAGCGCGGCCACCGCGGCCACCGTGCCGTGCATGCCCGGCATGCCTAGGTTCTGCCGATGGCTGTCCGGAAACGCCCCGCGGGCCATCAGCGTGGTGACCACCGGGATGCCGGTCAGCTCGGCCAATTCCTTGAGCTCCTCGGTCGCCTCGCCGCGGATGACCCCGCCGCCAACGTACAGCACCGGCTTGCGCGCGGCCGCGATCAGCCTGGCGGCCTCCCGGACCTGCCGACTGTGCGGCTTGGTGTTCGGCTTGTAGCCCGGTAGATCCATCCGTGGCGGCCAGCTGAACGTGCACTGGCCCTGCAGCACGTCCTTGGGGATATCCACCAGCACCGCACCCGGGCGGCCCGTGGCCGCGATGTGGAAGGCCTCGGCCAGAACCCGCGGAATGTCGTCACCGGAACGGACCAGAAAATTGTGCTTGGTGATCGGCATGGTGATGCCGGAGATGTCGGCCTCCTGGAAGGCGTCGGTGCCGATCAGCCCGCGCCCCACCTGCCCGGTGATGGCAACCACCGGTATGGAATCCATCTGCGCGTCGGCCAGCGGGGTTACCAGGTTGGTCGCCCCGGGGCCCGAGGTGGCCATGCACACCCCGACCCGGCCGGTGGCATGGGCGTAGCCGCTGGCGGCGTGACCAGCGCCCTGCTCGTGGCGGACCAGCACGTGGCGCAGCTTTTTCGAGTCGAACAGCGGGTCATACACCGGCAGCACGGCACCGCCCGGAATCCCGAAGATGACATCGACGTCGAGTTCCTCCAGCGACCGGATGACCGCCTGGGCGCCGGTAAGTTGCTGCGGTGCAACACGTTTCGGATGGGTGGTGGGAGGTTTGGCACCGATTGCGTGATGTTGCCGCTCCGGCGCCGATGTCGGTGCGTGTGGCTTGGTAGGTGCGCTCACTGTCCTCTTCGTTCTCTAGTGCGGTGGAAGTCCCGGGAAGTCTCGTCGGTGGGCAAGAAAAAACCCCCGTCAGCTCAGCTGCTGCACGAGGGTCGCGTTGGTGCTCGATCGGGCTAGTCAGGCACCAACGCGCCTACCGATTACTACGAGCATTCCGGGGAGCATTCCGGGCCTTCCGGCGTTGTCCATAGCGTCCGACGGTAGCCTTCGCACAGCTCAGCAGTCAAATCCGGGGCCCGGGCGGCTCGCCCGGTGACATGATGCTCGGGTGGCTACCGAATCGCCGGCACCGCCGGTGGTGATCAAGGTGTCGCCGATGGCGCACTTGGCTGTCGGGTTCTTGACCCTGGGCCTGCTGGTGCCGGTGCTGACCTGGCCGGTGACCGCCCCGCTGCTGATCGTTCCGATCGTGTTGTCCGCGTTGATCGTCCGGCTGCGCACCGTCGCCGACGGGCGGGGAGTGACCGTGCGGACGCTGGTGGGTAGCCAGACGGTGCGCTGGGACGACATCGACGGGCTGCGCTTCCACCGAGGCTCCTGGGCGCGCGCACGGCTGAAGAACGGCGCCGAGCTGCGATTGCCCGCGGTGACCTTCGCGACGCTGCCGCAGCTGACCAAAGCCAGCTCGGGGCGGGTTCCCAACCCCTACCGCTAGTGGCGATCGCAAGCGCGGCGTAGCCGGGCGCTGCGGGTCGCCACCATTGGACCCAGTGGCGATCGCAAGCGCGGCGTAGCCGGGCGCTGCGGGTCGCCACCATTGGACCCAGTGGCGATCGCAAGCGCGGCGTAGCCGGGCGCTGCGGGTCGCCACCATTGGACCCAGTGGCGATCGCAAGCGCGGCGTAGCCGGGCGCTGCGGGTCGCCACCATTGGACCCAGTGGCGATCGCAAGCGCGGCGTAGCCGGGCGCTGCGGGTCGCCACCATTGGACCCAGTGGCGATCGCAAGCGCGGCGTAGCCGGGCGCTGCGGGTCGCCACCATTGGACCCAGTGGCGATCGCAAGCGCGGCGTAGCCGGGCGCTGCGTCGCCACCATTGGACCTAGTGGCGATCGCAAGCGCGGCGTAGCCGGGCGCTGCGGGTCGCCACCATTGGACCCAGTGGTTTAGGCCAGCGGATTAACGCCGTTGAGCAGCACCCACACCGCGATGCCGGCGGCGACGCCGATGAGCAGCGCGACGAATGACCCGATGAAGGGCCGATGGGCCCAGCCCCGGCCGGCGTCCAGCCCGTACCGGCCGGGACCGCTCAAGATGATGGCCACGGCCATGACCACCAGGGTGATCTGGTACTCGTGCCCGTCGGGCATGAAGTAGGTGAAGTGCGCATGCGGCCGCGCTGAGACGGTGGCGAGCAAACCATTGATCAGAAAGGCCAGCGCGCCCGCCGCGGCCAGCGGGGTGAACAGGCCCAGCACCAACAGCACTCCCGCGACGATCTCACCACCGGCACCCACATACGCCAAGACGTCGGCGTGCTGATAGCCGACGTCGGACAGCGAGTGCTGGAATCCGACCACCCCAGAGCCGCCCCACCAGCCGAACAGCTTCTGCAGCCCGTGCGCGATCAGCACCGCGCCCAGCCCGACCCGCAGGATCAGCAGGCCCAGATTCTGCGTGCCGCGCCGACCGGCGGCGCGTACCCGTTCGTCGTCCCCGTCGATATCGATCGCGGCGGGCACAGCCGAGATCTGCCGCCCGGGTTGCTGTGGCTGGACGTAGGGCAACGGCTCCTGCGCGTCGATCGGGTGATACCCCACGACACCGGAGTTGGCCGGGTCGTAGGGCGGAATGATGCTGGTGGTCCCGGTGTTTGCAAAGTCGCCCGAATACCGGGCGGGGGTCAAGTCGTCTTCGGGGTCGACCAGGCTTGCTGAGACGGTGCGTCCCGGAGTTGGCCCGGGGGAATCGTCGGGCCGCTGCCAAGGTGAGTCATTCGAACTGGTCACGCGTGCCAGGGTAAGGGCATTTGGCCCTGAATTGGGGATTTGAGCGGCGCTGTGGCCCGATAAATCCGCATTTTCGTCGGCCACCGGCCCACCATACGGCCGAAATTGCGCCGGATAGCAACCGGATAGCACCACACCGGGGCTTTGCCGCGGTACCTGACACGGGACTCGCCGTCGGGCCCCGCGCGGGGCAGGTGGCGGCGGTGCCCGCAGGGTCCGTAGCCTGTCGGTCATGCGGATACGACGGTCGCTGCGATGCGGGCTCGCCGCGTTGTGTGCGGTCGTGCTGGCGTCGAGCGGCTGCGCACGGTTCAACGACGCCCAGTCACAGCCCTTTACCACCAACCCCGAGCTGCGGCCGCTGCCCAGCTCGACGCCGCCCCCGCCACCGCCCCTGCCGCCGACCCCCTTCCCCAAGGCATGTCCGGCGCCGGGGGTGATGCAGGGCTGCTTGGAGAGCACCAGCGGCCTCATCATGGGCATCGACAGCAAAACGGCATTGGTCGCCGAGCGCACCACCGGCGTCGTCAAGGCGATCTCCATCAGCGCGGAGCCAAAGGTGAAGATGGTCATCCCGGTCGACCCGAGCGGTGACGGCGGTCTGATGGATATCGTCTTGTCGCCCACCTACTCGCAGGACCGGCTGATGTACGCCTACATCAGCACGCCCACCGACAACCGGGTCATCCGCATCGCCGAAGGCGACGTCCCCAAGGACATCCTGACCGGAATCCCCAAGGGCGCCACCGGCAACACCGGAGCGTTGATCTTCACCAGCCCCACCACGCTGGTCGTGCTGACCGGTGATGCGGGTGACCCGGCGTTGGCCGCCGATCCCAGATCGTTAGCCGGCAAGGTGCTACGGATCGAGCAGCCCACCACCATCGGGCAGGCGCCGCCGACGACGGCGCTAACCGGCGTGGGGTCCGGTGGCGGGCTGTGCATCGACCCCATCGACGGCTCGCTGTATGTGGCCGACCGGACTCCCACCGCGGACCGGTTGCAGCGCATCACCAAGAAATCGGAGGTCTCCACGGTGTGGACCTGGCCGGACAAGCCCGGGGTGGCCGGGTGCGCGGCCATGGACGGCACCGTGCTGGTGAACTTGATCAACACCAAGTTGACGGTGGCGGTCCGGCTGGCGCCGTCGACCGGCGCGGTCACCGGTGAACCCGACGTCGTCCGCAAGGACACCCATGCGCACGCCTGGGCGTTGCGGATGTCGCCGGACGGCAACGTCTGGGGCGCCACGGTCAACAAGACCGCCGGTGACGCCGAGAAGCTGGACGACGTGGTGTTCCCGTTGTTCCCGCAGGGCGGCGGCTTCCCGCGCAACAACGACGACAAGACGTAGCGGTCCGGGGCCCGGACGTCGGGCGGGTGCTGGGTTGGGGCCAGGGATGTCATGGCCGCTCGCCGGTGTAGGTGTGACGGCTAGGACGCCGCGTAATTGCGGGTCAGCAGTCGCCGGCTGGTTACGGCTAGGGCACGTCGAGGGTGAACCTTAGGCCGTAACGGCGCGACGCCTCACCCGGTTCATAGAGGGCAACCCGCTGTGGCGGCTCGTGTCCGGGATCGAGGTCGTCGAGATCGGACAGGTACAGCAGTTCTTCGGAGCAGTCGGGAGCCCAGACGGCGACGGGCTCCAGCAGGTAGGCCACGTGATCCCCGACCTGGCTTCGACTCGCCGTCCTGCCGACGAACCACGCGACCGCATCATCGAGAATCGGCATCCCATAGGGACCGGCGCGCCACGCGCAGCGCTCGAATTGGTTAATCTGATCCCCCGCCTGGCGGCCGAACAGTTCGGCCAGAGCGCGCTGGCGCCGCGCCAGCACGTGCACCACCAGGTGATTGGACCGGCTCGCCACCTCGGCGGTGTGGTCTCCTACGGGCATACCGACCATAAAACTTGGCGGCTGCACGCTCGTCTGGGTGGCGAAACTGACCAGACAACCCGCCGGGTGACCATCGGCCTGCGTGGTCACCACGAGCACCGGGTAGTCCAGCATCGCCATCAGATCGTCGAACGATTCCTCGATCACACCACCATCATGAATCGGTACGACGTCTTCTGACAGCCCTTCCGGGCGATCAGTCGGCCAGATCCGGGAGGTGTCGGGGCGCCGGCTAGCCCTGCCCGCAAGCCGCCAGCACGAGTTCGCGCACCCGGGCAGCGTCAGCCTGCCCGCCGGTCGCCTTCATCACCGCGCCCACGATCGCGCCCGCGGCCGCCACCTTGCCTCCGCGAATCTTTTCCGCCACATCGGGATTGGCGGCCAGGGCGTCGTCTACCGCGGCCCGGGTCAACGCATCGTCGCGGACCAGCGCCAAGCCACGTGCGGTCATCACCTGCTCGGGCTCACCCTCACCGGCGAGCACGCCTTCGACAACCTGGCGGGCCAGCTTGTTGGACAGCTTTCCCTCGTCGACCAATGCCACCACCGCGGCAACCTGGGCGGGGGTGATGGGCAACTCGTCGAGTTGCACCCCGGCTTCATTGGCCTTCTGAACCAAGAAGTTCCCCCACCAGGCGCGCGCCTGCTCGGCCGCGGCGCCGTGCTCGACGGTGGCGCTGACCAACTCGACCGCCCCGGCGTTGACGAGGTCTCGCATCACCTCGTCGGAAACACCCCACTCCTGCTGAATTCTCTTGCGGCGCAACCACGGAAGCTCTGGAATCGTCTGCCGCAGTTGCTCGACCAGTTCGCGGCTGGGCGCGACGGGCTCCAGGTCCGGCTCGGGGAAGTACCGGTAGTCCTGGGCGGTCTCCTTCACCCGACCGGGGCTGGTATAGCCGGCCTCGTGAAAGTGCCTGGTTTCCTGGGTGATCCGGCCACCGGCAACCAAAATAGCACCCTGACGCTGCATTTCGTAACGGACGGCGACTTCGACACTTTTCAACGAGTTGACGTTCTTGGTCTCCGTTCGGGTGCCGAATTCGGTTGTTCCGATTGGCCTTAGCGACACGTTGGCATCGCAACGCATCGAGCCCTGGTCCATCCGGACATCGGATACATCCAATGCGCGCAACAGGTCTCGCAAGGCCGTCACATAGGCCCGGGCGATCTGCGGCGCCCGCGCGCCAGCGCCCACGATCGGTTTGGTGACGATCTCGATCAGCGGTACGCCGGCGCGGTTGTAGTCGATCAGCGAGGTCGTTGCGCCGTGGATGCGGCCCGTCTCGCTGCCGATGTGGGTGAGCTTGCCGGTGTCTTCCTCCATGTGCGCCCGCTCGATCTCCACCCGAAAGGTGCTGCCGTCCTCCAGCGGCGCGTCGAGGTATCCGTTGATGGCGATCGGCTCGTCGTACTGCGAGATCTGGTAGTTCTTGGGCATGTCCGGGTAGAAGTAGTTCTTCCGGGCGAAGCGACACCAGGGCACGATCTCACAGTTGAGCGCCAGTCCGATGCGGATCGCCGACTCCACGGCCGCCGCGTTGAGCACCGGCAGCGAACCGGGCAGGCCCAGGCACACCGGGCACACCTGGGTGTTGGGTTCGCCGCCGAATCTGGTGGTGCAACCGCAGAACATCTTGGTCACCGTGGACAGCTCCACGTGCACCTCAAGGCCCAGCACCGGCTCGAAGCGTGCGACGACGTCGTCGTAATCCAGCAGGTCGGTCCCGGAAGCCCGGGCGGCAGCGGTCATGAGCCCGATCCTAGTTCGAGCACCGCAGGTCACCCGAAGAAGGCGGCGGCGTCGTCGTAGCGGCTCTGCGGCACCAGTTTGAGTTGGCGCACCGCGTCGGCCAGCGGCACCCGGCCGATGTCCTGCCCACGCAGCGACACCATCTGGCCGTACTCGCCTGCGTGCGCGGCGTCGGCGGCGTTGACCCCGAACCGGGTGGCCAGCACCCGGTCGTAGGCCGTCGGGGTTCCCCCTCGCTGAACGTGGCCCAGCACGGTGACCCGGACGTCCTTGTTGATGCGCTTTTCCACCTCGGCGCCCAGCTGCGCTGCCACGCCGGTAAAACGCTCATGGCCGAACTCGTCAAGCCCGCCCTCGCGCAACTGCATCGACCCCGGAATCGGCTTGGCGCCCTCGGCCACCACGCAGATGAAGTGCGAGTCGCCACGCTGGAAGCGCCGTTTGACCAGCCGGCACACCTCTTCGACGTCGAAGGGCTGTTCGGGGATCAGCGTCATGTGAGCGCCGGACGCCAGCCCGGCGTTGAGCGCAATCCAGCCGGCGTGCCGGCCCATCACCTCCACCAGCATCACCCGTTGGTGCGATTCGGCGGTGCTGTGCAACCGGTCGATGGCCTCGGTGGCCACCGTCAGCGCGGTGTCGTGGCCGAAAGTCACGTCGGTGCAGTCGATGTCGTTGTCGATGGTCTTGGGCACACCGACCACCGGGACGTTCTCCTCCGACAGCCAGTGCGCGGCGGTCAGCGTGCCCTCACCGCCGATCGGGATGAGCACGTCGATGCCGTTGTCGTCGAGGGTCTGCATGATCTGGTGCAGACCGGCCCGCAGCTTGTCCGGGTGCACCCGGGCGGTGCCCAGCATCGTTCCGCCCTTGGCCAACAGCCGGTCGTTGCGGTCGTCGTTGCGCAGTTGCATGCGCCGGTTCTCCAGCAGCCCGCGCCACCCGTCCTGGAATCCGACCACCGACGAGCCGTACCGGGCGTCGCAGGTTCGCACCACTGCCCGGATGACGGCGTTGAGGCCGGGACAGTCACCACCTCCGGTGAGAATTCCGATCCGCATGCTCTCATCTTGCCTCGCGTTAGATCGGCGACGGCAGCGGGCCGCGGGCGGCCTCGTAAGCCGCGCCCACCCGGTAGAGCCGGTCGTCGGCCAACGCCGGGGCCATGATCTGCAGGCCGACCGGCAACCCGTCGTCCGGGGACAGCCCCGACGGCACCGACATGCCGCAGTGGCCGGCCAGGTTCAGCGGCAGCGTGCACAGGTCGAACAAATACATCGCCAACGGGTCGTCGACCTTCTCGCCCAGCCGGAACGCGGTGGTCGGGGTCGCGGGCGACACCAGCACGTCCACGGTCCGGTAGGCCGCGTCGAGGTCGCGGGCGATCAGCGTGCGCACCTTCTGCGCCTGGTTGTAGTAGGCGTCGTAGTAGCCGGCCGACAACGCGTAGGTGCCGATCATGATGCGCCGCTTGACCTCGGGCCCAAAGCCGGCGGCCCGGGTCAGGGCCATGACTTCCTCGGCGCTGTGGGAGCCGTCATCGCCGACCCGCAGCCCGTAGCGCATGGCGTCGAAGCGCGCCAGGTTGCTCGACACCTCCGACGGCAGGATCAGGTAGTAGGCGGCCAGCGCGTAGTCGAAGTGCGGGCAGTCGACCTCGCTGACCCGCGCGCCCAGCGCGGTCAACCGCTCGACGGCGCCCTCGAACGACGCCAGCACCCCTGGCTGGCAGCCCTCACCACGCAGCTGCTTGACCACGCCGACCCGCACACCGCGCAGATCCCCGGCCGCTCCGGCCCTGGCGGCGCCCACCACGTCGGGCACCTCGGCGTCGATCGACGTGGAGTCGCGCGGGTCGTGCCCGGCGATCACCCGGTGCAGCAGCGCGGTGTCCAGCACGGTGCGCGCGCACGGGCCGCCCTGATCCAGCGACGACGCGCAGGCCACCAGGCCGTAGCGGGACACCGTGCCGTAGGTGGGTTTGACGCCGACGGTCGCGGTCAGCGCCGCCGGTTGACGGATGGAGCCCCCGGTGTCGGATCCGATGGCCAGCGGCGCCTGGAACGCGGCCAACGCCGCCGCGCTGCCGCCACCCGAGCCGCCCGGGACCCGGTCGAGATCCCACGGGTTGCGGGTGGGACCGTAGGCGGAATTCTCCGTCGACGAGCCCATCGCGAACTCGTCCATGTTGGTTTTGCCCAGGATCGGGATCCCGGCCGCGCGCAGCCGCACGGTCAGCGTGGCGTCGTAGGGGGATCGCCAGCCCTGCAGGATCTTGGACCCGCAGGTGGTGGGCATGTCGATGGTGGTGAACACGTCCTTGAGCGCCAGCGGCACCCCGGCCAGGGCCGAGGGCAGGGGCTGGCCGGCGGCCACCGCCGCATCAACGGTGGCCGCCGCCGCCAGCGCCTGGTCGGCCGCCACATGCAAGAAGGCGTGGTACCTCTCGTCGGTGGCCGCGATCTGGTCCAGGCAGGCCTGGGTGATCTCGGTGGACGACAGTTCCCCGTCGGCGATCTTGGCGGCCAGCGTCGCGGCGTCGGACCGGATGATGTCCGTCACTGCTCGTCCCCCAAGATCTGCGGGACCGCGAAGCGGCCGTCGACGGCCTCGGGCGCCTGGTCGAGCGCCTGCCGCTGGGTCAGGGACGGCACGCTCTCGTCCGGGCGGGTGACGTTGACGTCGGTGAGCGGATTGTCGGTGGCCTCCACGCCAGTGACGTCGACGGCCTGGATCTGGCTGACGTGGGTCAGGATGGCGTCGAGTTGGCCGGCGAAGCTGTCCAGCTCGGTCTCGGTCAACGCCAGCCGGGCAAGCCGGGCGAGGTGGGCCACCTCGTCGCGGGAGATCTGGGACACGAGCGAAAAGCCTAACGGGTGGCCGCACCGCCGACGCCGGCCGCCGAAATGCCGTGCGGGCAGCGCTGTGCAACAGTGTTGGCCGTGGCGTCGTATTTGTTGCGCATCGAGCTCGTCGACCGACCGGGCAGCCTGGGGTCGTTGGCGGTCGCGCTCGGTTCGGTGGGCGCCGACATCCTGTCGCTCGACGTGGTCGAGCGCAGCAACGGCTACGCGATCGACGACCTGGTGGTCGAACTGCCCCCAGGCGCGATGCCCGACACCCTGATCACCGCCGCGGAGTCACTGCACGGTGTCCGGGTGGACAGCCTGCGCCCGCACACCGGGCTGCTGGAAGCACACCGCGAGCTGGAACTTCTCGACCATGTGGCCGCGGCCGGCGACAGCGAGTCCAGGCTGCGGGTGTTGGTCAACGAGGCGCCCCGGGTGCTGCGGGTGAGCTGGTGCACGGTGTTGCGCAGTTCGCGGGGACGGCTGCACCGCCTGGCGGGCAGCCCGGGTGCGCCGGAAACCCGAGCGGCCACCGCGCCCTGGCTGCCGATCGAGCGGGCGGTGCCGCTTGACGGGGACGCCGAGTGGGTGCCGAAGGCCTGGCGCGACATGGACACCACCATGGTGGCGGCTCCGTTGGGTGACCCGCACACCGCGGTGGTGTTGGGCCGGCCGGGCCCGGAATTCCGGCCGTCGGAGGTGGCTCGGCTGGGCTACCTGGCCGGCATTGTGGCGACGATGTTGCGCTGAACCGCGGCTACCGGCTGGACAGCAGCTCGCCGAGCACGTGCTGGTTTTTCTCGAGCCAGTCGGCCTCTTCACCGGGTGCCGGCATGATCAGCCCGGCTTCCATCACCGAGGTGGGGTCGAGCTCGTTGAGGCCGATCAGCAGTGAGCGGGGATCCTGGCCGGTGATCGCCACCCAGGATCGCGATAGCTCGGTGAGCAGTCGCGCCCGCGTCTGGCGATCCCGGCCGGCGCGGATGTTCCCACTGATCACCGAACAGGAGTTGGGTTTACCCGCGGTGAAGTACGTCGACGGGTCGTACTCCACGAACACAACGTTGACGAATCCGCGCGGCGCACCCGTGACGGTGCAGTGAATTTCGGTGATCGCTTCGGCCAGCGTGGCGCGGGTTTCGACGCTCAGCGAACCCGCCGGGACAAGGCATTGATATAACGGCATCCCCCACTATGGCACCGCGTCGGCGTCGCCGGTGTCCGGGGGGCCGCCGGCCAACAGTTTTCGAAACCCGTCCTCGTCGAGAATGGGCACCCCCAGCTCCACCGCCTTGTCGTATTTGGAGCCAGGCGAGTCGCCGACCACGACATAGGAGGTCTTCCTCGACACCGACCCGGCGGCCTTGCCGCCGCGGGCCACGATCGCTTCCTTGGCGTCGTCGCGGGAGAAACCCGTCAACGAGCCGGTGACCACGATGGTCAGCCCGGCCAGGGTGCGTGGCACACTCTCGTCACGCTCGTCGGCCATCCGCACCCCGGCCGCCCGCCACTTGGCGACGATCTCGCGGTGCCAGTCGAGGGTGAACCACTCGGCGACCGCGTCGGCAATGGTCGGCCCCACCCCCTCGACGGCGGCCAGCTGCTCGGTGGACGCGGCGGCAATGGCGTCGAGGCTGCCGAACTCGGTGGCCAGGGCCCGTGCCGCGGTCGGGCCGACATGGCGGATCGACAGCGCCACCAGCACCCGCCACAGCGGTGCGGCCTTGGCCTTGTCGAGGTTGGCCAGCAGCCGCCGGCCGTTGGCCGATAATTCGCCGGCCTTGGTGCGGAACAGGTCGGTGCGCAGCAAGTCCTGCTCGGTCAGCGCGAACAGGTCGCCCTCGTCGGCGATCACCTTCGCCTGCAAGAGCGCCACACCCGCCTCGTAGCCCAGCACCTCGATATCCAAGGCGCTGCGGCTGGCGACGTGAAAAACTCGCTCCCGCAGTTGCCCCGGGCAGCCGCGGGCGTTGGGGCAACGGATGTCGACGTCGCCCTCCTTCTCCGGCGCCAACGCGGTACCACACTCCGGGCACGTGGTGGGCATGACGAATTCGCGTTCGGATCCGTCGCGCAGGTCGACCACGGGTCCTAGCACCTCGGGGATCACGTCGCCGGCCTTGCGGATCACCACGGTGTCGCCGATCAGCACGCCCTTGCGCTTGACCTCCGAGGCGTTGTGCAACGTGGCCTGCGCCACCGTCGACCCGGCCACCTTGACCGGTGTCATGAACGCGAACGGTGTGATCCGCCCGGTGCGGCCCACGTTCACCCGGATGTCGAGCAGCTTGGTCTGGGCCTCCTCGGGTGGGTATTTGTAGGCGATGGCCCAGCGCGGGGCCCGCGAGGTGGAACCCAGCCGCCGCTGCAGCGCCACCTCGTCGACCTTGACGACCACGCCGTCGATTTCGTAGCCCACCTCGTGACGGTGCTCGCCCCAGTAGTCGATCCGCTCGCGCACACCGGCCAGGTCGTCCACCAGCGTGGTGTGCTCGGAAACCGGCAGCCCCCAGTCCCGCAGCGCCCGGTAGCCGTCGTGCAGGGTGGCCGGTCGAAAGCCTTCGGTGTGGCCCAGCCCGTGGCAGATCATCCGCAGCCGGCGGCGCGCGGTGACCGCCGGATCTTTCTGGCGCAGCGACCCCGCCGCGCTGTTGCGGGGGTTGGCGAACGGCGCCTTGCCCTCCTCGATCAGGCTGGTGTTGAGCGCCTGGAAGTCGGCCACCCGAAAGAACACCTCGCCGCGGACCTCGAGGACCTCGGGCACCGGGTAGGCGTCGCTGGCGGTGAGCCGCTCGGGGACGTCGGCGATGGTGCGAGCGTTGAGGGTGACATCCTCGCCGGTGCGACCGTCCCCCCGGGTGGAGGCCCGGGTCAGCCGTCCGCCGCGGTAGACCAGGGACAGCGCGACGCCGTCGATCTTGAGCTCACACAGATAGTGGGCGTCGTCGCCGACCTCGGCGTGGACGCGACCGGCCCAGGCGGTGAGTTCGTCGGCGCTGAACGCGTTGTCCAGGCTCAGCATCCGTTCCAGGTGCTCGACGGGCTCGAATTCCGTGGCGAACCCGGCGCCGCCGACCAGCTGGGTGGGCGAGTCGGGGGTGCGCAGCTCCGGATACCGCTCCTCGAGGGCCTCCAGGCGGCGCAGCAGCGTGTCGAACTCCGCGTCGGAGATGGTGGGCGCGTTACGCACGTAGTAGCGGAACTGGTGTTCGCGCACCTCCTCGGCCAGTTCCCGCCACTGCCGCAACACATCCGGCGGTGTGGGTTCTTCAGCCGCGCTCACCCTGGCAGGCTAACCGAGCAGGCTGACACGCGGAGTTGCGGCGTTGACCGTGACAACACTTCGGCCCCATCTCAGTGGCGCATTCGCGCGATTCCGGGATGCCTTGCCGGGCAGCGCGATATCATCGGCCGCGTTAATTACTCGGTGATGGGGTGCGCCATGTCGTTTCTGATCGCGGCTCCCGAAGCACTAGCGGCGGCGGCCACGGACTTGGCCGGATCGGCTCGACGATCAACGCGGCCAGTGTGGCAGCTGCGGCCCAGACGACGAGGGTGGCGGCGGACGCCGCGGACGAGGTTTCGGTGGCCATCGCGGCGCTGTTCGGGGCGCACGCCCGGGCGTATCAGGCGGCCGCGGGGCAGGCGGCGGCCTTTCATGACCAATTCACCCGCGCCCTGGCCGCCGGCGTGGATCGGTATGTGGCCGCCGAGGCCGCCAACGCGACGCTGGAACAACAGCTGCTCAACACCGTGACCACACCCACCCAGGCGCTGTTGGGGCGTCCGCTGATCGGCAACGGCACCGACGGCGCGCCGGGGCAGCCCGGCGGACCCGGCGGGCTGTTGGACGGCAACGGCGGCAACGGCGGGGCCGGCGGGCCCGGGCAGGCCGGCGGGGCCGGCGGCAGCGCCGGGCTGATCGGCAACGGCGGGATGGGCGGGGCCGGCGGGGCCGGCGGTCAGGGCGGGGTCGGCGGAAAGGGGTCTATCCCGGGCGTCACCGGCAACACCGGCGATCAGGGTGCCACCGGGGCGCTCGGCGAGTCCGGGCGTCCGGGCTGACACGGTCAGCCAAAGTCCGGGTCGGCCGCCAACGCCTCGGCGGCCCGCCGGGCAAGTCCGATCGCGGTCCGCGCCCACTGCGGGGTTGCCTCGGCCAGGCCGCATACCGGGGTGATGCCGACGCGATCGGACAGCACCGACCGGCCGAAGCCGAGCCGATCGGTGACCGCCACCACCGCGGCGGCCACCTCTTCCACCGCCGGCCGCCGCTCCGGTTCGGTGGCGGCCACCACGCCCAGCACGAGGGTGCCGCCCGACTCGACGAATGCCGACATGTTGTCCAGGTCCGCCGCCCGCACCGTGCCGGCATTCACCGATATGGCGCTAAACCCGCTGCGCTGCAACAGATTCCACGGCAGTCCCGGCGCGCAGCTGTGCAGCAGCACATCCGCGCCGGCCGCCCGCACGCAGGTCTGCAGCTGTGCACCGGCCACCGCCTCGTCGAGCGGGGCAACCGGGCTCAACGCGGTCACCCCGGTCAGCCGCCCGCCCAGCGCCGCCGGCAGTGACGGTTCGTCGAACTGCACCACCACCGGCGTGTCGAGGCGACGGGCCAGCACCGCTCGGTGGGCGGCGACGCCTTCGGCCAGTGACGCGGCCAGGTCGCGCACCGCGCCCGGGTCGGTGATCGCCCGGTGGCCGTTGGCCAGCTCCAACCCCGCCGCCAGCGTGATCGGCCCGGGAGCCTGCAGCTTGACCGCCCGCCCGCCACCTCGCAGGCCGGCCATCTCCCAGGCCTCTTCCAGGGCGTCGACGTCCTCATCGAGCAAGCTGACCGCCCTGCGCGTCACCGCGCCGGGACGCGCGACGACCCGATAGCCGCGCGGCACCGTGTCGATGGCCACGTCGACCAGCAGCGCGCCGGCTCGCCCCAGCAGGTCGGCGCCCACTCCCCGGGCCGGCAGTTCGACAAGGTGAGCCAACGCGCCCGCCAACTCACCCACAACGACCTCGGCGGCCGGCCGCGCGGCGGTGCCGGGCCAGGACCCGATGCCGCTGGCCGTCGCGAAAACACTCACCCGGCAACCGTATTCGACATCACCACCATCGGCGGTCACCAGGGGTGTGTACTGCCGGACCGCGCGGGTAGGTTCGACGCGGAAGGGTTACCGATGGCTAGCTTGACACGGCCGCTGCTGTGGGTGTCCGCGATCGCGCTGACGGCGGCGTGCACACGGGTGGTGGGCGGCACGCCGATGCCCGGCTTCGGCGCCTCCCCACCGGGTGAGCTCGACGTCGACACGCTGCTGTTGGACCAATCCCGGATGCGCGCAATCACCGGGGCCGGCGAGGACCTGACGATCATCCCCTCCATGGACGGCAAGCATCCGGTGGACATCGACGCCCTCGCCGAGACGGCACCGCGGGAATGCCGGTTCATCTACGCCGAAACGGCGACCTTTGGGCCCGAGGTCGAAGCCTTCCACAAGACCACCTTCCAAGACCCGCCGGATCACGGTCTGATTTCCGAGGCGGTCGCGGCCTACCGCGACGCCGATACAGCGCGGCGTGCCTTCGACCAGTTGGTGGCCTCCGTCGCCAACTGCGCGACGACGTCGAGCGGCCAGCTGTTCGTCGGCAGATGGCAGACCGACGGGGACTCGCTGCACATCCGGCCCGGCGACTGCGGCCGCGACTATCGGGTGCTTTCGGTAACCCTGTTGGAAGTCACCTTCTGCGGCTTTCCGGAGTCGGTGTCCGACATCGTGATGACCAACATGGCCGCCAACGTGCCGGCACGTTAGGCTCTGGGGCCGCGGTCCGGACGACCGGGCCGCGAAACCCACACGCGGTCGACCGCACCGGACGCACCGACCAGAACGCGGCCCCCGGTGGTGTCGATGCCCATCCGGTGGTTGCGGTCTGGCCGTCGCGGTGGCAGGCGTGCACGGCGACAGATTGAACTCGGCGCGCCGGGCCGGCGCCGGTTCCCCAAGGGATCGGAACCAGTACCTACGCTCGGTTGGGAATCCCGCTAGCCCACCGGCCATTTCGGCCGAGGTCGACCCCGTCGTCGCCGCGCTAGCCGCCCCACTTGGCGGCTTCGGCGGTGTCCCGGGCCAGCATGGCCATGGTGTTGGATTCGTGCGTGCTAGCCATCGACTGATAGGCCTGCACCAGCTCCTCCAGGGCCTGGTTCCACTGGGCCTGCCAGCCCTGATAGGTCATCCCGGTATCACCCTGCCAGGCATTCGACAGCGCGGCCTGCTCACTGGCGATATCCACACCCAGGCTGTGCAACGCGCCGGCATAGCCCGACATGTTGCCGGCATGCGCCGTCATCGCCGGGTAGTTGTACATGATCTGCGACATCACAAGTCCTTTCAGAGGTCGGAAGCGGGCATCTTAGAAGCCGGTGTAGCTGGACGCGGCGGCGGCATCGACGGCCACATAGGTGCCCGCGGCCTCGCCCAAGTTGGCTTGCGCGATATCCAGCAAGGTATTGATCTTGCCGGCAGCCTCCATGAACCGAGCGTGCGCGCCCTGAAACGCCACCGCGGACTCTCCTTGGTGAAACGCTTGCGCCGACAGCGCCGACTGCTCGGCCTCACCGATCGTGTGCCACATCAAAGCCGCCTTAGCGGCAAACGCCGACTGCGACGCGACCAACTGCGGAATATGGGCATCCAACAGACTCATAATGATCCTCTCGATTCGAATTTCCCTTTGCTAGGCCATCACATTGTTACGCTCACATACCCCCTTAACCGACCGCGCCGACCAAATCCGCGTCCCAGGCAGCCGGCAGCATCGGCACCCGCGGACCACCACCACCAAACTCATCACCCCCCAACACCATCAACCCGCCAGGCTGCGCGACGGTCTCCTTCGTGGCGGTCCCGGCGAACCCCAACGCCCCGGCTCCCCGGTCGGAAGCTGCCACCGACCCCGACGAGCCCACCGAACTCGGCTCCACCGCCGACACCAACCGCGCCCGCGCCGATAACGTTTCCGCGCCCGGCAACGGCTGCACGGCCGCGACAGTCACGGCCGCCGGCGCGGCAGCCACCCCCGCGACTGGCGCGGCCACCACACCCGCCGCCGGCACAGCGGCCAATCCCGTCACGCCGGCTACCCCCGGAACAACGGCCGCAGCCAAAACCGGAACAACACCAAACAAATTCCCAATAACCCAGTCATAAATGATTTCTATTACGCCGGCGGCGGCATACAATAATCCGTACGTGACAAAAGCCAGATTATAAGCGAACGTCATCAACAGCTGAGCGTTGGTAATCAATTCGATAACGAATGCAATGGGGTTCAAACCCAAGATATCCGCAGCGAGATTCAACACGACTACGGTGACGGCAGGGAGCTCGGAAAGCAACGCGTACAGATATACCTGGTACTGTGCGAAAACTTGTTGTAAAAACGCCACAATCTCTTCCCATGGGAATGGCGTGAGAGTTTGTCCGGCGGTGGCCGCGATGTCGCCGGCGGTACCGGCGCCAGGTTTGACGATGACCGGTGCCGGCGGGGTGTGGGGGGTGGCCATCAGCGCCGCACCCGCAACGGCGTCATAGACGCTCATCGTGGTGGCGGCCTGGATCCACATCCGCACGTAGTCGGCCTCGTTGAGCGCGATCGGGATCGTGTTGATCCCAAAGAAATTGGTTGCCACCAACACCGCATGCGTCATGTGGTTGGCAGCCAACTCCGCCAATGTCGGCATCGCCGCCAGCGCGCTGACATAGGCCGCCGCCGCGGCCTCATGCTGGCCGGCCGTTGCCGCGCTGTCGACGCTGGCCTGCAGCAACCAGGTCACATACGGCACGTTCGCGGCCACATACAGCTCGGCGCTCGGACCCTGCCATGCTCCAGCCTGCACCGCGGCCAGTATGGCGGTGAGTTCTTCTGCCGCCGAGGCGTATTCGGAGCTCAGCGACGTCCACGCCGCAGCGGCCCCCTGCAGCGACCCAGGCCCCGGACCGGCACTGAGCAAGGCGGAATGCACCTCCGGAGGCGACGCAAGCCAGATCGGCGCCGTCATCCCAAGCCACCCGAGATCAAGTACGTCGATGCCGCCACGGCATCACCGACGGCATAACTGATACCGGACTCACCGACACCGACCCCGCAACGGCCAAGCTCTTCAACACCTTCAGCGGCCACCGCGGCGTGCTCGCTGCCCTGGGCGCTAAACCCAGCCGCGGTCTGCAACGACACCGGATCCGCCGCCGGCGGCACCACCGCGCTAATTAGCGGCGCCGCACCAGCATGCGCGGCCGCCAACTGAGCGGTCAGCGCTTCCACCGCGGCACTAGCGGCCGCCAAACCTGCAGGCACCACGCGCAACATCACTGCCTATGCTCCTTCCAAAGCGTCTGGCCGGCCGGTACCGCCAAAACGCAGGTCGACCAATGGGTTAACCAACCGCATGTGTCCATGAGTACCGCAGTTTATTTCTTTGCGCAATAGTTGCATATAGCTACGGTTACGTAGGTGAAAGCGACGGTTCCGTAGGTTGCTGACCAAGCGCGCAGGTTGAATGTGTCAGAGCCACAGCTACATTCAGCAGCTTCTGGCTAGCTCTGTTGTTGACCGCGACCTAGTCGCGAGTCACGCACCAGGCTGGCGGGGCGTCGGCAACCCCGCCGTGCCGGCGATGGTGGCACTGCCCAGCACCTCATCACCATCAGGATCCGGGCGGTAGAGCACCAGCGTCTGACCACGCGCCACCCCACGCAGCGGGGTCCGCAACCGTGCAAAAAGCTCACCATCAGCCAATTCAGCTACTGCACTTACGGTTTCACCGTGTGCACGCACCTGAACCAGACATTCGATGGGCCCTGACGGCGCGGCCCCCGCGGTGAAGACGGGCTCCCGCCCAATCAGCTCATGCACATCAAGGTCACTCACGTCGCCGACATGAACGGTCGCGGTCTCGGCGTCAATCGCCGTCACATACCGCGGGCGACCATCCCGGCCCGGCCCGACAATGCCCAACCCCTTGCGCTGGCCAATCGTAAAACCATGCACCCCATCATGTTCCGCCAGCACCGCGCCGTCGGCGCCGACCACGGTCCCACGGCGAACACCGATGCGCGCACCCAGAAACGCCCGGGTGTTCCCCGATGGGATAAAGCAGATGTCGTGACTGTCCGGCTTGTCAGCGACCGCCAGGCCGCGACGGGCGGCTTCCGCCCGGATTTGCGGTTTGGGGGTGTCTCCGATGGGGAACACGGCGTGGCGCAACTGCTCGGCGGTCAGCACGGCCAGCACATAGGACTGGTCCTTGTCCCGGTCGACGGCGCGGCGCAGCCGGCCATTTGCCAGCCGGGCATAGTGGCCGGTAGCGACCGCGTCGAAGCCGAGCGCCAACGCTCTGGTGGCCAGAGCCGAGAACTTGATCGCCTGATTGCACCGCACGCAGGGGTTGGGGGTTTCCCCGCGAGCGTAGGACGCCACGAAATCATCGATCACCTCGTGTTGGAATTTCTCCGCGAAATCCCACACATAGAACGGGATTCCGAGCACATCGGCCACACGACGAGCATCCGAGGCGTCTTCCTTAGAGCAGCAGCCGCGCGATCCGGTGCGCAAGGTGCCGGGCGCGGTCGATAGCGCCAGGTGCACACCGACCACCTCATGCCCGGCATCGACCATGCGAGCGGCGGCAACCGACGAATCGACACCACCGCTCATCGCGGCGAGAACCTTCACTTAGGAAGCCCCCGCGGCGGCCAGGGCGGCCCCCCGCGCGCGCGCCACTGCCCCGGGCAGCACCTGCAACACCGCATCGACATCAGCATCGACACTGTTGTGTCCCAACGAAAGTCGCAGCGACCCGCGTGCGCTGGCGGCGTCCGCACCCATCGCCATCAGCACGTGTGACGGCTGTGCGACACCTGCGGTACAGGCCGATCCGGTTGAGCACTCAATTCCGTTGGCATCCAACAGCATCAACAGCGCATCACCTTCACAGCCGCCGAAAGTGAAGTGCGCGTTGCCCGGAAGGCGAAGCGGGTCGCGGGCGCCATTGAGCCGGACGTCGTCGATCTCCGCCAGCACCCCACCAACCAGACGGTCCCGCAATGCCTTTAGCCGAGCGCTAGTTGCCTGCAGTCCGTCCACCGCGATCCGTGCCGCCACGGCCATTCCTACGGTGCTGGCGACATCGGATGTGCCGGAACGAATATCGCGTTCCTGCCCGCCGCCGTGCAGCAGTGGCACACAGCCGACGTCACGGCGCAATAGCAACGCCCCCACACCCGGTGGACCGCCGAACTTGTGCGCGGCCACGCTCATCGCCGACAGCCCACTGGCGCCGAAGTCGACCGGCAGCTGGCCCACCGCCTGAACGGCGTCGCTGTGCATGGGAACGCCGAACTCGGCGGCCACGGCGGCCAGTTCGGCGGCCGGCATGATCGTGCCCACCTCGTTGTTGGCCCACATCACCGACACCAGCGCGACGTCGTCATGGGTTCGTAGCGCCGCACGCAACGCGGTCACCGACACCGAGCCGTCCGCGGCGGTGGGCAGCCAGGTGACCTCGGCGCCCTCGTGCTCGACGAGCCAGTTCACCGCGTCCAGTACCGCGTGGTGCTCCACCTGGGATGTGACGATGCGCCGGCGGCTCGGCTGCGCGTCACGGCGCGCCCAATAGATCCCCTTGACGGCCAGGTTGTCGCTCTCGGTGCCGCCCGCGGTGAAGATCACCTCCGACGGGCGCGCGCCCAGCTTGTCGGCGATCAGCTCGCGGGATTCCTCGATCCGCCGGCGCGCCGCACGGCCGGCGGTGTGCAGCGACGAGGCGTTGCCGACGGTGCCGAGCACGGCCGTCATCGCCTCGATGGCGGCGGGGTGCATCGGGGTCGTCGCGGCGTGATCCAGGTAGACCATGACTCGCCCAGGATACTGGTCGAGCCGGCGAGCTGGGCAATTCAGCACGGCGGCGACCAGCGCGCCGTGACCACCTTTAGGAAACCAGCTCGTGCCGGTGACCCTGCTGCCGCGGCGGCTCGGACACCCGCACCGCCGACTGGCACCGGCTGGCCAGGGCTCGCCGATCGGTGCCCGGCAATTGCAGGGATTCGACACGCACCCACGCCACCGTGCGGCGCACGCGAAGCATCCGGCCCACCGACCGCACCAGCGTGTCCTCACCGACGTAGGCCGGAGCGGTTGACACGCTGCCGTCGGCGTGGTGATAAGTCAGCCGCAGCGGCTGCACCGGGCGGCGAGCATCGATCGCGGCCTGGAACATGGCCGGATAGAACGGACCGAACGCTCGGCCACACCAGGTGGTGCCCTCCGGGAACGCCACCACCGTCTGGCCGGCGCGCAGCCGACGGGCGACGGCGGCCACCACCTCCGGCAGCCGACGAAGGCTGGCCCGCTCGATCGGGATGACCTTCAGGACGCGAGCCACGAACCCGGACGCGGGCCCGGTGAACATATCGGCGCGGGCGACGAACGATCCCGGCAACACCGCGCCGATGGCGAAGACGTCCAGCCAGGATATGTGGCTGCTCACCACCAGCACGCCGCGCAGGTTGCGAATCGGATTGCCCGACACCATAATCCGGACACCGAAGCAGCGCAGCACCAGCCGGCAGTAGGCACGTTGCAGGTGCGTGCGGCCGGGCAGCGGCACCCCGAGCAGCGGCACTCCCGGGGCCAGCAGCAGCGCCGCGGCGACGCGAACCGCCACCCGCAGCGCCACCACCAGCCACGGCGAGGTCACCGGATCCCCCGCGCTGACACAACCGGCGTCGCACGATGCCCGGGGCAGCCATGCGTGCCCGGCGGCCGCAGTGGTCATCGAGCCGGCCCGCCCGCCATTCTGGCCGCCGCCGACACCGACCGCAGTCGCCGCACATAGCGGGCATCGGCGTGCTGCTTGTCCAACAGCATGCAGAAGTCACCCACACCGAATGCCGGGTCATGCGCCGGTTCCCCGCACGCCCGTGCCCCCAGCCGCAGATAGCCGCGCATCAGCGGCGGCACCGCCGGCCGTCGCGGTGGGGCAATGTCGTCTAGGCCCCGGCCGTCCACCCGCACCGGCCGGTAGGGACGCACCCGATAGCGCGAGGCGTGCCGGTTGAGCAGGAAGTCGCGCACGCCGCGGATCTGGCTGCCCGGCACTGCGACCCGCGGGCTTGGCGAGCCGTCGATCGGCACCGACACGCAGCCGGTCACATACTCGTAGCCGCAGCGGTCCAGATACGCCAGGATGCCCGCCCACATCAGCAGCACCACGGCACCGTTGCGGTGACCTTCACGCACCACGGCGCGGCCCATCTCCACCAACGACGGCCGCAGCGGGTCGAACGCGCTCACGTCGAATTCCGTTGCGGTATAAAGCCCTCCGGCGGCTATGGCACCCGCCGGCGCCAGCATTCGATAGCAGCCCACCAGTTCACCGGTGTCGTCGTCGCGGACCAGCAGGTGGTCGCAGTACTCGTCGAACCGGTCCCGATCAAGACCGTCCGGCAACCCCGCGCCCGATGCGGGTAGCACGAACCCGGGTGTGCTGCTGAACACGTCGTACCGCAGCCGCTGCGCGGCCTCGATCAGGCGAGGGTCGGTGGACAGCAACAGCGAATAGCGCGGCCCCGACGACGACCTTGTCGCCGCGCCCCGGGGTTTGTCGCTGGGTATCAGCACAGAAGCGATGCTCATGGCACCAACGTGGCGCAGCCGATCAGCTAATCGGCGTCGGCGCTGTGACGTGTCGGTGCACGTCAGATGACGAGTTGGGCGAGCAGACGCAAAAGCAAACTCAGCCCTTGCGGGCCTTGATCGCCTCGGTCAGCTGCGGGGCAACCTTGAACAGGTCGCCGACCACGCCGTAGTCGGCGATCTCGAAGATGGGTGCCTCTTCGTCCTTGTTGACCGCGACGATGGTCTTCGAGGTCTGCATGCCCGCGCGGTGCTGGATCGCCCCGGAGATGCCCAGCGCGATGTAGAGCTGGGGCGACACCGTCTTGCCGGTCTGGCCGACCTGGAATTGGCCCGGGTAGTAGCCGGAGTCGACCGCGGCCCGCGACGCACCGACCGCCGCACCCAGCGAGTCGGCCAACGCCTCGACCACGCTGAAATTCTCCGCGCTGCCGACGCCACGGCCACCGGCCACCACGACGCTGGCTTCGGTGAGCTCCGGTCGGTCCCCGGCGACCGCCGGCTGGCGGGCGGTGATCCTGGTGGCGTTCTCGGCGGGCGCCGGAACCTGCACGCTGACCTGCTCACCGGCGCCCTCGGCCGGCTGCGCCTCCACTGCCCCGGCACGCACCGTGATCACCGGTGTGTCGCCGTTGACCTGCGACTCGACGGTGAACGCACCGCCGAAGATGGAGTGCACGCCCTTTCCGCCCGCCTTGACCTCGACCACATCGACCAGCAGACCGGAGCCGATCCGGGCCGCGAGCCGGCCGGCGATCTCCTTGCCGTCGGCGGTGGCGGCGATCAACACGCCGGCCGGGGCCGACGATTCGGCCAGCCCGGCCAGCACATCGACGTACGGGGTGACCAGGTACTGGTCGACGACGTCGGACTCGGCGACGTAGATCTTGCCGGCACCCGCCGCCTTCAGCCCGTCTACCAGCGGCGCGGCCGTCCCCGGCGCGCCGACCACGACGGCTGCCGGCTCGCCCAGCGCGCGGGCGGCGGTGATCAATTCGGCGGTGACCTTCTTCAGTGCGCCTTCGCTGTGCTCCACGAGCACCAATACTTCGGCCATGGGTATATCGCTCTTCTCGTGTCTGTGTCTGGGTGTGTTCTTGGGGTCTGTCTGTGTTCTTGGGGTTGCGCTCGGCTAGATGATCTTCTGGGCGACCAGGTACTGGGCGATCTGGTTGCCGCCTTCGCCCTCGTCGATGACCTTCTCGCCGGCGGTCTTGGGCGGCTTCGGCGTCGACGCCAGCACGGTGGACCCGGCGTTGGCCAGCCCGACCTCGTCGGCCTCGACACCGATCTCGGCCAGGGTCAGCACGGTGACTTCCTTCTTCTTGGCGGCCATGATGCCCTTGAACGACGGGAACCGCGGCTCGTTGATCTTCTCGTTGACGCTGACCACCGCGGGCAGATTGGCCTCCAGGGTGAATACGCCCTCGTCGGTCTCGCGTTCGCCGGTGATCCTGCCCCCCTCGACCGACACCTTGCGCAGGTGGGTGAGCTGCGGCAGGCCCAGGTATTCGGCGATGATGGCCGGCACCGCGCCGCCCACACCGTCGGTGGATTCATTGCCGGCGATCACCAGCTCGGTGCCCTCGATGGTGCCCAGCGCGCGAGCCAACGCCCAGCCGGTCTGGATGACGTCCGAGCCGTGCATGCCGTCGTCCTTGAGGTGGACGGCCTTGTCGGCGCCCATCGACAGGGCTTTGCGGATCGCCTCGGTGGCGCGCTCCGGGCCGGCGGTCAGCACGGTCACCGATCCCTCGATGCCGGCGGCGGCCTCCCGCTCGCGGATCTGCAGGGCTTCTTCCACGGCGCGCTCGTTGATCTCGTCGAGCACCGCGTCGGCGGCCTCGCGGTCCAACGTGAAATCTCCGTCGGTCAGTTTGCGCTCCGACCAGGTGTCTGGGACCTGCTTGATCAGGACCACAATGTTCGTCATGGGTGTGGCTCGTCCTCCTCAACGGCGCCCCGCAGCGATCGACTGCGAGACTTCGGTCACGCGTTTCGCGACCCACCGGCACGTTACTAGCCGGTAAGTTCTTGCGGTCTGCCCTCACACCATAGCGGGTCAGGCTGGCCCGATTGCCTGGCTGTGCCTCCCCCGCAAGCGGGCGCTACCCCCGGTGCCCGATTCGCGGATCCAGCGCTACGGGTTAGCCTGCCTTAGCAATGAGCGCTTTCGTCCCCGATGTTCGCCCCGCCGACCGCCCGGCAGCGGTCGATCCGGTGTTGCCGCTGACCGGTGAACGCACCATCCCCGACCTGGACGTCGAAAACTACTGGTTTCGCCGCCACCAAGTGGTGTATGAGCGGCTGGCGCCCCGCTGCGCGGGCCGCGACGCGCTCGAAGCCGGCTGCGGCGAGGGCTACGGCGCCGACCTGATCGCCGGCGTCGCGCGCCGGGTGATCGCGGTGGACTACGACCAGGCCGCGGTGGCCCACGTCCGCCGCCGCTATCCCCGGGTGCAGGTGCTGCGGGCAAACCTGGCCGAGCTGCCGCTGCCCGAGGCGTCGGTGGACGTGGTGGTCACCTTCCAGGTCATCGAGCATCTGTGGGACCAGGGTCGATTCCTCCGCGAGTGCGCCCGGGTGCTGCGGCCCTCGGGGCTGGTGATGGTGTCCACCCCGAACCGGATCACCTTCTCTCCGGGCCGCGACACCCCGATCAACCCGTTCCACACCCGCGAGCTCAACGCCGACGAGCTCACCGAGTTGCTGGTTGACGCGGGCTTTGCCGACGTATCGATGAGTGGCCTGTTTCACGGGCCACGGCTGCGGGAGATGGATGCCCGCCACGGCGGCTCGATCATCGACGCGCAGATCGCGCTCGCCGTGGCCGACGCGCCGTGGCCGCCCGAGCTGGCCGCCGACGTCGCGGCGGTCACCACCGCCGACTTCGACATGGTCGGGCGCGGCAGCCGGGACATCGATGACAGCCTCGACCTGATCGCGATCGCGGTGCGGCCGTGAACCCCCCTGGCGACCGGGTGCCGGGCCTGTTCAGCCTGGTGCTGCATACCCACCTGCCGTGGCTGGCCCACCACGGGCGCTGGCCGGTCGGCGAGGAATGGCTCTATCAGTCGTGGTCGGCGGCCTATCTGCCGTTGTTCCGGGTGCTGCAGACGCTGGCCGACGAGGATCGGCAAGGAGTGCTCACCCTCGGCATGACCCCGGTGGTCACCGCCCAGCTCGACGACCCGTATTGCCTCGACGGCATGCATCATTGGCTGGCCAACTGGCGGCTGCGCGCGGCGGAGGCCGCCAGCGTGCGGATTGCGCCCCGATCACGATCGGCCGCCTATTCCTCGTGCACGCCGGAGGCCTTGCGGCCCTTCGGGATTCGCGAATGCGCCGCGGCCGACCAAGCCCTCGACGAATTCGCCGTGCGATGGCGGCACGGCGGCAGCCCGGTGCTGCGCGCCCTGGTCGACGCCGGCACCGTGGAGCTGCTCGGCGGTCCGCTGGCTCACCCGTTTCAGCCGCTGCTGGCCCCGCGGCTGCGCGAGTTCGCGCTGCGCGAAGGCCTGGCCGACGCGGGGCACCGGCTGGGGCACCGCCCGACCGGGATCTGGGCGCCCGAATGCGCCTACGCCCCGGGCATGGAACACGACTACGCCGCCGCGGGCGTCGGTCACTTCATGGTCGACGGCCCGTCGCTGCACGGCGACACCGCGCTGGGCCGGCCGGTGGGCGACACCGACGTCATCGCCTTCGGGCGTGACCTGCAGGTCAGCTACCGGGTGTGGTCGCCGAAGTCCGGCTATCCGGGGCATGCCGCGTACCGCGATTTCCACACCTACGACCACCTGACCGGTCTCAAGCCGGCCCGCGTCACCGGCCGAAACGTGGCCGCGGAGGCCAAGGCGCCGTATGACCCCGAGCGCGCCGACCGGGCCGTCGAGGTGCACGTCGCCGACTTCGTCGAGGTGGTGCGCAACCGGCTGCTGGCCGAATCCGAACGCATCGGGCGACCGGCCCACGTGGTGGCCGCCTTCGACACGGAATTGTTCGGCCACTGGTGGTACGAAGGCCCGACCTGGTTGCGGCGCGTGCTGCAGGCCCTGCCCGCCGCCGGGGTGCGGGTGGGGACGCTGCGCGACGCGATCAACGACGGGTTCGTGGGCAGCCCCGTCGAGCTGCCACCCGGCTCGTGGGGCTCCGGCAAGGACTGGCAGGTGTGGAACGGTGACAAGGTGGCCGATCTGGTCCAGCTCAACGCCGAGGTGGTCGACACCGCGCTGACCACCGTCGATAAGGCGTTGGCGCAGACGGCGTCCCTGGACGGACCTATCCCACGCGATCGGGTCGCCGATCAGATTCTGCGCGAGACGCTGCTCACGGTGTCCAGCGACTGGCCGTTCATGGTCAGCAAGGACTCCGCCGCCGACTACGCCCGCTATCGCGCTCACCTGCACGCCCACGCCACCCGGGAGATCGCCGGGGCATTGGCGTCCGGCCGGCGCGACAGCGCACAGCGGCTTGCCGAGGGGTGGAACCGTGCCGACGGTCTGTTCGGCGCCCTGGACGCGAGAAGGCTGCCATGAACTTTGTTGCCCGCGAGCGACCGTGTTTGTACGGCGACACGCCGCTGCGGACGGCAATCTGCGGACCCTCGCGGCGGCGGAACGGGCAACACCCATGAAAATCCTCATGGTGTCGTGGGAGTACCCGCCGGTGGTGGTCGGTGGGCTCGGCCGGCACGTGCATCAGCTGTCGACCGCGCTGGCCGCCGCCGGCCACGACGTCGTGGTGCTGTCTCGGCGTCCCACCGGCACCGATCCCAGCACGCACCCGTCGTCCGACGAGGTCAGCCAGGGGGTTCGGGTGATCGCGGCCGCGCAAGACCCACACGAGTTCACCTTCGGCGACGACATGATGGCCTGGACGCTGGCGATGGGTCATGCGATGATCCGCGCGGGCCTGTCGCTCAAGAGGCACGGCACCGACCGGCCCTGGCGCCCCGACGTGGTACATGCGCACGACTGGCTGGTGGCCCACCCGGCCATAGCGCTCGCCCAGTTCTACGACGTGCCAATGGTTTCCACGATTCATGCGACCGAAGCCGGGCGGCATTCCGGCTGGGTTTCCGGACCCCTCAGCCGTCAGGTGCACGCGGTCGAATCCTGGCTTGTGCGCGAATCCGATTCGCTCATCACCTGTTCGGCGTCGATGCGCGACGAGATCACCGAACTGTTCGGTCCCGGCCTGGCCGAAACCACGGTGATCCCCAACGGTATCGACGCCAAGCGCTGGCCGTACGCGCCCCGCCGCCCACGCACCGGGCCGGCCGAGCTGCTCTATGTCGGGCGCCTCGAGTACGAGAAGGGTGTGCACGACGCCATCGCGGCGCTGCCGAGGATCCGCCGCACCCACCCGGGCGCCACGCTGACCATCGCCGGCGAAGGCACCCAGCAGGCCTGGCTCGTCGAGCAGGCCCGTAAACACAAGGTGCTCAAGGCAACCAGGTTCGTCGGACATCTCGACCACGACGCACTGCTGGCGGTGCTGCATCGGGCCGACGCCGCGGTGCTGCCCAGCCATTACGAGCCGTTCGGGCTGGCCGCCCTGGAGGCCGCCGCGGCCGGCACGCCACTGGTCACGTCCAACATCGGCGGCCTGGGCGAAGCGGTGATCGACGGACGGACCGGGGTGTCCTGCCCCCCGCGTGACGTGTCGCGTCTGGCCAAAGCGGTGCGTTACGTGCTTGACGACCCGGCCGCCGCGCAGCGCCGCGCCCGGGCCGCGCGCGACCGGCTCACGGCCGACTTCGACTGGCAGACCGTGGCCGAGTCGACCGCGCAGGTGTATCTGGCGGCCAAACGCCGCGAGCGGCAGCCACAGCCCCGGCTACCCATCGTCGAGCACGCGTTGCCCGACCGTTAGATCCGAAGGGCTGGTCGCGGCGCTCATCAGCGGCCGATAGGACCAGGCGCCGACGCGCCGCTGTCGCGCAGCGGCCGGCGATGCGATAGCGAAACCCGTTAGTTTTTCCGGTTTTTCGCGGATTCACTTTTCAGCAGCCGGTTGGCATGTCATGATCAGCCGATTCACGGTTGTCCCAATTTCACCTAGCCAGGGAGGCGAGATGGCTCGTTCGATCGTTCGGACATTGTTGGTCTCAGGTGCCGCCGTCAGCCTCATGGCCAGCGCCGGATCCTGTTCGTTTTCGGTCGGATCGTCGCGCACCGTGAGCAAGGCCGACGTGGCCAACCAGATCAGCGCCAAAATGACCGACGCCCAAGGCAACAAGCCGGACTCGGTGAACTGTCCCAGCGACCTGCTGGCAAAGGTCGGGGCGCAGCTCAACTGCGAGATGCGAGTCAACGACACGATCTACAACGTCAACGTCACGGTGACCAGCGTCGAGGGCAAAGACGTCAAGTTCGACATGGTGGAGACCGTTGACAAAAACCGGGTCGCCAGGATCATCAGCGACAAGCTGTATCAACAGGTGGGCCAGCGACCCGACTCGGTGACCTGCCCCGACAACTTGAAAGGCGTCGAGGGCGCGACGCTACGGTGTCAGCTCACCGACGGCAACTCGAAGTACGGCATCAACGTGACCGTCACCAGCGTCGACGGCGGCGATGTCAACTTCGATTTCAAGGTCGACGACCACCCGGAATAGCCCGTCAGCCGGTGGTCGCGGTGATGCCCGCCGCAGTTAGTGGGCCGCCTTCTTGCGTTCGATATCGGCTAGCGCCGCAGCCAATTCGGCCCGCTGTGCGGCCGATGACTCCCAGGACACCTGCCTGTTCTTGACCACCGTGGCCGGCGCGCCGACCGCGATCGAATAGTCCGGGATGTCACCGCGCACCACCGCGTGTGAGCCCAGCACGCAACCCCGTCCGATCGAGGTCCCTCGCAGCACGGTCACCTTCACGCCGATCCAGGTGTCCGGCCCGATCCGCACCGGGCTTTTGATGATGCCCTGGTCCTTGATCGGCATCGTGATGTCGTCCATCCGATGGTCGAAATCACAGATGTAACACCAGTCGGCCATCAGCGCCGACTCCCCGATCTCGATGTCCAGATAGCAGTTGATGACGTTGTCGCGGCCCAGCACCACCTTGTCGCCGAAGCGCAGCGAACCCTCGTGCGCGCGGATGGTGTTTTTGTCCCCGATGTGCACCCACCGACCGATCTCCAGCTGCGCCAGCTCGGGTGTGCAGTGGATCTCGACGCCCTTCCCGAGAAACACCATGCCGCGGGTGATGATGTGCGGGTTGGCCAGCTTGAACTTCAGCAGCCGCCAATAGCGGACCAGGTACCACGGCGTGTACGCCCGGTTGGCAAGCACCCATTTCAGCGAGGCCAGCGTCAGATACCTGGCCTGACGCGGATCCCGCAGCCGCGATCCACGCCAGCGGCGGTGCAGCGGAGCCCCCCACATGGTCGTCATGGGCCGAAAGCCTAACGGGAATCGATCGGCGCGCCGCGAAGGAGTCGGGCAATCGGCCACCCGGGGGCGGCCACCGGTTACCCTCACGTGTACTCGATCGCCGCTCATGGCCGAACCCGCGTCGCGGAAGGATTTGGGACCCTGCGAAAGGACAAGGTGCGAGCCCGACGTCTCCGGGCGACCGTGCTCGCGGCGGCGCTCGCGATGGGACTCGGCGGCTGCGGCAACACCGACTCGTGGGTCGACGCGGCACCCGCGCTGGGCTGGCCCGCGCAGTACGGCGACGCCGCCAACAGCAGCTACACCCCGACCGCCGGTGCCAGCACGCTCGCGCTGCGCTGGACACGGTCGGTCAAAGGGAGCCTGGGGGCCGCGCCCGCGCTGAGCGCACGCGGTTATCTTGCGCTCAACGCGCAGACCCCGGCCGGGTGTTCGCTGATGGAGTGGGAGAACCACAGCGGCCGGCAACGCTGGTGTGTCCGGCTGGTCCAGGGCGGCGGCTTCGGGGGCCCGCTGCTGGACATCTTCGACAACCTCTACGTCGGACAGCCCGGGGCGATCGTCGCTTTCCCGGTCACCCAGTGGACGCGCTGGCGACAGCCGGTGATCGGGATGCCGTCCACCCCGCGGTTCCTGGGCCACGGTCACCTGCTGGTGAGCACCCACCTGGGACAGCTGGTGGTGTTCGACGCCCACCGCGGCCGGGTGGTCGGCAGCCCGCTGGATCTGGTGGACGGCGTCGACCCCACCGACGCGACCCGTGGGCTGGCCGATTGCGCCCCGGCCCGGCCGGGCTGCCCGGTCCCGGCCGCGCCCGCGTTCTCGGCGGTCAACGGGATGGTGGTGCTCGGCGTCTGGCAACCGGGAGCGCCGGCGGCCGGGCTGGTCGGCCTGAAATACCACGGGCAGCAGCTCGCCCGCGAGTGGACCAGCGACGCCGTCGACGCCGGGGTCATCGCCAGCCCGGTGCTGTCCGCCGACGGATCGACGGTCTACGTCAACGGCCGCGACGAACGGCTGTGGGCGCTGCACGCGATCGACGGCACGGTGAAGTGGTCGGCGCCGCTGGGGTTCCTGGCGCAGACGCCGCCCGCGGTCACCCCACAGGGGCTGATCGTGTCCGGCGGCGGCCCCGACACCCGGCTGGTGGCGTTGCGGGACGCCGGCGATCACGCCGAGGAGACCTGGCGACGCGACGACGTCATTCCGTTGTCGACGTCGAGCCTCGCCGGCGCCGCCGTCGGCTACACGGTGGTCAGCGGTCCACCACCGGACGGCGGCGCCGGTTTGTCGTTGTTGATCTTCGATCCGGCCAACGGCCACACGATCAACAGCTATCCGCTGCCTGGAGCCAGCGGCTATCCGGTCGGGGTCGCCGTGGGCACCGACCGCCGGGTGGTGACCGCCACCGGCGACGGCCAGGTCTACAGCTTCGCTCCGGTCTAGCCCAGGTCTAGCCCAGGTCTAGCCCACCACCGACCGCGGTGTTAGATGGCCAGCGGCGGGAGGGCACTGCGCGGCACCTGGGCCGAAACGGCGCCGGCAAACGACGGCAGCAATTCACCCTGGCCGAAGTAGAAGATCAGCTGATCGTCGGTGATGGCGAAGTTCTGATAGTTCGCCGAATCCCGACCGGCGCCCGGCGAGATCGCCGCGGCCAGCGCGGTCTGCCGCTCCAGGTCACGCTGGACGATCGGGAAGATGGTGTCCAGCGGCGGGGTGGTGCCGGGCGCGAACAGGGTGTCGAAGGTGATGGGTTGTTTGCTGCCGAGGTTGTAGTTGAAGGCCTTGTACCAGGTGGACGGGTGGGCGCCGCCGAGGTCTTGAAAGAACTTGAGCACCACGCTACGGGTATGGTGGGGGGGCTGGCCCGCGCTGTGTTGTTCGGTGGTGGCGTCCATCTGGTACGGGTGGTCGCGCCCCCCGGAGCTCTGCGCCACGTTGACGAACCCGTCCCGAGTGCGCGTGATGTAGTCGGTCAGCGCCTGTTGGTCGGGATAGTCGACGGGAAACGTCAGGTCGAGGGTGTATTTGGAACCCGAGGCGCGCACATGGCAGAGCTGTCCGGCCTCGACGGTGCCGCCCAGGCTGGCGCAGGATGGCGGCGCCGCGGTGGCGGGCCAACCCGCCCAGACCGCGGCGGCCAGGACCGCGGCAGCTATCAGATAACGCATCGTCGAACTGTCCTCGCAGAACAAGGGGCGCTCGCGCCGCACAACGTGATCGCCGTCAGCGTACCCGCGCCCTAACGGGAGGGACAGCAAACGTATGCCAGCGCATGCCCGGTGGGCCCGGAGCCCATCCGGGTGATGACCACCGACAGCGGCCGGCTGCCGCGCAACCGAAGCCGCCCGCGCAGGGCGTCGGGGTCCACCCGAACACCCCGGGCCAGGATCTCCACCGCCCCGCAGTCCAGCCCCGACAGCGCCTGCCGCAGCCGGCGCTCGTCGAACGCCAGGTGATCGAGCACCTCCAAGCCGCGCACCGACGGCGGCAGCCGGTCACCAGACAGGTACGCCACGTGGGGATCGAGCTGCCACAGCCCGTGCCGGGCCCCGTACTGGCGCACCAGGCCGGCCCGGATCACGGCGCCGTCGGGATCGACGATCCATCGGCCGGCGGGCCGCACACCGCAGTCATCGGGCTCGGTGTCGGTGATCTGCTCACCGCGGTCGAGGATGCTGGCTCGCCGGCGCACGCCGCGCCCGGCCAACCCGGCCGACCACAGGCAGGCCTCCCGGACCGATCCGCGATATGACGTCACCTCGATCTCGCCATCGAAACCGAGCCGCCGTACCCGCTCGAAATCTATTCCGGGAGCACACTTTACGACCATGTCCCGCGCGCGGTAACAGTCCAGCAGGTGGTCTAGCCGGGGCCGATGGTCGGTCGGATCGAAACGCCGTCGGCCGCCGCTTCGCCGCGCCGGGTCGACGATGACGACCGCGCCGCGGCTGATCGGGCGCAGCGCGTCGGCCCGGCACAGGTCGGCGGCATCACCGAGGTTGTGACGCGCCATCGCCAGCCGCACCGGGTCGATGTCGCTGCCGATCGTCCGGGCCGCCGAGCCGCGCAGCGCGGCCATCTCGGTGCCGATGGAGCATGTCGCGTCGTGCACCACCTGCCCGGCCAGCCGCCGGGCGCGATGCCGCGCCACCGCCGCCGCGGTGGCCTGTTGCAGCGCCTCGGCGGTGAACAGCCACCGCGACACATCGCACAGCTCGCCGAGCTTGTCGGCGGCTTTGCGGCGCAGCAATGTCGTTTCCACCAGGATCGGTGCCCGCTCGCCGAACCGGGCGTGCACCGCGGCGGTGTCGGCGACCCTGGTCGGGCCGGTCAGCGAGAGGTCGGCAACCGCACACAGGGCGGCGGCCCCCGATGCCGACCGCAGGTAAGCGACGTCGTCGAGGCCGAAGGTGAGACCGGCGCTCAGGACGGCTTGATCCCGGTGACGATCACGTTGTAAAACCAGCCCTTCGGGGTGATCCGACGCCACACGTTGGCGTCCAGCCAGCTCAGCGTCTTCCAGCTGGTGAACGCGAACTTCGCCCATCCCCAACCCAGGCGCCCCGGAGGCACCGCGCATTCGAACGTGCGCAGCGGCCAGCCCAGCATTGCGGCGGTGAACTCCTCGGTGGTGGTCTGAACCTCAACCGCGCCGGCGCTGGTGGCCATCCGCTCCAGGTCGGCCGGTGCGAAGGTGTGCAGGTCTACGAGGGCCTCCAGCGCAGCGGCCCGCGAGGACTCGTCAAGATCGGCCTGGGGGCGACGCCACCCACGCAGACCGGGCAATGTGGTGGCGTTGGTGACCACCCGCCAGGTCAGGGTGGACAGCGCGCGGGCGTAGCCGTCGCCGACGGTGGTCGGCTCACCGGCGAACACGAACCGGCCGCCCGGCTTGAGCACCCGGATCGTTTCCCGCAGGGACAGCTCCACATCGGGAATGTGGTGCAGCACGGCATGCCCGACCACCAGATCGAAGGTGTCGTCGTCATACGGGATGCCCTCGGCGTCGGCCACCCGGCCGTCGATGTCCAGCCCCAGCGACCGCCCGTTGCGGGTGGCGACCTTGACCATGCCGGGTGAGAGATCGGTGACCGACCCGCGTCGGGCGACGCCCGCCTGGATCAGGTTGAGCAGAAAGAACCCCGTCCCACAGCCCAGTTCCAGGGCCCGGTCGAAGGGTAACCGCGCGATGACCTCCGCGGGCACCGCGGCGTCGAACCGGCCTCGCGCGTAGTCGACGCAGCGTTGGTCATAGGAGATCGACCACTTCTCGTCGTAGCTCTCGGCTTCCCAATCGTGGTAGAGCACCTGGGCAAGCTTGCTGTCCTGCCGCGCGGCCGCCACCTGTTCGGCGGTGGGACGGGGGTTGGGCACGGCGTCGGCGGGGATTTCCGAAGTCCTCGTCATGAAGGGGAGCCTAACGGCCGTCGGAGTCACCCCGTGCGTCAGCTCGGTAGGCGGCGGCGAACACCTCGACGTAACGACGGCGTTCGGCGGCCGGCAGCTCCGCCGAGGCCAGCTCGAAGACCTCGTCGATGCCGGCCTTCGCGGCGGCCAGCGCCCGCGGCGGCCCGTCCAGAAAGCGCCGCGCCCACGCCGCGGCGGCGGTATACACGTCGTCGGGGGCCACCTTGTCGTCGATCAGGCCCAGCGCCAATGCCTCCTCGGCGTCGAAGAAACGCCCACTAAACACCAGCTCCTTGGCCCGGCTGGGCCCCACTGCCCGGGTCAGCCGGGCCAGCCCGCCGCCACTGGGCACGAGGTTGGCCAGGATCTCCGTCGCGCCGAACCTCGCGTTGTCACCGCTGACTCGCCAGTCGGCGGCCAGCGCCAGCGTGAGGCCGGCGCCCAACGCGTATCCGGTGATGGCGGCCACGGTCGGTTTCGGGATCGCCGCCACCGCGTCCACGGCCGCGCGCCGCACCCGCGCCGCGGTATCGGCCTCGGCCGGTGTCAGCCGCCGCAGCTCGGACATATCGTCACCGGCGGAGAAGATCTCGTGGCCACCGAACAGGATCACCGCGGCCACGTCGTCGCGGCGCCCCAGTTCGGCGGCCCCGGCGATGATTTCCCGGTAGACCTGACGCGTCAGCGCGTTGGTGGGCGGTCGCGACAGCAACAACATGGCCAGGCCGGCGTCCTGCGAGCCGTCGCTGACCACGACCCTGACGAATTCACTCATAACGGCCACCCGGACCCGCCCGCGATGCGCGCCCGGTGGTAGCGGTCGGAGTCGAAGAACTCGATCTCCCAGTTGTCGCCCTGCTGCACCAGGTGCGGCTGCACCGGGACGATCCGGCGCTCGACGGCCAGCACCTCGGCGACGGTGCGGCCGGTCAGCGAGTCCAGCTGCGTCCAGGTCGGCGGCAGCAGGAAGTTGCGCCCGGCCGCGAAGTCGTCGATGGCGTCGGCCGGCAATGTCCAGCCGGCGCGATCGGATTCGGTGTTCTCGCCGTCGGCGCGCTGCCCCTGCGGCAGCGCGGCGACAAAGAAGTAGGTGTCGTAGCGGCGGGTCAGTTCGGCCTCCGGGGTGACCCAGTTCGCCCAGGGCCGCAGCAGATCGGAGCGCAGCACCAGGTTCTCCCGGCGCAGGAAGTCGGCGAACGACAGCGTGCGGTCGGCCAGCGCGCGCCGGGCGTCGCCGTACGCCGAGGCGTCACCGACGATGCCGTGCGGGTCGTCGGCCGGCCCGGCGAACAGCACGCCCGATTCCTCGAAGGTCTCCCGCGCCGCGGCGCACACCAACGCCTCGGCTAGGTCGGCCTCGATGCCGAACCGCTGCGCCCACCAGTGCGGTGGCGGGCCGGCCCAGGCCCCTAGCCGGCGCAAGTCGGTGTTGCGGTCGCGGTCGTCGACACCGCCGCCGGGGAACACCATCACCCCGGCGGCGAAATCCATCGCGGAGTGTCGGCGCATCAGGAAGACGGCGAGGCCGGCGGGCGTGTCTCGGACCAGCATGACCGTCGCCGCCGGCCTGGGCACCAATGGCTCGCGTGGTGGTGTCATGGCCGTCTCCGGTGAGCCGCGCGGGTTCGAACGCGACGGGCGAAGTATCGCCCGTCGACGAAGTCCACGGCGATCGACTGGCCGAAGGCCGCGGACAGGTTCTCGGCGGTCAACACGTCGGGCAGGAGTCCCGAGGCGACCACCTTGGCCTCCGACAGCAGCAGGCAGTGGCTGAACCCCGGCGGAACCTCCTCCACGTGATGGGTGACCAGCACCAGCACGGGCGCGTCGGGGTCGGCGGCCAGGTCGCCCAGCCGCGCCACCAATTCCTCCCGGCCGCCCAGGTCCAGGCCCGCGGCGGGCTCGTCGAGCAGCAGCAGCTCCGGGTCGGTCATCAAGGCGCGGGCGATCAGCACGCGCTTGCGCTCACCTTCGGAGAGGGTTCCGTAGGTGCGATCGGCCAGGTGCTCGGCGCCCAGGCTCTCCAGCATGTCGATCGCGCGGCGATAGTCGACGTCCTCGTAGCGCTCCCGCCACCGGCCCAGCACCGCGTAGCCGGCGGAGACCACGAGGTCACGCACCACTTCGTCATCGGGCACCCGCTGCGCCAGGGCCGCCGAGCTCAGCCCGATCCGGGCTCGCAATTCCGAAACGTCGACCCGGCCCAGCCGTTCACCGAGCACGAACGCAACACCCGACGACGGGTGCTCGGAGGCCGCGGCGATGCGCAGCAGCGATGTCTTGCCGGCACCGTTGGGACCGATGATCACCCATCGCTCGTCGAGTTCGACGGCCCAATCCACCGGCCCCACCAGTACTCGGCCGTTGCGGCGCAGGCACACGTTGCGGAAGTCGATCAGCAGGTCGGGGTCGGCCGCATCGGGGCTGCCGTTTTCGAGCACCCGACCATCGTGCCGCATGCGCCGTGAGCAGACGCAAAAGCCCCCAATTCGGGCCCGAATTGGGGGCTTTTGCGTCTGCTCACGCCGCCTAATCCGCGGGGATGTCGACGCGGCGCACGACGCCGTCGACCGCGTCGGCGGCCTCAATCTCACCGCGCGTCACGCCCAGCAAAAACAGCACCGTGTCCAGGTACGGATGGCTCAACGAGGCGTCGGCCACCTCGCGCAGCGCGGGCTTGGCGTTGAACGCCACCCCCAGACCCGCCGCGACCAGCATGTCAATGTCGTTGGCCCCGTCGCCGACCGCGACGGTCTGTTCCATGGGCACGCCGTACTGCTCGGCGAAGGCGCGCAGCGCCGTGGCCTTGCCGGGCCGGTCCACGATCGGTCCGACAACCCGGCCGGTGAGTATGCCGTCGACGATTTCCAGCTCGTTGGAGGCGACGAAGTCCAGCTTCAGTTCCTTGGCAAGCGGTTCGATGATCCGCCGGAAGCCGCCGGAGACCACTCCGCAGCGAAAACCCAACCGCTGCAGCGTGCGCAGCGTGGTCCGAGCGCCGGGCATCAGCTCCAGCTGGTCGGCGACCTCGTCGATCACCGTGGCCGGCAGGCCCGCCAGGGTGGCCACCCGCTGCTGCAGCGACTCCGCGAAATCCAGTTCGCCGCGCATCGCCGCCTCGGTGATCGCCGCGACCCTGCCCTGGGCGCCGGCCCGGGCGGCCAGCATCTCGATGACCTCGCCCTGCACCAGGGTGGAATCCACGTCGAAGACGATGAGCCGCTTGGTCCGCCAGGCCAGGCCGTAGTCCTCGACGGCCACGTCGATGTGTTCCTCGATGGCCACCTTCGTCAGGGCGGTTTGCAACGCGCCCGCGATCCCCGGTGGCGCCGAGACCCGCAACTCCAGGCCGGTGACCGGATAGTCGGAGATGCCGCGGATGAAGTCGATGTTGACGCCCAGCGCGGCCACCTCCCGGGCCACCGCGCCAAACGCCCCGGCGGTGATCGGCCGACCGAGCACGAAAATGATGTGGGTCGACGGTTCCCGAATCACCGGCAGGTCGTCGTTGCGCTCGATGGCGACCTCCAGGCCCAGCCCGTGAATGGCGGCCTGGACGTCGTGCCGCAACGCGGCGCCGTCGGCGAGCTCCGGCGCGCAGGACACCAGCACGCCCAGCGTCAGCCGGCCCCTGATCACCACCTGCTCGACGTTGAGCAGCTCGACTCCGTGCCGCCCGAGCACCTCGAAGAGTGCCGACGTCACACCCGGCTGATCCACGCCGGTGACCGTGATCAGCACCGACACCTTCGCCGACGCGCCCACCCCCGACTACTCGCCCAGCCGCGCCGAACCCCGGCACCGGCGATCGGGTCTCATCAGCTGGAGGCCACCTTGGCCAGCTCGTCGTGATGACGTCCGACGTGGGCTTCGGCGCGAAGCCGTTCCACCATGTGCGGATAATGCAACTCGAACGCCGGACGCTCGGAGCGGATGCGGGGCAGCTCGGTGAAGTTGTGCCGCGGCGGTGGGCAACTGGTCGCCCACTCCAGCGAATTGCCGTACCCCCAGGGATCGTCGACGGTCACCACTTCGCCGTAGCGCCAGCTCTTGAAGACGTTCCAGACAAACGGCAGCATCGACACCCCCAGAATGAATGCCCCGATCGTCGAGACGACATTCAGGCCCTGGAAGCCGTCGGTGGACAGGTAGTCGGCGTACCGGCGCGGCATGCCCATGTCGCCCAGCCAGTGCTGCACCAAAAACGTGGTGTGAAAACCGATGAACGTCAACCAGAAGTGCAGCTTGCCCAACCGCTCGTCGAGCAGCCGGCCGGTCATTTTCGGGAACCAGAAGTAGATGCCGGCGAACGTGGAGAACACGATGGTGCCGAACAGCACATAGTGGAAGTGTGCGACGACGAAGTAGCTGTCGGTCACATGGAAGTCCAGCGGCGGGCTGGCCAGCAGCACACCGGTCAGACCACCGAGCAGGAAGGTGACCGCGAAGCCGACCGAAAACAGCATCGGCGTCTCAAACGTCAACTGTCCCCGCCACATCGTGCCGATCCAGTTGAAGAATTTGATCCCCGTGGGCACCGCGATCAGATACGTCATGAACGAAAAGAACGGCAGCAGCACCGCACCCGTGGCGAACATGTGGTGCGCCCACACCGCGACCGACAGCGCGGCGATCGACAGGGTCGCGTAGACCAGGGTGGTGTAACCGAAGATCGGCTTGCGGGAGAACACCGGGAAGATCTCGGACACGATGCCGAAGAACGGCAGCGCGATGATGTAGACCTCGGGGTGACCGAAGAACCAGAACAGGTGCTGCCACAACAGGACTCCGCCGTTGGCCGGGTCGTAGACATGGGCTCCCAGGTGGCGGTCGGCGGCCAACCCGAACAACGCCGCGGTCAGCAGCGGGAACGCGATCAACACCAGGATCGAGGTCACCATGATGTTCCAGGTGAAGATCGGCATCCGGAACATCGTCATCCCGGGGGCGCGCATGCAGACCACGGTGGTGATCATGTTGACCGCGCCGAGGATGGTGCCCAGGCCGGCGACGATCAGACCCATGATCCACAGGTCGCCGCCGACGCCGGGTGAGTGGATGGCGTCGGTCAGCGGGGTGTAGGCGGTCCAGCCGAAGTCGGCGGCCCCGCCCGGCGTGATGAAGCCGGCCGCCCCGAGCGTGGCGCCGAACAAGAACAGCCAGAACGAGAAGGCATTGAGCCGCGGGAACGCCACGTCGGGCGCGCCGATCTGCAACGGCAGCACCAGATTGGCGAAGCCGAACACGATCGGGGTGGCATAAAACAGCAGCATGATCGTGCCGTGCATGGTGAACAGCTGATTGAACTGCTCATTGGACAAGAACTGCAGTCCGGGCGCCGCCAGCTCGGTCCGCATCAACAGCGCCAGCAGGCCGCCGACGAAGAAGAAGATGAAGCAGGCGACGCAGTACATGATGCCGATCATCTTGTGATCGGTGGTGCTGATCAGCCGGTAGACCAGGTTCCCCTTGGGACCGGTCCGGGCCGGGTACGGGCGACTGGCCTCGAGTTCTCCCAACGGTGGCGCTTCGGCTGTCAACAGCTCCTCCAAACATCCAGTCAGCACAGGTCCGGGTACCCAGTGATGACTGGAATCTTAGCCCGCGATCGGCCTGGCGGTAGGTCTGGTCCTACAAACTGTCGTAACTGCCGCGGCGCTCCCGCCCGCATCGTCGACGGGCGGCGCTTGATGGCCCGGATGTTAGCGTCGGACGCGTGCTAGTCGGCGCGATGCGACCCACTGTTGCCGCCGTGGCGGCAGCAGCACTGATCGTGCCGTGCAGCGGCTGCGGCGCCGATCGGCCCGCCACCACAGCCTCGAGGTCGGTGATCACCCCCACCACTCAGATCGCCGGAGCCGGGGTGCTGGGCAACGACCGCAAGCCGGACGAGTCCTGCCCCCGGGAGGCGGCCGCGGCAGATCCGGGGCCGCCCACCCGGCCGGCGCGCAACGCGGCGGGCGTCAGCCCAGACGTGGTCCAGGTGCCCGCCGACCCGCAGCGCATCGTGGTGCTCTCCGGTGACCAGCTCGACGGGCTCTGTGCGCTGGGCCTGCAATCCCGGGTGGTCGCCGCGGCGTGGCCGGAGGGTTCCTCCAGTCAACCCGCCTACCTCGGCAGCGCGGTGCGCCGCCTGCCCGGTGTGGGAACCCGTAGCAACCCTGACCTGAAGGCCATCGCGGCGGCTCACCCAGACCTGATCCTGGGCTCGGCGGCGTTGACGCCGACGCTGTACCCGCGGCTGGCGGCGATCGCGCCGACGGTGTTCACCGGGGCGCCGGGCGCGGCGTGGATGGACAACCTGCGGGGCGTCGGGGCCGCGACCGCCCGGATCGCCGCGGTGGACGGGCTGATCAATGGCTTCACCCAACGCGCAGCGGACGTCGGGACCAAGCGTGACGCAACCCATTTCCAGGCGTCGATCGTCCAGCTAACCACCAACACCCTGCGGGTGTACGGCGCCAACAACTTTCCGGCCAGCGTGCTGACCGCCGTCGGTGTGGATCGGCCCGCGTCGCAACGGTTCACCGACAAGGCCTACCTCGAGTTCGGCACCACCGATGCCGATCTGGCCAAGGCGCCGGACTTCTCCGCGGCCGACGCCGACATCGTCTACGTGTCGTGTGTGTCCCCGGCGGCCGCCGAGCGCGCGGCCGCGGTCTTCGACAGTGACCCCTGGCGAAGGCTCTCCGCCTATCGAGACAATCGGGTCTTTGTCGTCAACAACGAGATCTGGCAGACCGGCGAGGGCGTGATCGCGGCCCGCGGCATCGTCGACGACCTGCGCTGGATCAACGCCCCGATCAACTAGCCCGGGGCGGAGATAGGCTGTCGGGGTACCCGTGGCCGGGGTACCCGTCGCTATCGATTCGCGCGCCGCAATGCCAGAAAAGGGGGTGCCATGAGCGCGGTTTCCGCATACGCAGCCACCTCGGCGACCGAACCGCTGACCAGGACCACCATCACCCGCCGCGACCCGGGCCCGCGCGACGTGGTGATCGACATCAGGTTCGCCGGCATCTGCCACTCGGACATCCACACCGTGAAAGCCGAGTGGGGCCAACCGATTTACCCGGTGGTGCCCGGCCACGAGATCGCCGGCGTGGTCAGCGCGGTGGGCCCCGAGGTGACCAAGCACAACGTGGGAGACCGCGTGGGCGTGGGTTGTTTCGTGGACTCCTGCCGCGAATGCAGCAGCTGTCTGCGCGGGATCGAGCAGTACTGCAAACCCGGCGCCAACTTCACCTACAACTCGATCGGCAAAGACGGCCAGCCAACCCAGGGCGGCTACAGCGAAGCGATCGTCGTCGACGAAAACTACGTGTTGCGCATACCGGATGCGCTGCCCCTGGACGTGGCCGCGCCGCTCATGTGCGCCGGCATCACGCTGTACTCGCCGCTGCGACACTGGAACGCCGGGCCGGACACGCGGGTGGCGATCATCGGCTTAGGCGGGCTGGGTCACATGGGTGTCAAGCTGGGCGCGGCGATGGGCGCCGACGTTACCGTGCTGTCGCAGTCGCTGAAGAAGATGGAGGATGGCCTGCGCCTGGGCGCCAGCCACTACTACGCCACCTCCGACCCGGACACCTTCAGCAAGCTGCGCGGTAGCTTCGACTTGATCCTGAACACCGTCTCGGCGAACCTCGATCTCGGCCGGTACCTCAACCTGCTGGACGTCGACGGCACCCTCGTGGAGCTCGGCATTCCCGAGCACCCCATGGAGGTTCACGCGTTCGCACTGGCATTGATGCGGCGCAGCCTGGCGGGGTCGAACATCGGTGGGATCGCCGAAACCCAGGAGATGTTGGATTTCTGCGCCGAGCACGGCGTCACACCCGACATCGAAATCATCGAACCCGATTACATCAACGAGGCCTACCAGCGCGTGCTGGCCAGCGACGTGCGCTACCGCTTCGTCATCGACATATCACGCCTGTGAGGCCGCTGCCTGAGCACCTTCGGATTCGGCCTCGTTGACTTCCACGCCGGCCAACGGCCACCCCGCGGCGGCCAGCACCCCCGCCACCCGTTGGATGTTCTCCGGACCGGCGTCGTGGTGGGTCACGCCGGAGATGAAGTCGCCGATCTCGTCACGGTGGATCACGCCGTCGGCGATGGCCGGCGATCCCTTGCTGGTGAGGTGCCGCACCACCTCCCTGACCTGTTCCTCGGTCAACGGGGTGCTGCGCAACAGCGCCAGCAGCGCCACTCGGTCCGGACCTGGGACGCCCTCGGGGTAGCCGACCTGCAGCCAGCGGATCACCGACCGGAGAAAGTGCGGGTGCGAGAAGGTTTTCGTCACCCCACCAGTTTCACGGCAGGTGCCGCACCGACGCCACCATCGCGCCCGACCATGCTTACATTTCACTGATCGTTCACGGCCCGCACATGCGGCTGTGGCCTGGCGTACCGTGCGCAGCCTATTCGGTCACCAGCGGGTGCGACCGAATGAGGGGCGGTTTTAGAAGTCCCAGTCGGTATCCTCGGTGACGACGGCCTTGCCGATCACATACGACGACCCCGAGCCGGAGAAGAAGTCGTGGTTCTCGTCGGCGTTGGGGGACAGCGCCGACAGAATCGCCGGGTTCACCTCGGTTTCATCGCGCGGGAACAGCGCCTCGTAGCCGAGGTTCATCAACGCCTTGTTGGCGTTGTAGCGCAAGAACTTCTTGACGTCTTCGGTCAGCCCAACCTCGTCGTAGAGATCCTGGGTGTACTCGACCTCGTTGTCGTACAGCTCGAAGAGCAGCTCGTAGGTGTAGTCCTTGAGCTCGGCGCGCTTGGCGTCGTCGACCAGCGCCAAGCCGCGCTGGAACTTGTAGCCGATGTAGTAACCGTGCACCGCCTCGTCGCGGATGATCAGCCGGATCATGTCGGCGGTGTTGGTCAACTTGGCCCGGCTCGACCAGAACATCGGCAAATAGAAGCCCGAATAGAACAGGAAGCTTTCCAGCAGCGTGGAGGCCACCTTGCGTTTGAGCGGTTCGTCGCCACGGTAGTACTGCAGCACGATCGCGGCCTTGCGCTGCAGGTTGGGGTTCTCCTCCGACCAGCGGAAGGCCTCGTCGATCTCGGCCGTCGAGCACAGTGTGGAGAAGATCTGGCTGTAGCTCTTGGCGTGCACCGACTCCATGAACGCGATGTTGGTCAACACCGCCTCCTCGTGCGGGGTCAGCGCGTCGGGGATCAAGCTGATCGCGCCCACGGTGCTCTGGATGGTGTCCAACATCGTCAGGCCCGTAAAGACCCGCATGGTCAGTTGTTTCTCACCGGCGGTCAGCGTGCCCCACGACGGGATGTCGTTGGACACCGGCACCTTCTCGGGCAGCCAGAAATTTCCGGTCAGCCGGTCCCAGACCTCGGCGTCCTTCTCGTCTTGGAGCCGGTTCCAGTTGATCGCTGAGACCCGATCGACCAGCTTCGTATTTTCGGTCACCAGAACCACCTCACACGCTCGATTTGGCTGCCGGATTGACTGCGGTACTGCTACTTCAAACACTACCCCTGGGGGCCGACAAGCCGGCGCAACACAAGAAGTTGTGTTTGCGTGTCGCCGTCTAATCTCGCCGAGCGTGAACTGAGGGCGGGATTTTTCCCGAAATCCCGCCCTCAGTTCACGCTCGGCGAAGCTGTCGGTCCACCGTGCACCTTGCCGACCCCGAAGAACTGGTACTCGGCGGGTTTGACCGAGCGGGTGGTCAGCCAGTACTGCCAGGTGTAGCCGCCCCACAGCACCGTGTTCTTGCCGTGTTCGTCCAGGTACCAGCTGGCGCAACCGCCGGTGTTCCACACCGAATGGGCCAGCTTGCGTTGCAGTTCCTCGTTGAACCGATCTTGCGCGTCGCGGGTGGGAGCCAACGCCTGCGCGCCCAACCGGTCGCACGTGGCGATCGCGTCGGCCACGTAATGGATCTGGGATTCGATCATGAACACCACCGAGTTGTGCCCCAGCCCGGTGTTGGGTCCGAGCAGGAAGAACAGGTTGGGCATGTCGGCGACGGTGATCCCGCGATGAGCGCCGATGCCCTCGCGGTTCCACCGGTCGACCAGGTCCTCGCCGTGCCGGCCCTTGATCTGCACGTAGGTGTAGGAGTCGGTGACGTGGAAGCCGGTGGCGTATACGATCACGTCGACCGGGCGCCGCATGCCGTCGGCGGTGACGATCCCATCGCGGGTGATCCGGGTGATGCGGTCGGTGATCAGCTCGGTCTTCGGGTCCGCCACCGCAGGGTAATAGGTGGAGGAGTTCAGGATTCGCTTGCAGCCGATGCGGTACCGCGGGGTCAGCCTGTGCCGTAGCTCGCGGTCCTTCACCGAGCGGCGAATGTTGTACTTGGCGTAGGCCTCGATGATCTTCAGGGTGTTGGGCCGCTTGGTCATCCCGTAGGCCAGTGCCTCCTGCGCCCAGTAGATCCCCAGGCGCAGCAGCGCCCGCAGCCCCGGAACGTTGCGCAGGGCCCGGCGCAGCGCCAGCGGGAGTTCCTCGTTGGTGCGCGGCACCACCCACGGCGGGGTGCGCTGGTAGAGCTGAAGCTGGGCGACCTGCCCGACGATCTCGGGCACGATCTGGATGGCGCTGGCACCGGTCCCGATGATCGCCACCCGCTTGCCGGTCAGGTCGACGCTGTGCTCCCACTGCGCGGAATGGAAAGCGGGACCGGCGAATTCGTCACGGCCGTCGATCTCGGGGAAGGACGGGATGTGCAACGCGCCGGCCCCCGAGATCAGGAACTGGGCTATATATTCGCGCCCGTCGACGGTGAACACGTGCCACCGGTGCTCGTCGTCGTCCCAGTAGCCGCGGTCGACCAGGGAGTTGAACGCGATGTAGCGGCGCAGCCCGTATTTCTCGGTGACCCCTTTGAGGTAGTCCAAGATCTCGTCCCAGTAGGAAAACAGGTGCTTCCAGTCCGGCTTGGGCTCGAAGGAGAACGAGTACAGGTGCGACGGGATGTCGCAGGCGCAGCCCGGGTAGGTGTTGTCCCGCCAGGTGCCGCCGACGTCGTCGGCCTTCTCCAAGACCACGAAGTCCACACCTTGCTGTTGCAGCTTGATGGCCATACCCAAACCGGAGAATCCGGTTCCGATGATGACGGCACGGGTGTGTATCGGTGGCTGGTTGGACTGCGGTTTCTCGGCTGCTGTGGTAGCCGGTGCGCCGACGTCGGTCATGGTCGATCTTTCTTGTTGGGGCTGCCTGAGCCCACTGCGCCGCAAATACCCAGTACCCAGGGTATCGGATATATAACGAGTGTCATCGATCAGTGCGGCGATGTCAACGCCGCCGGCGGCTCACGCCAGCGCCGCGGGCACCGCGTCGTGGATCGGCTTGTCGGGGTCCATCGCGATGCCGAGCGTCTCGGCGGTGCCGACGATGACGCCCATCATGATCGTCGTCAGGTGCGCGACGAACTGCTCCCGCGGCATGCGTCGCGGGCTGTCCGGGTCGGGACCCAACCACCATTCGGTGGCCGACGCGGCCGACCCGAAGGCGGCGAAGGCAGCCAGTTCGAGCGCCGCACGGTCCAGGTGCATCTCGCGCAGCTCGTTGTTGAACAACTCGGCGAAGGTCAAGGTGATCTCCCGGCCTTCGTTGAGGGTCCGGACCGCTACCTCCGACTGCTTGGCGGAACGGCCCTGGATGAATACCCGCAGCACGTTGGGGTGCTTGTCGACGAGGTTGACGTACTCCTCGACGCTGCGCCGGATGACCTCGCGGGCCGAGTCGGTAGACAGGTTGATCGACGGGAAGATCGCCGCCCACAGCATGTCGCGCAGGCGTTCCCCGATCGCCACGAACAGGTCGGACTTATCGGTGAAATGTCGGTAGATCTTCGGCTTGGCGGTGCCGGCCTCTTCGGCGATTTCCCGCACGCTGAGTTCGGGCCCCAGCCGGTCGATGGCGCGAAACGCCGCTTCCACGATCTCGCCGCGGACCTTTTTGCGATGCTCGCGCCACCGTTCGCTGCGCGCATCGACCTTCACCCCCGGCTTCGGGCCGGGGTGGGGTCGACTCATTCTTCGCACGTCAAGCACCTTACCGCGTCGCAGCCGCCGACCTGGGCAGACCGGGCTCCGCCCCTCCTGCCGAGTGTGAATGTCGCGACGCGACACGCCGTGATGCCGTCGCCGGATTCACGTTCGGCCCGCGCGTGTCCTACAGCATGCAGGACACGCAGCCCGCCACCTCGGTGCCCTCCAGCGCCATCTGCCGCAACCGGATGTAGTACAGCGTCTTGATCCCCTTGCGCCAGGCGTAGATCTGCGCCTTGTTCACGTCGCGGGTGGTGGCGGTGTCCTTGAAGAACAACGTCAGCGAAAGCCCTTGATCCACATGCTGGGTGGCCGCCGCGTAGGTGTCGATGATCTTCTCGTAGCCGATCTCGTAGGCGTCCTGGTAGTACTCCAGGTTGTCGTTGGTCATATATGGCGCCGGGTAGTACACCCGCCCGATCTTGCCTTCCTTGCGGATCTCGATCTTCGACACGATCGGGTGGATCGACGACGTCGAATGGTTGATGTAGGAGATCGACCCGGTCGGCGGCACCGCCTGCAGGTTCTGGTTGTAGATGCCGTGCGCGACCACCGACTCCCTGAGCCGCCGCCAGTCGTCCTGCGTCGGGATGCGGATTCCGGCATCGGCGAAGAGCTGGCGCACCTTCTCGGTCTTCGGCTCCCATATCTGATCGGTGTACTTGTCGAAGAACTCCCCCGTCGCATACGTGGAGCGCTCGAAACCCTTGAAGTACGTACCGCGTTCGATCGCAATACGGTTTGACGCCCGAAGTGCGTGGTAGAGCACCGTATAGAAGTAGATATTGGTGAAGTCGATGCCTTCCTCGGAGCCATAGAAGATGCCCTCACGGGCCAGGTAGCCGTGCAGGTTCATCTGACCCAGCCCGATCGCGTGGGATTCGTTGTTGCCCCGCTCGATTGACGGCACCGACCTGATATGCGTCTGGTCGCTCACCGAGGTCAGCGCGCGGATTGCCACCTCGATCGTCTGAGCGAAGTCCGGCGAGTCCATCGTCTTGGCGATGTTCAGCGACCCCAGATTGCACGAAATGTCTTTGCCTACTTTGGCATACGACAAGTCATCGTTGAACAGCGACGGCGTGGACACCTGCAGGATCTCCGAGCACAGGTTGGAGTGGGTGATCTTGCCCTCAATAGGATTGGCCCGGTTCACCGTGTCCTCGAACATGATGTACGGGTAGCCGGACTCGAATTGCAGCTCGGCCAGCGTCTGGAAGAACTCCCGCGCCTTGATCTTACTCTTGCGGATGCGCGCGTCGTCGACCATCTCGTAGTACTTCTCGGTCACCGAGATGTCGGCGAACGGCACGCCGTAGACCCGTTCGACGTCGTAGGGCGAGAACAGGTACATGTCGTCGTTGCGCTTGGCCAATTCGAAGGTGATGTCGGGGATCACCACCCCCAGGCTTAGCGTCTTGATCCGGATCTTCTCGTCGGCGTTCTCCCGCTTGGTGTCCAGGAAGCGGTAGATGTCGGGGTGATGGGCGTGCAGGTACACCGCTCCGGCACCCTGGCGGGCCCCCAGCTGGTTGGCGTAAGAGAACGAATCCTCCAGCAGCTTCATGATCGGGATGACACCCGAGGACTGGTTCTCGATGTTCTTGATCGGTGCGCCGTGCTCGCGAATGTTGGTCAGCAGCAAGGCAACTCCCCCGCCACGCTTGGACAGCTGCAGCGCGGAGTTGATCGATCGCCCGATCGACTCCATGTTGTCCTCGATGCGCAGGAGGAAACAGCTCACCGGCTCGCCGCGCTGCTTCTTGCCGGAGTTCAAAAACGTCGGGGTGGCCGGCTGGAACCGGCCGTCCATGATCTCATCGACCAGCTTTTCGGCCAACGTGGTGTCCCCGGCGGCCAGCGTCAGCGCCACCATGACCACCCGATCCTCGAAACGCTCCAGATACCGCTTCCCGTCGAAGGTTTTCAGGGTGTAGGAGGTGTAGTACTTGAACGCCCCCAGAAACGTGGGGAACCGGAACTTCTTGGCGTATGCGCGGTCCAGCAGCGTCTTGACGAAGTTGCGCGAGTACTGGTCGAGAACCTCACGCTCGTAGTAATTCTCGCGGATCAGGTAGTCGAGCTTCTCGTCCTGATTGTGGAAGAACACCGTGTTCTGGTTGACGTGCTGCAGGAAGTACTGGTGGGCGGCTTCGCGGTCCTTGTCGAACTGGATCTTGCCGTCCGCGTCGTACAGGTTCAGCATCGCGTTCAGCGCGTGGTAGTCCGTTTCGCCGGGCAACGCGTGCGTGCTGGTTACCGGCTCTGCAATGACGGTTGGTGACACCTCTGTTCCTTCCAGAATTCAGCCCAAAAGTTAGTTAGGCCCTCGCGGACGGCGGCGACGTCATCCGCGGTACCCATCATTTCGAAGCGGTAGAGGTACGGGACGCCGCACTTGCGGGCGACGACGTCGCCGGCATAACAGAACTCCGCACCGAAGTTGGTGTTGCCGGCCGCGATCACACCGCGCAGCAGCGCTCGATTGTGTTCGTTGTTCAAAAAGGCGATGACCTGTTTGGGGACATACCGCCCGGAGTTGAGGTCCGGGTTGACCCGGCCGCCGCCGTAGGTGGGCAACAGCAGCACATACGGTTGGTCGACCTCGATACGGCCATGCAGCGGTATCCGGGTGGCGGGAATGCCCAGCTTCTGCACGAAGCGGTGGGTGTTCTCCGACACGGAAGAGAAATAGACCAGGTTGCGTGACGACACCGCAACCTCCTTACCTGTCTAGGCGCTCAGCGCGGCCCGGGCCAGTGCCTTGATGCGATCGGGCCGAAAGCCCGACCAGTGCTCGTTGCCCGCCACCACGACCGGCGCCTGCAGATAGCCCAGCGCCATCACGTAGTCGCGCGCCTCGGAATCCAGGCTGATGTCGACCTTCTCGTAGGCGATGCCCTGCCTGTCCAACGCCTTGGAAGTGGCGCTGCACTGCACACACGCGGGCTTGGTGTAGACGGTGATGCTCATGGGTGTACCGCTCCTTTGCGGGAACTCGACTTGGGTCTCGACAAGGCTGGCAACTACTCGGGTGGTACATCGGCGCTGGAATCAGCGGGCCGTCAAACCCCCAAGTTCCCGTCGTGCGGCTGCCGGGCCGACCGACCGTGGGTGCCGACTCCGGGACGCTCACCAGGCCTGGCTGACTCGGTGAACCGGGGATCTGCCGGTGCCTGAAACACTACACCTAGTGGGTGACAAGAAGAAGAGGTACAAGATGTTCTGAATAACATTTCTGAAATTCCCTGGTCGTAAGCACGTCCCGGAGGGCGCGTCGGCGTGTCGCAGATCACACCATCGGCCACACACGCCCGCCGACACCGGTCTCTCACCGGCCACCGAGACCGCCGGCGCCGCAGTCCGGCTCGGCCGGCCGCCAGCAAACCGATCGCCAGCGGCGGGGTTGATGTCCGCCCGCGGGGACTTGCCGTGCGTCAAGTAGCGTACGCGTCATGAAGCTGCGGGTGCCCGACGTCGTGTTCCTGTTCGGGCTGGGAGCGCTGGCGGCACTGATCGGCGATCACGGTCATGTGGTCACCGGGACCACCGAGTACCTCGTCACTGCGGTTCCGTTCGTGTGGAGCAGCCCAATCTGGTTCCCGTTGCTCGTCGGGTCCGCAACCGTCGCGCTGGCCGAGCTGCGGCTGCACCTGCCGACACCGCGGTCCACGGTCGGGGTCCGCCAGGGACTCGCCGGCGTGCTGGCCGTGATCGCCATCTACGTCGTCACCGCCTTGGTGCACGCGGCGCCCGCGGTACCGGCGAGCGTGCTGATCTATGCACTGGCGATCATCACCTGGTGCGTCCTGGGTGACGGCCCCGGCGCGGTGTGCGGAATGCTGGCCGCGATCGGCGGTCCAGCGTTGGAGGCCGTTCTCGCCCAGACCCGGGTGATCAGCTACGCCGCCGATTCCAACGCGCTGTGTGGGGTCGCGCCGTGGCTGCCGGCGCTGTACTTCGCGTTCGGGGTGGTGGCGGCGCTGCTCGCCGAAATCGCCGCCGCCCGGCGCCGGCCCACCGTCGAGGCCCGGTGAGCGGCCCCGCGCGAGCGTCCGGTACGCGCCCACCAGACTCCGGCGCCGGCTCAGTTGACCTCGGCGGCGAGCTTGCCGACGACGTCACGCACATTGGCCGACAGCTCGGCGTCGTCGGCGGGCGGCCTGCCTTCCAGGGTTTGCAGCGGCACCGAGAGTTTGATCCCGTCGACGACGCGTGTTCCGGCGATCCCGAACGATTTGCGGGTCTCGTCGTGGGCCCATACGCCGCCGAAGCGGCCCATGGCGCCGCCGATCACCGCCAGCGGCTTGTCTTTGAGCGCGCCGTTACCGAAGGGCCGCGACAGCCAGTCGATGGCGTTCTTGAGCACGGCCGGAATGGTGCCGTTGTACTCGGGGGTGACTACCAGGGCGGCATGCGCGTCGGCCGCGGCCGCGCGCAGTCTGGTCACCGCCGCCGGGACCGCGGCCGGGGTGTCGATGTCCTCGTTGTAGAACGGCAGGTCGCCGAGCCCCTCGAACACGGTGACGGCGACGCCGTCCGGGGCGACGTCCACCGCGAGCTCGGCGATCTGACGGTTGACCGACGCCGCACGCAGGCTGCCCACCAACGCCAGGACTTTGATGTCGGGCTTGCCCTCCGGCCGGGTAGCTGGCACGTCCTGTTCCCTTCGGTCCTTGGTCTCCATCCTTGCACGGGCAAACCGGACCACGGTCCAATTTATTCCGACCGCGCTACAGTGCTGGTGTGAGCGGTGCCGAGCGGCCGGGCGCGGTGCCCGTCTCCGCTGCTCAACAGCCCCCATCCGAGCGAGGCGACGCGGCGCGCAACCGCGCGTTGTTGCTGGCCGCGGCGCGCCGCCTGATCGCCCAGCGCGGCGCGGGCGCCGTCACCATGGACGATGTCGCCGCCGCCGCCGGCGTCGGCAAGGGCACGCTGTTTCGCCGGTTCGGCAGCCGGGCCGGCCTGATGATGGTGCTGCTCGACGAGGACGAACGAGCCAGCCAGCAGGCCTTTCTGTTCGGCCCGCCGCCGTTGGGACCCGACGCGCCGCCGCTGGATCGGCTGGTCGCGTTCGGCCGAGAGCGGATGCGCTTCGTGCACGCCCACCACCAACTGTTGTCGGCGGCCAACCGCGATCCGCGCACCCGACGCGGCGCGCCCGCCGCGGTGCAGCGCACCCACGTGCGGGTGCTGCTGGCCGCGGCGCGGACCACCGGTGATCTGGATGTCCAGACCGACGCGCTGCTGGCGCTGCTCGATGCCGACTACGTCGAGCATCAACTCACCGACGCCGGCCATACCCTGCAAACATTGGGGGACGCATGGGAAAGCCTGGCGCGCAAGCTGTGCGGACGGTGAACACCGGAGTGACCGCGCCAACACCGACGTGGATCCTGCACGTCGACCTCGACCAGTTCCTGGCCTCGGTCGAACTGCGCCGCCACCCCGAGCTGGCCGGCCTGCCCGTCATCGTCGGCGGCAACGGTGATCCGCGCGAACCACGCAAGGTCGTCACCTGCGCCTCCTATGAGGCCCGCGAATACGGTGTGCGCGCGGGCATGCCGCTACGAACCGCGGCCCGACGCTGCCCCGAGGCCACCTTCCTGCCGTCGGATCCGGCCGCCTACGACGCGGCATCCAACCAGGTGATGACGTTGCTGCGCGATCTGGGTTATCGGGTCGAGGTGTGGGGCTGGGACGAGGCTTATTTGGCCGTGCCGTCCGGTGCTCCCGACGATCCGATCGATCCCACCGAGGTCGCCGACCAGATCCGAAACCTCGTCGTGGCCCAGACCGGGCTGTCGTGCTCGATCGGCATCAGCGACAACAAGCAACGCGCCAAGGTCGCCACCGGCTTCGCGAAGCCGGCTGGCAGCTACCAGCTCACCGACGCCAACTGGATGGCCGTGATGGGCGACCGGGCCGTCGACGCCCTGTGGAGCGTGGGGCCAAAGACCGCGAAAAAGCTTGCCGGTCTTGGGATCCACACCGTTTCTCAACTGGCGCACAGCGATTCGGAGTTGTTGACGCCGACGTTTGGGCCGCGAACCACGGTATGGCTGTTGCTGCTGGCCAATGGCGGCGGTGATGCCGAAGTCAGCGCCGAGCCCTGGGTTCCGCGGTCGCGCAGCCACGTCGTCACCTATCCGCGCGACCTCACCTCCCGAGCCGAGATGGACGCGGCGGTAACGGAATTGGCGCAACGAACGCTGGACGACGTGGTGGCTTCGTCGCGAATCGTCACCCGGGTGGCGGTAACCGTGCGTACCGCAACGTTTTTCACCCGCACCAAGATCCGCAAGCTGGACGCGCCCAGCACCGATCCCGACGTCATCACCGCGGCCGCCCTGCGCGTGTTGGACCTGTTCGAGCTGGACCGGCCGGTGCGGCTGCTCGGGGTGCGGCTTGAACTGGCCTAAGCTTAGGCTGCCCACGGGCTTCGGCTACACCGTCGGCGGTGCGGCGGCCTCATCTTGATTCACGCGCCACCGGGGCGTAACGGCTCGGGCCGAAGCGCGTGCGTGAAAAAGACGTTGACCCGGCGCATCACCAGGCTGTACGGCCACCAGGCCAAACGCTTGAACGCATACAGCGCCCGGATATCGGCCGAGGTGTAGATCAGGTATCTATTCTTGGCGACCCCGGCCAGGATCTTTTCGGCGGCTGTTTCCGGCGACACGGCATGGCCGCTGAACCGGTCGATCCAACGACTCACCTTGGGGTGGTCACGGTCGACGCCGGCGATCTGCACGGTGTTGACCAGCGGGGTCTTCACCGCGCCCGGCACCACCACCGACACCCCGATGCGGTGCCGATCCAGGTCGAAGCGCAACACCTCGGACAACCCGCGCAACCCGTACTTGCTGGCGCTGTAGGCCGCATGCCAGGGCAGAGCAACGAGCCCGGCCGCCGAGGACACATTGACCAGATGCCCACCCCGGCCGGCCGCCACCATTGGCGGGACGAACGTCTCGATGACGTGGATCGGACCCATCAGATTGATCGCGACGGTGCTGCTCCACTGCTCGTGGGTGAGCCGGTCGACGGTTCCCCACGCGGCAACGCCGGCGATGTTCATCACCACGTCCATGCTGGGATGGCGGCTGTGAATGTCGGCCGCGAACGCCGCCACCTGGTCGTAGTCGGAGATGTCCAACGCCCGATGCTCCGCCACCCGGGCGCCGAGCGCGCCGGCGTCGGCCACGGTGAGCGCCAACCCCTCGGCGTCGCGATCGGTCAGGTAGAGCTCGGCCCCCCGCGCGGCCAGCCGCAACGCGGTGGCCCGGCCGATCCCGCTGGCCGCTCCGGTGACCAAGCACCGCTTACCCGCGAAATACCGTCGCGACCCCATCCGCGCCATGTCCGTGACGATACCGGCGGTAACGCCTTGGCCGGAGCGGCCCCAAACCTCAGGCCCCGCCCCGGCCACCCCACAGGGCGGCTAGCCACAGCCGTTCGAGCACCCGCACCCGGCGCTCGGGGTCACCGTCCCGGCCGACGAACAGCGGGTCGCCGGTCAGCACCAGCGCGGTGGTGGCCGCCAGGGTGCGGATCAGCGTGGGGAGATCGTCGCTGATGGGGTGCGCGGTCCCGGCCCTCCTCTCGGCGTCGACGACGGCGACGAGCTGACGCAGCACCCCCTCGAACTGCCGCTCGAGGATGTCGCGGATCTCGATGTCGGTGTGGCGGGCCGCGTTGCAGGCCGTCATCACCGGGTCGTTGTGTGTGTAGACGGCGGCGGCGCTGCCGACCATCCGCTTGGCGAACTCCTCGGGCGACTCGCCCGGTCGCCGGGGCGCGAAAAAATGCGTGAGTTCTTCGAGCTCTTCGGTGGCCTCGGCCAGGATCTGGGCGAGCACCGAGTATTTGGAATCGAAGTAGAAGTAGAAGCCCGAGCGGGCGATACCGGCCCGCAGGCTGATGGCGCTCACCGACAGCTCCGCGAACGGTCTTTCCTGCAGCAGCTCACGCACCGCCCGCACGATCGCTTGCCGATGCTTGTCACCGCGCCGCCGCAATGCCGGCGCGGTCCGCTCGTCGTTGGCGGCGTGGCCGTTCACCGTGTGATCACACCCCGAACCTTGCACCAAGCCGCTCCAAAACGAAACTTGACAGTCGTCAACTCGGTCCGAAGGATAATGGCTAGTGGCGGCCGCCACCACCGGTAAGGAGCCCCGTCGATGGCGACGATCAGCACTCCCGCATACCTTCTTGACCGGGCCAAGCGCCGGTTCACCCCGTCGTTCAATAACTTCCCCGGCCTGGGTTGGCTGGAACACCGGCTGCTGAACACCAAGTTCCCGGAGAAAAAGCTCGCCGAGCCGCCCCCGGGCAGCGGGCTCAAGCCGGTGGTGGGCGACGCCGGGCTGCCGATCCTCGGGCACATGATCGAGATGCTGCGCGGCGGACCGGATTATCTGCTCTTCCTGTACCACACCCAGGGGCCGCTGATCTTCGGGGACTCGCCGGTGCTGCCCGCCGTCGCTGCGCTGGGCCCGGACGCCGCGCAGGTCATCTACTCCAACCGCAACAAGGACTACTCGCAGCAGGGCTGGGTCCCGGTGATCGGGCCGTTCTTTCGCCGCGGGCTGATGCTGCTCGACTTCGACGAGCACCTGTTTCATCGGCGGATCATGCAAGAGGCGTTCGTCCGGTCCCGGTTGATCGGCTACGTCGAACACATGGACCACGTCGTCTCGCAGGTGATCAGCTCCGACTGGGTGGCCAACGACGCGCGCTTCCTGCTGTATCCGGCGATGAAGAAGCTCACGCTGAACATCGCCTCGATGGTGTTCATGGGCCATGAACCCGGCACCGACCATGAGCTGGTCACCAGGGTGAACAAAGCCTTCACCACCACGACCCGCGCCGGCAACGCGGTGATACGCACCAGCGTGCCGCCGTTGACCTGGTGGCGCGGGCTGCGGGCGCGCGCGCTGCTGGAGCACTACTTCGAGCAACGCGTCCAGGAGCGCCGTGGCAAGGACGGCAACGATCTGCTGACGGTGTTGTGCCAGACCGAGGACGAGGACGGCAACCGGTTCTCCGACGAAGACATCGTCAACCACATGATCTTTTTGATGATGGCCGCCCACGACACCTCGACGTCGACGGCCACCACCATGGCCTACCACCTGGCCGCCCACCCGGAGTGGCAGCAACGCTGCCGTGACGAATCGGATCGCCTGGGCGACGGGCCGGTCGACATCGAATCGCTGGAGAAGCTGGAGTCGCTGGAGCTGGTGATGAACGAGTCGATCCGGTTGGTGACGCCCGTCCAATGGGCGATGCGGCAGACCGTCCGCGACACCGAGCTGTTGGGCTACTACCTGCCCAAGGGCACCAACGTCATCGCCTATCCCGGGATGAACCATCGGCTGCCGGAAATCTGGACGGACCCGATGGAATTCGACCCGGAACGGTTCACCGAGCCACGCAACGAACACAAGCGGCACCGCTATGCGTTCACACCGTTCGGCGGCGGCGCGCACAAGTGCATTGGGATGGTGTTCGGCCAGTTGGAGATCAAGACGATCCTGCACCGGCTGCTGCGCCGTTACCGGCTGGAACTCCCCCGGCCGGATTACCACGCGCGCTGGGACTACGGCGGAATGCCCGTGCCGATGGACGGCATGCCGATCGTCCTGCGCCCGCTGTGATCGCCATTTCGCCCGCTTGGTCGAAGTGCCGGTCTTCTTTAGTCAGCAGGGGCGACCGACGCACGAGCGGTGAAATTGGACTCCTTGCGACGGCAACGCAAGCTCAGTTCGGCACCTGGGATCGCAATACTGGCGCAAGCGTCAAAACGACCCGGCGTCCCAGACAGTGGCGATAGCATGTGTGCGCGGTGGAAATCGCCGACGAGGAATGTGGTCCAGCAATCGAAAGGCGCAATCGATGAGCGCAAGGAAAACGAGCAGGACGATACAGGCTATTCGGACGGTGGTCGTGGTGCTGGCTGCGATCTTCGCGGTGTTGGCCGCGGGCTGCGCGACCCAACGCGTGCCCGGCGGAGGTGAAGTCCCCGCCATGCCAGCACCGGGAGTCACCAGCGTGGCGCCCCTGCACACCGGTGCCTAGCCAGGCCGTCGCGCTGAAAACTCATACACACCTGGCATCGCAGCCGGGCTGCTTAATTGGTGACCACACATAGATACCGCACAGAAAGGCACGACGAACCATGAGCGCGAAGAGCAAGACATTTCGGTTGGTGGCAGCTGCGCTGGTAGCCGCGTTTGCAGTGTTCGCAGCGGGCTGCACAATCCCGGGAACTCCGACACCCGGCCCTGGGCAGGAGGTGGGACGGTAGCTGCCGTGGGCGAGGCGCCGTCCGGGCCGGTGATGTACCGCTCAATGGCCCGCTAGGCGCACTTCACCCCGCTCCAGCCGTCACCCGGTCTGGCCCCGCGACGGATCGAGCCGAAGGTAGGCCTGGATGGTTGTGCCGTCCGCCGTGGTGTGGGTGCGGACCAAATCCGCCATGGCGTTGACCAGAAACAGTCCGCGGCTCGCGGTGGCGCTGACGCCCGGCTGTTGACGTCCGGCCAGCGGATCATCGAGCCGTCCGTTGTCGCGTGCCTCGCAGACCAGATGCTCATCGTGCCGCCAGAAGGCCAACCGGCAGGCGCCACCGGCGTACCGCAGGCTATTGGTGGCCAGTTCGCTGGCGATGAATTGCAGATCGCCGATACCATCCGGCGACAGCCCAACCCAGCCCGCGTAATCGACGGCGAACGAGCGGGCCGGACGCAGATCCGTGCTGGCGCGCACCACATAAGTGACGGCCCCCGGATTGGCCGGGAGCGGCTGGTTGCAGCGCGCCAACGCCTCATCCGGCGCATACTCGGCACTGTGTCGAGCCGATCCGCATTTCCACAACAACGGATGGGTGGCGCGAGCCTCCGCCAGCGCCTGCTCCTCCAGCCGTTCGGCGTCGTAGAGACACAGCCCCGTCACGTTCATGGTCTCCAACGCCCCGTTGACCAATGCTTCATGCTGGACGCAGGCCAGACACTCGGCCGGGCTGCGGCCCGGCCAGACGAGCTGACTGACAATCCGCACCCGCCCGTGAGAGTATTTCGCGGCGAAGGCGGCTTCCATGGCCAGGAACCTGCTCGGATTGCGGGCAACCTCGGTGATGTCGACCATCCGCAATTCTGCGGTGGATCCCGCACGCACGGCCGACAACTCGGGGCGCAGCAACGCCAACCGATCGCCGGGTACCGCCACCAGGGCCGGCTCGTCCACCGCCATGCCATCGGCGACGAAGCTCGCCACCGAGTTCAGGTATTCCCGCTGGGAATGGTAGAAGAGCGCGGAATGGACGAAGCCTCGTCGCTTGGCGTCGGTGCTCGTGGTCATGTCGGCGCTCCCGCTGGGGTCACGATGCCGGCACCCCGGTGGACCGGCCATCGCTATGGATATCGACATACCCCAGATCGGCCTTCACTATGCGCATGCACAATATTCGGGCGCGTCGGTTTAGGACCACCAGGAGGCGGCGACGTCGAGCTGGCGACGGATGCGATAACGGACCCAAGCTATCGTTCGCCCTCGCGTCCAGGATCCGCACGTGAGCGTGTTCGACGGCGACGATGTCGCGGCGGGTGAGCCGCCGCCGCCCAGTGACCGACCACTGCCGGCGGGCCAGTTCACGATAATCTCCGGCTCGGCGTTGGATGACGCCGGCCACGCGGTCTCGATGGCATGCCGGACGCAGCGGAGGTCTGCGCGGCTCGGCTCGCGGTACTGCAGGTAGAGCGCGATGGTGTCGTCGGCCGGCGCCGGGCCTTAATTCAGCAGCGGGTCGCGCGGCATACCGAGAATGCGCTCGGCGATCTGATTGCGGGTCACCTCCGACGTGCCGCCCGCTATCGCCATGCCACGAGCCCCCATGACCATCCGGCCGGCCATCGCGCCGGGGCCGTCGACCAGCGCCACCTCGGGCCCCAACAGGGCCGCCGCGATGGCCGCGCCCTCCACCATGTGCTCGGCCAGCTTCAGCTTGGTGACGTTGCCCTCCGGTCCCGGGCCCGCGCCTTCGACGCTGCGGGCGGCGCGGCGCAGGTTCAGCAGCCGCAGCGCGTTTTCCTCCGCGAGATAGGTTCCGACCCGGATTCGCGCGCCCGCCAACTGATCTGCGCGCTGTTGGGTCAGCTGCACCAGATGTGCTGCCAGACCTTGGTAGAGCGAACCGCTGCCGCCGATGCTGACCCGCTCGTTGCCCAGCGTCGCCCGCGCGACCGTCCACCCGGAGTTGGGCGCCCCGACGACGTCCTCGTCGGGAACGAAGACGTCGTTGAAGAACACCTCGTTGAATTCCGAGCCACCGGTGATCTGGCGCAGTGGCCGGACCTCGACCCCGGGTGCCTTCATGTCGATGATCACCGTGGTGATGCCGGCGTGCTTGGGGGCATCCGGGTCGGTGCGCACGGTGGCTAGGCCACGCGCACAGTACTGCGCCCCGCTGGTCCACACCTTCTGCCCGTTGATCTTCCAGCCACCGTCGACCCTGGTGGCGCGGGTCTTGACCGAGGCCGCATCCGATCCGGCCTCGGGTTCGGAGAACAGCTGGCACCAGATTTCCTCCTGGCGCAGCGCCTTCGCTACGAATCGCTCAACTTGCCAAGGAGTTCCGTGCTGGATCAGGGTCAGGATCACCCAACCGGTGATCGAGTAGTCCGGGCGCTTGACGCCCGCCTCCCGGAACTCTTCGTCGATCACCAACTGCTCGACCGCGTTTGCGGCCCGGCCCCACGGTTTGGGCCAGTGCGGCATCACGTAGCCCGTTTCGATCAGCTTGTCGAGCTGTGCCTTGGGGTCTAGGTGGGCGATCTCGGCGGCGTCGGCACGGATCTGGGTGCGCAGCTCTTCGGCCTCGGCCGGCAGGTCCAGGCTGTTTTCCCGGGTAACCCCGGCGGCGGTGAGCTCGAAGACGTCGTCGGCCGGCGCGTCACCGCCGAGCAGCGCCGCGCTCACCAGCGCCCGGCGCAGATGCAGGTGCGCGTCGTGCTCCCAGGTAAAGCCGATGCCGCCGTGCACCTGAATGTTGAGTTCGGCGTTGCGGGTGTACGCCGGGAACGCCAACGCCGCCGCCACCGCCGCGGCCAGCCTGAACTGCTGTTCGTCCGCACCGACCGCGCGCGCAGCGTCCCACACCGCGGCGATCGCCGACTCGGCGGCCACCAACATGTTCGCACAATGGTGTTTCACCGCTTGGAAAGTGGCGATGGTGCGGCCGAACTGCTGACGCACCTTGGCGTAGGCGACGGCGGCGTCGACGCAGTCGGCCGCGCCACCGACCGCCTCCGCCGCCAGCAGTGTGCGCGCGCGGGCCAGGGCCGAATCCCGTGCCCTGGGCAGGATGTCGTCGGCGGTGACAGCCACGTCGCACAGGTGGACGCGTCCGCAACGGCGGGTCGGATCGAGATTCTTGGGTACCTCGACGGATACGCCAGCTCGCTCGCGTGGCAGCACCAGCACATCGTCCCCTGCGCTGACCAGCAGCAGCTCAGCCAGCCCGGCCCCCAGCACGATCCCGGCGTCGCCATCGGCGACGCCGTCGGCGACCCGCACGCTGCCGTCAAGGCCAACACCCGCGCTTACGGTCCCGTCGATCAGCCCCGGCAGCAGCCGCGCCTTCTGCTCGGTGGTGCCCTCCCTGGCGATCACCGCCGACGCGATCACCGTCGGCACGAAGGGACCGGGCGCCAGCGCGCGACCGAGCTCTTCGATCACCACCACCAGTTCGGGCAACCCATAGCCGGAGCCGCCGTGCTCCTCGTCAATGTGCAGACCCAACCAACCGAGTTCGACCATGTTCTGCCAGAAGGGCGGCCGTGTCTCCACCGTCGCGTCAAGTAGTGACCGCGCCGCCCAGCGCGCCTTCTGCGAGGTCAAGAACGCGCGGGCCACCTCGGCGAGTTCGCGATGGTCGTCGGTCAATGCGATACCCATCAGGGCCTCCTCGCGGCGCTAGCCGGCCCGCATCGTCGCCGGGCTCGGTTGGCAAAGAGCGTACTTAATCGCCCCGGTGCTGGCCGATGGGGTTGTTCATTTGGGCGCGAACCGCTGTCCGGCGTCCCGGCGCCGGCACCGGCGCGGAAAGCTGTCCACCATCCACCTGGGCGCGCGTGATCCCGCGACCAGCGGATTTGTGCCATCGGCCCCATCAACGGGCACGTGGTGCAGCTGCGCCCCGAACAGGTGGTCGAGGTGGCGTTCGACGGGGTGCAGGCGTCGTCGCGCTACCCCCCGGCGGGCTGGCGTTGCGGTTTGCCCGGGTGGTGCGCTACCGCCACGACAAGGGCCCGGCCGCTGCCGACACGATCGATGCGGTTCGCGCGCTGTCCTGACCGCACCGCGAGAGTGAATCCTGCGACGGGACACGCCGCCGGTTCGGCGTCGGCAGATGCACACTCGCCGCCCAGGCGGGCTAGCTGCAAGGATCACCGGGAACACATCGCACGGTTGATCACGGGAGGAGTGACGGTGGCAGCACCGGATCGGATCGTAGAACGCTGCGGGGACGTCAGCTACATCCGCACCGACGCCGACCTGCCGCCGGTCGCGATCGTCGACCGCTCCCCTGTCGGCCTGCGACACCGGATCTTCTTCGGCGTGATCGCGGTGATCGGCGCGGTCGCCTGGGCCATCATTGCGCTCGTTCGTGGGGAAACGGTAAACGCGGTGTGGCTGGTGGTCGCGGCGGGCTGTACCTATATCATTGGATTCCGGTTTTACGCGCGGCTGATCGAAGCGAAGGTCGTCCGGCCCCGCGACGACCATGCCACCCCCGCCGAATTCCTCGACGACGGTACCGATTACGTGCCGACGGACCGTCGGGTGGTATTCGGCCACCACTTCGCCGCGATCGCCGGGGCCGGGCCGCTGGTGGGTCCGGTGTTGGCCGCCCAGATGGGCTATCTGCCCTGCACCATCTGGATCGTGGTCGGCGCGGTGCTCGCCGGATGTGTGCAGGACTACCTGGTGTTGTGGATCTCCACCCGGCGCCGTGGCCGTTCCCTGGGTCAGATGGTTCGCGACGAGCTCGGCGGCGCGGCCGGGGTGGCCGCGCTCGTCGGCATCCCGGTCATCATCACGATCGTGATCGCGGTGCTGGCGCTGGTGGTGGTGCGGGCACTGGCCAAAAGCCCGTGGGGGGTGTTCTCGATCGCCATGACCATTCCCATCGCCTTATTCATGGGCTGGTATCTGCGATTCCTGCGCCCGGGACGGGTGATCGAGGTCTCGCTGATCGGGGTCGGACTGCTGTTGCTTGCCGTGATATCGGGCAATGGTGTGGCCCATACGAGTTGGGGTGCAACAGTATTCAGTTTGTCACCGGTCACGCTGGGCTGGCTGCTCATCGTCTACGGCTTTGCGGCGTCGGTGCTGCCGGTGTGGCTGCTGCTCGCGCCACGCGACTACCTGTCCACGTTCATGAAGGTCGGCACCATCGTTCTGCTCGCGATCGGCGTGTTGATAGCCCGTCCGGTGATCACCGCGCCCGCGGTCTCGCGGTTCGCCACCGAGGGCACCGGGCCGGTCTTCGCCGGCGCGCTGTTTCCCTTCCTGTTCATCACGATCGCATGTGGCGCGCTGTCCGGATTCCACGCGCTGATCTCCTCCGGAACGACACCGAAAATGCTGGAGAAAGAAGGCCAGATGCGCCTGATCGGGTATGGCGGCATGATCACCGAGTCGTTCGTCGCGGTCGTGGCACTGATTACCGCAACCATCCTCGATCAGCATCTGTATTTCACTCTCAATGCGCCGTCCGCACTGACTCACGACAGCGCTGCCACCGCAGCGCAGTACGTCAACGGGCTTGGCCTGTCGGGCGCTCCGGTGACCGCGGACCAGATCGACCGGGCCGCTGCCAGTGTGGGCGAACAGACGATCGTGTCGCGGACCGGTGGGGCACCCACACTGGCGTTCGGCATGTCCGAAATGTTGCAACGGGCATTCGGCGGTGCGGCTCTCAAGGCGTTCTGGTATCACTTCGCGATCATGTTCGAAGCGCTGTTCATCCTGACCACCGTCGACGCCGGCACCCGCGCAGCGCGTTTCATGGTCTCCGACGCCTTGGGCAACCTGGGCGGCCCGATGCGCAAGCTGCAAAATCCGAGCTGGCGTCCCGGCGTCTGGTTGTGCAGCCTGACCGTGGTCGCGGCCTGGGGCAGCATTCTGCTGCTCGGCGTGACCGATCCGTTGGGCGGTATCAACACCCTATTTCCGCTGTTCGGGATCGCCAACCAGCTGCTGGCGGCGATCTCGCTGACGGTCATCACCGTCATCGTCGTCAAGAAAGGGCGCCTGAAGTGGGCCTGGATACCCGGTGTTCCGCTGCTGTGGGATCTTGCCGTCACGCTGACCGCGTCATGGCAGAAGATCTTCTCCGCCGATCCAGCCATCGGCTACTGGGCTCAGCACTACCGTTACCTGGCGGCCAAACAAGCGGGCAAGACCACGTTCGGTTCGGCCGCCGACGCCCATGAACTCGACAACGTCATCAGAAACACGTTCATTCAGGGCACCCTGTCGATCGTCTTCGCGCTCGCTGTGGTCATCGTGTTCGTCGCCGGAGTAATCGTGGTAATCAACACAATTCGCGGTGCGGGGCGGCCGTTGACCGAAGACGACCCGGTGCCGTCGATGTTGTTCGCGCCATCGGGTCTGATGCCCACCGCAGCGGAGCGAGAGCTGCAACGACGCTGGGGGCGGTACACCGGCGGTCGGTGCCGCCGCCCATCGATACCGCAGCACCACCGCACGTGAGTAGGCCTCGTCGACGGCCTGGACAAAGGCACGTTCGACGCCGCGCTGCTGAAAATGACTCGAACGCTTCCGCGGTGGCGACTTCGACCACACCACAGTGCAACCCGTGAACGCCGGGTCGAAGCTGGCTGCGCAGCGGGTAGGGAGGCCGTCGCGCCACTTGTGAAAGCGGCTATCGTCCTGGCTGTTTCGGCGCAGTTGAGCCTCGTCGCCGCGCGGACCAGGAGCTAGGCCGGCGGCGCATCGATCCACCGATCATGGGTCGCGCATCGGCCGGGTGATGTCAGACGGCCTTCGTAGAGCCGACGTAGGACAGCACCACGTCGGATTCATCGGTTATGCGGGTCAGGGTCGCATAGGAGCGGATGAACGACTGGCCCACACATCCGTCGAGCTTGATGTGGAACTCGTTGATCATGATCCAGGGATTTGGACCCTTGAACTCCTTCCTGACTACCGGCACCACGACGACAAACCCGGGCTTGAGCCCCACACTGACCACGGCGTTGTACGGCGCAGTAATCAGCGGTAGCAGGACCGGTGGCTGGCCGGGCCCTAGGGGTAGCTCCGCGCCGATAGTTGGAGCGACACCGCCGCCATTTGCCGTGACCACGCCGTTGGACGTGCTCATGTCAATGCCGCAGCCGATCTCGTAACCGACCTCGAGGACGCCTCGGGGGGGCTCCGGCCCGGTGAGCGATGCGCCGAATATTCCGCTGGAGAGATATTCGCGAGACGACAACGCGGTGGTCAGCGGTGCCACAGGCACGTGTCGCTCGTCCCTGGCGCCGAGGGCAAGGACCCAGCCGTCAGGGGTGTTCACCCGGGCCGGCGTGCCGGGGGGTACGGCTCCGTCGGACGGTGGCAGCGCACCGGGAGGGGGCTGCGGCTCGGGCTCAGCACCTGCCGAAGGCGCAGAAGCCAATACCACCAGGGACACGGCGAGGACCGCAGCACGACGAACGACCGCGGACACCGGCATCACGGCCCATACGGTATGCACCGCCCGCCGCGTTCACGGGGTACGCTGATCGGCCAGCTCACAGTTGTTGCCGGTTTGTGGCTGGTTTGCGACGAAGACAAGGCATGCTGGGCAACCGCTCACACTTCCATTGGGGAGTAAACTCGACAGCCCATGATTCCAAACGGCAGGCAGAGAGGGCGACCAGTGAGCCTTCGCAAATTTGCTTTGGGGCTTTCCGCCGGTCTGATCGGGATCACGGCTCTCGTGGGCGGCACCGGCGTCGCTCACGCAGACCCGGAGAATGATGCGACGCCTGAGATCATCGAGGACTTGATCGCCGTCATCCCGCCATTGACGCAGGATGCGCGGGTGCTCACCCCCGGCGATGAAAACAATCTCGGATTGCGCGACTGGACTGGTAGCGGAATGTACTGTCAGAACAGAAATGCCAACTGCAAGAAGATGGGGTTCTGAAGGCGCGCAATGACGAGGGTGGACGATGCCACCCGTCCGTGCGGCGGGGACATTGAAGCTGAGCTATACCGCTTGATGCGCGAGCAACCCCCTGCCGGAGCGGTCATCGATCGCGTTGCGCTGCAACGCCATAGCAATATCGCGTTGATCACGTTGAGTCATCCGGTGGCGCAGAACGCACTCAACCTGGCGAGCTGGCGTCGGCTGAAGCGGCTACTGGACGATCTCGCCGGCGAATCGGGGCTGCGGGCGGTGGTGTTTCGCGGCGCCGGTGACAACGCGTTCGGCGCGGGTGCCGACATCAAGGAGTTTCCGCACACCCGCATGAGCGCCGCGGCCGCCACCGAGTACAACGAGAGCCTGGCTGGCTGTCTGAGGGCGGTGACCGCGATGCCGATTCCGGTCATCGCGGCGGTCCGGGGGCTTGCCGTCGGCGGTGGCTGTGAGCTGGCCGCCGCTTGCGATGTGTGCATCGCCACCGAGGATGCGCGCTTTGGCATCCCCCTCGGCAAGCTGGGCGTCACAGTGGGCTTCACCGAGGCCGACACCGTTGCGCGCCTCATCGGCCCGGCGGCGCTGAAGTATCTGCTGTTCAGTGGCGAACTGATCGGCGTCGACGACGCTGCCCGCTGGGGATTGGTGCAAAAGGTCGTCGCACCAGGGGATTTGGCGGCCGCGACAGCCAAACTGGTCGGCCAGATCTGTCGGCAATCGGCGGTGACCATGCGCGCGGCGAAGGTCGTCGCCAACATGCACGGCCGCGCGCTGACCGGCGCCGACACCGACGCGCTGATCCGGTTCGGTGTCCAAGCCTACGAGGGGGCGGATCTACGCGAAGGGGTGGCGGCCTTCAGCCAGGGACGCCCGCCCAAATTCGCCAACCTCGATGAGCGTCCCTAGCGCTGCCGCAGCGATGGTTGCTCAACAATGCCAGCCCAACTCGACGAGCACGAGATCTCGAAGCTGGAGCTGACCGAGGTCGCCGACCTGATCCGCACCCGGCAACTGACGTCGGAAGAGCTGACCGAGTCGACCTTGCGGCGGATTGACCGGCTCGACCCGCGGCTGAAGAGTTTCGCCTTCGTCATGGCGGACACCGCGCTAGCGGCCGCACGCGCCGCCGACGCCGACATCGGGCGCGGCTGCTACAAGGGCGTCGTACACGGTGTACCGATCGGTGTGAAAGATCTGTGCTACACGGTCGACGCCCCGACCGCGGCCGGCACCACCATCTTTCGTGCGTTTCGCCCGTCGTACGACGCGACGGTGGTCGCGAGGTTGCGCGCGGCCGGCGCGGTGATCATCGGCAAGCTGGCCATGACGGAGGCGGCGTATCTCGGCTATCACCCCAGTCTGCCGGCACCGGTCAATCCGTGGGACCCGGCAACCTGGGCGGGCGTATCCTCAAGCGGGTGCGGCGTGGCCACCGCGGCGGGATTGTGCTTCGGCTCCATCGGGTCGGACACCGGTGGGTCGATCCGCTTTCCGGCAAGCATGTGCGGCGTGACCGGGATCAAGCCGACGTGGGGGCGGGTGAGCCGGCACGGCGTCGTCGAGCTCGCGGCCAGCTATGACCACATCGGGCCGATCGCCCGAAGCGCGCGCGACGCGGGGGTTTTGCTCGGCGTCATAGCGGGCTCCGATATCCACGATCCCACGTCGTCGGCGCGGGAGGTTCCGGACTATGCCGCTGACCTCGCCGTGACGCAGGCTCCCCGGGTCGGGGTGGACTGGTCGCAGACGACGTCGTTCGACGAGGACACCACGGCGATGCTGGCCGATGTCGTCAAGACGCTCGAAGGCGTCGGCTGGCCCGTCGTCGAGGTCAAGTTGCCCGCACTGGCTGCAATGGCGGCAGCGTTCGGAAGGATGCGCGCGGTCGAAACGGCGATCGCACATGCCGACACCTATCCGGCGCGCGCCGACGAGTACGGTCCGATCTTGCGCGCAATGATCGACGCCGGACACACGCTGAGCGCGGTGGAATATCAGACGCTGGTCAAGCGACGCCTCGAATTCACCGGGTCGCTGCGTCGCGCGTTCCACGACGTGGACATCCTGCTGCTGCCCAGCTCCGGGATCGCTTCGCCCAGGCTGGAAGCCATGCGCGGGCTGGGACAAGACCCAGAACTGACCACCAGATTGGCGACGCCGACGGCGCCGTTCAACGTCAGCGGCAATCCGGCGATCTGCCTGCCGGCGGGGATGACGGTCCGCGGGACGCCGCTCGGGATCCAGTTCATCGGCCGCGAGTTCGACGAACGACTACTCGTCCAGGCCGGCCACGCATTCCAGCAGGTCACCGGGTTTCATCGCCGACGCCCGCCGGTATGAAAACCCCAGGGCCGCACCAACTTTGCAAACCTCGCAGAACCCCATCACAGGTCATAGGTAGACGTGGAGCAGGCCGCATTGATGACGAGCGCGACTTACCGTGGTGCGCATGGGAACTGGTGGATTTCCCGGTCGGCACGGGGCACGGCCATACAGGACCGAATATGGGGGCGCCGAGGCACATCCGCTTGGAGTGCTACCAGGCTGAGCCGAGTTACTTCCAGCGGCCGCTCGTTGGACGGCGCATCAGCTTGCTACCCAACCACGCCGAGTATTCTTGCCGAGCCCCAAGATAGCGCAGTTTTCCCAGCTTCGGGGGTCTAGAATTTCTTGTATCTCGTCATCATTTCGACGTTCAAAAAGATGATCATAAAGGATTTTCCGCAGCCCTTCGTCGGTAAGGCAAAATGTGGGTGCCTGCAGAAAATAGAGATTGGCTTTATTGATATCGAGCATGGGAATATCCCAGATCGCTGGCTGGCCAGATCCGATTATTAGGTCCACCGCCCCCATGTCGGCGCCGTAGTACAAGCGCAGGAGCTGCTGGCCGTCATCGACTCCCTGTGACAGGCGCGCAATTCTATCCATTCCCTCGTCAGCAAATAGACCGATGAACAACCGGTGCGTGGAAAATCCCTGCGTCTCCTCCATGACCTCAGAAAGCCGCGCTGCCGTTGCGACGTAGCCTCTTTCCTGCATCGCCCCACGCCAGTTACCATAGAAATAGACGCGTATTTGATTCTTCACAAACCAGGAGAAGTAATCTTCGTCCGCCAACGACTCCAGGTATTTCATTGTGGTATCAAAATAATCCTGCCCCCTCGACAACAGATCATAACCGATGAAAGGTTGGATTAAGGTATTGATTCCGTAGCTATAGCAGAGCTGACTAACCTCGCGGTGAGCCGCTCCCGCAATTGACCAGTAAAGTCGCCAGTCCTGCCTTTGGCTTTGAAACCATCGGCGCGTCGCATTGAGATAGAGAACCACGGTGACGACACGTTCGCCCGAAATTCTGCAAATTTCATCTTTGCCGAGATCCAGCCAGTCCTCCAACGAATAATTCATGCCTCCCTCTTTCTGGCCTATCGGCACGCCGCAATGGCGTGAACTTGACCTCGCTCGATGGACGTAGCGGCCAGGCGGCTCGTGCCGTCGGAATGGGTTTGTCTTCGACAATCGACCGCGGTCATAGTAGCGGCCATTCGAGTTCGTGTGGGCAAGACGCCCGTTGACCTTGGCCGGTCAGTCGTGCGGCCGAGAGCCCGGGGAACAGCTCTGATGGCTCGCGAACGCCGGGTCGGTTGGCACACCCCCGGGCGACCATCGTCGACCTGGGCCTGAGCGTCGGTCTTCCAGTGGTACTCGCCGCAATCGTGCCGTCTCCCTCTGAGAGGGGTACGCAGGAAACCAATCCCGCGAAGGTTCACCGACGTCGGCTCCCCACTCGCCTCACCACGACAGTCAGGATGGTTGGCCGCCTGTGCACCAGGCAATCCGGAACAAGCCGCACCGGATCTGCGAGGCCACCGAAGACCGACTCCAAGTCCTCGCCGGCACCGGGCCGTCCGCACGGCGCGGCACCACACCATCGCCATGTCGCGCCCCGTACCAACGCCCACAACACGAGCGCGGCAATCAGCACTGTGGCCACAGCTGGATTGCGTAATTCGAAGCCGCTTACAACAAAGCTTCCGGGTGACTGAATGGACGGCGAATCCCCCTGTCCGGTCCGCTCCACAGTAATATGTTCCGATTCTAGATGCGCCCTTTGCCGACATGGCCTCGTGCCCTAGAACTTCGCCATTGCGGACAGCCACATCATTGTGGCGCCAAGTCGGCAATCGAGTTCATCCAACTTTCCGAGATGATGGCGGTGAGGAGGTAGATTAGGCTTAAAGTCGGCGCATCGAACGTGACGTGAGAGGGGTGATAAGGCAATATTGTGGGTATCCAGCGTTTGGACTGCATCATCGGCATGACGAACGCAGCGCCACAACCCAACACCGTCACCAGGTAGCTTTCGGTCGCACCGATGCACAACATCGACAGGAGGATAGCCAGAATGTATCCGGCGGAAGCCGAGCTGGCTACCCCATAGGCCAGCATGCTCGCAAAAATCACGACCACAACGGCGACAACGAGCATCCAGGCTCCCACCAGCGGCCGCCCGCGCAGCTCCATCCCTACGCAGGCCAGCAGGAAAAGACCGATACCCATGGCGACGAGAATCGTCTTGCCGCTTTCGAGACTTTTTGTCAGGATCCAATAACCAATCAGCAATATCATGGAGACCCCGATTGCCAGGCAGGATGTGATCACAGTCGTGGCAAGAGCATGATCAGGAGCTGAATAGGATGGCGGCAGAATATCTCTTATGAACTCATCGAGAAACATCACCTGACCTCGTTGTACTCGTTGTCGCACTACTACCTACGCTCCTCAACGCATAAACACGGTGCAGAGACGTTAGCAATCATCTGGTCCACGATCTTTCACCCAAGCCAGTAAGAGTATTCGAGGTTCCGGTATTCCGGGGCGTAGACATTTGCGGCGACGATGTGGTCGGGCGCCGCGAGACCTCGCCCCCTGGCGAGCGGGCCGACACGACCAGCCCCAGCGACTTGCCGGCTGCGGCCGTACCGTCGTCAGCGGCGTCGCCGAGATTGTCGGCGTACGTGTGGCTCTGAGGCGGATCCTCTCGGCAGGGTGGCAGCGCCCACAGGCGCCGAAGCAATAGAACATAAAAGCTTACGATTACGATCATCGTGAGTGGGATGTATAGTGCAGGATCGCTACGGACATAGTTGGGGGGCGTTATTATGTCCGCCCCGAATACACCAAAAGAAATTAGCCGCCAGATATCGAGCAAGGCAGTGATTCCAAAACTACCGCATATCCAGATCCTGATCGTTTTCGACAGCGGTATTGCCAGGAGGTAGGCGAAGATGACGATGCCCAGGAAAATTTCCCACACCACATCCAACCAGATGAAAGTCAACAGATACAAAGCGAAGAAGACATCCAGCGCGGGCAAAAGATTTCCCCGCGAAATATGCGGGCCCAACCGTCGACGTCTAAAAATTTCCACTCCGGGCAGCGGCACAAGCAATAGCACTTTTATTACCGTGGAAAGCAGCATTGCGGCCGGAGTTGCGCCGGCTAAAAATACCGTGACTTGCTTAATGGAGTGATTATAGCCCAGGAATCCCTGATCCCGAGTTCGCCACAGGGAATTCTGATACAACAGCTTTTCCAGGAGCTCAACATATTGACTGTATTGTTCCCAGCCGTATACGGGTCCGACAAACAGCATCGTGACACCCGATATGGCGGCATAACCTGCGATGGTTAGAACTGCAAGTTTCAAAAAGAACCGCCAATGTCCAAGCAGCAGCGGGACCAAAACGACAAAACCCCAGTGGGGTTTGATCTGAAGTAGCACCACTAGCCACAAAGCCGCCCATCCTAGCCGTGCGCCCAGGATGGCTTCGATGGCAAACGTCGCGAGCAGAGATGTCAGCACATATACATTCAATAAATCCAGATCGCTCCAGAACTGTTCAAATACCAGCCAGAGCGGCAGGAGCCGGGCCAGCATCTCCACTCCCCTGGAAAATCCAAGACAGCAGAAAATCTTTGTCCATCTGCTATATAGCAGCATATACGTCAGGAGGTGCGCTAAGGCGCCGATGATCGGCACGAGGGTGGGGGGCAGCCACAGAACGGGAGCACACACCAAGGCAAAAAATGGTGGGTATTGATATTCGTAAAGCCGAGGGATTTCCGGATATAAGTCTTCGCGACCTAGCAGGCGGCGGGAGGCGTCCAGGTACAATGACAGATCTTGCCACACCAATTCGCCTTCCGGTAGCGGCAGCGTTCCGGTGTGTAGCATGACGAAAATTGTCAAGCGCAACACCGCATAGGCGATAGCTCCCGTGAGCAGGATCCGGTATATACGGGAACGTGTCCACATTTGACGGATACTTGCCGCGTTGAACGATTCACATAGATTCTGACTTTGCTTCACTGTCGGCTAATCCACCGGCTAGATTCGAGGTCGTCTTTAGCTGCCGCCCCGCTGATCGATATCGCGGCCAGAACGGCTGCTTCAACAACCAAAGACGGTGTATACAGTGACCTGCCAATCCAGAGCTCGGGGAAATTCCGCGATTCGGCGTGTTGCCGCAGGTAGTCGAACGCACGCCGGTAGCTGTCGGCAGGGGGCTCGCCAAAGAAAGGCTCGAGAGCGTTGAGCGCTAGAACAGCGTATGCCGTTTCCTCTGCCAAACCCCCTGCCATTCCCCATGATCCATCCGCATGCTGAGTGTTCAGCAACCATTTCCACGTCTCGCCGAGGCGACCCGGGGTGACACCGACTAGCCCACAAACGACCGTAAACGTGGCGTAGTACGGCGACAAATGCCACTTGTCGATCCACCAGGCGCCCTCGTGGCGGGTGTCTTCCAGGAACGCGACTATTTTGGCGATCTGATGAGCATAGCGATTCGGTTCTCGCGCAAATGCCTCGAGCACACGTCCGTTGGCGGTCACAGCTGCGCGTCGCTCACCTTGCATGAATCCAAGAAAGTGCTGGTCGGTTTCGAACGACAACAGCTGCTTGGTCAGCGAGGCCACGTCGTAGCCGTATGCGTGGAGGGCATTCGCCACCATCGAGGTGCAGTCGGAGTCTGCCAGCTCGACGTGCTCGGTCCAGGTGAGCCCGCCGCGTGCAGGCGCCACCGTGCGCGCCAATCGGAACAACCGGTCGCCGGCCGCAGTGGCTACGCGTGGTTTGATGCCGGCCCTACTGAGTAGGTAAAGCGCCCACGCGGGTTCGAAGATATCGATAATTAGTTCTGGCATTCCGCCGTCGCCGCTGAATTCATGCGCCCGCTGCAAAAACCGCAAGGCCGCATCGTTTCCGGTTGCGGCCCACACCGCACCCGTCCCGGCAGTGCTGGTGAAAAATCCACCCCGGGCGCTCATGAACTTCGCGGCCTCTCCGGCACTGACGTACGGCTCCAATACCTCTAAGTGGTAGAGGTGCGAGGTGGGCCGTTCCAGCAGCGAGGTGCCAGCGAAACACAAGAGCCTTTCCGCCCGCAGTTCTTGGAGGCCGTCCAAACACCGGGCTGGCAAAAGACCCGCAGCTTGAGCGTGTCCCAACAAGCAGGGTGCGACTACATCGAATCCCAGCGTCTGACCGTAGCTATGTCGCCAAGCGTCGGTGTGTCTCAGAAGGTAGTCGCAGCCGGCCTGGGTGGCAATCTTCGCCCACGACTCGTCTATGTCCTTCGTTGCCAGCACTGCCGCCAATGTCGATACCAGGCGGTCGTGCGGGCTCTCGACAATTCCACCCCAGGATCCATCGTCGTGCTGATGACAACGCAACCAGTCGCGCGCTTCTGGGAATAACGGTCCGGTGTCCATGGCCCACCGCGCCGCCCACGCTGTCGAGTACGCCGATGATGCCACTCTCCCGTCGCCGAGCTTACCGATGAGACGCTCGACGGCGCCCATTAGCGAGAAGGCTTGGCCGGCAGCTTTTCCCATTCTCGAACCTCCACATAAGACTCTCTGACAACGGGCGCCAGCGGACCATCTAGCAGCTGGTGCCTGTGGGACCCGCCAGCACAGCTAGCGCTTTGCAATCGTCGTGGCCCTTCGATTGCCGGTGCGACATGATCGATCTCCACATTCGAGTTGGAACCAGCGGCGGGTGCCGTCGAAGGGTAGGACGCAGACTTGTGGCCCGTGGTGTTGGACGGTTTGGGCGACGGTGTTCAGGGGGAGGTTGAGGAATTCTCTTTCGGTTGGTGTGTGCACGCTGGTTCTCCGTGGCCGGTGGGCGGATCGGGGTTGAGGTGGGTGTGGTCAGAGCTTGTTGAGCAGTGCCTTGCATCGTGTGCTGATTGCGGGGCCGGTGAGTTGGTGGCTGGAAAGGATCTGGTCGCGGCTGGCGTGGGGGATGTAGGCCAGTGGCAGTCCCAGTGTGTAGGTGCGTGTTTGCGGGTGTATGCGCCCGATGTGATGGCTGAGGTGCACGCCGATGCCGGCGTCGGCGATCGCTTCTTCGACACACACGGTGATCCGGTGGCGGCTAGCGAGCTCGGTGAGTGCCGGGTTGAGCGGCCAGACCCATTGTGGGTCAACGACTGTGACCCCGATCCGTTGGTCGCTGAGGAATCCGGCGGCGTCCATGCAAGGCCGACTCATGGCGCCCACTGCGACCAAGAGCACCTCGGGTCGCCGATCGGGTTGTGGTGTGTGCAAGATCTCGAGGCCGCCGATTGTGTGTTCTGCGGTGATCGGTTGACCTGCGGCGCCTTTGGGGAAACGCACGGCGGTGGGGCCAGCGGTTGCGATCGCGGTGCGTAGTTGTTGTCGCAGTCGCGGCGCGTCGCGTGGACAGGCGATCTGCAACCCGGGCACGCAGGCCAGGAGGGCAAGATCCCACAATCCGTGATGGCTGGGTCCGTCGGGCCCGGTGACTCCAGCCCGGTCCAGCACCAGCGTCACGGGTAGGCGGTGCAGCCCGATGTCAAGTAGCAGTTGGTCGAAGGCGCGGTGCAAAAACGTGGAGTACACCGCGACAACGGGATGGGTTCCCGCAGCGGCGAGCCCGGCCGCGCAGGCCAGTAGGTGTTGTTCGGCGATGCCCGAGTCGAACACCCGGTGCGGGTATCGTCTGGACAGCGCGCCTAGACCGGTGGGCAGGCGCATCGCCGCGGTCAGCCCGACGACGTCGGATCGGTCCTCAGCGATGCGCACGATTTCGTCCTCGAACACATCGGTCCAACTCTGGCGACTGGGTGCGGTCGGGCGCCCGGTGGCGATGTCGACCACCCCGCAGGCGTGCATCCGGTCGCTTTCGTCGGCTTCGGCCGGAGGGTAACCCCGGCCCTTACTGGTCACCGCGTGTACCACAACGGGCCTTGCTGCCCCCGCCGCGTGTCGTAGCGCCGCGCACGTGTCGGCGATGTTGTGCCCATCGACCGGACCGACATAGGTAAATCCCATGTTCTCAAAGAGGTTCGGGCCGCGGGCTGTGCCAAGGCGAAGTTCGTGCAGGTGCGTGGCAATGGCCCCGGCGGTCGGGTCATAGGAGCGGCTGTTGTCATTGAGCACGACGATGACCGGCCGGGTCGCGGCACCGACGTTGTTCAGACCTTCCCATGCCACACCCCCGGTTAGGGCACCGTCGCCGATCACCGCAATGACACGTCGGTCGTGGTGGCCCCGCAGGGCCAAGGCTTTGGCGATGCCGTCCACCCACGCCAAGCTGACCGATGCATGGGAATTCTCGACCCAGTCATGCGGTGACTCGTTGCGATTGGGATACCCCGATAGGCCATCGGCCTGGCGCAACGTCGCGAAGTCGTTCCAGCGGCCGGTGAGCAGCTTATGCGGATAGGTCTGATGCCCGGTGTCGAACACCACGATGTCATGCGGCGAGGTGAACACCCGATGTACAGCAATGGTCAGCTCCACCATGCCAAGTGCCGCACCGAGATGGCCGCCGGTAGCTGTCACCGTTTCTATGAGTCGCCGACGCATCCGCTCGGCCAGCACCGGCAGCTGGCCTTCGGGGAGTGCCTGCACATCGCATGGACCACCGATGGCGCTAATCAAGTCTACGTGTCCGTCGCGAACCGCGGTTGTCATTGCGCGCGAACCCGTTTGGGCAGGGCGAATCGCACCGTCTCGGTCGCAATCGAGCGTTCCACCACAGTGATCGAGGCGTATGCGCGAAGAGCATCGATGACCTGTCCTACCAGTCGTGGCGGCGCGGATGCTCCCGCAGTGACACCGATGGTCGAGACCGAGAGCAGCCATTCGGGCTCAATGTCAGCAGGACCATCGATCAAGTACGCGGGCGTACCGCGTCGCTGCGCGAGCTCGACCAGACGCCGCGAATTCGACGAATTACGCGAGCCGATCACCAGAATGACGTCACACTCACCAACGATCGATTGCAGCGCACGCTGTCTGTTGGTGGTGGCATAGCAGATGTCTTCTGAGGGTGGTTGGCCCAACGCGGGAAACCTCGCGCGCAGCGCGTCGATGACATCGGCGGTTTCATCAAGCGCCAGGGTTGTCTGGGTCAGATACGACACCTGGGTACCCTCGGGCAGATCCAACGCCGCCACATCGGCGGGTGTTTGGACCAAGAGTGTTGACCCCGGAGCGACCCCAAGGGTGCCTTCGGTCTCCTCATGTCCGGCGTGCCCGATCAAGACCACCGTGTCACCGCGCGCGGCAAACCGTGCGGCTTCAGCGTGGACCTTCGCAACAAGTGGGCAGGTCGCGTCGATGACCTGCAGCCCCCGCTCATCAGCGCCCGCACGCACCGCCGGGGAAACCCCATGCGCGGAGAACACCACCACCGCGCCCGGCGGCGCCGGATCGGGAATCTCATCGAGATCCTCGACGAAAATCGCGCCTCGTTGCCGCAATTCGGCGACCACAACGGCGTTATGCACGATCTGCTTGCGCACATACACCGGACCTTCGGCCACATCAAGCACCCGCTTGACCGTTTCGATAGCACGCTCAACACCCGCACAAAACGAACGCGGCGAAGCCAACAGCACCCTGACTTCACCAGAAGTGCATCCCTGCGCGATCGGTCCGACCAACGCCCCGACCATCAACGTTCCCGGCGGCAAATCAATTGCGACAACGCGATCAGATCCGGGGATCTCAGCGCATCAGGCAGTGCCGCAATAGCGGCCCGCATGCGTTCATCAGCGCATCGCTGAGCGACACGCCGGCCCCCCGCGACCTCGACAAGCGCGGCGGCCCGTTCGACATCGCAAGCTGTCATCGCGACAGTCGCTTGATAGAGGGCCGCCAACTCAGCGGCCGCGTCGGATCGCGAGTTCAGTGCGGCAACTACCGGCAAGGTCGCCTTGCGCCGCGCAATATCGTTGCCCACAGGCTTTCCCGTCACACCAGGATCACCCCAGATACCGATCAGATCATCCACACACTGAAACGCAAGACCCAACTCACGGCCAAACCCTTCCAACGCAGCAATCGTCTCGCCGTCGGCGTTGGCGGCCAAAGCTCCTAACGCGCAACAACAACCTGTCAGAGCAGCCGTCTTGCCCGCAGCCATCCGCAAATAATCATCGACCGTAACGTCCAAACGCCCCTGCAAAGAACAATCCGCAAACTGGCCGCCACACAACTCCAAACAGGACTTCTGCAACCGCGCGATCGCCCTGATCGCCACACACTCATCGCTCAACTCACTCAAAATCCCAACCGCCGCAGCGTGCAACGCATCGCCCAACAGGATCGCGCCATCGACACCCCACACACTCCACACCGTCGGCCGGCCCCTGCGAGTCGCATCCCCATCCATCACATCGTCATGCACCAACGTGAAGTTATGCACCAACTCCACGGCCGCGGCCACCAACACGGCATCACCGACATCACCGCCGCACGCCCCGGCCGCGGCAAACACAAGAGCGGCACGCAAAAACTTGCCCGACGATCCCCCCCCTTTGGAGCCATCGGCGTTCCACCAGCCAAGGTGATAACCCGCCATCGTCGCCATCGGCTCATCCATAGACTCAACAGCCCGACGCAACACCGGACCACAATCAAAACGAGCGCGCTCCAACAACGCCTGCCCAAGCCCAGCAGGCACAACTTCCGGATACACCGCACCCAGTGTCAATACGCCTCCCATTCTTAAACCAAAGCAACCGCGAGCCGCTATCCTCAGCGAACGAGCAATCAGCGATATTGCTTCACTCCTGCGATGCCCATGAATATTTCAAATGTCAACGCAGGATGACCTGTGCCCGCTGACGGACACGACCGTGTGGGGTTGTTAGCGATGATCCGAGAATTCGAGTTTGCCCAGACGCCTTAAAGCCATCGACTGCGAAAAGACACCCATATTTGTCTGGCCTTTCTCAGACTATCTTGCGGACATGACAACTCACACATCGGCGGGGCGTCGAACTCACGCCACAGAGCAGAATACTCAGATTTCAGCAACATCGGATATGCATAATTGGAACCACAGCATTCTCATAAACGGTGTCCAGCCGATTTACATCCGATATACGCTGGCGTATGCCTAGGCATGACATGCGATCAACGTAAATGTCCTTTGGGCGCGCCGCTTCTCGGTCAGATGCGAGCGGGATCAGCGAATAGAGGCCCTCACGAATCCGGCACCGTTGACATCGGAACTACGCCGCGGGAGCTAGCTGCAATCGTCGACTGTCATGAAGACCTCTGGCAACCCCGGTGGTGGCGGGTCTCCGATGCGCGTGAAGTGAAACGCATGAAGGCGCATCTGCTGTTCAGGTGTTGCCCGGCAGTCAAAATGAGTATGAGAGCGTCACTTTCGGTGAGCACGAACAACCGTGGTGGGTGTGCGTGCTGACGCGACGGTGTTCACGTTGACGGGATCAGGCCGATCGCCGGTGTTCATCGTGACTGGCGAAGCTGGCCACAGGTGCCGCGGGTCCGGCGGTGAGCCGCCGGCGTTGGCAGACGCGTTGAACTGCCTCGAGCCGGACCAGCTGCTGCGCGCCGGTCGAGCAACTGCGTCGGTGCTTTCGCCGCGGCATCCATCACCTTGACTATCGGGAACCTGGGTAGTGTAGTGTACATTTGTACATTTACATTCGTACGCATGGAGCGCACCTTGACTTACCTATTTCTTCTCTGCGCGATCGCCGCGGAGGTGGTGGCGACCAGCCTGCTCAAGAGCACGCAGGGCTTTGCTCGGCCATGGCCTACCGCCATCTGCCTGGCCGGTTACGCCGTCTCCTTCGCACTCTTGGCGCTGTCGATCTCGCGCGGCGTGCCGACGGACGTCGCCTACGCGCTGTGGTCGGCGATCGGCACCGCCGCCATCGTGGTCATTGCCGTGGCGTTCCTCGGCTCACCGCTGACCATGACCAAGGTCGCCGGCGTCGGGCTGATCGTCGTCGGCGTGCTCACGTTGAACCTGGCCGGTGCCCATTGACCCCGATGTCCGACCGCCGTCCGCGTGACCCCGCCGGCCGCCGGCAGGCGATCGTCGAAGCGGCCGGGCGGGTGATCGCCCGCGAAGGCCTCGGCAAGCTGACTCACCGCCGGGTGGCCGCGGAGGCGAATGTTCCCGTCGGGTCGACGACCTACTATTTCAACGACCTCGGCGCGCTGCGCGAAGCCGCACTCGCGCAGGCGGCAACCGCTTCGGCCGGCTACTTGGAGCGGTGGCGTCTCGATCTTGACGAGGCCGCCGACCTGCCGGCAACCCTCGCTCGGCTCAGCGCCGACTACCTCGGCGACCCCGGCCGAAACCGCACGCTCAACGAGTTGTACCTCGCGGCGACCCATCGACCGGAGTTGCAGCCGCTGGCCCGACTGTGGCCGGACGGTCTGGCGGCGCTGCTGGCACCGCGCGTCGGCCGGCGAGCCGCCGAGGCGGTCACGGTGTTTCTCGACGGCGCCATGCTGCACGCGCTGATCACCGGTACCCCGCTGGGTGCCGATGCGCTTGCCGACGCGATCGGCAGGCTGGTTGGCTCGCGGAGCTGACCGAGAGTACCCGTTCTCGACTGGACCACTTCAGGCGCGACGGCACGTGGGCGTCCCAGCCGGGCCGCTGGGAGAAGCTGGAACCCGCATGTGAGCCCGGGAGGCACACCGGAATACCACGACCGGCCAGCAAGCGAGCGATTGGCAGTGAACCGACCCTGACGTGGCCGCCGCGGTCGACAGGTTCCGCGCGATCCGGTCCCAGGTCGTTACGGACCTTGACGAACTGGTGAGGCAAGCCCCGAATGGGACATCGACGACGGCCGCGCCGACATCGACCTCACTGACTACGGGTGCGGAAACACGACCTCGATGCGTGGGCCCTCAGTCGACCAGAAGAACTGCGTACGGTCGGATGGCCGGGAACCGGCAGCCGCATGCGGACGCCGTCCTTGGTGGTGATCGCCGTCGACAGCGCCTGCGCCTGCCCGGGCATGCGGAAGATCAGCTCACAGGCGTCGAGAACCGCGTTGTATAACTCGAGATCGACCCCACGGCGATGTGCAGGCACGCGCGAGCAGATCCTGCAACTCGGGGTCGCAGTCGTATTCGTGCGGCGCCTCGGTGACAACCCAGTCGCTGGACGCCGCGGTGATTCTGCGCCAACTCGGCCGCCGCGAGGCCCTGTGTGCCAGGGTTAGGTGAGACAGCGGCAGTAGCCGATCATCGCTGCAGGGCGAGACAGGATCACTATTCCACGTGACTATGACGATCGCATCTTTGGACAGTCGCGCCGATACTGGCGTGGTGGAGGGCACGCGGGATCCGGGCGCCCGGGCACGGCGGCGCACGTTCACCGCCGAGTACAAGGCCCGCATTCTCGACGAGTACGACGCGTTACCGGCTGGCTCGGAGCGGCGCGGCGCGTTGCTGCGGCGAGAGGGCCTGTACAGCTCGCACATCGCCGAATGGCGCAAGGCCCGCGACGCCGGCGCCCGGAAAGGCCTGGCGCCCAGAGGGAAGAAACCGAAACGCACGGCCGAACAGATCGAGTTGGAGAAGCTGCGGCGGCGCAACGAGCTGCTCGAAGCCGAGCTGGAACGCACCAAGTTGGCCTTGGAGATCACGGGAAAGCGCACGCGCTCTGGAGATGCTCCGAGAGCGCGGACTCGATCCGAAGTCCAAGCCGTGATCGACGAGCACCTGCCCAATCTGGCGGCGGCGACCAGCACGAAGCGGGCGTGTGCGCTGCTCGGCGCGTCGCGGGCCACCGTGTACCGCCGCCGCAATCCCAAGCCCCGTCCAGCTGCGCCGCCGCGACCGGAACCGGCGAACAAGTTATCCGAGGCCGAACGCCAACACGTGCTGTCGGTGCTGCGCTCGCCCGAGTACTGCGACCTGGCGCCGGCGCAGGTGTGGCGCGGCTGCTCGACGACGGCATCTACTTGTGCTCGATCCGCACGATGTACCGGCTGCTGGCGATCGCCGGGGAGAACCGCGAGCGGCGCCGCCAACGCACCCACCCGGCGAAGAAGAAACCCGAGCTGATCGCCACCGCACCGAACCAAGTGTGGTCGTGGGACATCACCAAACTACAAGGGCCGCAACGTGGTATCTACTACCAGCTGTACGTGATCATCGACATCTACTCGCTATGTCGTCGGCTGGACCGTCACCGCCACCGAGACCGGCGAACTCGCCAAGGAGTTCATCGACGCCACACTGGCCACCCACGACATCGAACCCGACCAGCTGACCCTGCACGCCGACCGGGGCACCTCGATGACCTCCAAGCCGGTCGCCCAACTGCTGGTCGACCTGGGCGTGGACCGCAGCCACTCCCGCCCGCACGTGTCCAACGACAACCCCTACTCGGAGGCCAACTTCAAGACCCTCAAATACTGCCCCGCCTTCCCCGGCCGGTTCGGCTCCATCGAAGACGCCCGCGCCTTCTGTACCGTGTTCTTCGACTACTACAACCACGTGCATCGCCATTCCGGGATCGGCCTGCACACGGCCGCGTCAGTGCACTACGGCACCGCCACCGAGATCCAGGCCCAACGCGCCGCCACGCTGGACGCCGCCTACGCCGCCAACCCCGCCAGATTCCGGCACCAGCGGCCCACCCCACCGAAACTGCCTACCGTTGCCTGGATCAACCAACCAACCCCCGAAGCACTCATCAAATCCGCGTAAGAAACTGTCTCACCGGCCTTGACATGTTCCGAGGCCGAAACCGCGGTCCTGGAACGGTATCTACTTCACTTCCCCGAGGGATCGCAGCCGGATGACAAGGTGACCAAACGGCTCACGACGCCACCAGGACACGCCGAACGGACGTTGGGATAGGCCATGGTCACAGGTTCCTGTCGTCGAAATTGTCGTCAGGTCAGCTCAAGCGGCGGGGTGACTGCCTTGGTCGAGTTTCTCGGCGGTCCAGACCTTGATGAGTGACTGGCGAGTGACTCCGAGGCGGGTTGCCTCGCGGTCGAGTTCGGCGATCATCCAAGCCGGGAAGTCACCGTTCACCCGACGGTGTTCCTCGCCGGGGCGGCGCGCCCGCGCCGTATCCAAAGCGGCCGCCATGTCCTCACCGGCGTCGAACCTCCCGTCGAATTCCTTAGCCTTCATAAAGTGCCACCTCGCGCTCTCGGGACGGGCGTACCGCGATGATCCGGACGTGTTCGTCACGATAGGTCCCCGCCGCCGACCAAACCCGGCCGCCGATCTCACCGATCACCATCCACCTCGGCTCAGCTGTCGTCCGTGCCGGGACCTCGATCCGATGCGTATCCCGCCACAGTATCTGCGCCTCGGTGACGTCGATGCCGTGCTTGACAAGGTTTGCCGCGCTCTTCGCGGGATCAAACTCGAACTCAAAGCATCAGCCACCTGAACACCGCACCCCCATGCGGGACCCGATGTCAGCGTGAGAGCCGCACCACGGCGTAAAAACTGTCGCCGGACGGCTGCGAGTAGCCTGTTAGGCACCGCGTCTTCCCCGGTGGAGCTAAGGGGACTCGAACCCCTGACCCCCACACTGCCAGTGTGGTGCGCTACCAGCTGCGCCATAGCCCCGAGATGTCGTGCCCATCGAAGCTACACCACCGCCCGGAAGCGTTCAAAGTCCGCGGCGTGCCTCACCTACTTTGAGCGCGTGGCCGGTGGTGGTAGGCAATCCATCCCCTGTAACCGTAGAGACTTGATTGTAGGGATTTGATCTTGATCGGAGCCGGGCGCCGTGGCGCGGTCTGGCGGGCAGGGGCCGTTGCTCCTGCCCCCGTGCCGCTGTGCGGGAAGGGGCCGTAGCGGCTCCGGGTCAAGGGCGGGCCGTAGGCCCGTCGTGTAGCGATCGCGGTAGCGACCCTTGAGGCCGGAGGGGCGGCCCGGTAGCCTGCCGGGGCGCTCGGCGGGCAGGACAGCGGCGGCGAAGCCGCCTCCTTTTTCGTAGTCGACGGGCCTGAGCATGCCGTTCGTGGAATGGCGTGTGTGGAAGTGGTTGTTGCGCAACAATTCCCATTCCAGAGTCGAGTTGACCGGTTCCGCGGCCGCGTTGTCGAGAGCCGACCCGGTACGCCCCATCGATTGAGTGACCCAAGCGGATCGGCAAGCGATGGCGAACAGTTCGCCGGTTAACCGCTCCCCCGCAGCGCCCGGCGACGGTTGTTTGGCGTTCCCGGCAGCGCGCTCACGCGTTGGCGTTACCGGCGCGCCACTGGTCCCACGGGATGTTCCAGTCACCCAGCCCGTCTGTCCCGGGCAGCGTGCCGCCCACCGTGTTGATGACCTCGACGATGTCGCCGCGCTTGACGTGGTCGTAGAACCACTGCGCGTTGCTCGGGCTGACATTGAGGCAACCGTGGCTGGTGTTGGTGTGGCCCTGGGCGCCCACCGACCAGGGCGCCGAGTGCACGAAGACGCCGCTGTAGGAGATCTGTGTGGCCCAATCCACATCGGTGCGATATCCGTTGGGCGAGTTGACGGGTACGCCATAGGTGGACGAGTCCATGATGATGTGCTTGAACCGGGAGCCGACGATGTAGATGCCGTTGGCCGTCGGGGTGCTGTCCTTGCCCATGGACGTCGGCATGGTCTTGACGACTTCACCGTTAACGCGCACGGTCAGCATCTTGGTGTTGTCGTCGGCGGTGGCGATCACCTCGTCACCGATGGTGAAATGCGTCTGCACGTTGTCCTCGCCGAACATGCCTTCGCCAAGGTCAACGCCGTAGGTGTTCACCGCCACATCCACGGCCGTGCCGGGCTTCCAGAAATGTTCAGGGCGCCAACGGACTTCACGACTGTTCAGCCAGTAGAACGCGCCCTCCACGGGCGGGTTGGTGGTGATGACGATGGCCTTCTCGGCGGCCGCGCGGTTGGCGATGTTCTCGTCGAACCGAATCGCCACCGGCTCGCCGACACCCACCACCTCGCCATCGCCGGGCATGACGTAGGGCATCGTCAGATGCGCCGGCGAGCTGGTCTGAAAAGTCATCTGGCGGGTCGCCGCGCCACCGAGTCCGAGCGCCTTCACGTTCAGCGTGTAGCGCCTGTTGTAGCCCAGCTGCTCGGTGGTCGACCAGTGCAGACCGTCCGGGCTGAGCTGCCCGGCGACCGCCCTGCCGTTGTCGTTGACCATGGTGACCGCCGCCAGCACGCCGTCGGCAACGCCCACGGTCACCGGGGCATCCACGGTGACACCGACGGCGCCGTCGGTGACCGAGGCGGTGAGCTTCGGCACCAACAGATCGGCGAACGGCGTGCCCTTGTTGACGATGACCTTCGGCGGGGCGGGCAGCCCGCCGCCGCTGCTGCAGGCAACGGCCAACACAGCAACCGGCACCATGACCGCAGCCAGCCATGATCGACGTCTGTGCAAAGGCGTCATCAAGTGACCTTCCAGATCAAGTCGCTAGCTTTGGTCACCGCTGACCCTGGATTGTTTCCCGTATTGTAGTGCCTCGCCCGCCTCCGCCACGGAAAAGGTGGGGAGTTGGGCGCTCCCCGTGCCGCAGCTCACCCGGAGCCAGTACATTCCGCCAGGACGGCTCAAAATGTCCTAGGGTTGGGGATTTCGCGCCGCGACCGGTTGCCTGTTATTGTCGCAAACAGGGTCGTTGGCCTTGCTCAGCGCCGTTAGCTCAGTTGGTAGAGCAGCTGACTCTTAATCAGCGGGTCCGGGGTTCGAAACCCTGACGGCGCACCATTGCCCAGCCACTCCCACCTCGCGGCGGTTCCGCCACTCCGCGCCAGCATCGGTCAGCCGCGACACCGGAACAGGGCCACAGATCACCGGGTCCTGATCCGGTGGATCACGACGACGACGACCACCGAACCGATCCCGACCAGTGACACCGTCACGATGGGCTTGTTGAGGAATGCGATCACCCGGGCCTTGACGTCGTCGGCGAGACGGCGCGGGTTGGCACGCTCGGCAAGGGAATCGATGGTCGCCGCCAGTTGGTCGCGGGCTTGGTCGATCTCCTGCTTGATGGTGTCGGGATCGCGGTCCACCACGTGCTGTCCTCCAAGTCCTCCAGTCGCCCACTCGCTGGCCGATGCAGCCGCCCGAACTACCCTAGATCAGCCGGCACCGACCCCGGTGCTCCGGTGATCAGAAAGGACATGCGTTGACCGAGACCACGCGGCTGGCCCCCGGCGACAAAGCCCCCGCGTTCCGCCTGCCCGACGCCGACGGCAACGAGGTATCACTGGCCGACTACCAGGGGCGCCGCGTCGTGGTGTACTTCTACCCGGCGGCTTCGACGCCCGGATGTACCAAGCAGGCCTGCGACTTTCGGGACAACCTGCACGACCTCAACGCGGCCGGCTTCGATGTCGTGGGCATCTCTCCCGACCCGCCGGCGAAGCTGGCCAAGTTCCGCGACGCCGAGGGCCTGACGTTCCCGCTGCTGTCCGACCCCGACCGCACAGTGCTGACAGCCTGGGGCGCCTACGGCGAGAAGCAGATGTACGGCAAGACCGTTCAGGGAGTGATCCGGTCCACCTTCGTCGTCGACGAAAAGGGCAACATCGCCGTCGCCCAGTACAACGTCCGGGCGACCGGCCACGTCGCCAAACTTCGCCGCGACCTGTCGGCGTGATCAGGCCAGATTCGCCAGCAGCAGCGCCTCGGCGGCCGCGGCCCGTTCCAGCACCCCCAGATGCAGGCTCTCGTTGATGCTGTGCGCTTGGGTCGCGGGATCCTCCACCCCGGTGACCAGGATCGTGGCCGTGGGGAACGCGGCGGCGAACTCGGCGATGAACGGAATCGATCCACCCATGCCCATGTCGATCGGCTCCGCGCCCCACGCGCAGCGAAACGCCGCCCGTGCGGCGTCATAGACCGGGCCGCTTGCCTCGATGGCGTAGGGCTGACCGACCTCGCCGCGGGTGACAGTGACCTGGGCGCCCCACGGGACGTGCCGCCGCAGATGGGCTTCCAGCGCGTCCAGGTGGGCCACCGCGTCGCCGCCGGGCGCCACCCGGATACTGATCTTGGCCCGGGCCCGTGGGATCAGCGTGTTCGACGCCGCCGCAACCGATGTGGTGTCGATGCCGATCACGGTGATGGCCGGTTTGGCCCATAGCCGCTGCGGCACCGAGCCCGAGCCGATCTCCGACACCCCGTCGAGCAGGCCGGAGTCGGCGCGCACCCGTTCGGGAGGGTAATCCACGGGCGCTGCGGTACTTTCGTGCAGGCCGGGCACCGCTACGTTGCCGTCGTCGTCGTGCAAACTGGCCAGCAGCCGCACCAGCGCGCTCAAGGCGTCGGGAACAACACCGCCCCACAAACCGGAGTGCAGCCCGTGGTCGAGGGTGGCGACCTCGACCACGCAGTCGGCCATTCCGCGTAGCGACACCGTCAACGCCGGGATGTCGGTGCTCCAATTGTCCGAATCGGCGATGACGATCACGTCGGCGGCCAGCGCATCGCGATGGGCGGCAAGTATTCGGCCCAGCGACGGTGATCCGGATTCTTCTTCGCCCTCGACGAAAACCGTCACGCCCACCGGCGGCCGGCCGCCGTGTGCCCGGAATGCCGCCAGATGGGTTGCGATGCCGGCCTTGTCGTCGGCGGTGCCGCGCCCGTAGAGTCGGCCGTCGCGCTCCGTCGGCTCGAAAGGCGGCGACACCCACTGCCCGCGGTCTCCTTCGGGCTGGACGTCGTGGTGGGCGTACAGCAGCACGGTGGGTGCTCCCGGGGGCGCCGGGTAGCGCGCGATGACCGCCGGCGCACCGCCCTCGCTGACGATCCGTACGTCGTCAAAACCGGCCCGCGACAACAGCTCCGCGACGGCCCGTGCGCTGTGGTGGACCTCGCCGCGACGAGCCGGGTCGGCCCATACCGATTCGATCCGCACCAGATCCTCCAGATCACGCCGAACCGACGGCAACACCTCGCGCACCCGCTCAACGAGATCTGTCATTGGTAGTCGGGGTGCAGTGCTCGTTGAGCCTGTTTCCCCTTCCCCCTTTCAATCCGTGCGTGCGGTTGCCGCACACGGCTTTCCGATGATCTTCTTGGCATGGTTACACAGCCTCCCGGTAGCGGATTGGTGCCTCGCAGGCGATGCAGGCCATGATCGTTGAATCACTGCTCCGTCCGCTGATCGGCCTGGCCGGGGCGCAGGTTGCGTCCCCGCTTCTGGATTGGACCGAGCAGGCCCTCTCATGCCCTCGTACTCACCCACTTCGCGCCCGCGATCAAGGTCGGGCCCTTCCCTCCTGGCGTGTCTGTCACGCCGATCAGCGGTACTACGCGACCCCGTCGGACTCCCACTGCGCTCCAAGGGCTTTCCCTGTCGTCTCAGCGACCTCACGCGTTGCGGCACGGCAGGGAGGTGCGACGTGCCCGGCTTCGCGCGACAACCGCGGTTGTCGCTGGTAGGTGGGCGCGTTGTATGTCGGCAGTACCGGATACGCCTGGGGCAGATGAGGAAGGTGCAACGACTGGAGCGGCCCATCAGAGATCCGACGACGGCGCTCTGGCACGCACGGGTCGTCGGGTGTCCGCGGCCGGCCAGGAGCGCCTGGGCGCCTCGAAGTCCGTTGTGGGACGGTCGATGTCGCCGGACCGGCGACCCCCAGACTTCCCGAGCGCGCGACCGAAATGTAGGTGGCAAACGTCCGCCACACCGATTGACGAGAAGCCCTCGAGTCACGTCTGCCGGCGAGGCAAGGGCGCGCGGATCAGGGGCTTTCGAGAATGGCCACCGCGGCCGCGGTATCCCCTTCATGGGTCAGCGACACATGGATCGTCACGTCGGCCAAATAGTCGGCGATGGCGCCGGTCAGCCGGACCCGTGGTCGCCCCCACATATCGGTCACCACCTCGATGTCACGGTGAATGTCCTCCGGCAACACGGGCCGCTGAGCGAACCGCGACCCGGACCACGCCTTGATCACCGCCTCCTTGGCGGCCCAGCGGGCCGCCAAGTGTCGGGCCGCCGACGAACTCTTGTCGGAGGCGTCACGCCGCTCACCGGGGGTGAACGTCTCGGCGAACACCGTGCCCGGCTGGTCGACCTGCTCGGCGAAATCAGGGATGGAGACCAGGTCGATCCCCACTCCGACGATACCCATGGCTGGCCACGTTAACGGATGGCCCGGCCCGGCGACGATGCGGACCGAGGTGAGGTACCCCAGCCGGGCAGCGGCGAACGGGCGAGCCGGGCAATCCGATCCCCAGCAGCCGAAGTCATCCGATGTAGGCCTCGCCGTCACCGAGCCGAGCCGCCGGATTCAGCAGCATCGCGGCCTCCTGCGGCTTCTCCGGCGCGTGCTCGTCGAAACGACGGTCCCCGGGCCGCTGGTACATTGGCGGACCGCCGGCCATGGCCGACGCCAGGCGGCGCTGGCCGGCCAACAAACGTGCGTTCGCGCGCCGCTGGTAGTCCGCACGCTGGCTGGGGTCCAGCGCGGCGATGAACGCCTGCGGGTGCACCAGTGCCACCAGACCGGACACATGGCCAAACCCGAGACTGGTCAACATCGCGGCCTTGAGCGGGAACTTCCCGCCGAGCCGCAGCGTGTCGCGCACCCACACGAAGTGCGCCGAGCCGGCCAGTTCATCGTCGACGCAGTCTAGGCTGCGGTTGGGTGGGATGACACCGTCCCGCAGAATCTGACACAACCCCATCATTTGGAAGACCGCCGCGCCGCCCTTGGCGTGCCCGGTCAGGCTCTTCTGGGACACCACGAACAGCGGCGCACCCTCGGAGCGGCCCAGCGCGTCCGCGAGCCGCTCATGCAACTCGGTCTCGTTGGGATCGTTGGCCAGCGTCGATGTGTCGTGCTTGGAGATGACCGCGATATCGTCGGCACCCACGCCCAGCTTGGCCAGCGAGCGCGCCAGCACCGAGTCCCGGCCGCCGCGACCCGCGCCCAGCGCACCCAGGCCGGGCGCCGGGATCGAGGTGTGCACACCGTCGCCGAACGACTGCGCGAACGCCACCACCGCCAGTACCGGTAGCCCCATCCGCAGCGCCAGATCGCCGCGAGCCAGCAAGATCGTCCCCCCGCCCTGTGCCTCCACGAAACCCAGGCGCCGCCGGTCGTTGGGACGCGAGAACTTCGAGTCGTGAATTCCCCGGGCACGCATCATGCCGGTGTCGGCGGTGGCCGCCATGTCACCGAAGCCGATGATGCCCTCCAGCGTCAGGTCGTCCAGTCCACCGGCCACCACCAGGTGGGCCTTGCCCAGCCGGATCTTGTCGACGCCTTCCTCGACCGACACCGCGGCCGTGGCGCAGGCGGCAACCGGGTGGATCATCGCGCCGTAGCTGCCGACGTAGGACTGAACCACGTGGGCGGCAATGATGTTCGGCAGGACTTCCTGGAAAATGTCGTTCGGCTTGCTACGGCCCAACAGGTTTCCGTGGTACATCGTCTGCATCGAGGTGCCGCCGCCCATGCCGGTGCCCTGGGTGTTGGCCACCATCGTCGGGTGCACGTAGCGCATGACCTCGGCCGGGCTGAAACCGGCGGTCAGGAATGCGTCGACGGTGGCCACGATGTTCCACACCGCCAGCCGGTCGATGGAACTGGCCATGTCGGCGCTGATGCCCCACACCGTCGGGTCGAACCCGGTCGGGATCTGACCGCCGACGACACGCGACAGCTTGGTCTTGCGCGGCACCCGGATCTCGGTGCCCGCCTTGCGGGTGACTTGCCAGTCACTGGAATCGGGCAGCGGCCGGATGACGGTGTGCTCGGGGTCGAACTCGACGAACGCGCGCGCGTCGGCCTCCGACGAAACCACGAAAGAGAAGTCCTTGTCGAGGAATACCGACACCAGCAGCGGAGAGCCCTGTTTGGGGTCGACCGCGCCGTCATCAACGAACTCGCGAATGCCGACGCGCTCCACCACGGCATCGTGGTAACGCTCGACCAGCTCGGCCTCGTCGACCAGCTCACCGGATTGCGTGTCGTACCACCCTGGTTGCGGGTCGTCCTCCCAGCGCACCAGCCCGGTGGTCCAGGCCAGCTCCAGCACGCCGGCCGCCGACAGTTCGTTGTCGACCTCCATCTCGAACCGGGTGCGCGACGAACCGTACGGGCCGAGCTCGGCGCCACCGACGACCACCACCAACTCGGAGGGGTCGGCGTCGAGGTCATCCCATTCCGGCGGCGGTGCCGGGGTGCAGCCGCGCGGCGGCGACGGGAGTGCCGCAATGATGCCGGGGGTGCCTTCGGCCGACGCCTCCTCCTCGGCCTGTTGAGAAGCGGCCGCCTCGGCCGACATCTCCCGGCGGGCTTTGGCCGCCAGTTCGGCCATGTCGAGTCGGGCGTCGGCCAGACCGCCGGTCAGGTCGGCCCTGATCGGCGAGCTGGCCGCGGCCACCTTGGATTCCACGTCGCACAGGTCGAGCAGCATCGCCGCCATCTCATCGGTCGAGTAGGTGGTGACACCGGCTTCTTCGACGGCGGCGACGATGGCGTCGTTGTGACCCATCAACCCGGTGCCGCGGGTCCAGCCGATCAGCGCATGCGCCAGGCTGACCCGTTCCGCCCACGAAGACTCGGCGTGCCAGCGGCTCACCACCGCGTCCAGCGCGGACTTGGCTTCACCGTAAGCGCCGTCACCGCCGAACATTCCGCGGTTGGGCGAGCCGGGCAGCACCACGTGCAGCCGCGAGGCGATGTCGCGTTCGGCGCCGATCTTCGACAGTCCACCGATCAGCCGCTGCACGGCCCACAGCAACACCTTCATTTCCATCTCGGCGCGGGAACCGGCTTCCGACAGGTCGCCGACCACGCGCGGCGCCGCGAACGGGAACAGCAGGGTCGGGGTCTGCGCGTCCTTGATGTGAATCGACTGTGGCCCAAGGCTTTCGGTCTGCTCGTTGCCGACCCACTCGACCAGGGCGTCAATGTCGGTGTAGGCGGCCATGTTGGCCGCGACCACCCACAACACCGCGCCGTAGCGGGCGTGGTCGCGATACAGCGTGCGGTAGAACGCCAGCCGTTCGTCGTCGAGCTTGGACGTGGTCGCGATGACCGTGGCGCCGCCGTCGAGCAGGCGGGCCACCACCGACGCGGCGATCGAGCCCTTGGACGCGCCGGTCACCACCGCCACTTCGCTGCTGTAGCGACCGGGGTCGGGGTTCTCCGCGCCGGCCGCGATCCGGCCATACAGCGAGGCGTGGATCTGACGGCCCGCGGCCAGCGACTTGCCCTGCCACCAGGTCGCTTGGGTCGCGACGACATGGCCGGTGCCCTCGAATCGTTGCGAGAGCCGCGCCCAGTCGGCGTCAATGTCGCCCTCGTCGGTCAGCCACAGCTTCACCAGGTCCTCGCGGGCACTGGCCCAGCGGTCGTCGAACACGACGGCTTTCTTCGCGTCGAACACCGGCGCCACCAGACGCGGCCAGTCCGCGCCCAGTTCGGCCCCGACCAGGTCGATGAGCTCGGCGTCGGTGGCCGACGGCATGGCGCTGACCGGGTCGTCCAGCCCCAGCTGGTTCAGCACCAGGCGGGCCGCGGAGGCCAGCACGCCGTCGCGGCCGGTGATTCGGTCGGTGAATTCGCTGAGCACGGCCGCGTCGATGGTGGCACCGCCGCCACCCCCGGCCGACGGCAGCGCCACGGTAACGCCACGGCGAGCGGCTACCGAGGCCACCGCGGCGTCGACGACCTTGTCGACGGAGGCGGCGTCGGCCAAGGCACCCTCGTGCAGGTGGCCCAGGGCGCCCCCACGGACGCTGGTGCCTTCACGGGTGCCCAGCGCGACCTCGACGGTGACGTGCTTGGCCCAGCCGTCACCGAGCTCCCAGGCCTTCTTCACCCGCTCCGCGATGGCGCCGGGGCGCTTGCCCGACGGTCCGAGCACGGTGCGCAACTGGTCGTTGATGGCGTCGGAAAGCACTGGCCCGTAAGGCTTGTAGGTGCGCGCCAGCTTGGTGACCTGGGAGCGCAGCCCGGCCAGGTCGGCCTCCGCGGCGCCGTCGATGGCACCCAGGTTCAGCTCCGATCCAAGATCGACCAGCAGCTGGTTGCGTCGCGACGATGCGCCGTCGGTGATGGACTCGATGGAGTCCAGCTCCTCGATCTGGTCGATGCGCATCTTGGCCGAGATGGCGATCAGCGCCAAGGTGGCATCGGCGGCGTCGAAGGCGATGTCGTCCGGGCGGGCGGTGCCCGACGGTACGGTCGGCGCCCCCGCCGGCACCGCAGGGACCACGTCCGGCGCGGCCGACTCGGCGACCGGCTCGTCCGCCTCCGGCTCCGGCTCAGGGTCGGTGTCGGTGGCGAACAGCACGGCGGCGTCGCGCTCGGCGTTGAGCACTTCCACCGTGCTGTGCGCATATTCGGGCCGCTTGAGGGTGTTGGCGGCAAGGCCCGCGACAGTCGGTGAGGTCTTCACGCCGATCTCGACGAACCGCTCCACCCCCAGGCCACCGGCGGCCTCCTCGATGAACAGCAGATCCTGGGTCTCGATCCAGCGCACCGGGCTGGCGAACTGCCACGCCAGCAGCTCGATGAACACGGTGCGCGCCATCTCCCGTGGCCGCTCGCGAAGCCAGGTGTCGTAGTCGGCGAGGATCTCGTCGAGCGGCTCGGCGGGCACCAGGTCCCGGATTTCCTGGATGAAATCCCGGTCCAGGGTGAACAACTGCGGCACCAGGTTCGGGATGTAGCGCCCGATGATCAGATTGGGGTCCGCGTCACGCGGCAGGACCCGGTCCAGTGAGCGACGGAATTCCGCCACGCCCACCCGCAACACCCGCGAGTGGAACGGAACATCGATGCCGGGCACCAGGATGAACGAGCGCCGACCACCGGTGAGCTCGCGGCGCCGCTCCACCTCGGCCTCCAGCGCCTGCAAGCCGCGCACCGTGCCGGCGATGGCGTACTGCGAGCCGCGCAGGTTGTAGTTCACGATCTCCAGAAACTCACCGGTACTCTCGGCGATCCCGGCCACGAACGCGGGCACGTCGGCGTCGTCGAGGTCGATCTGGGACGGCCGGATCGCCGCCAACCGGTAGTTGGAGCGACCCAGCTCGTCCCGCGGCACGATGTCGTGCATCTTCGACCCGCGGTGAAACACCATCTCCAGCAAGGCTTCCAGCTCGTAGATGCCGGTCACGCAGGCCAGCGCGGTGTATTCGCCGACGGAGTGGCCACAGGCGATCGCCCCCTCGACGAAGGCCCCCCGTTCCCGCATCTCGGCCACCTGCGCGGCCGCCACCGTGGCCATCGCGACCTGGGTGAACTGCGTCAGGTACAGCACGCCGTCGGGGTGGTGGTAGTGCACACCGCTGGCGATGATGCTGGTCGGGTTGTCCCGAACCACGTGCAGCACCGAAAAACCTAAGGTCTCGCGGGTGAACTTGTCCGCGGCGTCCCACAACTTGCGCGCCGCCTTGGAGCGAGCGCGGACCTCCATGCCCATGCCTTTGTGCTGAATGCCCTGCCCGGGGAAGGCATACACCGTCTTCGGCGCGGCCAGCCGCGCGGTCGCCGACATCACCAGATCCGAGCCCACCCGCGCGCCGACCTCCAGGACCTCTGCGCCCTGGTCGATTCCGACACGCTCGACGCGGAAGTCCACCTGGTCGCCGGGACGCACCATGCCGAGGAAGCGCGCCGTCCAGCCGACCAGCCGAGCCGGTGGGCGGGCCTTGCCGTCGGTGGCGGTCACCGCGTGCTGCGCGGCGGCCGACAACCACATGCCGTGCACGATCGGCCCGCCCTCACCGTCAGGCCCCGCCAGGCCCGCAAGCAGCGCGGCAGCCCGGTCGGTGTGGATGGGGTTATGGTCGCCGGACACCACCGCGAATGGACGCATATCGACCGGCGCCGTTACCGTGACATCGCGGCGCCGCCGACGTGGGGTGTCGGTGGCGTTCTCCGATACCGCACCGCCGGCGCGCACCGGGTCGGTGAGTTCGGCGAAACCGGTGCGGCCGAGGATCGCGAATCGCTCCTCAAGGGTGGCGATTACGGCGCCGTCGGCGTCGGCAACGGTAACCGAGACCGGCACAACCCGGCCCGTGTCCGTGTCGGTCGCGTTGGAAGCCATTGCGGTAATGCACAGTTGGGTCGACGAGGTCGGCAGCTGGCCAACCACGCGGACGGCATGGTCCAGGTGCACCAGGCTCAGCAGGCCCTCCACCACCGGCACGCCAGCGTCGGTAACCGCTGATCCGATCGCCGCGAAAATCGCTGGCCAGCAACGGCCTACCAGCGCGTCGGGGACGGTGGTGAGGCCGGGCGCCAACGGCTCGCCGAAGGTGGCGGTGACCCCGGTGTGATCGGCCACCCGCTCGGGGTCCCAGTTGACCGTCACGGTGGCCGTGCCGTCGATCACCGGGGGCAGCAACTCCGGGCCGTCGACACCGGCGGCGATCGCCAGCACCGCACGCATTGCGGTAGCGGCGTCCTCGGTGGAGACCACGGGCATGCCGCCGTCGATCGTGTTCGCCGGCAGGGTGAACCGGATGTCGACCCAAGTGCCTGACACCGGGACGCTTAAAACGACATCGCCGGCCCCGGTTTCGCCGGTCTGTAGCCGCGCCCCGGTGGATGTGTGGGTGGCGGTATGGTTTTCACGTACTTGCCAGTCGCCCGGCTGGCCGATCCGATGAACCGGGTTGGTGGCGGTGCGGCCGGCCCACAGCACGTCGGGTGCGTCCAGCACGACGGCCAGCGGTCCGCGCACGTCGGGGCGGCCCAACCGGCGCGACGTGACATCCTTGGGTTGCACACCGGCGCCGAGCAGTTCGTCGATGGCGGCCTGTTCGAAGCGGTCCAGCAACTCCCCGACGGGTTCGTCCATCCGGGTGATCCCGGCCACCGACACGGTGCCCGGAATGATGCATACCTGGTCGGCGTCGTAGCGGGCATCGTGCGCCTGCCACAGCGAGTCGCTGCGCCACCAACGCCGGACGTCCTTGTCGATGACCGGCACAAAGTTGACCGGCTTGCCCAGCGTCTTGCACAGCGTCACGAAGAAGGGCACGTCCGCGGGATGCAGCTGGACGGTTTCGGCGTCCGGGTAGTGCGCTAACAGCGTGGCGATCGCCTGCCGCGGGTTGTCCAGCAGCGCCAGCCCGGTGGGACCGGAAAAAATAGTCTCGATCGGACCGAAATCCTTTGGGTGCAAACGGGCTTCGGTGCGTTTCAACATCTGCTCGAACCGGTCGCGCCAGGTGTCGGCCAGCCAGGGGCTGCCCGGTGCGGCGGTGTCGGCCGTCGAGTTGCCCTCGCCGACGGTCAGCTCGACGTACCGCCGCAGCCATTGCGCGTAGGTCATCTCCCCGACGTCGCCGAAGTACGGCTTGGCGGTGTTGGCCATCGCCGCGATGATCTCGTCGCGCCGCCGCGCGACCGCATCCGCGTCGCCAGCGACCTCGTCGAGCAACCGGCCGCAGCGGGAGGCGGTGTTGTCGATCTCGTGGATGTCGGCACCCAGCTGGCTGCGGCTGGAAGCCATGCCGCCCTGAGCTTTTCCGGCGCTGATCCACTGATCGGTGCCCTGGGTCGCCACCAACATCCGCTTGACCGAGGGCGACGTCGTGGACTCCTTGGTGGCCATCGCCGCGGTGCCGACCAGGATCCCGTCGACCGGCATCAACGGGAACCCATACGCCTGCGCCCACCGCCCGGACAGGTATTCGGCCGCCCGCTCCGGGGTGCCGATGCCGCCCCCGACGCACACGGTGATGTTGGCGCGCGAACGCAGCTCCGAGTAGGTGGCCAGCAGCAGGTCGTCGAGGTCTTCCCAGGAATGGTGGCCGCCGGCACGCCCGCCCTCGACGTGCATGATCACCGGTTTGGTGGGCACCTCGGTGGCGATGCGGATCACCGAGCGGATCTGCTCGATCGTCCCGGGCTTGAACACGACGTGGCTGATGCCGACGTCGCCCAGTTCGTCGATCAGCTCGACGGCTTCCTCGAGATCGGGGATGCCGGCGCTGATCACCACACCGTCGATCGGCGCGCCGGACTGACGGGCCTTCTGCACCAACCGCTTTCCGCCGACCTGCAGCTTCCACAGATACGGGTCCAGGAACAGCGCATTGAACTGGTAGGTACGGCCCGGTTCGAGCAGGTCCGACATCTCCTTGATGCGGTTACCGAAAATCTCCTCGGTGACCTGCCCGCCGCCGGCCAACTCGGCCCAGTGGCCGGCGTTGGCCGCCGCGGCGACGATCTTGGCGTCCACGGTGGTCGGGGTCATGCCGGCCAACAGGATGGGCGACCGGCCGGTCAACCGGGTGAATTTCGTCGAGAGCTTGACCCTGCCGTCGGGCAGGCGAACCACCGTCGGCGCATAACTCGACCAGGCCCGGGCCACCTCGGGGGTGGCCCCGACGGTGAAGAGGTTGCGCTGGCCGCCGCGGGTGGCCGCGGGCACGATGCCCACGCCCAGGCCGCGGATCACCGGCGCGGTCAGCCGCGTCAGGATGTCGCCGGGACCCAGGTCGAGGATCCAACGAGCGCCGGCCCGGTGGACGCGGGTGATCTCGTCAACCCAGTCGACTCGGTCGACCAAGATGGCGCCAGCCAACTGCCGTGCCAAAGCGACGTCCAGGCCAACCGTCTGCGCCCAGCCGCCGACGATGTCGATTCCGTCGGCCAGCCGCGGGGTGTGAAAGCCCACCTCCACCTGCACCGGCTCGAAGACCGGGGCGAACACGTCGCCACCGCGGATCTTGTTCTTGCGATCGGCTTCCTCCTTTTCGGAGATCTGGCGGCAATAAAGTTCGAAGCGCGAGAGCTCGTCCGGCGTTCCGGTGATGACGACCGCGCGCCGGCCGTTGCGGATGGACAGCACCGGTGGCAGCACGGTACGCACGTTCTGGGCGAAGTCGTCCAACAACCGCTTGATGCGCTCCGGGTCAGCGTTGGTGACCGATACCATCGGCGGACGATCGCCGAGGACGGAGATCCCGCGCCGGCGGGCCACCAGCGTTCCGGCGGCACCGATCAGCTGGGCCGTGGCAAACAGCTCCGCATCGCGCGTCCCCGCGGACTTGAGCGCCTCCACCGCCAGCACACCTTGTGAGTGCCCCGCCATGGCCACCGGCGGGGTGACCGTCAGGTCCATGCCCTGGCGGGCCAGGGCGCGGATGGCCGCGATCTGGGTGAGCAGCACGCCGGGCACCGACACCGCAGCGGAGGTCAAATGCTTGTCCGACGGAACCGGATCCTCGGCCGCCAGCGCACGCACCCACCGCAACGGCTCGAAGCCGATCGGACGCACCACGATCAGCTCTCGCGCGATCGGCTCCAGCAGCAGCTCCACCTCACCGACCAGTGTGGCCAGCTCGGATTCGATCCCGGCCCCGGAAACCAGCTCTTCGAGAGTCTCCAGCCAGGCGCTGCCTTGGCCGCCGAATGCGACAGCGTACGGCTCGCCGGCCGTCAGACGATCGACCAGAGCATGGGTGTCCCCCGCAAGCGGGTGCTGCCTCCGGTGCGGGTCCTCCCCGTCGTGGCCAGCGGACACCTGGTCGTGCTCGTGGATCGTCACGTCTGTATCTCCCTGTATGCGTCTGTCTGCGTCTGTGCGGGGCGGTTCGTTCGGCCGTTCCGGACGCGCGTCGCGGAGACCTCGTCGAGTCCGGTCGATTCCGCATCGGTTCGCAACCGAAATGGACTGACCGCTGTGTTGTCGGGTACCGGCTCGTGGGTCAAGCGGCGCCGCGGACTCGCCGGCCATATAAGAGTGTCATAAGGATCGGTCCAGTTTTTTTACGTCGATCGGTTACTGGCGAGTTCTACGGTCGGGTAACCGTGTCGTGGATAACACCGGCTTGAACGGCGGACGCGGGTGTGGTGGACAAACGTCCTGCGTGTTGGCGGTTACGCTGGAGTAGCAACAACAGCGCTGATCAAGGCAGTATTGTTACCAAATCGTTATACCAAAATTTTGGCCTGCCGCGAGAACGTGAGCCGCAATCGCCGACGACGCCGGGGCCGCGCGTCGAGCGGACGAGGGTTTGCTGGATGGCGCGCCACAGCGCTGGGCAGCGGAACCTTAGGCCCACTGCCCGAATTGGGGCTTGAGGATTTCGTTGATGTCCACCCCGACCCCACCGACCTTGCGTTTGTCGATCTCCACCTGGTGCAGATTCGCGGCCGGATGGGTGTACCCCTTGGGCGATCCCCAGTTGTGCTGCCAGAAATAAGACCCCAAGCCGTCGTTCACCGCCCAGTCGATCGTCTTC